>JALYOC010000017.1 GCA_030857095.1 Myxococcota bacterium | reverse complement strand
GCTCCGGGGGGGCGCCTGGAGCGCGCCCAGCAGCGCCTGCATCGACGGATGCCGCGCCGGGCGCTCGGCGGACAGCGCCCGGAGCAGGGCGGCGCGCAGCCAGCCGGGGACCTTGCTGCGAGCTGGCTGGGGGGCAAAGCGGCCCAGGGACTTGAAGGCCCGCAGCTCCTCCGGGTTGGAGGCCGCATAGGGCGAGCAGTGGTACAGCGCCTCGTACAGCGCCAGGGCGAAGCTGAACTGATCGCTGGCGGCGCTGGCCGGCTCACCGCGGTGTTGCTCTGGAGCCATGTAGGCCGGGGTTCCGGAGGTGTGGCCGGCGTCCAGCGGCGAGGGGGCCTCCGCGTCCCGGGCCAGCCCGAAGTCGGTGACCCGGACCCGGCCATCGTCGCCCACCAGCACGTTGTCCGGCTTGAAGTCCCGGTGCACCAGCCCGGCGGCGTGGGCGGCGGCCAGCCCGCGGCCGGCCTGGACGAAGGCGTCCAGGATCTCCGCCCGGGAGCGCTGGGCCGAGCGCAGCCACCGGCGCAGGGTGCCGCCCTCCACCAGCTCCATCGCCACGAAGACGTGCTCCTCCCAGGTGCCCACGTCATGCACGGTCACCACGTGGGGATGGCTCACCCGGGCCGCGGCGCGGGCCTCCCGCAGCAGCCGCTCCTGGCGCTCGGCGCTGCGCTCTCCGCCGGCGTGGCGGACCAGCTTCAGACAGATCCGGCGGTCCAACCCGAAGTCGTAGGCGGCGTACACCACGCCCATCCCGCCGCATCCCAACAGGTCCAGGACCACGTACCGGCCCAGGGTCGCGCCGCGGACCAGCGGCGAACCGGAACCCGGACGCGTCCCTTCGGTCAGCGTCAACGTCGGTGGCTGGTGGCTCATGGTGCTCGTAAACGACGGTAATTCGGAGGATCTCCCGATGTCAAAGCAGCGGGATCGGCAGAGCCCCGACCCTGCGCGGTGTGACCGGCTCCGGCGGGCCGTCAGCGGCGGAACATGAACCTCAGCTGTGACCGGGGGGACCCCTGTGGGCTCCGGCCAGCCGTCAGCGGCGGAACATGAACCGCAGCGCCGAGAGGGAGCGACGGGCCCAGTGGCGTTCGTTGTGGGTGCCGCGGGGATCGGCGCGCCACTTGAGCTGGCCAGGCGCGTAGTCCTTCTTGCCCAGCTCGCGCACCACCCGCTCGGAGATGCCCAGCATCCCCTCCTTCTTGCCGCAGTCCACATACACCCGGGAGATGGGGGGACGGGGGGCGTGGGCCAGCAAGTCGAACAGCTGGCGGCCGCCGACCCAGAAGGCGGACGACATGCAGATCGCCCCCCCGAAGGTCTGCGGGTGCCGGTAGTGGGCATACAGCGCGCCCAGCCCGCCCATCGACGAGCCGCCGATCGCCGCGCCCACCGGTCCCCGCAGCAGGGGAAGCTCCCGCTGCATCTGGGGAACGATCGTCTCCACCACCCAATCGACGAAGTCCTGGGCCAGCCCGCGGTGATCCTTGATCGGCCAGGGAGACAGCTCCTCGATCCGGTGTCGGTGGCCGTGCTCGATCCCGATCACCAAAGGCACGTGGTTCGTGCGCGGGGACATCCGGTCCACCGCCTGGTCCAGGTGCCAGCCCCCGGCGAAGGTCCCTTCGTCCCCGAAGATGTTCTGCCCGTCGAACATGTACAGCGCCGGGCGGCGGGAGAGCTCGGAGGCGCCCGCTGGCAGGTAGGCGATCACCCGGCGTGCCGGGAGTCCGTGCGGTGGCTGGAACGGCCCGAAGTGGAGAAACCGTCCCTTGGGAGCTGAAGTTCGTGGAGGCATTTGATTTCGCGGGAACTAGTCAACCGTTGTCCGTTGAGGATCACGACGGTTCGCGTACATAGTCCGGCCGCTTCACTCCAACGGAGGGTTACCTTGAAGATTCGTCGTTCACTGATGGCAGTCGCGCTGGCCTGCGCCGTCTCCACCACCGCGTTCGCGCAGGAGAGCAGCTCCGCGCCGGTCGACAGTGGGATGCGTGCCCCGGGCGGGCTGTTCGATGCCACCCCCCACACCCGGAAGAGCCAGCTGTCGCTGTGGGCCAACCTCGGCTGGTGGTACGGCTTTGGAGTTGGCGGCCGCTACACCCTGCCGCTGATGGCGGACGGCTTCCTCCCTGAGCTCAACGACTCGGTGGAGCTGGAGTTCGGCGGCGATTTCTATTTTGGCTCCTGGTACTACGGCTACTCCACCATCGACATCCCCGCGGAGGCCCGGTGGACCTTCCACGTCCTCCCCAACCTGGCCCTCTACGCCAAGGTGGCGATCGGCGTGGACATCGGCCTGGCGCCGGGTGGGGTGATCATCGGGCCGCTGTTCAACGTCGGGCCGGGCATCGTCTACAACATCAGCGACTCGCTGGTGCTGCGCGCCGAGGCGGGCAACCGCGGCCTGCGCGCGGGCGTTGGCTTCGACTTCTAGTCGACCGGCCTCACCGAAGTTCCAACCCGCGGCGCCCCGGTCTATCCGCGGCGCCGCTTCTTCGTCTTGGGCGTTGCCGGGGGCGGACGCCTGGCGGGGAACAGCCGCTCCTCCAGCTGGCGGATCGTCTCCTGCTCGTCGATGGTGATGATCCCCGAGACCTCGGAGGTCTCCTGGAGGAAGCGCCGGGCGCTGCCCAGCGCGGCGCGGGCCTCGTCGTTCTCTCCCTCGTCGAACCGGTCCTGGGCCCGGGCCACCGCCCGGGCCGCCACCGACCTCGCCGCGGTCAGCAAGGCGCGGCTCAAGATGGCGTCGGTCACCCGGGCCTCGTCCAGGCTGACGGTGGATCCCAGCGACAGCGCCGCCTCCCGATCCCGGTCCACCAGCCCGTCGTGGTAGCGCAAGGTGGCCGCCAGGATCGGCGCCGCGGTGCCGGCCGCGGAGGAGGTCAGCACCGAGAGGCGCAACACCACCCGCAGCCGCTCGTTGTGGCCCAGCTCGTGGAGCGGAATGGTGAGGGTGCGCCCGTCCACCTCGGCGGCGTGCTCCAACACGTCCACCAGGCTCACCCCCTCCGCTAGCCGCACCGTCAGCTCCACCCGGTCCGCCGCCTTGCGCATCACATCGGTGGTCAGCCGCCGGCCGACGCGGAACAGGTGGGAGGCGTCCTCCAGGTTGCCGGTGAACCCCCAGCCCTGGGTGGCGATCCCCCGCATCAGGGCCACGTCCGAGTCCCGCCCGATGGTCAGGGTGCTGGTGTGGATGTTCTCCGACTCCCTCACCCGTCCGGCGATGTCCGCCAGCCCGTGGGGATCGGCCATCCCCTTGTTGGGGCGGCCATCGGAGATCAGCAGCACCCGGTGGTAGACGAAGTCGCTCTGGTGCTGGACCACCTGCTCGTAGGCGTCCGCCAGCCCGACGGAGAGATCGCTGCCTCCCCGGCCAGTGGTGGCGCGGATGAACGCGATCAGCTTCTCCTTGTTCTCCGGGGTGCAGAGGACACTGGGCGCCACCTCGGTCTGGTCGGAGACGAGCACGATCGCCAGCCGGTCCCGGGGGCCCAGCACCGAGACCAGATCGATGGCCGCCTTCTTGAGCACGTTGAGCCGGCCCCCCTTCATCGAGGCGGACCGATCCAGGATCAGCGCGGCGTTCAGCGGCTGGCGGCGCTCCTGGGGGAAGTTGAGCGAGCGGATCTCCAGCACCGCGAACAGCTGGGTGTCCCCCAGCTTCACCAACGGGTGGGTCAGCTCTCCGGTCAGCCGCACCGAGCCGTGGGCCTGCGCGTCCCGCCAGATGTAGCGCCAGTCCTCCGCCCAGGGCGGGACGTCCTCCTGGGCCAGCGCGGAGGAGGACACAGCGAGCAGCAGACCGGAGATCAACAGCCAGGGGCGGGTCGGCACCCGCGCAGTCTACGCCGCGTCAGCGGTGCTTGCCGACCAGCTGGATGAACCCGTGCGCCCAGATCAGATCGACCTCCTGGGTGTCCGCCAGCGGGGTCTCGGTGGTGGTCTCCAGGGTGGCCACATACCGGGTCCCGCGACGGAGGAAGTAGTCGGTGATGCTTCCGTCGTTGAACTCGATCAGCCCGTCCGGTCCCACGTCGCGCAGCTCGTCCACCGGCAGGTTGCCGCCGATCTGCGCGTAGCGCCGGGAGGCCTCCAGCAGCGCCAGGTAGGGCGCCTTCTCCCCGAAGGTGTACGCGTACACCCAGGGCCCGGGGGTGTAGTTGTCCTGGTGCAGGTCCAGCATCCCCACCGGGGTGGGCAAGGCCTCCAGCTGAACGCGCAGCGCCTGGGTCTCCTTGGGGCCGCCCTCGAACAGCTTCCAGCGCAGGAAGGCCTCCCCGGTGGTCAGCTCGCCCTTCCACTGTCCGGGGGTGACCTCGTAGCGCAGGTAGTCGTTGTTGGGCTTCTCGCCCGAGGCGTTGTAGCGGCTGCCCACCTCGAAGCCGGAGGGGTTGATGCAGGGGAAGACGGTCAGCGCCACCCCGGCCGCGCGGGCCGCGGCGGCCAGCTCCCGGAAGCGGGTGGCCAGGGTGAGCGGACCGGACCGCTCCTCACCGTGGAACCCGCTGGTGATCACCAGCAGCCGTTCACCGGGAACGTCCAGGCGGAACAGCGGGTAGTGCCGGCCGTTCTCCAGCACCGCGCCGTACTCGCTGACCTGGGCCACGTCCTGGAGGGATCGGACCTGGTCGGCGTACTGGAAATAGTCGAGTCGCTCGTAGGGGACGGGCATCTGTCAGAAGGCGTAGCCGAAGGCGATGGAAAGCGCAGGACCGCTCTTGAAGGCCAGGTCCACTAACCGACGCTGCTGCTCGGTGGGGGTGCCGCGGGTCACCCGGACGTTCTCCGCCAGCAGGAAGGACCAGCCGAGGTTGGCCAGGAAGACCACCCCGTCGTCACCGGTGAAGTCCACTCCCGCGGAGAGCTGCGCGTAGGGAGACCCCAGGAGGTGATAGCGGAAGGCCGCGCCTCCCCCCAGCCACAGGGCCTCGGTGTCCGGAGCGCCCAGGCCATAGGCCAGCCCGCCAGCCACAAAGGGCGTCCACTCCCCGGTGAACAGATTGGCCCGCGCCCGCACGCCGAACTTCCACTTCACCGGGGAGAAGCCGGCGCCTCCCTCCACGGTGAGGTAACGGTGCAGGTGGTAGCCGGTCAGGAACCCCACCCCGGTGAGGCTGTTCCAGCCGAACTCGCCCAGAAGCAGCAGCCGGTTCTTCTCCCGCCGGGGGAGATCGGAGGGAGGGACGGGTGGGGGCACAAAGGAGGGGCTCGCCTGACCCGGAGCAGCGGTCGCAGCCGGAGCAGCCGGAGGAGCCGGAGGAGCGGTCGCAGCCGCGGAAGAAGGAGCGCCCGCCCCAACTCCCGACGTCGTTGGCCCAACGGATTTGGACCCGGCGCCTGCCGCGGAAGAATTGGAACCGGTCCTGGTCGGAGAGGGAGAGACCGGCACTCCGGCATCGGAAACCGACGGACCGACCGCTTCGCTATTGGTGGAGCCCGGACCCGCGTCGGAGACCGACAGCGCCCCCGCGTCGCGTGTCGCCCTCGACGGCCACCCCGCATCCGGCTTCGCGCTGGCGCCGATCAGGGAGAGCGCGACCAGACAGCCGCGGAGGGGGGAGACCAGACGCGAGACTCGAGCGGGCGGCATGAGCAACATCGGCTCCGACTATTGATGGCCCCCCGAGTCGAGTCCAGAACCAGATGCCAGTGGCGGGCCCCCTCGATTTCCCGGCCGGGCGCGGGTGCACGATCAAGTTGGGCGAGCCGGCCGTGGCCATTCCACCCATCGCTCGAGGACCCAGGGGCGTCTGGCGTGAGGAGGGCCCGGGCTCACGGCGAATAGATCATGATCTATTCACCGTCCCCCCCCAACGCTCCCCAGGGGGCCAGCCCCACGAGCAGTCCGGCGGCAAGGCAGCAATCACGGCAGTCAGGGGCTCTGCCCCCACGTCCCGCTGGACCTTCTCAGCGAACGTCTCGATAGCGTCCAGGTCCCCCCCCTCCGGCCCTGCCGGCACCGAGCCAACTCCTTCATGCGCTCCAGATCGCCCAGGTGCCCGAGCGACGTAACCCTTGTTCGGAGTTCGGGGCCGAGGCGGCAGGTTGATCAAATGATCAACTTTCCGCAGCCCGCCGGCCGTCGTGACGCGGAATCTTGCTCATATGATCAACCTGCTGCGCCCGGCGTCCCAGGGGGGAAACTTCGGCAGGCCTTCGGCGAGCTCTTCCTGCGCAAGCCGCCGCGGGGGGCACGATCAGATGGAGGCCGCCGCGCGGTTCAGCGGACTGACGCGGCTCAGGGTGTCGGTCTTCTTCGCGCGCCGAGGGCCGGTGGGCAGCGTTCGGTGGTCTGCGGGGCGCGGCGGGGCGGAGCATCGAGCGCGACACGGATTGCTTCGTGGAAGCGACGCCCGGCGGTGCGGAATG
>JALYOC010000011.1 GCA_030857095.1 Myxococcota bacterium | reverse complement strand
GGATGCCCTGGAGGGCTGGGCTGCGCACACCACGCGGTTCGTCGGGCCACGGGTCTTCGAGGGCGGCCACTTCTATCACCTCTACCGGCGCGAAGAGGTCCTCCGGTCGCTGATGGGCGAGCTGGGCGCCTACCTCTGAGCGCCGCCCCGCCTCAATGGAGCAGCAGCCTGGCCGGGAGAACGGTCAGCGAGTCTGCCCCTCCATCCAGGCCTTGGTGAAGGTGCTGTCGTCCAGCTTCTTCAGGTCCGTGGACTTGAAGAGCATGACTGTCGAGCGCTCCTTCTCGACCTCGTCGAAGATGCGGATCTCGCGCGGGTACCAGACCTCCTGCCCATCCGGCGCACGGGTCTTCCCGTACTTGGGGATCAGGCTGGTGCGCATCAGCTTATCGGAGAGGGCGTACTCCTGGGTCTTACGGATGTTGTTCTCCCCGTCGACCCAGATCGTCATCTTGGGGAAGGGCAGGTCCAACCCCTCCTTGGCGGTGAGGCTGAGCTTGCGGACAGTCATCTTCCCCAGCTTCTCCTTCCCCTCGTCCTTGGCGTCGTACTCCTTCGAGTATCGCGCCTCGTCGAAGTCCCGGCGCCGCGCATTGGTGCCTGCCAGCTGATCCCGCTCGGTCCGCCGCTCCCACTTGCCCAGCTTGGTGTCGTACTGGAACAGGTTCGAGTCCACCCGGAGATACCCGTTCCCCGCCTCGGTCTTGGGATGGGTGACCAGCAGCAGGAACTTGTCCTCCAGTGCCCGCCGGTGCACCACCACCTGGCGGGTGACGCGCTTGTCGCGCTGCTTCTCGTCCAGATACACGATCGCCTTGAAGTCCCCGGGGGTGTGCATCCGGGCGTCAATCTGCTCGAGCAGGGTCTGCGATGGGACCGGCTCAGCAGCCGCGGCCGAGCGACCCGTCAACAGACCGAAGGTGGCGATCAGCCCCAGGAGGGGGGCGAGGAGGAAGCGGTTCGACAGCAGGGACCGCGTTGCGGGACTCGTCATGTTCATCCGATCCAGGAAATCGCCGCGAGCGGCCGAGGCCGGGCGGTGAGGAGAGAGGGGACAACCGACAGGACACAGGATTAGGGCTCGAAAGCCGCTCGCAGTTCAATGGGTCACCCCCGGTTCGCCCCACGCTTGTCGCGGGCGGGGGCCCGAGGGGAGGGGGGATCAGGCCTCAGCGGCTCTTGCTCTCGAGCCACGCCTTGGTGAAGGTGTTGTCGTCCAGCGGCCGCAGGTCCACCGCCTTGAACACCATCACGGTGGTGCGGCCCTTCTCGACCTCGTCGAAGATGCGGACCTCGCGCGGGTACCACACCGCCCGGTCATCCGGCGTCGCGACCTTCCCGTAGTTGGGGATGAGCGAGGTCCGCATCAGCTTGCCGGAGAGGGCGTACTCCTGGGTCTTGCGGACGTTGTTCTCCTCGTCAACCCAGAGGGTCATCTTGGGGAAGGGAACGTCCACCCCCTCCTTCGCGGTCAGGCTGAGCTTGCGGACGCTGAGCTTCCCCAGCTTCTCCTGCCCCTCGTCCTTGGCGTCGTACTCCTTCGAGTACCGCGCCTCGTCGAAGTCCCGGCGTCGAGCGTTGGTTCCGGCCAGCTGATCCCGCTCGGTCCGGCGCTCCCACTTGCCCAGCCGGGTGTCGTACTGGAACAAGTTCGCCTCCACCCGGAGGTAGCCGTTGCCGGCCTCGGTCTTGGGCTGGGAGACCAGCAGGACGAACTTGTCCTCGGCGGGCCGGCGGTGCACCACCACCTGGCGGGTGATCCGCTTGTCGCGCTGCTTTTCGTCCAGGTAGACCAGCCCCTTGAAGTCGCCGGGGGTGTGCATCCTTGCGTCCACGATTTCGAGGAGCTTCGCAGGAGGGATCTCCTCGGCTGCGCGCGCCCCGGCCGGGGCCAGCACCCCGCCGAGGGCGAGCAGCCCGATCAGCGTGGCGAGGAGCCGACGATGCGGAGAGTTGGGCCAAAGCGTCATCATTGTCATCCGATTGAGTGCATCGCCGTGATCGGCTTTAGCCGCGCGGCGAGGAAGGAGGGGAGCAGAGACACGGCCACGGTACAACCGGCGATCAGCGCGATCCCCCAGGCCACATGCTGCGACTCGACGGCAAACTGGAAGCTCTCGCTCATCACGAAGAGCCGGACGGAGTCAGGCACGGGGACCTTCAATGAATTCAGCCCCGCGCACACCGCCCACCCCAGCGCCCCTCCGGTGAAGGTCGAGGCCAGCCCAAGCAGGGTCGCCTCCACCACGAACATCCCGACCACCCACCGGCGATGCATCCCGATCGCTCGCAGCGTGCCGATCTCCTGCTGCCGCTCGCGCACCGCCACCCACAAGCTGTTCATCACCCCGACGGAGATGATCGCCAGCAGGATGAAGGTGAGGACCGCCACCAGGGCGTCCATGGCGGAGAGGAGCTGGCCCACGATCCAGATCTCGTACTCCCAGGTGGTCACGTCCAGCTTCTGGCCCACCCAGGCCTCGCGCTTCACCCGCTCCGCCTTGATGTAGTACTCCTCCCGGTCGTCCGCGAGGATCTGGTATCCGGCCGCGGCCAGTCGCTTCCGTAGGCGCCCCTGGACCTCCTTGGCGTCCCCGGATTCCTTCAGGTAGAGCTGCATCACCCCGGTGGCGCTCTTCTCGTAGGAGTACAGCTCCCGGAGGCTGCTGCTGGGGAGGAACACCCCCATCGCGCTCGCCGCCCCCACGTCCTCCGCCAGCGCTACCACCCGGGTGTCGATTGTGTTGTTGACTCCGCGAGCGGTCAGGGTCGAGACGGTGATCCTGTCGCCCACCTGGATTCCCAGCTTCTCGGCCTGGGTCCGGAAGAGCAGCATCCCGTGGCGTTCGGCCAGGCCCTCCTCCGAGCCCTGGTACACCTTCAGCACCTCACGCAGCCGCGGCTCCTGGCGGATGTCCACCCCGACGATGGTGAGCTGGATCGAGGCTGTGTCGCTGACCAGCCGTGCCCACCCGCGCTCGCGGAAGGTCAGGTAGTCGAGCTCCGGGACCTCGCTGCGGACGAACTCGGCCACCTTCGGGAAGTCGGTGATCAGGGCGGTGGAGTGCCCCGGGCTCACCTTGAAGAAGCCGCCGACGTTCACATGACCCGAGGTGAGGATGGTAGCGGACTCGAACACGGTGCGCCGCAGGCCCGAGGTCAGACCAAGGACCATCACCAACAGGGCGGTGACGCACGCGATCGCTCCACCAAGGAGCAGGGTTCGCCGGCGCTGACGAAGCAGGTTGCCGGCGGCGATTCGGAACAGGGGTGGCATCCTCATCAGTCCTCCGTCTGCATCGCGCGCAGGGGTGTGACCCTGGAGGCAAGCACTGCAGGAAACAGGCTGGAGCTCGCGCTGACCACCACCGTCACGGCCAGGGCGACCAGCAAGGCCCCCGAACTCACCGTGGGGAACAGCCGCGGTCCGGCAAAGAACAGCGACAGATCGCCGCCGCCGGGGATCCCCACGGTACCCAGCCAGACCAGGATCCCCACGCCTACCGCGCCACCCAGCAGGGCGAAGGCCACTCCCACCGCGATGCTCTCGGTGAGCACGATGGTCAGGACAAGCGGCCGGTGGGCTCCAATGGCCCGAAGGGTCCCGAACTCGCGGATGCGACGAAGGGTGGCGATGGTGACCACGTTGCTGATCACGATGGCCGTGACCAGCAATACCATCGCCGCGCAGAAATAGAGGATGACCTTCACAACCGAGGTGAAGTGCCCGACCATCCCCGCTGCCTCGCGCCAGGCCAGGGTCTGGATCCCCAGGCGCTCGCGATCATTCAGCGTCGCGATGGCCTGGAGCGTCTGGGGCAGTTCGTCCGCATCCTTCAGCACTACCGCCGCGCTCAGGACCACCCCGCGCTCCAGCTGGTCGCGGGTGACTGTCTGGGTCAGCGCGGCCGTCCGCCGCCGCGCGATCTCCTCGGCGTCCAGATCCAGGACGAAGCTCATCGACTCGTGCTCCACCGGCCCCTCGGCCGGGCCCCCGAAGAGCGCGTCCTCCGCGCCTTCCCGCGAGATGAACTCGACTCCGGAGTTCGCCCGCAGCGCCTGAAGCTCCTCCTTCTGATCGGGGGTGGCGTACCCGTAGAGCTCGCCGAAGGTGACCAGGTCCACCAGGTTGAGGCTGCCTGCCAGCTCCGAGTCCTCAAGCCCCTTGAACTGGTAGGTGCCGTAGACCTTCATCGAGGCGCTGGAGATGTACCCGGTGCGCGTGTGCGCGGTGACTTTGAGCATGTCCCCGATTCGGACCCGGTAGAGGGAGACCCTGGGGGCCACCACCTCGTAGAAGAGCCGGTAGCGCTCCGCGAAGTTCGCGTCGGTGGTGCTCAGGAACGCATCAAACAGCCGCGGCAGTTCCTGCTCCTCGGAGTTCAGCGCGGTCCGGAGCGCGGCGGCGATCTCGAGGGCGCTCTCCGGATCCAGCTGAAGCAGCAGCTCGCTGACCTCATCGCGGTTCTGTTGCACGAAGCCCTGCAACTCCGTGTCTTCGGCAAGAATGCTTCCGTTGGCCAGCGCCCGCTGGATCTTGTCCAGGCGCCGCGCCACCTGCAGCTTCATGCGCTCCTCGTAGTACCAGTCCGCGAAGAGGAAGCCGCGCCGCCCGGGGGGGATGGGCTCTCCCTTCACCTGCTCCATCCGGTCGAAGGTCTCCTGGAAGGCCTCCAGGTCGGTCCCCAGGAAGCGGATGTCCGCGACCAGCGAGTCTCCCACCAGCGGGGCGACCCGGTTCTCCAAGAAATCGAGCGCCGCCAGCGGGTCCCGCTGGAATTCCGCCCAGAACGCCTCGGAGCCGGCCCGCTCGAGGTTGGCGGTGTCCTCGGCCAGCACCTCCGGGCTCAGGTAGCTGGCGCTGCGCTCGGCGTACCCGTCGAGCCTGCCCACGATGTAGCGCACCCGCCGCTTGGCCTTCTCGTAGCTTCGGGTCCACTCGGCCGTGGGCGCCCCGTCCGCGCGCTCCCTTAGCAGGTCCCGGACCCCGCCCAGGGCCAGATCCAGCGCCGTTCCGGGGGTGAACAGCGAGCCGTTGATCCCCATCGGAACCACCGCCTGGACGTTCTCCAGCGAGAGCAGGGCCGCCTTCACCCGGGGGAAGTCCTCGATCGAGACCATGTCCGGCTCGCCCCCGATTCCGCCGAAGATTGAGATCGCGTCTCTGGATCGGGCGGAGAAGACCTGGAGGTCCCCGGAGACGCTGCCGGTGATGCTGCGGCGCATCCCCTCGTCCACACTGGCGACGATGGAGCCGCCCACGACCAGCAGCAGGGTCCCCGCGAACACCAGGGCACCGATCAGGAAGTTGATCTTCCGGGCGAAGATGTTGCGGAGCGTCAGGCGAAGGATGATCGAGAGCTTGGTCACGGGCGCGGCATCGTCGCATGGCTTCCCAGCGAGGGGAAGCCGCCCCTCTAGCTCCCGCTACCCTCCGGCCGGTCGCCCGGCGCGGACCCCTGGAGTTCCTCCAGCAGCGCATCCAGCTGGTCCTCCGACATCTGGTCCACCTTCTCCCGCCCGGCTCCGTCCGGGCCCTGGATCACCTGGGCCGCCTGGGCCACGGTGGGACCATCGAACAGGTGGCGCAGCTGCAGGCCAGGACCCAGCGCCTCCTCCACGCGCGCCACCAGCTGGATCGCCAGGAGTGAGTGGCCCCCCAGCGCGAAGAAGTCGTCGTGGATCCCCACCTGGGGGACCCCCAACGTCTGGGCGAACAGCTCGGCCAGGCCGCGCTCGGTCTCGGTGCGGGGTGGCTGGTAGTCGCGGCGCTGGGTGTCCTCAGCGAAGGGAGGAGGCAGCGCCTTGCGGTCGATCTTTCCGTTCGCCGTCAGCGGCATCAGCGGCAGCGCAACGAAGGCCGACGGCACCATGTACTCGGGCAGGGTCCGGCTGACCTGGGCCCGGAGCTCCGCGGTGCCCATGCTGACCCCGGGCTCTGGGACGGCGTAGGCCACCAGACGCTGGTCGCCCGGGGTGTCCTCGCGCACGATCACCACGACCTCCTGCAGGCCCGGCACCTTGCGCACCGCAGCCTCCACCTCTCCCAGCTCCACCCGCATCCCGCGGATCTTCACCTGGTGGTCCACCCGCCCCAGGAACACCAGCCGCCCGTCGGGGAGGTAGCGGGCCAGATCCCCGGTCCGGTACATCCGCTCGCCGGCCACGCGCGCGAAGGGGTTGGGCAGGAAGCGCTCGGCGGTCAGATCCGATCGGTCCGAATACCCCCGGGCCAGCCCGTCGCCTGCGATGAACAGCTCTCCGGGATGACCGACCGGGACCGGACGAAGGCGCCGGTCGAGCAGGTGGATCCGCCCGTTCTCCACCGGGCCGCCAATGGGGAGCACCGGCGCGTCGAGGCCGTAGGCCTTGGCGGAGATCTCGCACATGGCCGCTGTGACGGTGGCCTCGGTGGGGCCGTAGACGTTGATCCAGGGGATCTCCTCGCCGCCCACCTGCCGCCAGAGCCGAAAGGTTTCCGGCACCAGCTTCTCTCCGCCCAGGATGACCAGGCGAAGACAGGAGGGGATTCGCTCCCCGCGGTGCGCAAGCTCGGTGACCCACTCGTGGAGGTAGGCGGGGGGGAGGCTAAGGACAGTCAATCCCTCCTGCTCGATGAGCGCCCCGAACTCGAAGGTGGGGACCAGCTCTCCGCGGATCACGGTGCACGCCCCGGAAAGCAGAGGGGGATAGATCTCCTCGCCGGCGGCGTCGAAGTAGAGCGGGGTGAACTGGAGCATCCGATCACCGGGTCCCAGCCCGAACCGGTGAGCCACTCCGAGGTTGTGATTCACCACGGCGCGGTGGCTGACGCACACCCCCTTGGGCTCTCCGGTCGATCCGGAGGTGTAGATGATGTACGCCAGGTTCTCCGGCGACGCCTCGCACCCAGGTGCGGCGGCGGGCAGGGACCGGGAGAAGGTCTCCGGGTCGTCCACCCGCAGCACCTGCGGCCCCGGTGGGACCGAGCTGGCAAGTCCACCCTGGGTGAGCACCAGATCCACCTGGGCGTTCTGGAGCACGAAGGACAGGCGCTCCGGCGGCGCGTCCGGATCCAACGGCACGTAGGCGCCACCCGCCTTGAGCACCGCGTAGAGGCACACGATGCTCTCCAGCGACGGCAACACCAACACCCCCACCCGCCGCTCCGGGCCTACCCCCCGGGCCTGGAGGAGGTGGGCCAGCCGGTTTGCGCGCGTGTCCAGTTCGGCATAGGTGAGCTCCAGCCCCTCGAACCGAACGGCCGGGGCGTCTGGCGTGCGGGCGACCTGCGCCTCGAACAGGCGGTGGACCAGCGCCCCCTCCGGGCGGGCGGCGGCGGTCTGGTTCCAGTCGTGGAATAGCCGCTGCTCCTCCATCGGGGTGAGGAACGGGAGGGCCTCCACCGGGCGGTCCGGGGTGGCGATGGCCCCCTCCACGATCTGGAGGAAGTGCTGGACCATGCGCTGGATGGTGGAAGCCTCGTACAGGTCGGAGGCGTACTTGAGCTCACCCGCAAGGGAGCCCCCGTCCTCCCACAGGTCGAGGGCCAGGGGGTACATGGTGGTGTGATTGAAGTGCCGCTCGTAGCGGACCTTCAGCCCGACCTCGTCCCAGGAAGGCAGCTCGCCGGCCAGAAGGCCGAAGCTGACCTGCAGCGGTGAGGTGAAGCTCCCCCCCTGCGGGGGGCGCACCAGGGCCACCACGTCCTTCATCGGTGCGTCCTGGTGTGCATAGGCCCAGACGGTGTCCTTGCGTACCCGCCCCAGCAGCTCCAGGAAGGTGGGCGCACCGGACAGGTCACCCCGAAGAAGGATCAGGTCGTTCATGTGGCCGATCATCCGGTGCAGCTCGGTGCGATCCCGGCCGGACATCGGGGCGGCCAGCACCAGCTGCTCCTGCCCGGTGTACCGGGAGAGCACCACCTGGAACGCGGCGAGGAGGGTCATGAAGGGGGTGGCGCCCGCCCTTCGCGAGAGGGCCGCGACCTGCTGGGTGAGCCTCGAATCGAGCCGCAGCTCGACCCGGCCGCCCCGGAAGGAGACGTTCGCCGGGCGCGGCTTGTCGACCGGTAGGTCCAGCAGGCCGGGCGCCCCTGCCAGGTGCTCACGCCAAGCCGCAATCTTGGCCTCGGTCCCGGTGTGGATCCGCTTGCGGTCCCACTCGGCGTAGTCCGCGTACTGCACCGCCAGCGGCGCCAGCGCAGCGGGGACCCCGGCCCTCCTCGCCCGGTACAGCTCCCTCAGGTCGCCCATGAAGATCGGGCCGGAGCCGCCGTCGCCCACCAGGTGATGGGTGGTCAGCGCCATCAGGTGGCGCTGGCTTGAGTGGCGGATCAGCAGCGCGCGCGCCAGGGGGCCCCTCCCCACGTCGAAGGGCGTGGTGGCCATCTCTTCGAGCAGCCGGGAGGTCTCTTGCTCCTGCGCGTCGGGCGCCAGCGGGGAGAGGTCCACCAGCGGCAGCAAAAGCTCGAGGCTGGGGTGGATCCGCTGCACCGGGCGGCCGCCGTCCAGCTCGAACGTGGTGCGCAGCACCTCGTGGCGCTGGACCAGATCGGCGAAGGCGGCACTGAGGGCCTGCGGGTCCAGCGGACCGTCCAGGCGGAAGGCGAGGGGGACGTTCGCCACCGCGCTTTGCGGGTCCAGGTTGTGGAAGAACCAGTACCACTCCTGCTTCACGGACAGCCCGGGCGCCGGATCCCTGGGGACGGGCGTGAGCGGGACCTCCTTGGAGGAGGTGCCTTCGGCCAGCTGCTGCTGAACGCGGCGTGCCAGGGCGGCGGCCGTGGGCGCTTCGAACAGCGCCCGCACCGGGAGCTCGGTGCCCAGCCCATCCCGCAGCCGCGCCAGCACCTGCACCGCCAGGAGGGAGTGGCCCCCCCGCTCGAAGAAGTTATCCTCCGGGCCCACCTCGGGAAGGCCCAGCGCGTCCGCCAGGGCGCGCGCTACCAGCTCCTCGATGGGTGAGGAGAAGTTGACGGGGCGTCCGGACGGCGAGTCGGGCGGGACCGGGAGGGCGCGGCGGTCCACCTTCCCGTTCGCGCTCAACGGCAACGCCTCGAGCAGGACGAAGGCGGCGGGCACCATGTATTCGGGGAGCCGGGCCTTGAGCTGATCGCGCAGCTGGCTGGCCACCACCTCCCCGCGGGGGACGACGTAGGCCACCAGGCGCTTGTCTCCGGGGCGATCCTCGCGCGCGAGGACCACCGTGTCCGCGACCTGCTCTAGGCGGCGCAGCGAGGACTCGATCTCCTGAAGCTCGATCCGGAAGCCCCGCACCTTGACCTGGTGGTCCAGCCGGCCCAGGAACTCCAGGGCCCCGTCGGGTCCCAGCCGGACCAGATCCCCGGTCCGGTACAGGCGCGCGCCAAGCTGGCGCGAGAACGGATCCGGCACGAACGCCTGCGCGGTCCGGAGCGGATCTCCCAGGTATCCGCGCCCCACCCCGATCCCGCCCACGCACAGCTCCCCCGGGGCGCCCGGCGGAAGCGGCTGGAGGTCCGGATCGAGGACGTACAGCCGGGTGTTCAGGATGGGCGTGCCGATGGGCGCGCTGGCCCCGGTCGGCGGCCTGGCGAGCGTGTGGTGGGTGACGTCGTCCGAGCACTCGGTGGGCCCGTAGGCATTGAGGAGCGGGACCCCCGGGTGCTGCTCCAGCCAACGCGTGCACAGGTCCCCGCCCAGCGCCTCACCGGTGGCGATCATCCACCGCAGCCGGCCGAGGGAGGCCAGCCGGGGCTGCTCCAGCAGCGCGCGCAGCAGCGACGGCACCACCTCCAGGATGCGGACCCCGGCGCGTTCCACCCCGGCGACCAGCGCCGCCGGATCCTGCGCCACCTCGTCCGGGAGGATGACCGTCCGGCCTCCCACCACCAGCGGCGCCAGCATTTGCCATACCGAGATGTCGAAGCACTGCGAGGCGTTCTGCGCCACCTTGTCGTCGGGGCCCAGCCCCAGCCCCTCCACCTTGGCGATCAGGTGGTTCACCATCCCCCGCTGCTCGACCATCGCGCCCTTGGGGACGCCGGTGGAGCCCGAGGTGAAGATGACGTAGGCCAGCGCACCGCCGTCCGTTCGCGAGGGAGCGCCCAGTGGTTCGGTGGTCGCCTCCAGCAGCTCCGTCGGGACCGCTGGGACGCCCGCGGCTGCCGCCGAGAGCAGTCCGGCCAGCCGCGCACCCACCACCACCAGGCGCGCTCCGCTCAGCCGCAGGACCTGGGCGATGCGCTCGGGCGGGTGCAGTGGATCCAGCGGCAGGTAGGCGGCGCCGGCCTTGAAGACAGCGAGGATCGCGGTCAGGAGATCCAGCCCGCGCTGGTCGAGCAGCGCCACCACCGCCTCCGGGCCCACCCCGCGCTGGGCGAGGCCCTGCGCCCAGCGGGCCGCGCGGGCATCGAGCTCGCGGTAGGTCAACCGGCCGGTCGCATCCTCCGCAGCGACCGCGTCCGGCGAAGCGGAGACCTGCCGCTCGAACAGGGAGAGGAAGGACTGGTCCGGGAGGGGATGGTCGGTGGCGTTCCACTCCTCCAGCAACCGGACCCGCATCGAAGGGGTGAGCAGCGGGAGGCGGCGAACCGGAGTGGCAGGAGCCTGCGCGGCCGCCTCCAGGGTTGCCACCAGCGCGCCCGCCAGCCCCTCCACCGTTCGGGGCTCGAGGCGCCGGGGATCAAAGGCGAGCTGGAGCCCGGGGGCGGCGCCCCACTCTGCGCGGACCGAGAGCAGCACGCCCACCCGCGCCTCCACCTGTTGCCGCGGATCGAGGGTCAGCGGCCCCGCCGGGGCGGCCGGCAGGCTGGCCTCCACCCGCACCGGGAGCGGCGCGGAGAGCACGGAGGCCGCGACGGCCCCCACGGTTCCCGAGAGGAGCTCCTCAAAGGGCGCCTCCGGCCCGACCCGGAGGCGGACCGCCCGAGGCCGGGCCGGGCCCCTGGGGGCGAACTGGACCGCGAGCTCGTCGCCCTCCCCCAGGCGGCGCAGCACCGCCAGGGTCGCCGCCACCAGCACGGTATCCAGCTCTCCTCCCCGGGCCTCGCCCAGCGCGACCAGCTGAGCCACTGCCCCCGGGGAGAGCGGAGCGTGCAGGAGGGCGGTGCGGGTTCCCCAGCCAGCCTGGGGATGGTCGACCGGGAGGTTGGAGCGCTGGACGTCCTCGGGATCGGCCATCCCGTCTGGTGCGCTGGCGGGATCCCCTCCGATGAACGGGGTGGGGCCGGGGACCGGGGCCGAGGAGCCGAGCAGCGCGCCCAGGTCCGCCAGCAGCGCGTGGAGGGTAGCGAGGTCAGCGACGATGGGGTGGGCGACCAGGACCAGGGCGGCTCCCCCGCCGTCCGATTGGATCAGCGCCGCTCGAGTCAAAGGACCGTGCTCGAGGTCGAAGGGAGCGGCCCCCAGCGCCTCTGCGGCGAGGGTGAGGCTGGCCTCATCCAGTGCCGCGGCCCGCGTGTGCTCCAGCGGCAGCTCGGTGGCGTCGCGGACCCGGCGGTGGAGCTGGCCCTGATGATCCCAGAAGGTGGTGCGCAGGGCCGGGTGCCGGGCGCACAGCGCCGAGAGTCCCTGCCGTACCGCCTGGGGGGTGAGGCTGGGGGCTACCCGCGCAACCGCCCGGGCCCCGGCCACCCCGTCCCGGTCCGCCTGGTAGACCGCGCGCTGGGAGGCGGACGCCGGGCTGCTCTGGGTGGCCCGCTCCCGGAGCAGCTGCTCGAGGAGGAGCCGGCGCTCGGCGGGTTTCAGCTTCTCCAGCTCGTTGGGGCTCCTCATTGCGCAACCTCTCAGGACGCGGCCGGCGAAGGACGCGCCCATTTCGACCGCGCTGCCGCGGCGGGGGACGAATTGGTTAGTGGGTACGAACTGCCGGGATCAGGTCTCGGTGGTCGCTCCCACGGGGGGGACGGTGCGCAGGTACTCATAGATGGCCCCCAGATCCTGCTCGTTCATCCCGGCGAAGGCACGCCACGGCATGAAGGCCTTGCCTGCAGGGGGGGCGGTCGGAGCGGAGGCCCAACCCCTGAACAGCTGGATGAACTGCTCCTTGGTCATCTGGCCGATCCCGGCCACCGGATCCGGGGTGATGTTCCGCACCACCTCCGTCCCATACGGCATCTGCGCCTGCTCGCCGCCTGCGAACAGGCCGGCCGCGCCGGAGTGGCACCCCTCGCAGCCGGCCATCCCGGCCAGGTACTTGCCGTACCCGACGACATCCCCCTCCTTCGGGTGCGGGATGGGGCCCTCCAGCGGCTCCGGGAAGAACTTGCTGATGAGCTTGACTGGAAAGGCGATCTCGCTGGTCCGCACCTTGTCACTCGGCGGGCGCGACCTGAGGTAGGCGACGATCGCCCGGGTGTCCTCGTCGCTCAGCTTGTAGTTGTTCATCATGAACAGCGCCTCGCCGTTCCGATCCACGCCCTCCCGGATGGCCCGCATCAGCTCACCGTCGCTCCAGGCGCCCAGGCCTGCCGTCTGGTGGGGAGTGAGGTTGGGCGGGCACACCTTCCCGGGGACGTCGAACCCCTCGGGGAAGCAGCTGCCGGCGGCGCTGGCTCCGTCCTTCACCGGCGCACCCAGCACGGCGAAGTCGCGCTCGCCATGGCAGCTGGAGCAGGCCGCGACGTGCTCGTACAGGTAGCGCCCGTGCTCGATCCGAGAGTCAATGAGCTCGACCTTCTCGTCGGATGGAGGTCGGCTGGCCGGCTGCTTGATGAAGGACAGGTAGCCGACAGCAAGGGCAATCACCGCGCCCAGGACCGCCACGGTCAGGCCAAGGTACTTGAGAATCTTCATTGGGGAAGGAAATCCCGAACGCAGACCGGCCGTCAACCCTGGGTCTGCTGTCCGCTCTTTTCGTCACCCGCCCCCGAGCAGCGCCCGCAGCTGACGCTCCACCTCGTCGTCCGAGAGCCCGGTGACCTGCACGTGGGCGGTCACCGCTCGCCCCAGCGTCCCCAGGGGAGTCTTGGGGTGGGCGCAGGCCTGCTCCAACAGGCCCAGGTAGTCGTCGAGCATCCGGCGGGCGGTCCCCGGGTCGAACAGGTCGGCGTCATACTTGAGGTGACAGCTCAGCTCGTCGCCCACGCTGTAGAGCAGCAGGTGCAGATCGAACTGGCCCTCCTCGGAGTCCAGGGGCACGCACCCGTACTCTAGTGCGCCCGCGCGGATCCGCCCCTCCGGCTCGCCGGCCCAGAAGGCCTGGCTGGCCGGATCCCGGTCCTGCTCCAGGTCCTGCAAGGCCAGCTGGACCTGCGCGAGCGGGACCCGGGCGGCGGGCCCCAGCCGCTGGACCAGCGCGTGGAGCGGGTACTCGCAGTGGCGCAGCGAGCGGAACAGCGCGGCGCGGACCTGCTCGACCAGCGCCGAGAAGGTCATCTCCGGCCCGGGACGAGCCCGCACCACGGTGGAGTTGACGAACTGGCCGAAGACGCCCCGCAGCGCGCGCCGGGTCCGTCCGTGCACGGGGGTGCTCACCAGGACGTCGCGCGCGCCGGAGTAGGTCCACAGCTGCAGGTCCAGGGTCGCCATCAGCACCGCCAACAGCGGCGCGCCCTCGCGTACGGACAGCGCGCGCACGCTGGCGGTCAATGCCGGGGAAATCCTCGCCCGCACCGTCCCGCCCTTGAGCCCCGGCAGCTCGGGGCGCGGTCGCTCCGCGGGAAGCCGGAGTGGCACCAGCGCCCCCTCCAGTTCTTCGCGCCAGAACGCCCACAGCGCCTCCCCCTCCCCGCCCGCCAGGCGCTCCCTCATCCGCCGGGCATAGGTCAGGTAGTGGATGGCGGGCTCGGCGAGCGAGGCCGGCGCGCCGTGGGTCAGCTCCCCGTAGAGGAGGCCCAGCTCCTCCAGCATCAGCCCCGCGGACCACAGATCGCTGATCGCGTGGTGGATCGAGAAGAGCACCACATGCTCGCCGGGCCCCACCTGGAAGGCGGTCACCCGGAGCAGGTCGCCCAAGGCAAGATCAAAAGGCCGGTGCACCTGTCGCTGCAGCCGGTCCTGGAGTTCGGAGGCGGAGCTGCCGCGCGCGTCCTCCAGGGTGAAGTCGAACCGGCCCACCGCGCGGACGCGCTGCCGGGGACCTTCGGGCGTGGCCTCGAAGCGGGCGCGCAACTGGGGGTGCCGCTGGACGAGCCGCTCCCCGGCCTGCCGGAACCGCAGCACGTCCAGCCCCCGCAGCCGGGTGGCGCAGCAGCTGTTGTAGGCGCTGCTGTCTGGGACGAGGAGCTGCAGGAAGTAGAGCCCCTCCTGCGCGGGGGCCAGTTCCCCGACCTCTTCTTCGCTTTGGGACATCTGGAGGATGGGTGGGGCGCGCCGGGGCGGTCAGGCCTTGGCGGCCAGCGTCTGTTCGATCACGCCCAGGGTGCCATTGAGGGAGGTCATCTGGGGGTAGTCGCCCTCCGGGATCCGGATCTGGAGGCGCTTCTCGATGGCGGTGATGAACTCCAGGGCCAGCAGGGAATCCATCCCCAGGTCCTTACGGAACTGCGCGTCCGCGTCGAAGTCCGGCTCAATCTCCGCCTTCTCGGCGACGAGTTCACGGATGATGTGGGCGATCTCGTTTCGTTGCATGACCGGTGGTCTCCAGGGCACGTGTTGCTACCAAGCGCGGTTCGCGACTCCCGAACGAACGCTGCGGCTCAGCCATCACCCTATCACCCGGCCCGGGGCCTCGTCACGACCCGTGGCGGCACCGGCCGCCCGTGCTAACCTGCATCGCGCCCCTCAGCCGGGCCCCCCGTCGATGCCCCCATCCACCCCCGCAATCCAGGTCAAGGCGCTGGTCAAGCGCTATGGCGAGTTCGCCGCGGTCAACGGGATCGACCTCGAGGTCTCCGCCGGCGAGTGTGTCGGCCTGCTGGGGCCAAACGGTGCGGGCAAGACCACCACCGTCGAGATCCTGGAGGGGTTGAAGAGGGCCTCGCAGGGTGAGGTGCGGGTGCTGGGCCTGGACTGGGCCGACCGGCCGGACGAGATCCGGCGGCGGATCGGGATCCTCTTCCAGGAGACCACGTTCCCGGACTACCTGGTGGTGGAAGAGGTGGTCCGCCTCTTCCGCAGCTTCGTCCGCAATGGCCTCTCGGTGGACGGGGCGCTGGAGCTGGTCCAGCTGCGCGAGAAGCGGCGGGCGAAGGTGTCCTCCCTGTCCGGCGGACAGCGCCAGCGTTTGGCGATCGCGGTGGCGCTGGTGGGGGAGCCGGAGGTGGTCTTCCTGGATGAGCCCACCACCGGGCTGGACCCGCAGTCCCGCCAGATGGTCTGGGACACGGTCCGCGACCTCAAGGGCCGGGGCCGGGCGGTGCTCCTGACCACGCACTACATGGAGGAGGCGGCGCAGCTGTGCGATCGACTGGTGGTGGTGGACCACGGCCAGGTGATCGCCACGGGCACCCCCGCTGAGCTGGTGGCGCGCCATGGCGGGGCCCACCTGATCGAGCTTGCGCACGACGGAGCGCTGGACCCCGCGATGTTCGCCCAGACACCAGGGCTGCTGGAGGCCCGGATGCTGCCCGGCCGGGTGGTGCTGGCGGTCCAGGAGCTTCACCGGGCGCTTCCGGCGGTGTTCCGGCAGGTCGAGGCCCGGGGGACCGCGCTGAGCGAGGTGACCACCCGGCCGCCGACCCTGGACGACGTCTTCCTGGCGCTGACCGGCCGTTCCTTGAGGGAGACCGCGACGTGAGCTCGCTCTGGCGTAGGTTCATCGACAGCCCCCTGGTCCAGCTCTGCGCCCTGCACCACCGCGCGCTGGTGCGCGAGCCGTCGAACGTGTTCTTCATCTTCGTGGTCCCGATGCTCCTCTCCCTGTTGCTTGGCTATGCCTTCCGCAACGGCGCCCCCGACCTGGCGGTGGGGGTGGCCGAGGGCGCCGGGGCGGACGCGGTGCTGGCCCGGCTGGAGGGCGTGGAGGGGCTCGCCGCTGTCCGCCTGCCGCTTCCGGAGG
>JALYOC010000176.1 GCA_030857095.1 Myxococcota bacterium | reverse complement strand
GTCCCGCGCCGCTGCCGCCAAGGCGGCCGAGGCTCCCGCGGCCGAACCCGCGGTCGATGGCGCCCTCGCCTCTTCGGAGACCGCGCCCTCCTCCGAGAGCGGCACCGAGCAGAAGGTCTAGTCGGGTTGATCCTGGCCGGGGGGACGCTTCCCTCCCGGCCGGCAGTACCCGGGGGCTGTTTTCAGTCCCTCGGCCGGGGAGTGATCACCCAGGCATCGCCCAGCACCGCGGTGTTGGCGTCCTCGTCCTCGGAAAGCCCACCCAGCACCAGCACCGTCCCGTCCGGGAGCAGCGTGCAGGAATGTTGGAAGCGCCCCACCGGCAACGGCTGCAGGCCCAGCACCGCCGAGCCTCCGCTGGAGGTGGGGGTCATGACCTCCACCGCGTCGCTGCCCACCGGGGAGAAGTTGATGTCCAGGCCCCGGCCCCCCACGGTGAGGATCCGCCCGTCGCCCAGCGGGACCGCGCACAGCGACCCGCGCGGGGTGACCGCCGGCCCCTCCAGCACCACCGGGGGATTGGTGGTCTGCAGCAGTTCGCTGGAGCCCAGCGGCGCTGGCTGCACCTCGTCGGTGTCTCCGAAGCCTCCCAGCACCAGCAGCTGATCCGGGGTGGCGAACGGCACCACCGGCGCGGCGCGGCGGGCCTGGGTCAATAGCGCCGGAACCCGGCTGCTGGTGAAGGTGCGCGCCCCCTCGTCGTAGATGAAGAACTGAACCAGATCGGTGACTCCACTGGCCAGCTGACCTCCGGCGACGGCGACCGCCCCATCCGGCAGGGCCGCCACCGACATTCCGAGCCGGGAAAGCGACTGGTCCGCCAGCTGGGTCTGGGCCGAGTCTCCCCCCCACCACTCCAGCTCGGGGACCAGCACGTCCGCGGAGTCCACCCCTCCCACGATCAGCACCCTCCCCTGGAGATCCGCCGCGGTGGCGTGGTGGGCGCGCGGGACGCGCAGCGGAAATCCGCCATAGCGGCCAGGATCCCGGGCCGGATCGAAGACCAGCGCGGTGGCGTGGCGGGTGGCGATTCCGGTGGAGTCGTAGGACTCGCCCCCGGTGAGCAGGAGCCGATCATCGGGCAGCGCGGTGGCGGCGTGGAAGGCGCGCGGAGTGGGAGTGAATCCGCCGGCGGCGTTGGTCACCCCCAGCGGAGGACCGGCGATGAACACCCCGGTGCGGGGATCGAACAGCTCGGTCTCGGCCAGGGCCACCGGCACGCCCGAGGCCTCCTCTACCCGGTAGCCGCCGGCGATCAGCACCCTGCCGTCGGGGAGCACCGAGGCGGTGTGCCCGGCCCGGGGCTGGGCCAGATGCTGACAGGCCTCTGGCGCCACCGACAGGTTGGGCGCGGCCAGCCGGTCCACAGGTCGGAGGAACACCGTCTGATCCGGCACCCGCTCCCCGGGCAGCGGCATCACCGCGGGGACGTTGAACGGCGAGGTGACGCCACGGGAGACCAGGCGTCCGGCGGCGGTGGGCGCCCCGTCGAAGCCGCGGACCTCGATCCGGCGGGCCAGGCCGGCGGGGACCTGGGGCAACTGCAGCTCCCGGCTGCTGCTCAGCGCCACGAACTCAACCGGCGGATCGATCCCCTCCCCGGTGATCCGGAACTGCAGGTGGGTGACCCCGTCCAGGGCGGAGGTGCCGTCGCACAGCCGGGTCACCAGCTCCAACCGGATCGGCACCTCGCGCGGCGCGCAGGCCAACAGCCCCAGTCCCAGCGCGGCCACCACCACCACCCACCGGAGGATCACCACCGCACGTCCACCGTGCCCGTCACCGGACGAGAGGCGTGGAGGAACCCCGCGGTGGCCACCCCTCCCACCACCACCGCGCCCCCGGCCCACACCCACCACGGCACCTGACCCAAAAGACCGGGGCCGGTTGCCGAGACCTGGGGCGGCGCGGGCTTCACCGCCGGGGGCGGCACCACCACCGCGGACTCCACCCTGGCGGGGATCGGCGGTCCTCCCAGCAGGTCCAACGGCAGCGCCAGGGGCGAGCGCGGTGCGCCCAACCGGGAGACCACCGCGTCCATCAGGTTGAGCGCGGCCACCGCCCCACCCGCGCCCGCCGGCGCGAAAAGCACCTCCGGGAGGGGGAGCAGCGCGTGGGCGGCCACGGAGTACAGCGCGCTGCCGGCGCGGACCTGGACGCCCTGCCCCTCCAACGCGCCCAGCAAAATCAGGTCCGCCCCCACCGCGGCGGCGTGGGCGACCAGCCGGGGCAGGTCCTCCGCGGTCAAAGAGCGTTCGAACTTCGGGACCTCCACCGGCTGGCTTGGGGTGAGGGTGACCTCGGCCCGGGTGGCGGAGAGCTCGAAGATCATCCCTGCCTTCTGCCCTTCGGGCGTCTCCAGGCGCAGGAAGTGGGCGCCCACGGGCAGCCCGCGAACCACCGCCGGGACCGGACCGGCCTTGCGCCCATCCACGTAGGCGATGCTTCCGGGCGGTCCCTGGAGGGTGAGCGATCCCATCCCCCCCTTGAGGACCCGGGCCCGGGTGCGGTCGAACTCGCGAATCACCACCGGCGGGTACTTGTTCTTGGACAACCGCAGCAACGGCGCCAGCCGCACCACCTGGGCCAGGGCGGAGCGGGCCTGACGCTCGTCTCCGGTCCGCAGCTCGGCGATCGCCAGGGACACCAGCCCCTCCACCACGTCGTCCATCGGCGCGGTGACGGGATCGATCAGCCCCAAGGAGATCCCCTTGCGGAGGCTGACGCTGGCCGCCTGGAACTCTCCGGCCGCCAGCTGTCGCCGGCCCTGGGCCAGCTGCCGCATCGCCTCCGCCCGCTGGCTGGGAGGGCCGGCGCGGGGGGGCTCCACCCAGGTCAGCTGGGCATCACGGGTCAGCAACTCGTCGCCCAGCAGGGACTGGAAGCGGGCTCCCAGCTCCGGGGGCGTTCCCGGGGCGGTGGCGTAGGGCAGGATGGCCAACCGCGGCAGCTCGGCGGCGGGGGCGGCAACGGCGGTCAGCCAGACCAGCCACAGCACATGGGGCCCCCAGGCGCCCCGGCGTCGGCTAGAATCACCTCGGAGATCGCGGACTTTTGCTCCCAACCGCCGGGGAGCGTAGGGGGGCCCCCTTGAGCGGTCAACGGCGGCGCGCTCCTGGTTCCTATCCGCAATGCGGCTGTCCCTGGCCACCCGGATCTTCCTTGGCTACGCGGTGGTGCTGGTCACCTTCGGCGCGGTCTCGCTGTTCAGCGTGGCGGAGCTGCACGGAAACCAGCTGGAGATCCAGGTGATCAGCCAGGGCTACCTCCACGTGGCCCAGGACATGGCCGCGTTGATCACCTTCCAGCAGAACCGCGAGCGGGACACCGACCGGGTGTTCCAGGAGCGCACCCCGGAGACGCGCCGCGCGCTGGGGCGGCTCTCCCAACTGTACTTCCCGGCGCTGATCGCCGAGCGGCTCAGCTCCGCCCGGACCCGGACCGACACCCTGCTCTCCTTCGCCCCGCCCTCCGAGCGGCCCTTCGTCCGCGCCCAGCTGGACCAGCTGGACACCCTCCAGCGCCGCTACCAGGAGTACGAGACCACGCTGGGCGCGGCCTTTGACGATCCACCGCTGGGCCCACAGGAGATCCAGGAGCGCACCCGGACGCTGGACCTGCAGGAGCGGGCCATCGACCGGGACCTGCGCTTTCTGGCCGCGGCGGTGGAGAACCGGATCCGCGAACGCTCGGAGCTGGCCGAGGTGCGGGCCCGCCGCAGCGGGGTGTTGATCCTGGGGCTCTCGGTGCTGGCGATCGGGGTGGGACTGGCGGTGATGGCCATCGCCGCGCGCACCCTCTCTCCGATCAAGACCCTGACGGCGGGGGTGGCCCGCATCGCCCAGGGCGACTACAGCACCCAGATCGGCCTGACGGGGGAGGACGAGATCGCGCTGTTGGCCCGGGAGTTCGACTCCATGGCCCGGGCCTTGCGGGACCGGGAGACGCAGCTCAAGGAGAAGCAGGAGGCGCTGGTTCGCGCCGAGCAGCTGGCCACGGTGGGCCGGGTCTCCGCCCAGGTGGCCCACGAGGTCCGCAACCCGCTCTCCTCGATCAGCTTGAACGTGGAGCTGCTCCAGGAGGCGCTGGATCGGGCCACCTTCCAGGCGCCGGAGGAGGCCAGCGAGACCCGGGAGCTGCTGGCGGCGATGCTGCGGGAGGTGGACCGGCTCAACGAGGTCACCGAGCAGTACCTCCGGCTGGCCCGGGTGCCCACTCCCCACCTGGAGCCGGAGGACCTCAACCTGCTGCTGCACCGGGTGCTGGATTTCTCCGCCGAGGAGCTGGGGCGGGCCGGACTGAGGGTGGACCGGGTGCTGGCCCCCGACCTGCCCGCAGCCCAGGCGGACGAGGGCCAGCTGCGCCAGGTGTTCTTGAACCTGCTGCGCAACAGCCGGGAGGCGATGGAGCCCGGTGGGGTGCTGACCGTCCGCTCCGGAGAGTCGGACGGGATGGTGGAGGTGAGGTTGGAGGACACCGGGCGGGGAATGTCACCCGCGGTGCGGGAGCGGATCTTCGAACCCTTCTTCTCCACCAAGGAGCGGGGCACCGGCCTGGGATTGGCCGTCAGCCGGCAGATTGTCCAGGCGCACGGTGGCTCCATCCACTGCGACAGCAGCCCGGGGGTGGGCACCACCTTCGTGGTAAGGCTGCCGCGCGCATGAGCTTCCGGTACTTCAAGGACACCCTCCCCAACGGCCTGCGGGTCGTGACGCTGGAGACGCCCCATCTGCACACCGCCCTGCTGTCGGTCTACGTCCGGACCGGGTCCCGGCACGAGCGGCCGGAGAACAACGGGGTCTCCCACTTCCTGGAGCACCTGTTCTTCCGCGGCAGCGAGGGGTTCCCGGACAGCGTGAAGATGAACGCCGCCATCGAGGAGGTGGGCGGCAACCTCAACGGCGTCACCATGCGGGACCAGGGCTACTACTACACCCCACTGCACCCCGACGCGGTGCCGGTGGCGCTGGACATCGTGGGAGACATGCTGACCCGTCCGCTGCTCACCGAGTTCGAGGTGGAGCGGCAGATCATCCTCGAAGAGATGCTGGACGAGGTGGACGAGCGGGGCCGGGACATCGACCTGGAGAACCTCTCCAAGATGAAGCTGTACGGGGATCACCCGCTGGCCCTGAAGATCGCCGGCACCCCGGCCTCGGTCAAAAGGCTGACCCTGGCCCAGGTGCGTGAACACCTGGCCCGGCACTACGTGGCCGGGAACATGGTGGTCGCCGTTGGGGGACCGGTGAAGCGAGGGCAGGTGCTGGAGTGGGTGGAGTCCGCCTTCCGCCACCTCCCCCCGGGGGCCCCCACCACCGAGCGTCCGCCGCCCAAGCCTCCCCTCGGGCCGTGGTTCCAGCACACCCAGCATGACGAGGCGCAGACCGGGTTCCGGTTGAACTTCCGCACCGTCTCCGAGCTGCACCCGGACCAGCCGGCGCTGCAGGTGATCCGCCGGGTCCTGGACGACGGGCTCTCCTCCCGGCTGCCCTACAACGTGGTGGAGAAGCGGGGGCTGGCCTATTCCATCCACGCCAACATCGACACCTTCCACGACAGCGGCCTGTTCGACATCGAAGGGGCCAGCGCCCCGGAGAAGGCCTCGTTGGTGGTGGAGGAGATCCTCAACACCCTGGCCACCCTCTGCGACGAGGGGCCGACCGAGGAGGAGCTGGAGCGCGCCAAGAAGCGCCACCGGATGTTCCTGGACTTCGCCCAGGACTCCCCCGGAGAGCTGGTGGGCTGGTTCGGCGGCACCGAGCTGTTCCACACCCCGGAGAGCTTCGAGGAGAAGATCCGCAAGACCGACGCCTTGACCCGCAACGCGGTCCGCTCGGTGGCCAAGAAGTACTTCCGGCGTGGCAACCTGGGCGTGGTCTCGGTGGGCCAGCGCAAGGGAGTCCGGGCGCTGGAGAAGGTCGTCGCCGACGGGATCCTCCGGCGCTGACAACGCCCCGCGTCAATAAAGGGGACAGGCTACATTTCGGACGCGCCGCGTCGAAAATGTAGCCTGTCCCCTTTATTGGCTACCTGCGGCGGCCGCCGGAGATGATCTCCACCTGGGGCGCCCGCCGCTTGGCCTTGGCGCCGCTGCCCAGCTTCTTCTCGATCTCCTTGAGCCGGTCGCTCTTGGGGTCCTTCTTGCGGGCCTCGGCGATCAGCTTCCGTCCCCGGGCCTGCTGGGTCTTGCTCTCCGCGTAGAGGGCGGCCAGCTCCACCTTCTCCTCCAAGGTGGCCTTGTTCATGAACAGCAGCCGCTCCAGGGTGCTCATCGCCTCGGTGGCCTCCCCCTGCTGCTGGTGGATCCGCCAGCTGCGGGACAGCGGCGCGGCCAACGCGGGGTCCGAGTTCAGCGCCTGGCCGTAGTACTCCTGGGCCCGCGCCAGCTCTCCCTGGGCCTCCATGATCCGGCCCCGCATGTACAGCGAGCGCGCGTTCTTCGGCCGCACCCCCAGGGCCTGCTCCACCAGCATGTCCGCGGTGCTCACCGCGCCCAGGCTCAGCTTCACCTCCGCCAGCCGGGACAGCAGCTCCGGATCCCGCGGGCGCTGCTCCAGCAGGATCCCCAGCGCCGAGTCCGCCTCTTCGAACTTCTCCAGCGCGGAGAGCACATCCGCGTTCAGCTCCGCCAACTCCGGCTGCTCCAGGCCCTCCTTGGCCACCGCCTGCAGCTCCGCCTCCGCCTGCTCGGCCTCGCCCTGGCTCAGGAAGTGACGGGCCCGCAGGGAGCGCGCCTCCGCCATCGCCGGATCCTCCGTCACCAGCCGCTCCAGGATCTTGAGGGCGAAGGCCTCGTTCTTCTCGTCCGCCGAGGCCAGCAGCACCGCCGCCTCGGTGACCTTGGCCAAGGGATCGTCGGGGTTCTTGCGCTGCACCAGCTCCAGGGTCTTGAACGCCGCCTGGGTGTCCCCGGTCCGCGCCTGCAGCCGGGACAGCTGGAGGATCTCCCGGTCGGACAGGGCCCCGTCGTCCCGCAGCTCCACGTACAAGGGCAGCGCCTGCTCGAAGTGGCCGTCCTGGCGCAGCGCATCCGCCAGCTGCTTCTTGAGCCCCGGGTCGCCGCTGCGGGACAGCTCCACCCCCTGCTTGAGCGCCAGGATCGCCGCGCCGTCGTTGCCCAACTCGCGCTGGGTCCGGGCGATCATCAGCTGCGGCCGCGGATCGGTGGGGAGGATGGCGGCCACCGACTTGAACTCGCGCAGCGCCAGGTCCGGGCGGCCCTGTTCCAGGAACCTCTTCCCGTCCTCCAGCTGATCCTCCGCGGAGCGGATCTTCTTCGCCTCCGCGACTGTCTCGGGGTCCTTGCAGGCGACCACGCAGAGGGAGAGCAGGGCCAGCGGCCCAAGGAGCGGGAGGAGACGCATCCTGCTATCTTACCGGGCGAATGGACCCGTTCGTGCGGCGGTTGGTGCGCCGCCTCAATGATCCCTCCCGCCCCCTGTCCCGGAACCGGCACTTCCACACGTTCGAGACCCCGGAGGGCAAGCAGGCACTCAAGGTGTCCCGGCGGCTGCGTGCCCTGGGCCGTCAGATCGTCGCCTGCCACGCCGAGGGCGGCGGGGTGCAGTTGCACAAGGCCGTGAACGCCAAGGGTGAGAGCCGGGTGGAGCTGCGGCTGGACCGCATCTCCGGGCATTGCCTGGCCATGCTGCGGGACGCGGAGCTGGAGCTGTTGACCGAGCTGCCGGGAGTGGCCGAAGCCCTGGGAGCCGCCGGGCAGCCTTCCGCCGACGCCGGCTAGGACTCAGCCGGCGTCCAGCGGCAGCGGCGCTTCAATCTGCACCATCGCCGGCTGCAGTGGATTGAGCGCCTGCACCAGCAGCGAGCGCAAAGCCTCGGTCAGGTCGTCTCCCACCGAGGCGGCGCCAGCAGGGGCGGCCGCCAACTCCGGGGGGACCGGCGCGCCCACCACCACGATCGGCACCCGGAGATCCAACGCCAGGAACCGCGCCAGCTTCAGCGCCCCCTCCGAGGTGTCCAGCATCAGCGTCCCCACCGCGCCGCTGGCGAACGGCCGCCACAGCGGGCGCGCCGCCTCGCCGGGGGGGAGCACGCAGAACTCCACCCGCAGCCCCTCGTTGACCTCGAAGCGGCCCAGGGTCCCGAAGCCGGATTTCAAGGCCCCCGGCTCGGCCGCCACCCGGGAGAACCCGGGCAGCCCGGTGAGCAGCCTGCGGGTCGCCGCCGGCCCGCCCACGCAGAGGAACACCTTGGCCACCGCCATCCGGGAGGAGGTCCGTCCGCGGAAGATGCGCGCCCGCAGCGCGTGGACCTCCGCCGGCCCCAGCAGCGGGCCGCGCCCGCCGTGGTCGTCCTGCTGCTCGGCCACCCGGGCCACCCCCTTCCGCAGCAGGGTGGCCAGCACCGAGAGCACCTCCAGGTCGGTGGCGGCGGCCGAGTCCAGCACCTCCGCCAGGGTGCGCGGCTGCTTGAGCAGCTCCACCACCTGCGCGGTCACCGGGTGCTGATCGGTGGGCAGCTGCGCTTCGGGGGCCAGCTGCAGCCGGGTGTGCTTGGGGGGCAGCTGGGGCAACAGCCGCGCCGACTCGTCGGCGTGCCGCATCGCCTCCAGCAAGGCGTCGTCCATCACCCGGTTGATCCGCACCCGCGGAGTGGGCGGCCCTGGCGAGAAGGAGAAGGATCCGTCGTTCCAGCCCAGCAACCGGAACAGGGCCTTCTCCCCCTCCACGTGGCCCATCTTGGCGTTCAGCGGGCGGCCCTCGCCGACCAGGATCTCCCCCCGCTCCTTGCCGCGGGTCAGGTTCAGCCGCCCGCTGCGCTTGTTCATCCCCAAAATCTGCATCAGGTCCGGGATGGACAGCTGGCTGAGGCTGCCTTCGATCTCCCCCGACTCGCCCTTCAGATCCTTGGCCGCCTCGGCGCGGCGGAAGATGTGATCGATCCGGGCCAGCACCTCGTCCAGGTTGAACGGCTTCTTGAGGTAGCCGTCGCGCAGGCCGCGGACCTTGTCGCTGTCGATGGAGGCGGCGGTCAAAACCACCGGGATGTCCTCGGTGCGGGGGTTGGTGCGCAGGATCTGCCCGAAGGTCCGGGCGTCCAGCAGGGTGCAGTCCTCGTCGAACAGCACCAGGTCCGGGTGCCGGAGCACCGACAGCTCCAGCGCCCGCGAGCCATCCGGCGCGTAGTAGACCTGATGCCCCTTCTGGCGCAGCGCGCGGGTCAGCTCCCGGACCGCTTCGAGGTCCGGATCGGCGAGGAGGATCTTTCGCGGCTGGGCCAAGGTTCGCTCAGTACGGCTGCAGGTCGTATTCCGACTGCAGCTTGGTGATCAGCCCGTCCACCACGCCGGTGTCCGAGGTGTGGAAGCCCCAGGTGGCGCCGCGCCCGCGCCGCTGGACCAGGGCGTAGGCGGCGTTCTCCGAGAGCCAGAGGATGAATTCGTGGCGGGCCAGCCGGTCGTCGCCCTCCAGGAACACCGGGGTCAGCGCGGGGTGGGAGTCCAGGTCCGCGCGGCGCCCCAGCAGGTAGACCCGGGCGGCGAAGTCCGGGGGGACGTTCTCCAGCTGCACCGAGACCGAGAGGTCGTGGCGGATCTCCGGAGCCCCCACGTACAGCACCCCCCGGGAGGTGGGATCGCGCACCAGCTCGCGGGCGATCTCGGTCTGCAGCTCTTCGAAGAGGGCGTCGGAGACCTTGCCGCGGCGGGAGGGCTCGGCCTTGTCGTCGATCGGCAGCCGGGGCGAGTCCGGCTGGCCCAACAGCAGCTCCACCTGCTCCCAGAAGGTGATCCCCTGCAGATGCAGCTTGCGGTTCAGGGACGCGCGCCGCTCCTCCAGCCGGCGCCGGCAGCGGTGGACCAATTCGTCGAAGTCCTCCCCGTCCTTGGGGAAGGTGGCGGCGCCGGCCACCATCGTCACCGGCAGCCGGGCGTCCACCTCCTTGACCTCCGGATCCTCGCGCACCGCCTGGAAGGCCCGGCGGATGAACATGCTGGCGCCGAAGAAGTCGGTCTCCGGCAGCAGGACGTAGAACTCGGTCTCGGTGGCCTTGGCCAGCACGTCCGAGTCCCGGATGATCTTGGAGAGGGCGCGGATGATCCCCCGGGTGGTCTTCCGCGCCGCCTCCGCGCCCAGCCGCAGCCGGATCTGGTTGAGGCTGTCGATGGAGAAGGTGAGCAGGGAGAAGGTCCGACCGTAGCGGCGGGCCTTGTAGATCTCCTTGTTCGCGTAGTCGGTGAAGTACGAGAGATTGTAGGCCGCCGTCTCCCGGTCCCGCAGCCCCAGCCGCTGCAGGTAGAGGAACTTCTTGCCGTTCTTCACCCCCACCGCGGCGAAGTCCGCCAGCACCCTGGCCGACTTGAAGTGCTCGCCGGTGAAGTCTCCGGCCAGCGCGTCGGAGAGCTGGGCCAGCCCCAGCAGCTCGCCGGCGGCGACCAGCGGCACCCACAGGTTCCGGGCCCTCCCCTCCCCCACCAGCCAGGGCGCGCCGTCCCGCAAGCGGAGCCGCTGGGCGTCGTCCAGGGACAGCTTGTCCGCCAAGAAGTGCCGGTCCAGGAGGCCCCGGTAGGCCTTGAGCACCAGCTCGCCGCGCTCGTCGGTCAGCCACAGCGCCGCGCTCTGTGCGTCGCACACCGAGGAGAGATCGCTGACGATCCGCTCCTGCAGCCACTCCAGCTCCGGGTTGGAGAGCAGCTCCAGGCAGCGCTGGGTCACCGCGTGGGTGCGGGCCAGGTCGTCGTTCTCCCCCAGCAGCCGGACCCGCTCCCGCCGCAGCAGCGCCCGCTCCAGGCACTGCTCCACCCGGACCAGCAGGTGGGCCTCGTCGATCGGCTTGACCAGGCAGTCGGTGAAGCCGGCCGAAAACGCAGTGGCGCGCAGCTCGGGGGTGGCGGCCAGCAGCAGCACCTCCGGATCCGCCAGCCGCTCCCTCAGCCGCCGGTGGGCCTCCACCTCGCCGGGGGACTCCACCGAGGCCAGCAGCAGCTCGCAGGCGTCGCCTCCCACCTCCTCCGGGGCGCTGATCGCCCGCGCGGCGTAGCCCCTGGACTCCAGCAACGCCAGCAGGCGCGCGCGGAGGGTGGCGTCAGGTTCAAGGAGGAGGACGGTGCGTTGCAAGGAGCGCCTCAGGCCGGAAGGCCACCCTCGAAGACGAAGGTCGCCGGCCCGCGCAGGCGGACCTCGGAGAGATCCTTCGCCACCTGGATCAACAGCCGGCCTCCGGGGAGCCGCACCGGGGTCCAGCCTCCGGCCGGAAGGCGGCCCTCCACCACCGCGGCGGCCACCGTGGCGCAGGCGCCGGTGCCGCAGGCCTGGGTCAGCCCCGCGCCCCGCTCCCAGACCACGACCTCGATCTCCCCGCCGTCGAGCCGCGCGAACTCCACGTTGGTCCGGTCCGGAAAGCCCGGGGCGTGCTCCAGCTTCGGACCGGCCCTCAGCGCCTGCTGGGGATCGGAGTCGAACAGCACCAGGTGCGGATTGCCCATGCTCACCGCGGTCCCCACCACCCCGGCGAAGCCCTCCACCTGGCCGCGGATGAACGGGTTGCCGGACCGTCCGGAGGGGAGGTTGGGCGCCACCAGTCGGGCAGGGCCCATGGAGATCTCCACCTCCGCCACCTGCCCCCCCGCGTAGTCCAGCCGGCAGGGAAGGACCCCGGCGCCGGTCTCGATCTCCAGCAGCGCCGGTTGGCCGGGGGTGTGGTCCCCCAGGAACTTGGCGGCGCAGCGCAGCCCATTGCCGCACATCTCCGGGATGCCGCCGTCGGGGTTGTGCACCACCATCCGCGCCACCCCTTGGGCGGAGGGCAGCATCACCAGCACCCCGTCCGCGCCGATGCCCAGCCGCCGATCGCAGAGCGCGCGCGCCTGGGCCTCGTCGATGTCCCGCCCCGAGCCACGTCGGTCCAGGATCACGAAGTCATTGCCCAGCCCGTGGTACTTGAAGAAGCGCTCCGCCACGCCGCGAGTGTAATCAAGCCCGGATCCCACGGCACGCCCCGCGTTGCAGCCAAAGTGCTGGGGCCAGCAACCGTTCCACCCGGAGTGACTACTCCTCAGGGGGGGTGGTGAGGGGTTCGTCCGCGTCGGCCGCGGCCGGGGAACCGCCGCTGGCACCCAACGGGGGCGCCAGGGACTGCAGCTTCTGCCCCCCGGGGGCTGGGCGGGCCGGGCGGGAGACCACCCCCACGGTGGGAGGGCCCCTGGGAGGTGCCGCCGCCGGGTCCGGCTTCTTGGTGAAGAGCTCGGCCTTCACCGCGCTGAGCTCCGCGTTGGCCCGCTCGTAGATCTGCTGGACCTGGTTGGCGGCGGCCGGGCGGGCCGCGGTGCGCCGAAGCGCGGACAGCTCGGTGTCCTGGGCCTTGAGCCGCCGCTCCAGCAGCTCCAGCTTCTTGGTCTTGTCGGCGATCTGGGCGTTGAGGTCTGCGTCCCGTCCGGCCAGCAGGGCTGCCTCGCCCATCGCCGTCTCCAGCGCCTCGCGCAGCCGCTCCTGCTCTGCAGCCAGCTCCGCCTTGAGCCGGGTCGCGGTCGCCAGCTGCTCTTCCAGCCGGGTTGCCTGGGCAAAGGCGTCCTGCAGCGCGCCCCTCTCCGCCTCCAGCTCGGACTCCAGCTGGGAGCGGGTCTCCACCTCGGCGCTGCGGGCGGCCTCTGCCCCCAGCAGGGTGGCCCGGACCTCCACCAGCTCGTGCTCCAGCGCCGCCACCCTCGCGGTCGACGCCTCCAGCCGCGGTGCCAGGCGGGCCAGTTCTTCGCTCAGCGACGCCGCCTGCGCGGTCAGGGCGGCGACCTGCTGTTCGAACTCCTCCTGGCGCGCGCGTCCCTGAGCCAGCTCCGACTCCGCCGCCTGCAGCGAGGTTTCCAGCGCCAAGGCCCGCTCGGCCGTCGCGGCCAGCTTCTCCTCCAGCTGCGCCACCTGTGCCCGCTGGGCCTCCAGCGCCTGTTCCTGGGCGCTCAGCTCCCCGCGCAGCTCGCTGACCTGGGCCTCGCTGCCGCCCAGCTGCTCGCGCAGCGCTGCGGCCTGGGCCTCGCTGCGTGCCAGCTGTTCGCGCAACGCGGCGGCCTGGGCCCCGCTGCTTCCCAGCTGCTCGCGCAACGCGGCGACCTGGGTCTCACTGCTTCCCAGCTGTTCGCGCAATGCGGCGACCTGGGTCTCACTGCTTCCCAGCTGTTCGCGCAATGCGGCGACCTGGGCCTCGCTGCTTCCCAGCTGTTCGCGCACCGCGGCGACCTGGGCCTCGCTGCTTCCCAGCTGCTCGCGCACCGCGGCGGCCTGGGCCTCGCTGCCTCCCAGCTGCTCGCGCACCGCG
>JALYOC010000111.1 GCA_030857095.1 Myxococcota bacterium | reverse complement strand
CTGCCTCGCGTACCATCCCCGCCCTATGTCGCGGTGGTGGTGGTGCGCAGTCCTGGTGGGCCTGGGTGGCTGCAAGCAGCAGCCTTCGGCGGAGCCTTCCGCGCCGGCCAGCGTGCAACGCCTCCCCGAGGAGGTCCGAGCGCCGGCGCCGACCTCGTCCCGGCTGGAGCGGCAGCAGCCGCTGGCGGTGTGCCGCTCCGAGGGCCTGGACGCGCTGAGCGCCGCGCGCGGCTTCTATGACCGGGAGCAGTTCGAGGACGCGCTCTCCTGCGCCGCCCAGGCCTCGGCCTTCGACCCCGACGATCCCCTGGCCCACTCCGAGCGCGGCGCCGCCCTGGCCGCCTTGAACCAGCTCCCCGGCGCGCAGCTGGCCTATGCCCGGGCCCTGGCCCTGAATCCGGACCTGCCCGATGCCCTGCTGGGCGCCGCCTACCTGTACGGGGTCCGGATGCCCTCCTCGCGGGAGAACGACGAGCTGGCGGTGGTCTATGCCGAGCGCGGCTTCCAGCAAGCGGAGCAGAACCGGGACCGCGAGCTGTCGGCGGAGTTCGCCTTGATGTCCGCGATGGCCTTCAACGACGTGGGGGCCTCAAGGGAGGCGCTGGCCCGCGCGGAGGGGGTGCTGACCCGCCAACCGAAGAGCCCGGAGGCCGCCTACGAACGGGCGGTGGCGCTGTTCGAGCTGTGCCGCTTCGCCGAGGCCAAGCAGGCCTTCGGGGCAATGCTCCAGCTGCCGGACCGCTCCGCCCACGCCCACCACCATCTGGGCCTGCTGCAAGAGCGGGAGGGGGACTGGAAGGGCGCCGAGGCCCACTTCGCCCAGGCCCGCAAGCTGGCTCCCGACTCCTTCGGGGTTCCTCCGCTGCTCTCCGAGGTCGCCTTCCGCGCTGAGGTCCAAAAAGCGGTGGCCACCCTGCCCAGGGACATGCGCCGGGATCTGCAGGGGGTGCCGGTGCGGGCGGAGGAGCTGCCCAGCGAGGCCGACCTGCTCAGCGGAGACCCGCCGCTCTCCCCCGCCATCCTCGGACTGTACCGCGGCCCTCCCCTGGGAGAGTCCTGCGACGGAGGCGAACAGCCCTGCCGTTCGGTGGCGGTGTACCGGCGGAACCTGGCCCGCGCGGTGCGCACCCGCGCCGAGCTGATTGAGCAGATCCGGATCACGCTGCTCCACGAGGTGGGACACCTGCGCGGGGAGGATGATCACGAACTCGCAGCCCGCGGCCTGGAATAGTGCGCCGGGGTGCGGGCCTTGGACCACCCGGCGGGCCGGTCTGATTCCGGGCTGCGGCTCAGCGGGCGCGCTGATGGAGGGTGACCCGCGCCGGGCCCCAGGTCATCAGGGCCCAGGTCCGGAACTGCCGCCGGAAGCCCGCTGACTCCACCGGCGCGGCCACCGCGATCACCCTGGTCCCGGGAGGCAGCTGCTCCAGCCGCCGGGTCAGCCGGGCCCGGGTCTGGGGGGAGAACGCGCACCAGTTGAGGAACACCAGGTCCGGCTGGCCCAGGTCCGCCTGCAGCACGTCCGCCACCTCCAGGCGCGCCCCCACCCGCTGCAGCACCCCCTGGACCGGCAGCACGTGTTCGGGGCGCAGCTCCATCCCGCCAGCGTCGGCTCCCAACCAGCGGGCGGCCAGCAGCACCCGGCCCCGGCCGGCCCCCAGATCAAGGACCTTCGATCCCCGCCGGACGCCCGCGCGCCACAGCAGCCACACCGCGCTGAACACCGGCGCCTCGCCGTACATCAGCTCGCGCAGGGTCTGGCCGCTTTGCTTGACCAGCCGCACCGCCTCGAAGGAGCGCGGCCACCGGTAGGGGCTGGCCAGCACCTGGGCCCACCACAGCGCGCCGTAGGCCCGCAGCAGCCGGGGGCGGACCACCAGCAGCAGACAGTCCAGGGTGCGGGCGATCAGCCCGAACAGCAGCTGGGCGGCGGTGATCGCGGCCCGCTCCCAGGGGGTGACCGAAAGTTCTTCCGCCAGGCGCTGATGCTCGGGCGTCTCCACGGGCACCGGGGACCGAGACTACGGGATCCCCAGCTCCTTGCGCAGCCGGGACACGATCTTGAAGTACTCGGTCCGGGGGAAGGGCACGTTGAGGATGTAGAAGTCCTTCTTGGACAGCCCCACGCACCCGAAGCAGTAGTTCGAGTCGGAGAGGTTCCGGCAGAGGATCAGGTACGCGCTCTGGGTGCAGTTCTCCGACTGGATGCAGTACGCGCAGGCGTGGAGGTTCTTGGAGTCCACGCAGTGCGAACAGTTGTTGCACAGCTCGCAGCGGGTGCAGTGGGTGCACTGGTAGCAGCTGTCGCAGTCCTTGCAGAACATGCAGTTGGCGCAGCGCGCGCAGCCGGTGCAGGCGTACGAGCCGGGGTTGCCCGGGTCGGAGGAGAAGGACTTGGTCAGGGTGGCGAAGCGGTCCATGAACTCGCGCTTGCCCAGGGCGGTGATCACCGCCTTGTCCTGATCGGTGGCGCTCTGTTCGGCGGTGCGCGGCTTGGGCTCTTTGGGGCTCTTGCTGGGGGCGGTGGTGGCCATTGGAGTTGGTGGCGAATCAGCGAAGCTGGGCAAGTCCGGTCAGGTCCAGGCCGCGGGCGATCTCCCGGGCCTCGACCGTACTGACGAATCCATGGGTGGTGACGGCGACGACGTAACGGTTCCCGACCAGGAGGTTGGCTTCCGCCTGCTCCTCCTCCGGATCGTAGCGGACGAAGCCCAGCGCGTCGCGCAGTTGGATGGGGGCAAACGGATCGGTGTGCGCTTTGTGGGCCCCATCCTCCACCGCCGCCCGGATGGAGCGGCCCAGCCGCTGGGCGATGGTGGTGTCCACGATCCGGACCGAAATCTCCCGGGGGGCCTCGCCGCCGCTCTCCTGGAACACCCGCTCCGCCTCGCTGACCGAGACCTCACCGTACTTGCCGGTGGAGCCCCGCTCCCGGACCTGGGTGAACCCCTCCACCGACGAGGGCAGGAAGGCCTTGAGCTGCTGGAAGTACACTGTGGGTGAGGAACCCGGACCCTGGGTGTCGGCAGGGGGAGGCGCGGAGGAGGGGGCCCCCTGGCAGGCGGACAGGGCGACCCCTGCCCCCATCACCGTTGCCAGGACAATCCGACCTCCCCTTGCGCGCACACCTGAATCTAAAGGTATGAGGCAGGCCCGGCGCAATGGACCTCTCGAAGCTCAACCCACCCCAGCGGGAAGCAGTGACCACCACCGAAGGACCGCTGCTGGTCCTGGCGGGCGCCGGCTCCGGCAAGACCCGGGTGATCACCCACCGGATCGCCCACCTGTTGGATCGCCGGGTCCCCGCCCGGGCCATCCTGGCGGTGACCTTCACCAACAAGGCCGCCTCGGAGATGAAGGAACGGGTGGTCCACCTGGCCGGCAAGCGCGCCTCCTCGGTGCTGGTGTGTACCTTCCACGCCTTTGGCGCCGAGATGCTGCGCGAAGACCTGCACCGGCTGGGCTGGCCCCGGAAGTTCGCCATCGCCGACATGGGCGACCAGCAGGCGATCATCCGCCGGGCGATGCGCGAGCAGCGGATCGACGACCGGGAGTTCGACGCTCGCAAGGTCCTGGTGGGGATCTCCCGGGCCAAGAACAGCGGCAAGGAGCCCCAGCCCCAGGAAGAGGGGATGGGGGACGACTACGACCTGATCACCCACCTGGTCTACCCCACCTACCAGTTGGCGCTGAGGGCCCAGGGGGCGGTGGACTTCGACGACCTGATTGTCCTCCCCACCCGGCTGCTCAAGGAGCACCCGGACCTGAACCAGAAGTACACCGACCGGTTCCGCTACCTGCTGGTGGACGAGTTCCAGGACACCAACCACGCCCAGCTGGAGCTGCTCAAGCAGCTGGCCGGGGTGCGCCGGAACGTGTGCGCGGTGGGGGACGACGACCAGTGCATCTACTCCTGGCGGGGCGCGGAGGTCCGCAACATCCTGGACTTCGACCGGATCTTCCCCGGCGGCCACGAAGTCCGGCTGGAGCAGAACTACCGCTCGGTGGGGAACGTGCTGGCCGGCGCCAACGCGGTGATCGCCAAGAACCCGGACCGCAAGGCGAAGCGGATGTGGACCGACCAGCAGCAGGGTCCCAAGCTGCGGGTGGTGGTCACTCCCGGCGAGGAGGACGAGGCCCGCTTCGTGGCCCACGAGATCACCAAGCACCTCTCCGCCGGCCTCTCCCCGGACGAGGTGGCGGTGCTGTACCGCACCAACGGCCAGTCCCGCCCGGTGGAGGAGGCGCTGCGGGAGAAGAACATTGGCTACGAGGTGGTGGGGGGCAGCGAGTTCTTCGACCGGCGGGAGGTCAAGGACGTGATCGCCTACTTCAAGGTGATCGCCAACCCCCGGGACGAGGTGTCGCTGCTGAGGATCGTCAACGTCCCCGCCCGCGGAATCGGCGACGTGACCATGGAGCGGCTGACCCACCACGCCCGCGCCGAGAGCCTGGCGCTGTGGGACGCGATGGGCCGGGCGGAGGGCTACGAGGACCTGCCCCAGGGGTCGGCCGCCAAGGTGGGCGAGTTTTTGGGTCTGATCGACCGCTACCGCAAGGCCTTCTCCAAGGGGAACCTGGCGGAGGTCACCCGGCAGCTGCTGGAGGAGATCGGCTTCAAGGAGGCCGCCCGCTCGATGATCGCGTCGGCCGCCGCCGCCGAGCGCAAGCTGGCGTCGGTGGATCAGGTGCTGGCCTCCCTGGACGCGTACGAGAAGCGGGAGGGCAAGAAGGCGGATCTGCTCACCTACCTCAACCGGCTTTCCCTGGACACCCGTCCGGAGGAGGACGAGGAGGGCCCGTCTGGGAACCGCCGGGTGACCCTGATGACCCTGCATGGGGCCAAGGGGCTGGAGTTCAAGGTCGTCTTCCTGGTCGGGATGGAGGAGGACCTGATGCCCCACTCCGGCATGCAGGGGGAGGCCCAGAACCTCGAGGAGGAGCGGCGCCTCTGCTACGTGGGGATCACCCGCGCCCGCGATCTGCTGTACCTGACCCGCGCCTCGACCCGGGTGAAGCGGGGGAAGGAACTCCCTCGCACGCCCTCCCGCTTCCTGGAGGACCTACCGGCCGAGGTCTTCGAACTCTTCGACATGACGGTCCCGCCCCCTGGGCCGCCGACCGAACAGGAGAAGAAGTTTTTCTCCAACGTTCTTGAGCGGTTGAAGGCCCAGGCGGCGACCGCCAAGCCTGCCGTCGCGACCCAGAATCCTGATCCAAAGCCGGGACCAAATCCTTGAGCGGCCGGTGGCGGTTCTAGAAGAATCCACCCCCCAATTGACCCAGCGCTTGACACTGGAGCTAGCTGCTCATAGATCCGCCCGCTTCCGCGAACCGCCCCCGGGCAGAATTGCGGCTCGCGACGAGTTTGGAGATTCAAATGCCGACCAGGACGTACAGCGCAAAGAAGACCGACATCCAGCGGGCTTGGCACGTCATTGACGTGAACGAGAAGGTACTGGGTCGTGCGGCGAGCCAGATTGCCACCCTGCTGAAGGGTAAGCACAAGCCGATGTACACCCCCTCCATCGACACCGGAGATCACGTGGTCGTGATCAACGCTGCGAAGGTGAAGGTGACCGGTACCAAGGAGCAGAACAAGCTCTACCACCGGCAGCCCCGGGCAGGTTTCCCCGGCGCGCTGAAGACCACCAATCTCAGCAAGCTGCGTGACCGGCACCCCGAGGACATCATCATCAATGCGGTCAGCCGCATGCTGCCCCGCTCCGCGCTGGGCCGTCAGATGATGACCAAGCTGAAGGTGTACCCGGGTGCCGAGCATCCGCACGCGGCCCAGAAGCCCCAGAGCCGCGAGGTCGAGGCGTAAGCCCCGACTTCCCACAAAGACGAAGGCGAGAAGAGAACGATGGCAACGATGCATGAAGGTTCGTACGCGACTGGCCGCCGCAAGGAAGCCACCGCCCGCGTGTGGCTGAAGCAGGGCTCTGGCGAGGTGATCGTCAACGGCCGCACCATGAACGAGTACTTCGGGCGTGAGACCTCGAAGATGGTCATCAACCAGCCGCTCCAGATCGTGGAGCTGCTGGGCAAGGTGGACATCACTGTGAACGTGGTCGGCGGTGGCCTCTCCGGCCAGGCCGGCGCGATCCGCCACGGGATCTCCCGCGCGCTGACCGTGTTCAACCCCGAGTTCCGTCCGGCGCTGAAGAAGGCCGGCTTCCTGACCCGTGATGCCCGCGTGGTCGAGCGGAAGAAGTACGGTCAGCCGGGCGCGCGTCGCCGGTTCCAGTTCTCCAAGCGCTAATCCGTCGTTTCGGATCGGTGTCTCAGCACTGCCTCCGGGGCTCAACGCCTCGGGGGCATTGTTGTATCCGGAGTTCGGGGTTCCCCCCGCCTGGGGGGCCCGGTTGTACGCGTGGGTTCACTCCGGGGGGCTTGGCGCGCAGACCGCCTGAGGAGCGGGCGTGCGCCAGTGTCCTTCATCGCGACCGTTGGGGAGCCGGTGGTAGCATCATGCACCTCATGGAACTCAACGAGATCCTTCAGATCGCGCTCCGGGGCGGAGCCTCGGACATCCACCTCAAGGCCGGCCTGCCGCCCATGTTCCGGGTCGACGGCTCCCTGGTCCCGCTCAAGGACGGCCGCCGGCTGCCTCCGGAGGAGGTGGCACGGATGGCGTCGGGGATCATGAACGACTTCCAGCGGGACAAGTTCAAGACCACCAACGAGGTGGACCTGGCCTACGGGGTGCCCGGGCTGGGGCGGTTCCGCGTCAACGTCTTCCAGCAGCGCGGCACCGTGGGCGCGGTGCTTCGGGTGATCCCGTTCAAGATCATGTCCATCAAGGACCTGCTCCTGCCCCCGGCGCTGGAGACGATCTCCCTGGAGGAGCGCGGCCTGGTGCTGGTCACCGGCACCACCGGATCGGGCAAGTCCACCACCCTCGCGGCGATGATCGATCACATCAACGCCAACGAGACCAACCACATCATGACCATCGAGGATCCGATCGAGTTCCTGATCCGCGACAAGCGGTCGATCGTGAACCAGCGCGAGATTGGCGTGGACACCATGTCCTTTAGCCAGGCCCTCAAGAGCGCGCTGCGCCAGGACCCGGACGTGATCCTGGTCGGTGAGCTGAGGGATCTGGAGACCATTGAGACCGCGCTGACCGCGGCGGAGACCGGTCACCTGGTGATGGCCACCCTGCACACCCTGGATGCAACAGAGACCATCAACCGGATCATCTCCGCCTTCCCCCCGTACCAGCAGAAGCAGGTGCGGCTGCAGCTGGCCTCCATCCTCAAGGCGGTGGTCTCCCAGCGGCTGGTCCCCCGCGCCGACGGCAAGGGCCGGGTGGCGGCGGTGGAGATCCTCAAGGCCACCGCCCGGGTGCGGGAGCTGATCGAGGACAAGGACCGCACCAAGGAGATCGCGGACGCGATCAACCAGGGCCACCAGACCTATGGCATGCAGAGCTTCGACCAGTCGCTGATGTCCCTGGTGCGGAACAACCTGGTGACCTTCGACGAGGCCAAGCGGCAGGCCACCAACCCGGACGACTTCGCGCTGCGCTTCTCCGGAATCAGCGGCACCTCCGACTCCAAGTGGGACGACTTCGACGGCAAGGCCGGCGAAGCCAAGGCGGTGCCCGGCACCCAGTCCTTCGGTTCGCAGGCCCGGGCCCCGGCGGCGCCCGCCGCCAACCAGGTCCGGCCCCCCGCCGCTCCGGCC
>JALYOC010000101.1 GCA_030857095.1 Myxococcota bacterium | reverse complement strand
GGGCGCTGCTGGTCTCGCGGGTGTCTCAGGCCATGTCCACCGCCAGGTCGGATGAGCTGAAGCTGCTGGTGGAGAACACCGGCGTCCCCAACGATGCGGCCAAGGCGCGGGCGGAGGTCGCGGACCTTGAGGATCGCGCGGTGAAGCTGGACCGCCAGAACCCGGAGCTGCTGGCGATCAAGGGCCAGCGGCTGCGCCTGGAAGGAAACGTGGACGGCTCGGTGACGGCGCTGAAGCAGGCGATCGCCATGGACAACAGCCGGGCCCAGTTCCACCTGGAGCTGGCCAAGGTGCTGACCGCCAAGGCCGGGGGAGAGAAGGACGCCAAGGCCGCGCTGGAGCAGGCCCTCAAGACCATGGACTCGCCGAAGCTGCGGGTGATGCTGGGGGACGTGAACCGCAAGCTGGGCCGCGCCGACGACGCGATCACCGAGTACACCAAGGCCCTGGCCGACCCGAAGACCAAGAACCCGGAGGCCCGGCTGGCCCTGGGGTCGCTGTATCGGGAGCGGAGGTCCTACGACAAGGCCCAGGAGCAGCTGGAGAAGGCGGCGCAGGAGTACGTCAGCCAGCCCGCCCGGGCCGCCGAGGCCTACACCGAGCTGGGCCGGACCTTCGAAGAGAAGGGGGATCGGACCAAGGCGGACGACGCCTACAAGAAGGCGCTGAACGCGGACGTGGAGTACGCGCCGGCCTACTTCTTCTACGCCCGCTTCCTGTCCACTGATCGCGCCGCGGCCGGCAAGGCCCGGGCGACCGCGCAGGAGTATCTGAAGCGCGAGCCGCGAGGCGCCTACGCCGCCGACGCCCAGCGGATCGTCTCCCTCTAGGCCGTCGCGCGGTGTGGGTGGGCTTAGCCTCGCTGATGGATCGGGCCTCCCCCGGGGGGGCCCAACTTGAACTTTCCTGACCGCTGCGGTTATTCGGTGGAGCAGTCAGCCGCCGAGAGGATCATGGAAGTCCGCCCTGCCACCGTCACCGTGATCTCCGCCCTGGGGTGCGCATGAGCGCCCAGGCCGTGCCGTTCTCCTCCACCCTGGCGGACTTCGCCTCGCTGACCAAGCCGCGGCTCTCGTCGCTGGTGGTGTGCACCGCCGCCGGAGGGATGTGGCTGGCGCCCGGTTCGCTGCCGGCGCGCCAGACCCTGCTGGTGATCCTGGCCACCGCCGGGATCGTGGGCGCAGCCAACGCCTTCAATTGTTACTGGGAGCGGGACAGCGACCGGTTCATGAAGCGCACCCGGAACCGGCCCCTGCCGGCGGGGCGGATGGAACCGTCGACCGCGCTCTGGTTCGGGGGCGCACTGTTGGCGGTGTCCCTGCCCGCCCTGACCCTGGCCTCCAATCTCCTCACCGGCTTTCTGGGGCTGCTGGCCTTCGTCTCCTACGTGTTCGTCTACACCCCGCTCAAGGCGCGCTCCTGGACGGCGATGCTGGTGGGCGGGCTGCCCGGGGCGCTGCCCCCGCTGATGGGCTGGACCGCGATCACCGGGCGGATCACCGGGGCGGGGGTGGTGCTCTTCGCCATCCTCTTCCTGTGGCAGATCCCCCACTTCATCGCCATCGCCCTGTTCCGCAAGGAGGAGTACGCGGCGGCCGGGCTCAAGTCGCTGCCGCTGGAGCGGGGGGATGAGATCTCCCGGGCGATGATCGTCCGCTACCTGGTGTTCCTGGTCCCGGTCAGCATCCTCCCCTTCGCGATGGGGCTCTCGGGGTGGATCTACCTGACCGCCGCGGTGCTGCTGGGAGCGACGTTCCTGGGCTACGGGGTCTATGGGTTCGTCAAGAAGCTGGGACAGGTCTGGGCGCGGAAGCTGTTCTTGATCTCCCTGCTGTACCTGACCGGGTTGTTCATCGCCCTGATGGTGGACGTGCGCGTCCCCTGAGCGCGCGGTGGCGTAGGCTGTTCGCCCCGTGTCGCCGCTGCTGATCTACGACGCCCAGTCGGTGCTGGCCTCCTGGGTCGCCCAGCGGCTGTCCGCCGCCGCGGCGGGCCGGCTGGAGCTGGCCGCCGCCCAGGACCACGACGGCCCAGCGGTGGATCGGGAGCTGCGGCTGCGCATCCCCGAGGGGACCGAGTGGCGGGACCTGGACGCGCTGCTGCACGCCGCCGCGCTGATCGAGGGCGGCGGGGCGGCCCTGGAACGGGATCAGCGGTCCGCGTTCTGGCGACGGGTCCATCGGCTGGGGTACCGGTGGGCGACCGAGAACAGGGTGCCGGCGCTGGCGGTGGCCAAACGGCTGTGGAACGCCGACCCCACCACCTACCTTCGTTCCCGCTGGCTGTTCCTGCGCCTGTTGGGGCTCTCCTTCCTGTTCGCCTTCGTCTCCCTGGGGGTGCAGGTCCGGGGGCTGTTCGGCGCCCAGGGCATCGTGCCCTTGCAGTTGATGCTGGAGGGGGCGGGCGGGGGGCGGGTTTACCTGGCGGTGCCCTCCTTGCTGTGGTTTTCCGCCAGCGATCCGGTGCTGGTCGGCTGTTGTGGGGTGGGGGCGCTGGCCTCGCTGCTGCTGATGGCGGGTGTCGCCCAGCGAGCGGCGCTGGCGGTGATGGGGCTTTTGTACCTGTCCCTGGTCGCGCTGGGGGCGCCGTTCCTGTCCTTCCAGTGGGACACCCTGCTGCTGGAGGCGGGGTTCCTGTCGCTGTTCCTGGCGCCGGCTGGCCTTTGGAATCCGCGTCCGGCCGCGGCCACCGGGTGGGCCGCGCGGCTGCTGCTCAAGTGGCTGTTGTTCCGGGTGATGTTCCTCTCCGGGTTGGTAAAGCTGACCAGCGGAGACGCCAGCTGGCGGCAGTTCACCGCGATGGACTTCCACCTGTGGACCCAACCGCTGCCCTCGGTGGGCGCCTGGTGGATGGCCCACCACGCTGCTGTGACCCTGCGCGCCCAGACCGCGCTGACCCTGGTGATCGAGCTGGTCTTCCCGTTCCTGCTCTTTGGCCACCACCCGCTGCGGCGGATCGGGGTGATGGGGATGTTGGCCCTGCTGGGGGGCATTGCCGCCACCGGCAGCTATGGCTTTTTGGGCCTGCTGACCGCCAGCCTGTGCCTGCTGGTGATCGATGACCAGGACTTGCGCTGGCTGGACCGGTGGGTGCCGGTGGGAACGCTGGGGGCGCGCTCGCGGAGCCGGCTGCGGTGGGTGGGCGGGGGCCTGATCCTGGGCTGGGTGTTCACCGCCACGGTGGCCGCCAGCTGGGCGCGGGCCACCCGCAGCTGGGAACCGGTGCCCACGCCGCTCCGGGTGGCGCACGCGCTGACCTCGCCGCTGATGATCGCCAACGGGTACGGGATGTTCGAGGTGATGACCCGGGACCGGTTGGAGCTGTCGGTGGAGGGCAGCGAGGACGGACAGACCTGGCGCCCCTACCGGTTCCGGTACAAGCCCGGCGCCCCGGAGCAGGCGCCCCGGTATGCCGCCCCCCACATGCCCCGGCTGGATTGGATGATGTGGTTCGCAGCGCTGGGGCGCTGTGAGGACAGCCCCTGGCTCTTCTCGCTGCAGAAGGCGCTGCTGGAGGGTTCGCCTCCGGTGGAGGGGCTGTTCGAGTCAGTGCCGTTCGAGGGCCGACCGCCCCGCAGGACGAGGATCCAGGCCGCCCGCTACCGGTTCGCGCCCCGGGGTTCGCAGGCCTTCTGGACGGTGGAGCCGCTGGGGGCGTTCTGCCCGGAAGTGGCGCTGCAGGACGGGCGATTGGTGAGGGCGGAACTCAGGGAGTGATCGGCCGGATGGGATCCTCGGCGGGGAACGGGCTGGAGGGCCGCGGATCCTTCTGGGGGCTATCCGAAGGGGCGGCAGGTTCCAGGAGGTCCGCCCCGGAGCCACCGATTCCGCGCTGATCCTCCGGAGCCAGGGCGCCGTTCACCGGACCCGAGGTCCCGACCAGCCGGGGCGGGGGAGGGGTGGAACGCTCCCGGCAGCCCAGCGGCGCCAGCAGCAAGGCCGCGAGCAAACTGAAGGTAGGTGTCTTCACGCCTTAAAACTTGGTCATCGCCGGAGTCAACGGCGGCAGGCGCCTGTTCGCCTGGTCGCCCAGCGCATGGGGAGGCCCGAGGTCCGGTGTGGCGGAAACCAGCGTGCGAACGCTGCGCCCGTTCAAAGGTCTAGCGTCGCTCCGGGCTGGTTGACGCCGGCATTGCCCCGGGTCGGGTCCGAGCATGCTGATCGCGTGAATCGCACGATCCACTCCTTGCCGGGCGCGATGGTCACCCGTGGGTGCACCGCAAGCAGGTCGCGAAGAGTCTCCGCAAGCTCTTGCTCTCGCCGGTCGCCGCGCCGCCGGTCCTTCTGCTGGCCGGGCTCGACCACGCAGGCATTCACAGAGCCGACGGCGGCACTCGCCCGGGCACCCGCAGCCACGGCCGCGACGAACTTCAGATCTCCATCTGCTCGGGACAGTGGCTCGGAGGGGATGGCGACGCCGATCAGCTGCACCTCGCGCTCCAGCGTCGCCCCCAGGCTCCGACCGAGGCTTTCCACGGCGTCGGGGTTCAGCTCCGCGCCCAGATGCACGACCCGCACGCGAAGAGGCTGGTTGTCTTCAGTGCCAACGTCGATGACGAGCGCCTCGCCCGCCGTCCGCCCGGGCCAGGCCCGGGCAACGCTGGAGTGCACCAGCGCCCATCCGCCCTCCAACTGGGCCAAGGGCGATAGACGTGGAGGGGGAGGCGGCAGGGGACGCGAATCTCGCGTCGTGCGCAGCGAGGACTCCAGGCCGGCGAAGGCTGTCGCGTCGGGGATGGCGAGGACCTCGATGCGAGGAACGACACCGGAGGCCTTCTTGATCTCAGCGTCCAGCCTCGTCCGCGAGGACTCCGCGTCGGCCGTCGTTCCGAGAAGAACCACGAGGAGGTCCACCTCGTGTCGCTCCACGCGGACGCGACTCTGGACGATCCTGTGCCGCTCACGCTGGAGCGAGTCCTGCACGGCGGCGCGAACGCCCACCTCCCAGGCGACCTCGTCAAGCGCGCGACGCAGGGGAGCGTAGACCGCGGCGAGCAGCACCAGCGGCATCAGGAAGCGAAGCGCCGGCCCAGCCCTGGACTCGAAGAGGCCCGAGAGCCGGCGGGAGATTGCGGCGGTCACCACCGCTCCCTGGTTCTTGGCGAGTTCCTCTCGTTCAAGGGTCGTCGCGTTCACCCGGTTGAAGCCGGCCGCAACGAACGAGACCGTCCCGACGAAGATGATCGCCACCAGGTTGGTGAGGAACAGGAGCGCCGCGCCCCCGGCGACGGTCCAGGTCGCCGTACCGAGACCGAAGCCGCTGGCGCACAGCGGCGGAACCAGCGAGATGCCGATCGACGTACCCGCAGCAGTTGCCGCGGTGTCGGAGCCCGGGCGCAACGAGGCGTACACCCCGGCGAGGGCGCAGAAGCCAGCCGTCAGGAGGTCAAGGACGGTGGGCGAGGTCCTGGCCGCGATCTCCGCGTTGAACTCGTGGAAGGGGAGCAGGATCGTGATCAGCGCGGCTCCGCCGATGGCGACGAGGACGCTGAGCACGATTCGACCAGCGGATCGGAGCACCAGGAAGGGAGATCCGGTCGCGAGGCCCATCGCGAGGCCGAGGATGGGAACCATCAGCGGCGCGACCAGCATGGCGCCAATGATCACCGCAGCGCTTCCGACGACGAGGCCAAGCGTCGCGATCCCGATCGAGACCCCAAGCTGGAGCCAGTAGGAGATCGCCTCGTTCGGGTTCCGATCAAGCATCCCAGCCACGAGGCCCGCGCGTCCCTCGACGCTGGAACCGAGCAGGCGCACGAGATGGTCCTGCGTCTTTCGAAGGCCTCGAATCAGCCTCAGGCCCTTGGCACGCAGCTCTCGCGAAGCAATGCGGATGGGGCCCTCGGCTCTGGGCGGCCCGCCGTCCTGATCTTCTTCTGGTTCGTGCGCCACGACGTCAAGCACCCCTGTAGCACGTCCCGTGAGTCGACGGTGGTGGTCGCCGCTACTCCGTGGAGGCCTGACCGGAGGGTGGATTGCTCAGGATTACCGTCGCGGGGGTCCACCCATTCTGGGTGATCCCGCGCACCGTCTCTCCACCCCACTGGAACCGTGCCTCGGCCCCCGAGCGAGCAGGCAAGGTCAATGGAGTGCTGTGGTGGCACTGGTGCACGTATTTCGCCGCACAGCCGTAGTTCCCGCGGAGCACCAGCCCACCCTGGTCCGGGTGGGCGACCAACTGGAAGCTGCGCGGGAGGTGAACCGTCTGTTCGGAGGCGGTCTCGTTCGGAAACTTCACCACCAGCTCGCGGCCGGTGAACAAGACGGCGACGGGGAGGCGCAGCGGTCCGGCCTTGGGA
>JALYOC010000089.1 GCA_030857095.1 Myxococcota bacterium | reverse complement strand
CATCACCGGTGGACCGGGGCGCACCGCGGGCGGGGGCGCGGCCACCGGGGGGCCCGGCCTGGCCCCGGGAGGAGAGAACGTCGCCGGCCCGGCGGCGGCGGACTGGTTCTTCTCCAGCTCCTTGAGGCTCTTGACCACCGTGCGGCCCTGCGAGTCGACGACCTTGAAGGATCCTTCGAAGTCGGAGAGATCCGCCTCGCCCTCGTAGAAGCGGGCCACCGCGCGGGCGATGGAGGTCCGCCCCGCCAGCTGGGGCATGATCCGGCACTTGGTGATCGAGCGCAGCGCGTCGATCTGCTCCACGTTTTGCGGATCCACCATCGCCACCACCAGGGTCTTGCCCTCGTCGCGCAGCTGCAGCGGCACCACCTGGTAGTCCCGGGCGGTGGCCACCGGGATCTTCACCTTCACGTGCGGGGGAATGCCCTGGATGGAGTCCAGCGGGGCGGCGGAGACGTTCAGCTGCTTGGACAGCGCCCGCACCAGGAGGTCCTCGGTCACCAGACTCATCCGGACCAGGATCTCCCCGAGCTTGCCTCCCCACTTCTGCTGTTCTGCCAGCGCGGCCTTCAGCTGACTCTCCTGAAGGACGTTGGCCTTGATCAGCAGTTCACCGAGCTTGATGGTCGCCATGGCGTCGGGAGCAGTCTACCCGGTTTAGGGGGCGGGGGGACTTTCCGCCTCCGGCCCTGGGACCGCCGGGCGGCCGTCCGCGTCCAGCTCGGTCAGGGGGACTCCGGGGGGCGCCTCCACCGTGAACATCCCCTCCTCCCGCTTGTTGAGGGTCAGCTCGGTGTAGCGCAGCCGCAAGGTCAGCTCCGCGCGGGGGGCGGTGACCCTGATCTCCTTGGGGAACACCCCGGTGGAGGTCTGGGTGAAATCCCCATACTCGGCGATCAGCGGAGAATCCCCGCCCCACTCCGAGCGCACCGCCCGGTGGTGGACGGGGTGGATCCACAGCCGCTGCGGCAGCGTCGGGGACTGGAGGACCAGCTGATAGGCCCCCCGCTCCTCATCCACCTTCAGTGTGGCCTCGGCGTTCACGTCCCGCGGCGCCGCGCCCAGCATCAGCGCGACAACCTGCTGGGGCGAGAGCGCGATCTGCAGGAACCGGCGCAGGTTCTGGGCAGTGGCCGGACCGAAGTAGTAGTGGCCCTCGTTGCCGTCGTAGAGGCCAAAGCGTTCTCCGTCGCAGGTCAGCGCCGCCAGCGGACGGTTGAAGAAGTCGAAGGTTTCCACATGGAGCCGGTCCGGGCGTTCCACCGCCACGTACAGCGCCACCTCACCCTGCCCCTGGGGAGACTGGAGGAACAGCCGCCCGTCCGCGACCAGCGCGCCCACCTTCGCCTCCTCCCGGTCCAGGCTGGCCAGCAGGGCGCCGGGGTCGTCGATCCGCCCGCCCGGTCCATAGTCCAGGGGACGGGGACAGCCTGTCAGCAGGGCAACCACGGTCGCCAACAGTGGGACCAGGCACGGCTTTTCACGGGCGAAGCGCACCTCGAGGTGCTTAGACTCGCCTCTTTGATTCGTCCATGAGCATCGAAGACCTGGTTCACTACCTCAAGCTGGGGGGCCCCACCCTCTGGCTGATCCTGGCCGCCTCCCTGATCGCGCTGGCGGTGGCGTTCGAACGCCTGGTCGCGTTGTGGGGCTTCTCCGCCCGCTCCCGTGACCTGGGGGAGAACATCACCCGGCAGCTGCTGCGCGGAGACACGGTGGCCGCCCGCGCCGCCGCCGAGCGCAGCGATTCGATGATCGCCGACCTCTTCCGGGCCGGCTTCTCCCGGACCGATCAGGTGGGCCCGGACCGCCACGCCCTGGTCGCCTCCGCGGTGGATCGCGAGCGGGCGCAGCTGGGGCTGAGGCTCAAGCGCAACCTGTGGCTGTTGGGCACCATCGGCGCCACCGCGCCGTTTGTGGGACTGTTGGGCACGGTGGTGGGGATCATGAAGTCCTTCCGCGACCTGGGGCTGGACGTGGAGGCCGGCGGCACCGGAGGCAGCGCGGCGGTGATGACCGGTATCTCCGAGGCGCTGATCGTCACCGCGGTGGGCATCCTGGTCGCGGTGGAGGCGGTGATCCTCTACAACTACTTCCAGGCGCGCATCTCCCGCATCCAGGTGGAGGTGCGGCTGATGGCCGAGGAGTTCGTGGAGCTGCTGCGCAGCCCCGCCCCTGCCACCCCGCTGGAGCTGCCCCCGGCTTCGGCCAAGGCGGAGGGCTAGCACCTCGTGGCGATGGGCAGGCTGCCAGGGTCCGACGAGGAGGGCGACGGCGACGGGGTGTTCGCCGAGATCAACATCACCCCGCTCACCGACATCTTCTTGGTGCTGCTGATCATCTTCATGGTCACCAGTTCGGTGATCGTGAACCAGGGCAGCGGCGCCCAGGCGGGGCTGAAGGTCAACCTCCCCAAGGGCGGGCAGGTCTCCGACGTCACCCCCGCGAAGACCGATCTCTCCCTGGCCATCCTGGAGGACGGACGAGTGGTGATCGCCGGCAAGGTGATGGAGCTGGAGGAGCTCAAGGAGGCGCTGGCGGCGGCCCGGGAGGTCAGCCCCGACACCCTGGTGATTCTCCAGGCCGACGAGGGCGTGCCCCACGGCCGGGTGGTGGAGGTGATGGAGCTGGCCAAAGTGGCGGGCCTGGCCCAGCTGGCGATCGGCGTCCGCCAGGGCGCCCCCGCCAAGTAGTCCCCCGGTGGTCCCCCCGCCCCGCACCGCCAGTCCAGCCCCGGTCTGAAGTCCCGCAGCGGCGGTTGACTTCCGTATCAAGGGCGGCGATTCATCGGCTCCAATTTCTGGCGCGGCGCGTCTTTCGCCGCCCCATAACGAAGGAGCCGTCATGAGCTTCCGCATCCGCAAGGTCGCCGTCCTGGGCGCCGGAGTGATGGGCAGTGGCATCGCCGCCCACCTGGCCAACGCCGGCATCCGCTGCGTGCTATTGGACATCGTCCCGCCCAAGGCAGCGCCAGGCGAGGACACCTCCACCAAGGCCTTCCGCAACAAGTTCACCCAAGGCGCGCTGGCCAACCTGCGCAAGCAGAAGCCGGCCCCGCTGATGTCCACCGCGGCGCTGGAGATGATCGAGATCGGCAACTTCGAGGACGATCTGGCCCTGATCGCCGGCTGCGACTGGGTGGTGGAGGTGGTCAAGGAGGACCTGGCCGTCAAGCAGGCCACCTTCGCCAAGGTGGAGCAGCACCTGGCGCCGCACGCCATCGTCTCCTCCAACACCTCCGGGCTCTCCATTGAGGGGATGTTGGAAGGGCGCAGCGCGTCGTTCCGCCAGCGCTTCCTGGTCACCCACTTCTTCAACCCGGTCCGCTACATGCGGCTGTTGGAGCTGGTGGCCGGCAAGGACACCGATCCCAAGGTGGTGCAGGCGGTGCACACCTTCGGCGAGGAGGTGCTGGGCAAGGGGATCGTCTACGGCAAGGACACCACCAACTTCATCGCCAACCGGATCGGCGTGTACTCGATCATGCGGACCTTCGCCGAGATGGAGAAGGCGGAGCTGCTGATCGAAGAGGTGGACAAGATCTTCGGCCCGGCGATGGGGCGCCCCGGCTCGGCGGTGTTCCGGACCGCGGACGTGGTGGGCCTGGACACCTTCGTCCACGTGGCCAAGAACTGCTACGACACCCTGACCGCCGACGAGGCTCGGGAGACCTTCAAGGTCCCGGCCTGGATCGAAAAGATGGTCCAGCAGGGGATGCTGGGCGAGAAGTCCGGCAAGGGCTTCTACAAGAAGGAGAAGGGCGGCGAGGGAGAGAAGCAGATCCTGGCGCTGGATCTGAAGACCCTGGAGTACCGGCCGCAGATCAAGGTCCGCTACGACTCGCTGGGCGCCGCGCGGGACCAGGAGCACCTGGCGGACCGGATCCGCACCGTGATGGGCGGGACCGACAAGGCGGCCCGGTTCGCGGAGAAGGTGACCCTGGACGCGCTGGCCTACACCTCGCGGCGGATCCCGGAGATCGCCGACGACATCGTCAACATCGACCGCGGGATGCGCTGGGGCTTCGGCTGGGAGGTGGGCCCGTTCGAGACCTGGGACATCTACGGGGTGGAGAAGGGCCTGGCCAAGATGAAGGAGCTGGGCCTGACCCCGGCTCCGTGGGTGGAGCAGATGGTCCGCTCCGGCCGCACCTCGTTCTACGCGGTGGAAAACGGCAAGGACACCTACTGGGACCTCGGGCAGCAAAAGGCCCTGCCGGTGCAGCAGAGCGCGCGGGTAGCCCGGGTGGAGTACCTCAAGCGGGGCAACAAGAAGATCCACGCCAATGACTCCGCCACCCTCTGGGACATGGGGGACGGGGTGGGCCTGTTGGAGTTCACCTCCAAGATGAACTCCATCGACGACGACATCATCCGGATGATGAACACGTCGCTGGACCACGCGGAGAAGGAGCTGCGGGGCCTGGTGATCGGCAACGACTCCCAGAACTTCTCGGTGGGCGCCAATCTGATGGCGATCCTGATGGCGATCAAGAGCGAGGACTTCGACTCGCTCAAGTCGATCGTCCGGGGCTTCCAGGCCGCCAATCAGCGGATGCGCTACAGCCAGATCCCGGTGGTCTCGGCGATCGCCGGGATGACCCTGGGCGGCGGGGCGGAGGCGGCGATGGGCGCCAACGCCATCCAGGCGGCGGGCGAGACGTACATGGGCCTGGTGGAGGTGGGGGTGGGGCTGATCCCCGGCGGCGGCGGCAACCTGCAGCTGCTGCGCAACGTCTACGGCCAGTTCGCCGCGGACAAGGACTTCGACGCGCTGCCCTTCCTCAAGAAGGTGTTCCTCACCATCGGCACCGCCAAGGTGGCGACCTCCGCCGAGGAGGCCCGCGAGCTGGGCTTCCTCAAGGATTCGGACGGGATCTCGATGAACCGGGACTTCCTGCTCTCCGACGCCAAGGCGAAGGTGATCGGGATGGCGGAGTCCGGGTTCCGCCCGCCCCGCCCCACCCGGTTCCTGCTGCCGGGCAAGAGCGGCTACGCCACCGTGGACATGATGCTGTACGACATGCAGCTCAACAACCAGGTGTCCGAGCACGACCGCAAGGTGGGCCAGAAGCTGGCCCGGGTGCTGACCGGCGGGGACACCTCGCCCGCCGCCTTCGTCACCGAGGAGCAGCTGCTGGAGCTGGAGCTGGAGAACTTCCTCTCCCTGTGCGGCGAGGCGAAGACCCAGGATCGGATGATGTACATGCTGGAGAAGGGCAAGCCGCTCCGCAACTGACCCGGCCGGGCGCGCCCCTTCAGCGGCGCGCCCCCCTGCTTCGTTATTCCAACCATTCGCAGCACAGTGAGTTTTCGGGAGAGCCCCATGTCTTTCAGAGCAGCCATCGTCAGCGCAGTGCGGACCCCGTTCACCCGCGCCCACAAGGGCGAGTTGAAGGACACCCGGCCGGACACCCTGGCCGCGATCGCGATCAAGGAAGCGCTGGCCCAGGCCAAGGTCTCCCCTGCCGAGGTGGGAGACGTGATCATGGGCTGCGCGATGCCGGAGGCCGAGCAGGGAATGAACGTGGCCCGGCTGGCGGCGCTGCTGGCGGGCGTGCCGGACACCGTCCCGGCGATGACGGTCAACCGCTTCTGCTCGTCTGGGGTGCAGTCCATCGCCATGGCGGCCCAGGCAATTGCCGCCGGGCAGTACGACGTGGCGGTGGCCGGCGGCACCGAGTCGATGACCATGATCCCCATGGGCGGGATCAAGGTCTCAGCCAACCCGGAGCTGATGGCGTCCTACCCGGAGGTCTACACCTCCATGGGCGCCACCGCGGAGAACATCGCCAGCCGCTTCGGCATCAGCCGCGCGGATCAGGACGCGTTCGCCGCCGAGAGCCAGCGGCGCGCGGCCAGCGCCCGGGAGAGCGGCAAGTTCAAGGCGGAGATCGTCCCCGTCACCACCCGGGTGCACGACGAGCACGGCGTGCCCCACACGGTGACCGTCAGCGACGACACCATCCTGCGCCCGGAGACCACCGCCGAGGGCCTCTCCAAGCTGCGCCCGGCCTTCAACCCCCAGGGCAGCGTCACCGCCGGCAACGCCTCTCCGCTCACCGACGGCGCCGCCGCCGCGGTGATCATGAGTGAGGCGAAGGCCAAGGCGCTGGGGCTCAAGCCGCTGGGCTACATGATCGACTTCCAGGTGGCGGGGGTGCCCCCGGACATCATGGGGATCGGGCCGGTCCCGGCGGTGCGCAAGCTGCTGGAGAAGAACAACCTGAAGGTCTCGGACATCGACGTGTTCGAGCTCAACGAGGCCTTCGCCGCCCAGTCCCTGTACTGCATCCGCGAGCTGGGCCTGGACATGTCCAAGGTGAACCCCAACGGCGGCGCCATCTCCCTGGGCCACCCGCTGGGCGTCTCCGGCGCGCGGATGACCGCCACCCTCCTGCGCGAGCTGGAGCGCCGGGGCGGCAAGTACGGGGTGGTCACCATGTGCATCGGCGGCGGGATGGGCGCCGCGGCGCTGTTCAGCCGGACCTAGTAGTTGACGTACAGGCTTCCGGACATCGCGTCGGCGAGGCTCAGGTAGGCGTCATACCGATAGGGGGCCCAGCTGGAGGGGCCGCCCTGCAGGGCCCGGACCACGAAGAAGCAGGTGTCGCCGGTGGAGATCAGCCCCCGGGGCACCCGCAGCCAGTTGTTCTGGGTGAGGAAGCTGGCCACCCGGGTCCGAGTGGTCCGCTGGGATTGATCCACTCCCAATCGGTAGATGATGACCTCGTACCCGTTCGCCCAGCCGAGGGAGGGCGAGGACCAGGACAGGTACGGGGACTGGGAGATGCCGCCGCCGTCCCACTGGAAGGAGTTCGAGTCCACGGTGGGGTACCCCACCGGCGAGAGGGACAGCGACAGCGCGGGGGGGAGCAGCTCCCGGGGCTGCTCGGAGTACAGCTGGCCCCAGACCCGGGTGCCGGTGCTGGCCCCCGGGGCGAAGTATTGACGCTGGTAGAACCCCACCCAGTAGAACTGCTCGGACCAGCCGGGGAACGGGTTGCCGTAGCTGTACTGCAGCTGCTGATCGACGCCTGCGGCGGGATCGATGTTCGCCCAGAACAGCTCCGCTGGCGCCAGCGGCGGCCCGACCGACCTTCCTCCCGGAGGCGACGCGCCCACTCCGGCAAGGACCACCGCCAGGTTGACGCCCGGGTTCACCGCCCAGGACTGGTTGGCGAGCGCCCACACCGGGACGGAGACGGACAGCGGCCGCTGCGCCAGGGGGGAGAGGGTCCCCACCAGCGGGGTATCCTGACCGTTGACCATGTCCAGGGCGGTGGTGCGCAGCGCCCGGGTTGCGCTGGCCACGTCGTACACCGCCCCGGTGGGCTGCTGCGCCTGCAGCTGGTGGATCACCAGGTCGTCTCCGCTGGCCACCAGCCCGCGTCCGGAGTTGATAGACACCAGCGCCCCATAGTCCACGGTGGCATTGAGGGTGGTGCTCCCCCAGTCCGGGTAGGCGCCCGCGTTGCCGAAGTAGGCATAGCCCACCCCCGCCCCGGCCGAGGTGAAGGCCAGATCGTGGCCCTCCCACGCGGCCAGTCCATCCAGGGACACAGAGAGGGTGGTGTCGGGAAGGGGGGCCTCGACCTGCGAACGCCCCAGCTCCGAGTTGCTCAGGTCCAGCTGGCGGCTGTAGGTGACCAGGTAGCGGTTGGCCTCGAACCGCAGCAGGTACTCGCCCTCCGGCACCCCAGGGATGACGAAGGTCCCATCCTGGAAGCCGATCGCCGGATAGGTGGACACGAAGCCCGAACCATCCACCACCAGGGCGGCCAGCGAGTTGGTGCGCAGATCCACCGGCCGCACCTCCTCGGTCTGGTCGGTGACGTAGTGGAGGTTGCGAAAGCCGCTCACCGGGGGTTGGACCTGGACCTCGGCGGTGGCGGAGCGGGAGGGTTCGGCGACACTGGTGGCCCGCACGTGGAACACCCCGCCGGTGGGGGTGGAGGTGTACAGCCCCGCGGCGCTGACCGTGCCGGCGGCCGGGTCACTCTCCACCACCGTCCACGTGACCTGGGTGTTCTCGGTGTTCGTCACGGTGGCGAAGAACTGCACGGTTCCCCCGCCATAGACGTTGGTCCACTGGGGGGAGATCGACACCTGCACCGGGGGCGGCGGAATCACCGAGACGTTGGCCACCGCGAACCGGGTGGGGTCCGCCACGCTGGTGACCACGATGTGGTAGGTGCCCACCGCCTTGGGGGCGTTGTACAGCCCCCGCTCGTCGATGGTGCCCCCCGCCGGGCCCTCCTGGACCGAGTAGGTGACCCAGGCGTCCATCATCCCGCCGATCATCCCGCTGAACTGCTGGTGACTCCCCGCGGAGACCGACACCTGCCGCGGATAGACCTCCACCACCGGCTTGATCTCACAGCCGGAGGTGGTCAGCAGCGTGGCCAGCAGCAGCCCGGCGGATAGCTCGATCCGTCTCATCGTCCAAGACTCCCAGACGCCCTTCCGCGCAGGCGCCCTCCCCTCCTAGCACAAGGCCGCCTTTCCGCTTTGTCCGGGGAATCACTGCCGGGGCGCACCGTCAGGCGGGCGGCAGTGGCTGGGACAACACCACCTCCCGGAGCAGCTCGGTGAAGCGGACCGACTGCTCGTTGATTTGCAGCTCCAGCTCCACCAGCCTCCGCTGGGTGACTGCCAGCTTGGCGTCCAATTCGGCCAGCCGTTCGGAGAGCTGCCGGCGCAGATCGTCCACCCCGGTGCGGTTGCGGGAGATGGAGCGCAGGTTCTCCCGGGTCTGCTCGCTGGCGTTCTGCAAAATCCCCTGCTCCCCCTGCAGCTTGCCTCGGTCCTGCATCGCCTTGATCAGCTGGTCGCGCAGCGCCCAGGCCGGGCGCAGCCGGGAGACCAGCTTGGGGTCCGCGCGCGGATCGGCCAGATAGGCGCGCACCGCCTGGTCCGCCTCCGGGCTGAACCAGTCGGCGGAGATCGGATAGCCGCGGCGCTCGTCCACCTGCAGGTCGCCCTTCCCATAGGGCGCCACCGTGGTGGGGACCAGGGCCACCCCCTTGCCAAGCTGATCCTCGGTGTTGGGCGGCGGCTGGTGCAGCCGCATCCCCTGGGTGCGCGGATGGCGCAGCACCACCTTCACCTCGTCCTGGCCGCCGTTGCGCAGTTGGTAGCGGGTGCGGATCACCTGATCCCGCTCCAGCTGCAGCTGCCCGTGTTCGATGTGGGCCAGCCGGGCATCCTCGGTGGAGACCTTGCGCTCCACCTCCACCGCGATCCCCCGCTCCAGCGCGAAGGGCACGGTGGCCTCGCCTCCGGCGGACAGCGACTCCATCACCCCCTGGCCCAGAAAGGACCTGGCCTCGTAGACCGCGATCGGCCCCCGCTCCAGCAGCCCGCGGGTGGTGTTGGTGAACCGGGCCACCCGGAAGGGATGGCGGGAGGAGTCCGGGACCCCGCTCTCGGGGGCGAACATGAACACCGCCTCCCCTTTCACCGGTTGGGCCATCAGCAGCACCATGGTGGCGCTGTCGTTGGGGATGGTCACCGGGTGGGGCAGGTCGTAGCGGGTGGCACCGGCCTCCACAGTCTGCGCCGCCAGCAGGGAGAGGTTGCGGGGAGAGGCATCCTCCATCCCGTAGGACGGGCCGGAGTCGGCGTCCTCCGCCCGCTCCATCTCCGCCGCGGAGGGCGCGGAGG
>JALYOC010000051.1 GCA_030857095.1 Myxococcota bacterium | reverse complement strand
GGCAAAGCAGGACCACCGCCCCCAGCAGCTCCGGCGCCCAGCGCGTGAGGGCCGGGCTCCGCGGTCGCCGGAGCCAGACCTGCAGCACCCCCACACCGATCGCTCCGGTCACCGCCAGGAACAGGGCGCAGGGAAAGAGGAACCGCTCCGGGTAACGGAGGGTCTCGAAGATGGGCAGCGCGCGCAGCCAGGCAAAGGGAGCGGGATGGGCCGCGTACCCGGTGGCCAGCCAGCCGCAGAGCACTGTCAGCGCCACCGGAAACCTGCTGCGACGACCCAGCAGCGCGGGCAAGGCCAGCAGCACCAGCCCGGGGCCGACGAAGAACAACCCCCCGTGACCGCCCTTGTCGCCGGTGGCCGGGAAGGAGAACAGCATCCCCGCCACCTTCTGCAGCGAGTGACCCGGATTGCCGGCCATCACCCGCGGTCCGCTCTGCAGCGTCTCCCAGATCGGCCACAGCCGGAACACGCACGCCGCCAGGGTCAATGCGGCGGTGGTGGCCAGCGCCAGCGCCCGGCGTCGCAGGGGGCCGGCTCCGGCGATCAGCGCCCACCCTCCTTCGACCGCCACGAACAGCGCAGCCAGGGGCACCGGATAGGTGCCACCAAACCCGAGCATCAGCGCAAACCCCAGCGCCACCGCCGCGGCGCCCTTTGCGCGGCCGCGCCCGGCCAGCGCCGTGCCCCACAACACCCAGGGGAGCAGCAGGAAGCCCAGCAGGTACAGCCAGCCCAGGCTCCAGGACTGCGCGCCGAAGCCGCAGAGGCCGAAGAGGGGCGCCACCAGCAGCGCGCCCACCGCGTTTCCCGCCTTGAGCCGCGCGTACCGGAAGGCGCCCTCCATGCCCAACAGCAGGAACAGCATCAGCACCATCGGCTCGGCGCGCCGTGCACCGAACAGCGCGGAGAGCAGCAGGGTCGGCGAGGCCTGACGGGTCTGCGGGTTGCCCCAGGCGAACAGGCCACCACAGGACCAGGGAGTCCAAAGCGGCAGCTGGCCGTACTCGGTGACGGTCCGGGCCGCGGCCTCCTCGTAGGAGTGCAGCAGGTGCGAGTCGCGAAAATCGTTCAGCGCGCCGGCCTGCCCCAGCGGGGTCCAAACCGCCGCCAGGGCCAGCGCCGTGAACAGCGCTGTGCGCCACTGCGGACGGATGGCCAGCCGGCGCAGCGCGCGCAGCAGGAAGCGGGGATTGCGGAGCCGGCGCCAGGGCATCAGTCGTAGAAGGGCCGGGGCTTGCACGGCGCGGCGCCGGTCTGGCGCGGAGGAGAGGGCGGGGAGCTGGCATGCAGCTCTTCGTCCACCGCGCGGAACACCTCGGAGACCTGGACGCCGAGGCGAGCCGCCTGCTCCGTCGCCCACTTGCGCTCCCGGGCGGCGAAGTCGTCGTCCTGGCTCCAGGCATCCCCGGGGAAGTTGCGGCGGGCCTCCAGTCGAAGCCCCGGCTCCGCCTGCGCGGCCAGCTGACCCGGTGGCCGCAAGTCGACTTCGAGCAGCGGGCGCGGCGGCGATTCACCGGAGGTCATCGTCCGCAACAGCGCGACGAGCACGGCGACGGCGATGATCATGCAGGGGAGCCTGTTCATGAAGGCCTCCCAGCAGAGAGACCGGCGTCTCCGTTGTCCATCGGGATCCTGCTCATGAACGGCTCCCCGGTTGAGACCAAGCCCCGGACCACGTCTCCGCTGTCCATCGGGTTCCTGCTCATGAACGGCTCCCCGGTTGAGGCCCACGAGGCTATGCCAGCGCGGTCGATCCGGGGGCCTGATCATGAAGGCTTCCCTTGGGTGGTTCAGGCGCCGCGCCCGCGTCGGGCCAGCCGGACTCACAACACAACGCAGTGCCCGTGCGGTCACTCCGCTGCGAAGAAGGGCGCCGAAGTTCGCAGCGCAGTGACCTGGGGGGCACTTTGTTGTGTTGGCCCCGCGCAAGGGAGCAGCGGGAAACGGTGGAGCTGATGGCGGGCGCCGCCGGCACTACCGACGCAGGCTGACCAGGCGAGGAAGTCCGAGACTGATCGGTGGCGACCCCGGCGTTCCCGCGCCAGCAGCGTAGCCTCCGGGGCCGATAAATCGGCTCCGGCGCGTTCGGTGCTGCTCTTTCGTTCAGGACCGACTGTTTCCTAGTAGTTTCGTGGGTTTACGTGGGCTCGTTGGCAGCGTACAGTGCGCGCGCGGAGAAAAACGGGACAGCCCGCTACCAACCTGTAGCGTGGCCATTGTCTGGGAGGGTGGAGCAGGAGTGTCCGACGAGCGGCCCGAAGCGCTCCTCAAGAGCGCCCTCGAGAAGATCATTTATTTCGAGGCGCGATCCGAGGCGCTGCACAACGACCTGGCGACTGCTCGGGATGAGTCCTCGCGTCTGAAGGCCGAGCTGGCCCAGGCCTCGCAGCGGGAGCTGGAGGTGCGCCGTCAGCTCGCCCAGACCGAGGTCCAGCTGTCCCGCTCGCACCGGGAGCGCGAGGAGCTGGGGCGGATGAACGACGCGCTCCGTGGCGAGCGCAGCGCCTTGATCGAGAAGTTCATTGAGGCCAACCGCATCCACCAGTCGGATGGCGACGCCTCTGATGGCGGGTTCGATCTGGCCAGCTTCATCGCCCTGCTCCGCAGCGAGGCGATGGGCCAGCCTCCGCGCGAGCCGAAGGTCCCCGAGTCCTACGCCTTCCAGGAGGACGCGCCGCGCTTGGTGCCCCCTCCCGCGGTCTCTGCTCCCCCCACCTCCGCGGCGGTGGGTCACGCCGAGCGCCTGCGCGCCGAGGGCCGGCTGGATGTCCAGGACGCGCAGCTCACCGCGCTCAGCGCCCACCGTCCGTCGATGCCCGGTCGCACCGAGGAGACCCTGTTCGGGTTCTCGCTGCGCGAGCTCTCCGCGCCGGATCCCGCCGGACGCACCCGGGCAGCCGAGCGGCTCAAGGCGCTGGGACAGTCCGCCGCCGCGCCCGCCCTGGCCACTGCCCTGCACCACGAGACCGAGTCCCGGGTGCTGGTGGCGCTGCTGACCGCCTTCGCCGAGCTGGCCGGAAAGGAAGGGGTGGCAGTGGTAGCGCCCCACCTGACCTCCACCAATCCGGACGTGCGGATCGGCGCGCTCAAGGCGCTTCTGGCGTTGGACGCCACCCAGGCAGCGCCGCACCTGTCGGCGGCGATGAAGGATCCAGATGCGGCGGTCCGCCGTCGCGCCACCCTGCTGGCCCTGGGGCTGACCGCCGAGGCGGCGCTGAAGTTAGGCCGGGAGGCGATCAGCGACGGGGATCCGGAAGTCCGCGCGGTGGGTGCGCTGGCCCTGGGCGCCGCCGGTGGTGAAGCCGCCCGCGGTCCGCTGCTGCGCGCGCTGGACGACCCGGAGGAGAAGGTCCGCGCCGCCGCCGCCAAGAGCGTCAGCCGGGTGCTGGGCGAGGACGTCAGCGCGGTGGTCAAGCTGGCGGAGTCGCAGCGTCGCCGCGAGATCCGCCGGCTGGCCGCGCTGCCCGCCCGGGTGTTCGTCTCCGGGGCCCGGCTCACCCTCAAAGAGAAGCTGGCGGCCGCCGCGGCGAAGCAGGGGGCGCAGAGCGCGGGCGTCGAACTCGCTCCGACCCACGCCTCCGCTCCGGTCCACGCTCCGACCCACGCCTCCGCTCCGGTCCACGTCTCCGCCGCGGTCCACGCTCCGGCGTTGGTGGCGGTCGGCGTCCGCGCTGCTTCCGCGTCGGCCGTCCCCTCCTCGATGCAGGGCCCCGCTCGGCCCTCGCTGGCCGGTCCCTCCAGCGTGACCTCGCTGCTGGCCGAGTCCTCTCCTCGGCCACCGCCCCTGGCGGTCCGGCCCCCCGCGGCCACGGCCAGACCCGCGGACTCCAGCGAGCCCCCCAGGGCGTTGCTCTCCGCGGTCCTCACCGAACTGCGCCGCTCCCTCCGCGGCAAGACCCTGCCGGACCTCTCCGCACAGGTCGGCAAATCCGCGCCCGAAGTCGAGCGCGCCTGCGCAGCCCTCACCAGCCGTGGCGATGTCGTCCGCCGCGGCATCAAGTATTTCGTGGCCTAGGAACGGAGCGCTTCATGCTGCAAGCACCTCTATTTGAGCCGAAGCAGGTCGCCGAACTGCTGGGCACTCCGGTCAGGGCGATCACCTCCGCGATGAAGAAGGAGGAGTACACCGCGGCCGAGGTCTGGGAGCTGCGCGGCCGGCTGGGCCGGATGCCTCCCTCCTACGGGACCCGCAAGCAGCTGTTCCTCAACTTCAAGGGCGGCACCGGGAAGACCTCGCTGTCCACCTCCTACGCCTACCGGCTGGCCGAGCTGGGCTACCGGGTGCTGCTGGTGGACCTGGACTCCCAGGGTCACGCCACCAAGTGCCTGGGCTACGAGGGCGAGGACTTCCCCCGCACCCTGCTGGACGTGCTGGTGAAGAAGGCCCCGCTTTCGGAGGTGATCCAGCACACCTCCATCCCCAACCTGGACTTCGTCCCCTCCAACCTCCAGATGAGCACGGTGGATCTCTCGCTGATGCCGCTGGCCGGCCGCGAGTTCAAGCTGCGCAACGCGCTCAAGGAGATCGAACCGCGCTACGACATGATCGTGTTCGACGCGCCGCCCTCCTTCGGCCTGCTGAACCTCAACGCGCTGATTGCCGCCGACGACCTGTTCGTCCCGGTGCTGGCGGACTTCCTTTCCTTCCACGGCCTCAAGCTGCTCTTCGAGACGGTGCAGAGCCTGGAGGAGGACCTGGGGCACATGCTGGCCAACGTGTTCATCGTGGTCAACGCGTTCAACCAGACCTTCCGCCTGGCCAAGGAGGCGCTGGAGGCGCTGACCGAGCACTACCCGGAGTACCTGCTGCCGACGGTGGTCCGTCAGTGCACCAAGTTCGCCCAGGCCTCCAGTGAGGGCGTCCCGGTGTTCGTCGCCGACCGCGACTGCAAGGGCGCCAAGGACATCCAGGCGATGATCGAAACCGCGATGTCCCGAATCGCCAAGACCCACGCCCACGCCGCCGCGGGCTAGTAGAGAGAACGTCCATGAAGAAGGCCTTCCAGCAGAACGTCTCCCGCGCCAAGCCCCGCCTGCGGATCGGCGCCGCCCTCTCCGAGGCGGCCGACACCGCCGCCGCCGCGCTCCACGAGGGAACGACCGAAGTCTTCGACGAGGCGCCGGTCGAGCTCCCCGCCGAGCCCACCGCGCAGCTGGCCGACCAGGTCCGCGCCCGGCTGGCGGCCACCCGGCAGCCCAGGGCCACCGCGTCGGAGGCCCTGCAGCTGGCGCTGGGTCCCCAGGCGGCACCGGCCCAGGCCCCGGTCGCGCAGCACCCGCCGGTCCATCACCCGGTCGCGCAGCACCCGTCCCCTGTGGCGCTGGGGTTTCCGGGGGAGGAGCGGGAGGTACAGCAGCCCGCCCCGCCGGTTACTCCCGAGCTGGAGGAGCAGGATCCGGACGCGCGCCGCGAGCGGCTCAAGGAGCGGCTCAAGGCAGTGCGGGAGAACCCGCGCCCCGAGCCGCTGCCGCCCACAGTGGCCGAGGCCGGGCTGCTGGCGGTGGAGCGGATCACCTCGCTGCAGAACGAACTCTCCAAGGTCAAGGCGCTGAACCAGGCGCTGGCCCAGGACCTGGAAGGCGCGCGCCGCACCGCCGAGCGGGCCACCGAAGAGGCCCGGGTCCGGATGGACGAGGCCCGCCGGCTCTCGACGGAGATGGAGAGCCGGGCGCGACTGCTGACCGAGCTGGAGCGCGAGCTGTCCTCCCTGGAGGGTGAGCGCGACGAGGCGCTGCTTGCGCTGCAGGAGTCGCGGCAGGCCCTCCATGGCGCGGACCAGGAGAAGGCCGAGCTGCAGGAAGAGATCCAGAAGCGCGACGCGCAGATCGACGAGAGCCTGGCCGAGGAGGAGCGCCTGGCCACCGAGCTGGAGTCCTCCCAGACCGACGCCTCCAACCTGCGCCGGTCGGTGGACGCGTTGACCTCCGAGCGCGACACCCTGGCCCGTCAGGTCTCGTCGCTCACCGCCGAGGTCACCGAGCTGCTGGAGGCCCGCCGGGCGCTCCAGGCCGTGCACCGGGCGCTGTCCACCGCCCAGGTCCGCTGACCGCTGTCGGCCGCTGTAGGCGCCGGTGCTACCGGGTCCTTCCTGGCCCCACCCTGGGCACCAGTGTGGGCGCCACTTTTGGGGCAAGATTCGTCTGATCCCAGGAAACTCTCGAGGGTCAGGTCGCGTAAACCAACTACAGGGTTTCTTTCCCAGGAGCTTCCAGATGGGCGTCAACGGCACCGGCAGCAGCAGCAACAACCGCGACTACAACGTCCGCCAGGCCGAGCGCCGCACCGGTAACGAGGTCAATCCTCCCGCGGCGCCGACCGGGCCCACCAACTCCGGTGGGGTCGAGTACAGCCACAGCGACTCCTTCGAGGCCGACGCCGGGCTCCGCGCGGAGACCAGCGGCACCGGCCCGGGCGGCGTGAACTACGAAGGTTACGTCGCCGGCCCCAGCTTCTCGGCCAGCAGCGGCGTCGAGGGCAGCATCGACAGCTCCGGGGTCCACCTCGACCTGAACGTGGACATCGACGCCACCCTGGCCGAGGCGGGCGGGGAAGCCACCCGCACCTTCACCACCGAGGTGTACGGTGAGGAGATCGAGATCGAGCTGAGCCTGGAGGCGCTGGGTGAGATTGGCGCCAATGGCTCGGTCAACCTCAGCATCGACATTGGCACCGACGGGGTGAACATCTCCGCCAGCGCCGAGGGCTTCGCGGGCGCCCAGGCCTCCCTCACCGGCGGGATCAGCATCTCCCACGAGGGGACCGAGATCGCCAGCGGTGAGGCCGAGATCAGCGCCACCGCCGGAGTGGGCGGCAGCGCCGACGCCAACGTGGACATCAGCGGCAGCGAGATCTCCTTCGGCGCCAGCGCCAGCGCCAGCGTCGGGCTCGGGTTGGGCTTCGAGGTCAGCGGCACCATCGACACCCAGGCGGCCGCCAGCGCGGTGCTGGAGATCGGCGCCGCCGCCCTCCGGGAAGGCGTGGAGGAGGTCGCGGAGTTCGTGGGCGAGTTCGGTGGTGAGGTCGTGGACTTCGTGGGCGACCGGGCCGAAGAGGTCATCGACGTGGCCGAGGACGTGGGCGGCTTCGTGCTCGATGCAGGTGAGGCGGTCTGGGATGCCGGCGGCGACGTGGTGGACTTCGTCACCAGCCCCAGTGATTGGTTCTAGCCGCTGCCCCCGGTGATCAGCAGCCAGGCCAGGGAGGGCGCCACCCTCCTCCAGCGCGGATTGCTCAAGGAGGCGACCCGCGCCTTCGCCCTTGGGGTTGAGGCCAACCCCAAGGATGAGTCCAGCCTCCTGGGGCTGGGCCGGACGCTCTTGGCCCAGGGCCAGACCCGACGGGCCCTCAAGGTGCTCCAGCGGTTGCTGGCGGTGCATCCCAACCATCCAGAGGCGGTCAGCCACCTGGCGCGGTATCGCGCCCTGCGCGGCGACCCCAAGGCGCTGGAGGCGCTCCGGGTGCTCTCCGCGCACCCAGACGCCAAGTTCCCCGAACACTACAATTTGGGCCTGGTGCAGCTGCGCCGCCGCGAGTTCGCCGAGGCAGAGGCGGCGTTCAACCGCGCCCTGGACCTCTCTCCGGACAACCCCCAGGTGCTGACCTACCTGGGCTCGCTGGCCCATCGGAAGGGAGAGCTGAAGGATGCGCTCTCCTACCTTCGGATCGCCACCGAGAACTCCCGGAAGGAGAGCTACCCGCTCCTCCTGTTGGCCCGGGTCTTCGTCGGGCTGGGCAACATCCCCGCGGCGATCTCCGCGCTGGAGGACGGCCTGCGGCGGAACCCGGCGGCGATGGAACTGGGCACCGACCTGATCCAACTGCAGCTGGTGGCCGGGAAGCCGCAAGCGGCGATCCAGCTGGCAGAGGACCTGCGCAAGCGGAAGCCCGACGCGGCCCACCCCGCCTATCTCCATGGCCTGGCGCTGCTGACCGTGGGGAAGGCTGAAGAGGCGCGCGCGGCGCTGGAACAGGCGCTGGCCAAGGGTCCCCGCTCCTGGGAGGTCCGGGTCGCCCTGGCCCGGGTGGAGCGGCTGGCGAAGAACGCGGCCCGGGCGGACGCGCTGCTGGAGGAGGCGGTGGCGCTTGCCCCCTCGCAGATCGGCCCCGCCACGGATCTGGCGCTCAGTCACCTCCAGGCAGGGAAGCCGGAGCAGGCCCAGGCGGTGCTGGCAAAGGCGCTGGCCGCCCACCCGGAGGACGCCGGGCTGAACCTGAACATGGCGATCGCCCTGCGGCGGACCTCACCCGACGCGGCGCTGCACCACGCCGGGGTTGCCCTGGCCAGCGCCAAGCCCGCGCTCCGCGAGCAGGCGGAGCGGCTGATCGCCGAGCTGAAGTCCGCGCCGCGCGCCTAGAGCCGCCGGCCCACGCCCAGCCCGGCTATCGCACCGCCGCCAGCTCGGTGGTGAGCGGCACCTTCGGATACTCGTTCAGCTTCCTTCCGTTGGCCGCCAGCAGCTCGTCCTGCTCCAGCTGCGCAAGAACCGCTCGGAGCTTCTCCTGCCGGGACGCCTTGGAGGGGTGCTTGCCGAAGTTGTCCCCCCCCTCCGGGATCTCCCCCAGGAAGGCCACGTACTCGTAGGGGTTGTAGCCAGCGCGGGCCACCAGCTCCACCGCCAGCTGGTCCGCCTCGTGCTCCTGGGCGGCGTCGAACCCGTGGTTGAGCAGGTTCTGCACCAGGGCGCCGGTCATCTCCGCCAACAGCTGGCTGTTCTGGCTCAGGTCCAGCCCGCCCATCGCCCCCACCTGGGAGAAGGCCTGGGTCAGCGGGCTGAGCTGACGGGAGAGGCGATCACCTGCCACCGCGCCCCGGCACTTGTCTCCGCGCAGCTTCTTGTAGGCGCCCACCCCGTGCTTCTGGGTGATGTGGGCAATCTCATGGGCCAGCACCCCGGCCAGCTGCGCCTCGTTCTGCACCTTCTGGAGCAGCCCCCGGGAGACCATCACGTAGCCTCCGGGAGCCGAGTAGGCGTTGAAGACCGGGGCGTCCACCACCCCGAAGGCCCAGTCCAATGCCGGGCGCTCGGACTGGAAGGCGAGGTTCCGTCCCACGGTGGCCACGTACAGGTTCACCGCGTTCTTCGGCATGGCGAGATCGGCCGGGGTGGCGGTTGGCGCCTGGACCGCATCGATGAACAGCCCACCCTCGCGGGAGGCCCAGTGCAGCGCTACCGCGCCGCCCAGGCTGACCTCCTCCTCGTAGGTGACGTCCTCCCGGTCCAGTTGGGAGCAGCGTTGATCCAGCTCGGCCACGAAGCCCGCAGCGTCCCCCAGGTCCGGAGTGTTGAGGTAGCCCAGCCCGGGGATACCGGGGAACAGCGAGGCGCAGGAGAGGGTCAGCCCGGCCAGGGCGACGGAAGCCAGGTTCCTCATCGCGCGCTCCCCACCGCGACGGCGGGGGCCGCGCCCACCAGCTTGCGCTTCTGCGCGTGGGCGGACAGCACCTCGGGGGTGACCGCGTCAGAGAGGCGTTCCATCGCCTCCACCTGGGCCACCGCCTTCTTCATGTCCGCCTGGTTGTTGCCGTACTCCACCGCCGCCGGGGCCAGCGCCTTGGTGGCCGCCGCCGAGCTGAGGAAGGTGGCCTGGTCGATGGACTTGGTTCCCTGGGTGGCGACCACCTCCCGGGAGGGGGGCTTGGTGGCCAGGTTCGCGGTGAGCAGCGCGCCGGTCCACTTGCCGACCTTCACCAGGTGCCAGCCGGGCGCCTTGGGCGCGGTCCCCAGCCAGATCACCTCCGTGCCCGGCTGGAGGGTGGCCAGCACCTTGCCGTTGGGCTTGTCCACCAGCCGGGTGTTGCGGCTGCGGACGTAGAGCGTCGAGTTCTTGGTGATCGCCGCTGACCCGGTCCCCGCGAACAGCGCGGTGGCCAGCACCACCCATGAGAGTCTTCGCATGTCACTTCTCCAGATTGGCCACGCCATCGAACGGCTGGGGTGGCGGCTGCTCCAGGTATCTACCGCATCTCAGGGCCAGGGCCCGGGAAGGACCATCCTCCGGGTCCAGCTCCAGCGCCTGCTCCAGACTATTTAGCGCGTCTGCGAAATGCCCGGCCCGGTACTCGGCCAGCCCGCGCGCATAGGACTCCACCAGCTTTGCCTTCGCGGGGGAAATCCCACCCTTGAGCCCCAGCAGCTCGTACACCGCCACCGGCTCGGTCTTTCCCGCCACCCGCACCCAGTCCAACTCGCGGGCCTCGATGTGTTCGCGGGCCTGCTGGTAGGTGGCGGGGCCGATCATGATGGTGGTGCCGTAGTTCTTGTTCGCCCCCTCCAGCCGCGCCGCCAGGTTCATCCCATCCCCGATGGCGGTGTAGTTGAAGAGCTGCTCACTGCCGATGTTGCCCACGAACATCGAGGCGGTGTTCAGCCCGATCCGGGTGTACATGTCCGGCAGCCCCTGGGTGGCGAACTCCGCTCGCAGCCGGGCCACCTCCGCCTGCGCGGCCAGCGCTCCCCGACAGGCGCGCAGCGCGTGGTCCGGGTGGCGCACCGGGGCGCCGAACAGGCACACCACCGCGTCGCCGATGTACTTGTCCAGGCAGGCCCCGTCCGCCTGCAGCACCCCGGTCACCCGGGTCAGGTAGGTGTTGAGGATCGCCACCAGGGCCTCCGGGTCGTCCTTGAAACGCTCGGAGAAGGTGGAGAAGCCACGGATGTCGGAGAAGAACGCGGTGATCGGCATCCGCTCGCCGGTCAGCCGCGGCAGCTCCTCCTGGTCCGCCAGCTGGGCGGCCACCTCGCGGGAGAGGAACTTGCTGAAGGAGGCCCGCAGCCGCTCGCGATCTCGGGTGGCCAGCAGGTGGTTGACCGCGATCGAGGACAAGGAGGCCACCAGCCCGGCCAGCCCGGCGGTGGCGGTCAACAGATGCACCTGCCAGGTGGCCAGGGCCAGCCCGGTGACTCCAAAGGCCAGCAGCACCACCGCCGGCAGCGCGGCGATCTCCACGAAGATCGACCGGGTGAGGAGGATCCCAAAGGCGGCCAGCAGCGCGCAGCCCAGCGCCAGGGCCACCGACCCCGCGTGGGGGGCATGGACGATGAACCGGCCGCCCAGCAGCGAGTCCAGCACCGAGGCCTGCTTCACCATCCCCGGCACATAGGAGGAGAACGGGGTGGCCTTGACGTCCGCGGTCCCCACCGCGGTCCCGCCAATCAGCACGACCCGGTCCTTGAAGATCCCCCCCGGCAACACCCGGGGCTGACCGGCGCGCTTGAGCAGGAAGTCGTTGAGCACATCGAAGGCGCTGAACATCTCGAAGCGTTCGACCACCGAACCGCCGTAGTCGATCAGCGCCGAGCCGTCGGAGTTGATCCGCATCGTCCGGCTGCCCAACGTCAGCCGGCCGTCAGACAGCTCCAGCTTCTCCGCCCCCAGCAGGTCGGCGGCCACCGCCACCGGGAGGGTGACGTAGCGGTTCTGGCCGTCGGAGTAGGCAAAGCGGGTCTGGCGCAGCACGCCGTCTTCGTCCTCCTCGGAGATCACCAGCCCAAAGCCGGGCAGCGACCCCACCAGCTGCGGAATGGGCGGGATGGGATTGCTGGCCCGCTGTTGCAGCCGCGAGTCCAGCTTGGTGGGCAGGCTTGCCACGGTCAGTCGCCGCGCCTCCACCGGGAAGGACAACGCCTGGGCCACCGCTTCGGGGGGAGCGCGCGGAGCCACCGGCTCGTCGAAGAGGTCCTCGGAGATGTCTCCCTCCGGGGTCTCATCCTGCTTTGGCGCCGGGGGCACCACCCACTCCGGCGGTGGGTGTGGCGCGGGGAGGACGTTGCGGGCGGTGACCGCCGGCAGCGCCGGCGCGCTGGGGGACTCTGCCACCCCGATGTACAGCGGCAGTCCCTGCCGGGCCACCGCCTCCCCCAGCTGCTGGTCGCCCTTGGGATCGGTGTGCGGCTCGTCCATCACCACGTCCAGCGCCACCGCGCGGGCACCCTCGTCCACCAGGTGCTGCACCAGGTACAGCCAGAAGCTGCGGAAGTAGGGCCAGGTGCCGAACTCCAGCGCCATCGACTCGTTGAGCCGCACTTCGCTGAACGTCCGGTCGTCGATCGCCACCAACACCACCCGGTCCGAACGGCCCTCGTTCCGGGTGAAGGTCTCCACCGCCCGGTCGTAGGCGCCACGCTCCATCGCGCGGAACCCCAGCAGGTCGGTCCGCTCGATGCCCACCGCGAAGGCGGTGGAGCCCAGGCCGATCAGCAGCGCCCACAGCAGGCTGCTGCGACGAGCGCGCGCGGCGCTGCTGCTCATACGACCTCCGTGCGGAGCGTGCCGCTCATCCGGTCGCCGTGCCCACCACCTGCGCCTGGAAGACACAGTCGGTTGGCTTCAGCGCCCGCAGCTCGCGGACCAACTGCAGCACCGTCTCCTCGGCGGCGTCCACCGTGGCGCGCTGGGCGCGCGGTTCGCGGGTCTGCGATTCGAACGCGGCGCCCAGCTGCTCTAATCGACGGGTGGAGGCAGCCACCGGCCCGGGGGCCTGCTCGGCGAAGCGGGAGGCCAGGGCGCCGAAGCGGTCGGTCACGGTGTTCCAACGGGCGAACAGCCCCTCGGGGGTGGTGCGATCCTCCGCGGACCGCAGCCGCGCCAGCGCGTCCAACAGGGTGGACAAGTCGTTGGAGCGTCCGGGGGGGATGGACCGGGCCAGCGCCAGCGCCTGATCCGGATCGGCGGTGGCCTGGTAGAGGTTGGAGGCCAGGCGCAGGTAGGGGACCTTGGTGCGGTCCTTGGGAGGCACCCGGCGCAGCCGGGCCAGGGCCAGGCGCCACTGGTCGGTGCGCAGGGTGGAGGCAGCGGACTGCAGCAGCGAGAAGGTTGGCTCCTCGGAGGGCTGGTAGGTCAGATCCAGGTCCGCGTCCTTGAACACGCAGCTGGTGCAGGACATCCCCAGGCGGACCAGGGTGATCCCCAGCCCCTCGTCGATCTGCGCATGGAAGAGGGCCGGAGTGCCCGGTACCACCCGGAACCTGGTGATCACCGACTGCTCGCCCTTGGCCTCGGCGCGCAGGGTGTGCTCTCCGGACAGCCGCAGCGGCTTCTCGGGAGAGCTGAAGGCCGGCTTGTCGTCCAGGAACAGCCGCACCGGGGCCACCGCCCACAGCAGCACCGGGGCGCCGTCCTGGGCAGCGCTCAGGCTCAGCTCGCGGGGAAGTCCGCATCCATCGCGGGCCACCGTGGGCGCAGCTGCGGCCGGGACCACCGGCGCTCCGGCATCCACCACCGTCGCCGGGGCGGACGGGCGGGCACGCTTCCGGAGCACGGCGAACCCGGAGGCGATCATCAGGGTCAAAGCTGCCGCGCCCAGCCCCAGCCACCACTTTGCGTTTCCGCCCATTGGGAGCCGCAGTGTAGTCCTCCCATCCGCCGTATCAGAAGCCGGGTCGCAGGATCTCGAGGGGCCACCTCCGGCACCCGCTGAGTTTGAGTAATCATTTACGCAAACGCATGAGCTTCAAGGGCAGAGGCTGCCGAGGACGGCCGACAGCGGCCGCCGCACCGCACGGGAATCACGCTGAGCGCCGAAGGCGGGGTAGGTTCTCCGGGTGCTGGAGGTCCTCTACTTCTCCCAGAAGGACGTGAAGACCCGACTCCTGGAGAGGGCGCTGCAACCCGCGTCGTTGCTGCTGGTGACCGCAGTCCGCCATGGGGACCACATGCGCCCCGTGGAGGAACGTGAACCCTTTCTCGCGCTGGAGCGACGGTTCGGGGACCTGCTGGTCTGCGTGGTGGTCGCCGACGACGGCAAGCTGGAAGGAATGTGGCGGGATCCAATGGGAGACCTCGCCGACCGGCTTTTTCCCCAAGATGGCCAGCAGGCCTTCGCCGCCGCACATGGCTATCTGCTCCTGGTCGACGGCGAGGTGGAGGCGGTTCTCAAGAAGCAGTCGGATCCCGGCGCGGATCTGTGGTTCCTGCAGGAAGCGCTGGCAGCGGCACACCCCCAGGTTCCCCGACCGGATCCGGCGAAGCGGCCACGTGCCTCGCAGGCTCCCGGGCATCGAACTGCTGCCCCGGGCGGTTCAGGCAGCTCCCGAACCCCGGACTCCGCACAGCAAGGGAGCGGGTCTTCCCGACAGCGCCGCCCAGAAGAGGCAGGACCCGATCAGCAGCGGCGGACCGGTGCCTCTCGGCACCCTCCCGAAGACGAGGCAGGACCCCGGAACCAGCGACGGCGAAGCGGCGGGGACGGTGCCTCCGGGCCAGATCCCTGGGGCGAGACCAATCCCTGGACCCTGCTGGGGATCGCCGGAGATGTCACCCTCGCCGAGGGCCGCAAGGCGTTCCGGACCCTGATCGCCCAGTACCATCCGGACAAGGTCCAGCACCTGGCGCCGGAGTTCAGGGAACTGGCCGAGAGGCGCACCCGGCAGATCGTCGCCGCTTGGGAGGAGATCGAGCGGGCCCTGAAGTAGAGCGCCCCGGCCGATTCGAAGCTTGTGGCTGACTCGCCGCGCGCCGCGTCGGGTTCGACCTGAGCCACGGACCAGCGATCCGCGATTCTCGCTCCGGTCCGGCGGCTCCTGCGGGTGCTGTTCTGCGGAGGATAAACCGATCCCCCGCCGCACTCACCGCGACAAGCTATTTGGCCGCCTTGCTGCCGAAGTTGCGCACGTACTCGCGCAGCGCCCTCACCACCGGCTTGCCGACCAGGTCCGGGTTGGGGGGCATCAGCGGGCTCTTGCCCACCGCGCTGCCGCCCTGCTCGATAATCTTCTCGATGTGCGCGTCGGTCACGCTGGCCTGCCAGGCCTTGTCGCCAAAGGCGCGCGGCTTGGGGTTCAGCGCCGCCGCGGCAGCGCCATCGCCCATCCCGGCAGCGCCGTGGCACGCCACGCAGCGCTGGGAGAAGATGGTCTTGGCCTCGTTGCGGTCGGCCTCGGAGATCGCCCCGGCCGAAGCGGCAGTGCCAGCGTCGTTGCCGGCCATCATCGCCGAGCCGGCGGGAGCGACCGCGCCCGCGTCCACCGGGGTGGTGCCGACGTTGGCGCCGACTGCGGGAGACGGCTGAGCGCCGGCGGCGGTCCCGGTCTCCATCCGGCTCTCGGTGGCGGCGTTGGGCGGCGGGGCCTCTGCCTGCTTCTTGTCGTCACAGGCGACCATCAGGACCGCGGCGGCAACGACAACCATTCCGAACTTGCTCATAGGCGTATTGCTCCTCTTGGAAGTAGGCGAAGTGGGCAAGCTGCCGGCTGGCAGGCGCCCACGGCGGCGCAAACTCCCGCAACGCGGCCAGAGAAGCACGCACCAAAAACCCTGGGTCGGATGGGTGACTTCTGGAAGGAGGAAGCCGGACTGCGATCCCGGCTACTCCAGGTCCCGATATTCCAGGGTGATCGCCAGCAGGATCCCCACCGGGAAGGCGCTCTTGAGCCAGGTGGCCTCGCCCAGATAGACGGTGAAGGCGCCGTTGCCCAGCAAGACCGCCCAGGCCAGTTGCGCCCCCCAGCGGCGACGACGCCACAGCCCCCAGGCAGCGCACAGCAGTCCCAGCCAGATCACCACCAGGTAGCCGAGGTACCACCGCCCGAACAGCACCGCGTGGTTGGCGACCACGCTTCCGTACAGGCTGAGCAGCGGCAGGACGCCCAGCGACACCACCACTGCGATCAGGATCCCCGAGCGCGGCCGGTCCGGCCGGAAGGCCTCGCTGGTCAGCCGGGGTGGATCGCCAGGCTCCATCGGTCAGCGCGCCGAGGGCTGCGGCTGGGCGCGGCGCTGTCCCAGGCAGCCGTACTCCAGGTTCTTGAGGAAGTCGGTGTACGGGGTGTCCCCCACCACCTGCGAGGCCAGCTCCACCTGGTCCCAGGCCAGGTTCTTCTCTCCCTGGCGGAACAGCGCGTGGGCCTGGAGGTACATCCGGTGCGCGCGCGCCCACTCCCCCGCCAGCGCCGAGCCACCCACCAGCGACTCCACCGCCGAGGCCTGCTCCAGCAGAGCCTGGGCGGAGAAGGGACGGTCGCGGGTGGAGAGAAAGTACTCAATCGCCGGGCGATCATCGGTGACCGCGGGGACAGCGGCCACGTAGCGCCGCAGCGTCGCGTCGTCCATCAGGTACGCGCCCAACAGCGACTCCGGTCCGTCGTAGCCCACCTCGGCCAGGTTCTCCTTCACCTCCGGGACGCGCCAGCGTTGCCGCCACTCCTCCAGGTCGATCTCCAGCGGCTGCATGGAGGCCAGCACCACTCCCTCCAGTCTGGCGGGGACCCACAGCTGAACATGCGGGAACACGTCGGTGATCGCCTTGAGCAGCATCCGCGCCAGCCGGTCGTCTTGCTGCTCCACCGGCACCCACTGCGCCAGCACCCCGCCCTCGCTCAGCCGGTCCCGGGCCAACTCGTAGAACTCACGCGAGTAGAGGTTCACCGCGCCGGCCGCGCGCGGCGGGGGCGGCTCGAGGGAGATCACGTCGAACTTCTGGTCGGTCTTCCCCAGGAAGTGGCGCCCGTCGTCCACGACCTTCACCGTGCGCGGGTCTTCCAGCACCCGGAGGTTGCTCTCCTCGAAGTGGCGGGCCATCGCGAACACGTCCGGGTTCAGGTCCACCAGCGTCAACGACCGCAGCGACGGATGGGTGGTGAACGAACCGGCGGTGGTGCCGGTGCCGAAGCAGATCTCCAGCACGTCGCGCGCATCGCGGCTCAGCAACATCGGCAGGTGGGCCAGGGCGCGCATGTACCGCTTCGCGGGGAGCACGGTGCTGGCGTAGGAGACCGACCCGAACAGCAGCTGCCGGTGCATGAACTCCCCGGGGCAGCGGAGGTCGCATTCGTACAGCCCCGAGTCGCAGACCGACTCCCGGTCGTACTGCAGCACCGCCAGCGTCCCGTCCCGCCCCTCCCTCAGCTCCAGCAGCCGGGAGTCGCTGAACTGGGCCACCGCCTGCTGCAGATAGCGCGAGGGAAGCATCAGCAGTCCCACCCCCAGCAGCCCCGCGGTGGCGTACAGCCGCAACCGGGCCCGGGTGTCCGCCGAGCGGTCCACCCGCTGCACCCAGATCGCCACCGCCATGCTCAAGGCACAGACCAGCGCGAAGCTGCGTTGGGTCCCCAGCAGGGGGATGGCCAGAAAGCCCATCGTCAGCGAGCCGGCGATGCCCCCCAGGGTGTTCACCGAGTACAGCAACCCGATGTGCCCGCCCACCCGCTCCAGGTGACGGGTGGTCAGCTGGGCAATCAACGGGAAGGCGATGCCGATCAGCGTCGCCGGGATCAGGATGATCAGCCCCGCCCGCAGCGCCGCGCTCAGATACAGCGCGTCACGGGCGCCCAGGGCCCCCAGCATTGAAGGCACCAGCTGCTCCAGCACCCGCTGCTGTCCCAGCAGCGCCATCGACAGCAGGCCGGCCAGGGCGATCAGCGACTGCAGCCCCACGAACAGCTCCAGCGGCCTGGGCACCGACGACAGCTTCCAGGTGTAGAGCAGGCCGCCCAGCACCAGCCCCAGCAGGAAGGTCACCAGCAGCAGGGTGAAGGCGTAGGCGCTGGACTCCAGCGAGGAGGAGAGCACCCGGAACCAGAGCACCTCGTAGGAGATGGAGGCGAAGCCGCAGAGGGCAAAGGCGATCACCAGCACCCGGCGTCCCCGCTCGTCCAGCAGCGCCGGCAGTTCGAAGGTGGAGGGCGCGGTGCGGAGCTCGGCCGCGGGCCCGGAGCGCCTGTCCAGCAGCCACGCGGCGACGGCCACCACCCCGTTCACCGCCGAGGCCAGCAAGGCGGTGCGCAACAGGCCCAGCTCACCAATCAGGACGAAGCCGGCCAGTCCGCACCCCACCGCCGCGCCCAGGGTGTTGAGCGAGTACAACACGGCAAAAGAACGCCCCACTGAGGCCAGGCTGCGGGTGGCGAAGCGGACCACTGCCGGGAGGGTTCCCCCCATCGCGAAGGTGGGGGGCAACACCACCAGGGTGGCGATCAGCACCCGCAGGGGGCCAGGGAGCCCCAGGGTGCCCATCCACTCCGGAAGCTCGGCCAGGATGAGGGTGGTGGCCAGCGCGGAGAGCCCGATCACCAGCTCCAGCAGTGCGTAGACTCGCAGGGGCCGCGCGGCCCGGTCCACCGCACGGCCCAGGATCAGGCTCCCCAGCACCAGCCCGCCCAGGAACGCGGCCACCACCAGGCTGACCGCCACCGTGGTGTGACCCACCACCAGCGAGAGGTACTTGACCCAGATGACCTCGAACACCAGGCCACACATCCCGGAGAGGGTCACCAGCGCACAGAGCGCGGCGAAGGTCGCGGCGGGCGCGCGCGGTTGCAGGTGGGGGTCGCTCATCGGAAGCGCGGACGGTAACACCGCGCTACTGCAGCAGCGAACGCAGCATCCAGGCGGTCTTCTCGTGGATCTGCATCCGCTGCGCGGATCCGCTCGGCGATCAGATCCACCGCCAGGGGCAGCTCGTTGTACTGCGCCTCGAACATCAGGTGCTGGGTCTGGAACATCGGCCCGGTGACGTTTCAGTGGAAGTTGTGGGTCTGCAGATACAGCTGAGGGGGGGATTAGAGAAGTTGATCCAGGTCTCGCAGCAACTCGCGAGGCCACCGGTAGATGCGCTGCGCCCCGGCGCGTTCCAGGGTTTCTCGGGCGTTCCCTCCACAGAGCACACCGATGAAGGAGACCCCGGCGCGCCGGCTGGCCTCCCCGTCGTGGGGGGTGTCTCCCACCATCACGCAGTCTTCCGGAGCCATTCCCAGTTGCGCCACCGCGGCCTCGATCAGGTCCGGCGCCGGCTTGCTCTCCATCGACTTCTTCTTGGTGATCACCCGATCCACCTGGGAGCGCAGGTCCAACCCCGACTCTTTGTACATCGCGTCGAAGTGCTCCTCGCTGCTCGAGGTGGCGATGCAGGTCCGGAGGCCACGCGCGCGCAGCGCCTGGAGCAACTCCTGGACCCCGTCGAAGAGCACGAACCGGGTGCGGGCGGCGATCGCCAGGAACTCCTCCGTCTCCGCTTGCCGGATCTGCACGCCCTGCTCTCGCTCCAACGCCTCGCCCAGCAGCGCCGGGACCAGCTTGTCCCCGCCCTTGCCGATCTCCGGGGCGATCCGATCCAGCGGGATCTCATGCCCCAGCCGCAGCAGCGCCCGGTGCCACGCATTGATGTGCGCGGTGTTGGTGTCCAGCAGGGTGCCGTCGTTGTCGAAGAGAATGGCCTTCCATCCCATGAACTCAGGGTGGGCATCCTCCGCCCGGCCCCGTGCAGCCCTGCTCAACCAGCAGGCGAGCCGGCAGGCGGTGTAGCCCTCTCGAGCTGGCTGGCAGGTCAGCGCGCCGCGGTCTGCCGCAGCAACGCCCACAGCGCGTCCACGTCCTGGGGCTGGGTGGCGGTGGCGCCAAACGAGACCCGGATCAACTGCACGCCCTTCACCACCGAGGGGGTGACGTAGGCCTGGCCTGTGGCGTTGACCGCGTTGGCCAGCGCCAGGTTGTGCGCGTCCAGGGCGGCGCCCTCCAGCCCCGCAGGGCGGTGACGGATGCACACCGTCTGGAAGGGCACCGGGGCCAGCCGCTCCCACTCCGGGGCGGCCTGATCGATTGTCCGGGCGAAGCCCCGGGCGTACTCCAGATCCCGCTCGATCCGGGCCACGATTCCCTCCACCCCCTCGTTGCGGATCACCATCCACAGCTTCAGCGCCCGGAAGCGGCGCCCCAACTGCACTCCCCAGTCGCGGTAGTTCTTCACCTCCGCGTCGTGGGCGGTGCGCAGGTAGGTGGGGTTGGTGGACATCACCCGGATCAGGTGCTGGGGATCGCGCACGTAGTACGCCGAGCAGTCGAAGCCGGCGCCCATCCACTTGTGCGGGTTGAGCACCAGCGAGTCCGCGCCCGCCACGCCCGCCCAGTGGCTCCGACAGGAGGGGACCACCATCGCGGTCCCGGCCAGCGCGGCGTCCACGTGCACCCAGGCGCCCACCTCCGCGGCCAGCTTCACCACCTCCGCCAGCGGATCCACCGCGGTGGTGGCGGTGGTCCCGATCGAGGCAACCATCGCGCAGGGCCGCCGCCCGTTGGCCAGATCCTCGGTCACCGCCGCCCGTAGCAGATCCATCCGCAGCGCATGCTGATCGTCGGTGGGGATGGCCCGCACGTGCTGGCGGCCAAAGCCGGCCAGCAGCGCCGCCTTCTCCACCGAGCTGTGGGCCTGATCAGACGCGTAGACCACCAGCGGCACGTCCTCGGCCTGCAGGCCGCCCCGGGTCTGGGAGTACTGGGTGCTGCGCTCGCGGGCGCACAGCAGCGCCACCAGCGCGCAGGTGGAGGCGGTGTCCTGCAGCGATCCGGTGAAGGTGTCGGGCAGTCCCACCATCTGCCGCAGCCACTCCAGGGTGACCTCCTCCACCTCGGTGGCCGCGGGGCTGGTCTGCCAGCTCATCGCGTTGGGGCCCAGACCCGACGCGATCAGGTCCGCCAGCACCGAGGCCAGGTCGGTGTTGGAGGGGAAGTAGGCGAAGAAGCGGGGGTGGTTCCAGTGGGTGATCCCCGGCAGGATCAGTTGGTCCAGCTCGGCGGGAAGACCGTCCAGCGACTCACCGCGGGGCGGCGGAGTCGAGGGAAGCTGGGCGCGGATCTGCCCCGGCTTGACCTGACTCATCACCGGCAACTTCCCCATCCCCTCGCGGTACGCGGCCACCCACTCGATCAGCTGGTGACCCAGGCGGCGGAACTCATCGGGCGTCATGGTGGCGCCTTGTAGCCCACCACCTGGGCGCGGTGCACATTCCCCGCGGTCGCTCAGCTTCCGGGGGAGCCCTCCTTGCTGGGGAGGGCGGGGCCCGACACCGCGGGCCGCCCGGCCTGCCAGGGCCACCGACCCTCCACCTCCATTTCCAGGGTGAAGCTAAGGAAGGTCCGGATGGCGACGATGATCGCCAGCACCGTCACTCCCTTCAAGGTGGGCTCCTCGCTGACGGTGCGGATGATGTCCGCGGCCACCAGAAACTCCAGGCCGAGCAGGATCGCGCGGCCCAGGGACTGGCGAAGGGAGACAAAGGCGCGCCTGCTTGCCTCCCGGCGAAGTCGGGACAGCGCCAGCCAGACGGCCACGCCGCTGCCCAGCAGCATCGTCAGCACCCCTGCCCCCTCCATCAGGCGAGCGACGAGCGCGACCGCTCCGGTGAAGTTCATGGGGGAAGCTGGGGGCGACCCCGTTCCGATTCAATGGCCACCGCGGGGTGGTTCGTCGGCCAGTGGAGGCGTCTAATTCAGCTCCGGCTCACACTGGCAGGCGGTGGTCCCGTCGCAGGGGAGCGCCGAGCCGTTTTGACACTGACCTCCCGGACAGCAACCGGAAGCCGGGCCGCAGCTGTCTCCCAGCGCGCCGCAGGTGGCGGGGGGCTGACAGGTCAGCGATCCAGAGCTGTTCACGTCACACACCGCCGCGCCGCAGCAGGGAGAGCCGGAGGTCTGGCTGCAGGGCTGGCCGTCTGCGATGCAGGTGCCGCCATCGTTTCCCGGGCCCACAGTGAGGCAGGCGTAGGTGATCTCCGAGGTGGGCATGCACTCGGTGCCCAGACAGCAGGTGCTGGCCGCGGGGTCGCAGCTGGCGCCCGGCGCGGTACACACCCCGCCGTCCCCGGTGGGGATCCGCACATCCTCGGTCCAGTAGGCGCGGTGGTTGTTCTCGTTGAGATCCTGGAAGGCAAACCGGAAGGCCGGGTAGCTGGGATCCACTACGCCCCCGTCGAGCCGCGAACGATCCACCGCCGCCACCCAGATTTGCTGGGTGCCTCCGGCGGGGAACACCACCCCGTACGGGCGCAGCGAGTTGAACGCCACCCACTCCAGATCCCCCTCCGGGGCCCAGGTGGGCATGTTGTTCTCGAACAGGCCGTCGGTGAGCGCGTTGTTCACCACCCGGTTGGCGTTGATCAGCTCCACCGGCGCCGAGGCCGCTCCGGCACGCGCGGGGGCCAACCACAGCTGCAGGGTCACGTCGCCGTGCTTGCCGGCGCCGCGCGCATAGGCCACGTACTCGCCGTCGTGGGTGTAGGCGGGGAAGAGGTTGGTCTTCCCGCCGGCGGGCACCAGCACGGTGGGGGTTCCCCAACCTCCGTTGTAGGAGACCACCTCCAGGTCGGCGCCAGCTGGCATGTCTCCGCCCTTGTCGGAGAACGCCAGCTGGTCACCGCGCGGGGACCAGTCGGGGTTGGTGCCCACCGGCACCACCGTGGCGTGCAGCGCGCCGGTGACCGCGTCGAACTCCTTGAGCAGGTCCCCCACCGTCGCCACCACCTTGGAGTCGTCTGGAGAGAACGTCCCAAAGCCCTTGGCGGTGGACAGCTCGGTGGTCAGCCGCACCACCGGCGGGGGGGTGAGGGTCACGTCGTAGACGAACAGCCCCTTGGAGGCGGAGGTCTCGGTGTAGGCCACCATCTTGCGCCCGCTGCGGGACACGGTGTGACAGGCCACGCACTTGACCGTTGCACCCGGCGAGGCCAACACCGTGGCCACCGGCTTGCCGACCACGTAGGCCTCCGGCTGCAGGTCGGAGACGGTGGCGCGGCGGACGCCGGCGGCGGTGGTGGACCAGTAGAAGATCGCTCCCCGCACGTCCCGGCGGGAGAAGCCCAGGCGCACCGGCGGCGCCCGATAGACGTTGGCGTCCCCGGGGGTCTTCGCCTCCAGGGTCACCTCCACCTCCGCGCCCGCGTTGGACCCGGCGATCGCCCTCCACGCCGCCAGGTCGGCCTCCCAACAGCCCGCGGAGGGGCTGGCGGCGCCGCACTGGGAATGCAGGCCGTCGGTGTCCACCACCGTCTTGGAGTACGGCCCCTGGAAGGTCAGCCGGAACTGGGTGTGCCCGGCGGTGCGCCACTGGAACAGCACCTTGTAGATGTTGCGCGGGAAGCGGGTCAGGTCACTGGGATAGACCCAGGTGGGGACCGCCGCGCCCGCGGTGACCACCGGCCCGGAGTAGTCCGCCGGGGTGCCCCCGTCGGTGGACTGGAAGCTGGCCTCCAGTTGCAGCTCCAGCACTCCCTCCCCCTGCGCGCAGGGCGCCTGGGCCCGGATCGTCACCTGACCACCCACGCCCGGCTCCGGCTGGTAGCTGCCGGCGAAGATCTGCCCCGGCGGAGAGTCGTCGGCGCGGGTGGCGCTCCACTCCACCCGAGAGGTGATCTCCCGCTCCCCGCTGGGGAAGGTCCCCAACGCCTGCAGGGGGATCGCCGAGGGAGGGCTGGTCACCACGTGGCTGGAGCTGGCCGGCTGCACCCGGACCTGGGTCAAGCCCTCAGCGCACAGGGCAGGGTCCCCTCCATCCGGAACCTCGCCGCCGTCCGTCAGCTCTCCCCCGTCGGGGGGATTCCCACCGTCCGGAAGCGGGTCCGCTCCACAGTTGCAGCGGGTCAGCAGGGTGGCCGTCAGCAACAGGGTCAGCAGGGAGGGGAGTCGCATGGCAGCCGCAACTTCATCCCCCTCCCGGTAGGAGTAAAGGCGCGAGGCCGTCTCAGCCGCTGCGGACCGGGTCCCCTACCCCGGACATCCGGCAGACCGCGGCCGCCAGCGAGGAGATCGTCCGGAAGTCTCCCGGCTCGCCGCTCTGGGTGAGGTTGGCCCCGTACTGCTGTTCGATGTGGGCCACGATCTGCAGCAACCCCAGCGAGTCCAACAGCCCGGACTCGACCAGCGGCGCCTCCAGGGCGACCCCGTCCTTGCGGCGGAGCACCTCCTCGGTGACATACCGCTGTAGCTCGTGGGCGACCTGGACCGGACTGACGACGTTCCTTGCGTTCATTCTTCCCTCCCCTGCCATTCGACGCGGAGCATTCCGCGATCGACCTTCCCCGTGGACGTTCGCGGCAGCTCGCCGCGCAGCTCGAACACCTCCGGAACCATGTAGCCGGGCAGCCGCGCCGCGCAGTGGTTCCTCAGTGTGTTCACGTCCAACTGCTCTCCTTTGCGCAGCACCACCGAGGCCACCAGCCGGTTCCCCAGCTTGGGATCGGGCAGCGGCACCGCCACCCCCTCCAGCACCGAGGGATGCGCGGCCAGGCTGGCCTCGATCTCCCCCAGCTCAACCCGGTAGCCGCGGGTCTTCACCATGTGGTCCCGCCGCCCCAGGAACTCGTAGTTCCCGTCCGGGAGCAGCCGCACCTGATCTCCGGTGCAGCAGGCCACCCCTTCTCGTCTCCGGGGATCCTGGAACAGGGTGCGGGCGGTGCGCTCGGCGTCGTTCCAGTAGCCTTGCATCAGGTTCCCGCCGCGCGCCCACAGCGTTCCCTGCTCGCCGACCTGGCGCTGCTCCCGTCCCTCGTCGTCGAGGACGAACGTCTCCATGTGTTCGCAGCCCTTGCCGATCGGGATCGGCGCGGTCTGCTCCTCGGGGATCTGCTCCGGCACCTGGTAGTAGGTGCAGACGTTGGTCTCGGTGGGGCCAAAGAGGTTGTAGAGCCGCGTCTGGGGCAGCGCCTTGCGCAGCCGGCGCAGCTGCGCGGTGGCGAAGACCTCACCGGCGAAGAACAGGATCTTCAGTCCGCGCGGAGGCGCCTTCTCCAGCCCCGCCTCCAGCATCGCCACCAGCACCGAGGGCACCGAGTACCAGACGGTGATTCCCCACGGTTCGATCATCCGGGCCAGATACGCGGGCAGCATCCCCTCGGTGGCGGAGAGGAGCCGGACGCTGGCGCCAGACGCCAGGGCGGCAAAGAGATCAGAGATGGAGAGGTCGAAGTGGAACGGCGCGTGGGAGGAGAACACATCTTCGGGTCCGGTGCCGAAGGTGTCCCGGACCCAGTCCACGAAGGCCACCCCGGAGGCATGGGTGTGCACCACGCCCTTGGGCACCCCGGTGGAGCCGGAGGTGTAGAGGATGTAGGCCAGCTCGCCTGCCTCCGGCGAAGGCAGCTTCAGCGCGGGCCGGGCGGTGGCCTCGGCCAGGGCTTCGAAGCGCAGGGTCTCCGGCAAGGTGGCGGGCAGCTCCGCCGGATCCCCGCTCAGCAGCACCAGCCGGGGCGACTGCCCGTCCAGGAACTCCGGCAGCAGCCCAAACTTCGCCGAGTCCACCACCATCCCCGCCAGCTGACAGTCCAGGGCGATGGTCCGGGTCCTTGGCCAGGGCGAGCGGGGATCAAGCGGGACGTAGGCCGCGCCTGAGTACAGCACCCCCAGCAGTGCCTGGACCGCGGCCGGGGTCTTGTCCATCCACAGCCCCACCCGGCTGCCGCGGCCGATCCCCGCCTCGGCCAGGGCGGCGGCGATCCCCCGGGCTCCCGCGAACAGCTCCCCGTAGGAGAGCTGCGCGTCGGTGCCGAGGACTGCCGGCTTGTTCGGATCGACCTTGGAGAAGCCCTCAGCCAGCGCATCAAGAAGCGTTCGTTCCATGAACCACCTCACAGCCCGAGGAGCCGGGCGATAATCTTTCGCTGCATCTCCGAGGTGCCCGAGTAGAGGGTGCCGGGGAGCGCGTCCCGCAGCTCCCGCTCCACCCCCAGCTCGGTGGTGTAGCCATAGCCCCCGTGGATCTGGAGGGCGGCCAGCGCCTGTCGCACGTGCGCCTCGGAGACGAAGAGCTTGGCAATCGCCGCCAGCAGGACGGTGTTCTCTCCCCGGTCCTTGGCCTCGGCGACCCGGTAGAGCAGCAGCCGCCCCACCTCCAGATCGATCTTCATCTGGACGATCCGATCCGCGATCGGGCTGAAGTGGGAGATCGGCTCGCCGAACTGCTTGCGGCTCTTCGCGTACTCCACCGTCTCCTCGAACAGCCGCTGCATCGCCCCCAAGTGGGAGGCGAAGATGCAGGCCCGCTCCCACTCCATCGCCGCGCTGAACACCGAGGCCCCCGCGCCCTCGGCGCCCAGCCGGTTGGCGGCGGGCACCCGGCAGTCCTCCAGGATCACCTCTCCCATTGGCGAGGTCCGCAGGCCCATCTTCGGGATCGGGGCGGTGAGGGTCAGCCCGGGCGCGCCCCGCTCGATCAGAAAGCCGGTGATCCCGGCCACGCCCGCTGCCGGGTTGACGGTGGCAAACGCCAGCACCACGTCCGCGGCCGGGCCATTGGTGACGAAGGTCTTGGACCCGTTGAGGACATAGTGCTCCCCGTCGCGGGTGGCGCGGGTCCGCATCGCCATCACGTCCGAGCCGGAGCCGGGTTCAGAGATGGCGTGGGCCGCCACCTGGTCCCCCCGGCACAGCGCGGGAAGGAAGCGGCGCTTCTGCACCTCGGTGCCAAAGCGCACCAGCGGCAGCTGCACCGCCCACATCTGGGCGTTGAGGGAGAACACCAGCCCGTTGTCCCGGCAGGCGTACCCCAGGGCCTCCATCGCCTGCAGGCTGGTCATCAAATCCTGGCCGCTGCCGCCGTAGGCCTCCGGGACCGGCAGCCCCTGGATCCCGAATTCACCGCAGCGCCGGTACAGCTCGCGGGGGAAGGTCCCCGACGCGTCGCGCGCGGCCAGATCCTCGTTGAGGGTCCGGCCGAACCGCTGCACCGCGTCGCACAGCGCGGCCCGCGCCTGGGTGGCGCCATCGGGTGGAGAAACCTGCGGATCGGCTTTGGGGACGTACATGGGAAGGGACTCCTGGGTTGGATTTCAGATCACGCAGCGGCGCAGCGGGGTCCGGGCCAGCAGGACCACCGCGCCGAGGCTGCACAACGCCGCCAGCACCGCGTTGGGGAGGATCAGCGCCGCTTCCATCCCGGTCAGCGCGGGCACCCGCGCCTCCAGCCACTGGACCGCCTTGATGGAGAGTGGATGGAGGAAGTAGACGCCCAGGGTGTAGGGGGCGATCCGGATCAAGCGCATCGGCACCCGGCCGGGGACCGCCAACAACAACACCGGAACGCCCAGGGCCATCCCCAGCCGGCTCAGCCACAGGGTCCCGGTCAGGGGAAGGGGTTGGCCGCCGGACTGCAGGGCCGCGCTGCCCAGGGCCACCGCGCACACCAGCACCGCGCCGCCGACTCCGAACACGATCCAGCGGACCTGCGCCGGACCGGGGGCCACCCCGCCCCAGGCCCGCCCCAACCACAGCCCGGCCACGGCGATGGAGCCCATCCCCAGCGGGCCCAGCAGCGCCCCCAGCCAGGGGTTGGTGTGCCCCCACTCCAGCCGCAGCGCGGTGGCCACCAGCGCCAGCCCCAGCGCGCTGACGGCGGCCCGCAGCGGCCTTTTGGCCATCCAGCCCCAAAGCGCGGCGCAGGCGGTGAGGGTGATCAGCAGCGGGGTGAAGTAGAGGTGGTCGGCGGCGGTCCCCAGCAGCGCCCCGGTCAGCAGCTGCTCCGGGGAGGGCAGCCGTCCCTCCAGCGCCGCGCGCACCGCCAGGTAGACCGACACCCAGAACAGGTGGGCGGGCACCAGCCGGCCAAAGGCGCCCCGAAGCAGTTGGGCGGAGGGCACCCCGGCGTCCAGCCGCGGGACCAGGTTCAGGAAGGAGAGGAGGACGAAGGCGTGGACCGGGAAGGTGACCGCCAGCGAGTACACCGCCGCCGAGACCCCCTGCGCGGCGGGAGACATCGACTCCAGCACCGCGCTCCCCGGCGGGTGGGTGGAGTGGACCAGCACCACCCCGGCCGCGGCCACCACCCGGGTGCGGGCGTCGCGGGCGACCTGTTCTCCCACCCCCAGCACTGCCGGCCGCCCCAGCGCGCGCGCCGACTCCACGGTCTCCGCCATCCCGCCCCCTTCACCCGTTGCCGAAACTCCCTCTGTGGCGAGGGTGGCCTGCGGTGCGTGGAGCGGAAGGTTGTGCGCAGGCAGGGAGGCGGCAAGACAGACCGCGGTTCAACCCGCCGTGTTGCTGAGGTCACATCCGCGCCAGCAGCTCCTCCAGGCGCCGCTCCTGGTCACCGTCCAGGGCGCCCTCCGAGGAGAGCCTCAGCTGATCGCGCTTCCATCGGGCCAGGGCGCTGGAGGGCTTTAACGGGTACCCGCCCCTGATCAGGTCCTGGAGCTTGGCGAACCAGGCCTCCCACAGCGCCGCCTCCCGGGTCCACGGAAAGCCCAGCGCGTCCAGGGCCGACTCCGTTTTCGGCTCGAGGCCACCCTGGGTCCGCAGCGCGCGCGACTCGGCCGCCCACGCCACCAGTCCCTCCTCCCCGGACAGGTGTTCGAAGGCGAAGTGACCCGTCCGGCGCCGAAACTCCCTGACCTGCTCCACCGGGTCCTCCACTCCAATCCCGGCGCGCAACGTCCACTCGAAGCCCAGCTCCTCCAGTCCGCGGCCCCAGCCATCCTCCAGGCGGCTACGCACCCGGCCGTTGTTCAAGCCCATCCGGCCCCTCCAATCGAAACCGGCCGCATCCAACAGGTGCTTGCGCGCTGGAGGCATCCGGCCGCGCTGGAGCGCCGCCCGCTGGCTCATCACCCACTTGGAGAGGGGACCCCATCGCCCCTCCTGGAGTCCGGGCAGCTCTTGGAGCCCGAAGCGTTCTTGGTAGTCCAGCAGCTCCAGGAACCGATGGCGCCACTCCTCTACCAAGGCCTCCGCGCGGGAGGCAGCAATCTCCTGGGAGGCCAGCCCGGTCGCGGACGCCGCCCGGACCCGCAGTGCCGCCAAGTCAATCCGGAGGCTTGAGGGCCGGGGAGAGGGCTTGGTACGGGAAGGCGGTGTGCGTGGGGAGGGACCAGGCCGGATCCGGGTGCTGCGCACCTGCGCCGAGTCCCTCCAAAACCCCAGCTCCGCCAGCGACCAATAGCGCTCGGGGAGCAGGGTTCCCCGCGCCTCCAGCGCGCGTTGCGCTCTGACCCACCGCGACAGTTCGGGGTCCTGACGCCCGTACTGACGGGCCCGCGTGGTGCCGTGCCGCTCCTGGTAGGCCTTGAGCCGGTAGAAGAGCACCCGCCAGGCCTCTCTCTCCTTGGGTCCAGAGCTCATACTTCGGTCAACGGCACTTCCACCGTCAGCCCGTCGTAGGCGACCTCGCACTGGCCCCGATACTCCTCCTTGGCCTGGTGGAGCAGCCGGGAGGGATCGGTGTCGTGGCGCGAGGAGAGGTGGGTGAGGATCAGCCGCTTCACCCCCGCCTTGTGGGCCACCTTGCCCGCCTCGCGGGCGGTGGAGTGCCGCGTCTCCTGCGCCCGCTCCTGCTCGTCGTCGGAGAAGGTGGACTCGTGGATCAGCAGGTCCGCACCGCGGGAGGCCTCGATCAGCGCCGGGCAGGGGCGGGTGTCCCCGGAGATCGCCACCCGGCGTCCGGCGCGGGATTGGCCCATCACCTCCGCGGGGCTGACCACCTTCCCATCGGGGAGGGTGACGCTCTCCCCCTTCTGCAGCTTCCCAAAGGCGGGGCCTTCCTGCACCCCCAGGGCCCGGGCCTGATCCACGTTGAACTTGCCGGGGCGGACGTCCTCCTCCAGCAGGTAGCCCAGCGCGTTGACCCGGTGGTCCACCTGGACCGCCCGGACCTTGTAGCCCCCCCGGGAGACCACGTCCCCCCCCCGCAGCTCCGCGAACTCCACCGGGAAGGGCAACGCCTCGATGCCCAGGTGGACCGCCTGCTGCAGCAGCCGGCGCGCCGGGGGCGGGCCGTGCAGGGTGAGTGGATGCTCGCGGCCGCTCATCCCCAGGGTGCGCAGAAAGCCGATGATCCCCAGGTAGTGGTCCGCGTGGAAGTGGGTGAAGAACACGGCGTCCACGCCGAAGCCGGTGCCGTAGCGAATCATCTGCCGCTGACTGCCTTCACCACAGTCGAACAGCAGCAGGTCGGAGTCGGCCTTCACCGCCAGCCCGGAGAGGTTCCGGTGAATGGTCGGTTGCGCGGCCGAGGTGCCGAGGAAGGTCAACCGCAGGATGGACATTCCGCTGCTGCCCATCAATCGCTCCGGGGAACAAGGACTGCAAAAAGAGAAGGGGCCGCGACCAGCGACGAAGTCCAGGAGACTGCCCTGACCCTTCGCCGCCCTTGCCGCGGCCCCCGAAGCAGACGGCCTGTGACTAGGCCGCCACCTTCGCGTTGGAGACGCTGCCGGTGCCACTGACCTCACCCTGCACCACTTCGGCCTGGATGCGCATCCCGTAGAAGGAACGCCACACGAAGACCACCGAGACGATGAAGAAGCCGATCGCCAACCAGGTGGTCAGGTTGCCGTTGGCCGCGTCCTTGTCCAGCTCCACCGCCAGCTCTACCGCCAGCAGGCCGAAGAGGGTGGTGAACTTGATGACCGGGTTCATGGCCACCGAGGAGGTGTCCTTGAACGGGTCACCGACGGTGTCGCCCACCACCGCGGCGGCGTGCAGCTCGGTGCCCTTCTCTTTCAGCTCCACCTCCACCAGCTTCTTGGCGTTGTCCCAGGCCCCACCGGCGTTGGCCATGAAGATCGCCTGGTACAGCCCGAACAGCGCGATGGAGATCAGGTAGCCGATGAAGAAGAACGGCTCCACGCAGGCGAAGGCCAGGGTGCTGAAGAAGACGGCCAGGAAGATGTTGATCATCCCCTTCTGGGCGTACTGGGTGCAGATCTCCACCACCTTCTTGGAGTCGGCCACCGAGGCCTTCTCCACGCCCTCCAGCTTGATGTTGGCCTTGATGAACTCCACCGCGCGGTAGGCGCCGGTGGAGACGGCCTGCATCGAGGCGCCGGAGAACCAGTAGATCAACGCGCCGCCCATCAGCAGCCCCAACAGGAAGGGGGCGTGCAGCAGGGACAGCTTGTCCAGGTTGGTGGTCAGCCCGTTGGTGAGCATCATGATGATCGCGAAGATCATCGTGGTGGCGCCCACCACGGCGGTGCCGATCAGCACCGGCTTGGCGGTGGCCTTGAAGGTGTTGCCGGCGCCGTCGTTCTCCTCCAGGAAGTGCTTGCCCTTCTCGAACTGGGGGGCGTGACCGAACTGGCTCTTGAACTCGCTCTGGATGTTGGGGACGTTCTCGATCAGCGACAGCTCGTAGACCGACTGCGCGTTGTCGGTCACCGGGCCGTAGGAGTCCACCGCGATGGTGACCGGGCCCATGCCCAGAAAGCCGAAGGCCACCAGGCCGAAGGCGAACACCGCCGGGGCCAGCATCAGGGCGGACAGCCCCATTCCGGAGAACCAGTACGCGGTCCCCATCAGGGAGGCGATCACCAGGCCCATCCAGTAGGCGGAGAAGTTACCCGCCACCAGCCCGGAGATGACGTTCAGGGAGGCGCCACCGGCGCGCGACGCGGTCACCACCTCGCGCACGTGGGCGGACTCGGTGGAGGTGAAGACCTTGACCACCTCGGGGATGATCGCGCCGGCCAGGGTGCCGCAGGTGATGATCGCGGACAGCTTCCACCACAGGGTGGTGTCGCCGGCCAGGTCGGGGATCAGCAGGTAGGAGATGACGAAGGTCAGCGCCACCGAGACGATGGAGGTCACCCACACCAGCCAGGTCAGCGGGGTCTCGAAGTTCATCTTGTCCGCCAGCTTGAAGCGCGCAGACTGGATGACGTTGTTCAGCTCGAAGGAGACGTAGGAGGCGATCACCATCACGATCCGCATCACGAACAGCCACACCAGCAGCTGCACCTGGACCACCGGGTTGGCGACCGCGAGCAGGATGAAGGTGATCAGCGCCACGCCGGTCACGCCGTAGGTCTCGAAGCCGTCGGCGGTGGGGCCCACCGAGTCGCCGGCGTTGTCGCCGGTGCAGTCGGCGATCACGCCCGGGTTCCGCGCGTCGTCTTCCTTGATCTTGAAGACGATCTTCATCAGGTCGGAGCCGATGTCGGCGATCTTGGTGAAGATGCCGCCGGCGATCCGCAAGACCGAGGCGCCCAGGGACTCACCGATGGCGAAGCCGATGAAGCAGGGACCCGCGTAGTCGCGGGGGACGAAGAGGAGGATCACCAGCATCAGCAGCAGCTCGACGCTGATCAGCGTCATCCCGATGCTCATCCCCGCCTTGATGGGGATGAAGTAGGTGGGGTACGGCTTGCCACCCAGCGAGGCGTGCGCGGTGCGGGAGTTGGCGAAGGTGTTCACCCGGATGCCGAACCAGGCCACCCCGAAGCTGCCGGCGATGCCGAGCAGGGAGAACGCCAGGATGGTGGCAACCTTCATCGCCGGCATGTGCTGCAGCACGCCGAAGTAGACGACCATCACCGCGCCGATCAGCACCTGGAGGAGCAGGATGAACTTGCCCTGGGTGATCAGGTAGGTCTTGCAGGTCTCGAAGATCAGCTCGGAGATCTCGAGCATCGACTTGTGGACCGGCATCCGCTTGAGCTGCGCGTAGGAGACAAAGCCGAACACCAGGCCCAGCACGCAGACCCCGATGCCCATCAGCAGCAGGGTCCGGCCGTTGATGTCACCCATGAAGGTGACGCTGCTCAGGTCGGGGAGGACGAGATCCGCCTCGGAGGCGAACGCGGGGACCGAGGCGAAGATCAGCAGACCAGCCAGACGCCGGACCTTCGGCCCGAAACTACGGAGGCCAGCGCCCAGGGCGCCCGCCAACGCGATCACAGACAAGTTCATGGTTACAACTCCTCAAAGAAACGCACGGTTTCGAGGGGTTGGCCGTCGGAAAGGCACCGACGCTTCAGCACAGCCTCGTCCCCCGGACTGACGGAAACGTCGGGTCCGAGAGGCGGGCGCGCTCTAACACATCTGGAAGGTCCGGGAAAATAGGCCCTCGCCTTTTGTGGGTGGAGGTGGGGAGGGGTGACTGCCGGCGGGGCAGTTGGTAAAGGGCTTCCAGCAAATGCGCGGGATGATTTTGATCCTGCTGGTGGGCCTGTTGCTGGCCCCGGCAGGGTTGGCCAAGGAGTTGCCCCCCACGGTGGACGTCGCCGGGAAGCGGCTGCGCCTCAACGGAGCGGCCACCTTCCGCAAGTGGTTCTTCTCCATCTACGACGTGGGCCTTTATCTGGAGAAGCCCACCCGGGATTCCTCCGAGGTGCTGGCCTCCGACCAGCTCAAGCGGCTGCACGTGCACCTGCTGCGGGACGCCTCCCGGGACCAGGTGGTGAACCTGCTGCGCTGGCGGCTGCAGACAGTCTCCGGGGCCGACTACGAGAAGATCCGGGTTCGAGTGGACCGGCTGCTGAGCGAGATCCCGGACGGCAAGAAGGGCACCGACCTGTTCATCACCTGGATCCCGGACCGGGGCACGGTGCTCTCCTCGGGCAATGGCCGGGAGGTGGTGGTGGAGGGGAAGGACTTCGCCGACGCCCTCTTCAACGTCTGGCTGCAGGACAAGCGGATCCGACCCGGGCTGCTGCGGCAGTAGGCCCAGGCCGCGTCAATGGACTCCGAGTTGCCGCTGCTCCTGGCGCTGCTGGCCATCTGCGTGGCCCTCGTCGCCCATCTTGCCTCCCAGAACCCCGAGCGCTGGTGGTCCCGCGGCGAGTGGGAGCGGCTGACCCGGCTGCGGGGAGACGACCCGGTCCAGATCCACTGGCGGGCGGTGGGCCAGCTGGGGTTGGGCCGGCCGGAGGAGGCCATCGCCGAGGTGCGCAAGCTGCAGTCGCGCGGGGCGGCCCCGGTGCTGTACCTCAACTCGATGGTGGAGGCCCAGGTCACCGCCGGCCGCTACCGTGAGGCGGTGGCGCTGTCGCGAACGCAGGACTTCAGCGCCGACTCCTGGCTCCCGCCAGAGCGGGTGCTGGTGCTGATCAACGTCGCCGAGGCGCTGTACAACCTGGGCCGCTGGGAGGAGGCGCAGGAGCTGTTGGCGCCGCTGGACGCCGCAGCGGAGGGGGACCCGCTGGTGAGGTCCGCGCTGGCGCTGCAGCGGGCCTGGATCCACGGAGGGCGGGGAGAGGTCCCCCAGGCGCGGGCCCAGCTGGAGTCGGTGGTACGCGCCGACCTGCCCCGCTCCTATTGGCCGGAGTACCACTTCGCCCGCGCCTTCTCCGCCCTGGTGGCCGGAGACTTCCCGGCGGCGGAGGCGGAGCTGGACACCGCCCAGGCCCTGGCCCTGCGGGCGTCCACCCGGCGCAACCTGCTCTTCCTGCGCGGCCGGGTGCGGTTCGCCCAAGGAGACCTGGAGGGCGCCCAGCGGCTGCTGGCCGAGGGCGCCGCCCACCCCTTCCGGTCCCAGGGCGCGGACGGGCTGTTGCTGTGGGGCGAGGTGCTGGCCCGCCTGGGGCGCGGCGAGGAGGCCCGCGCCGCCTGGGCGCTGGCCACCGCCCGCGATCCCCAAAGCGCCCAGGCCGCCGTCGCCGCTGCCCGGCTTGCCTAGGCCCGGTGGCTCACAGCGCCCCGGGGGAGGCGCCCACCATTGGCGCGGACATGGAAGGAGCCGGGCTCGGCCGCGGCTCCTGAACGTCGAAGGCGCCAAAGGTGGCGCTCTTCTCCAGGCTGAACTCCAGCGCCTGGGCCAGACCCCAGCGTTCGGACTTGTCACCGCCCTGCTCGAGCATCATCTCGCCGGGCCCTTCGGTTCCGTGGTTTGTGGCGGTCTTGGTCACCTTCTCGCTGGCCTGTGCCGCCGCTCCCTAAGGAGCGGGCCGCTCATCCGCAGCGAGTGGGCACTGCAGGAGCAGCCGACGACGTCTCTCGATGAGGACGCGGACTAACGAACGACCCGGCGGACGTTGAACCCCTCCTCCGGCGTCGGCGGCGCGAAGTACCTGGTCACCGCGTGGAACATCTCGTCGCTCACCGGGCCGAAGTACACGCCCTCGGGCTGCGCCGTGCTTCTTTTATGGATCCCTTCGAGGCAGACCTCGTCGGTGGCTTCGATGACGTGGAGCACGTGGTCCGCCTGGGCAGCCTCGAACACCGAGCGTACCCAGGTGCGACCGCGGACGGTGTTGGCCGCGAAGTCGATCACCACCGACACGCCGAGCCGCAGAAGCCCGCTGAGGTGCGGTCCGAGCACCTGGCGCAGCAGACCCGACACCCGGATGTAGTCGTCGACGGTGTGGATCTCGAAGCCCAGCCTGGAGATCCACTCGTCCTCGCAGATCACGATCGCCGGAAGCGTCCTTCCGAGCTGGCGGGCCAGGCTGGTCTTCCCCGCCCCGGCCTTCCCGCAGATGAAGTGCAGTGTCGCCATGTCGGGACCGACGCTTAACTGGACGGGGCCCGACGAAGCAACTGCCGCGGCCGTCAGCCTGGAATTGGCGCGGACACCCGGTGCTTCTGCCAGGCGATCGTCTCGACCAGCTCCTCTCCTTACGCGATCTCCGTATCGTCGAGGACGGCCACCCGATTGAGCCTTGCCCTGGAGCCGCACCCGCCCGGCGGCCCTCCGCTCCGCCGCAGCCAGCCCCGCCGCCCTCCACTCTGCCGGACGACGCGCTGCCCATCGTCCGCGCGCCCTCCAGGATTCCCTGGGCGCCCCCCCTCGCAGAGAAGGCGGCGCAGTCCTGTGGTCGAATGCGTCACGTGATGACGCGACCGACCGACGCAGGGAAAGAGGTCCGCTGTGAGTGCGGACGCATCACGGGCTGGGGCGACTGCTCGCTGACGTGTCCGGAGGAGCAGGTGGTGGTGCTGCACTGGGTGCCACCGGACCGGCGCTACCTCCCGGACGTCCCGGGGAACCCGCCCTGGGAAGGAAAGACCGTCCCCGTCCGGACGCACCCCGATTGCGCGCCCCACCTCAGGCGCTGGCGCGATGACCATGGCCGCCCGCTCACACCTCCTGGCCGCCGCTGAGTTCGGTCCCTACAAGACTGGTGAGGTCACCCTTGCTGGCGGCCTCTTGGCGAAGGTGCCCGCCCATTCGCTGGTCATCGGAGACCGCAACTTCGGCACGATTCGCGACCTCCATCGAATCAGTTCCGGTGCGGAGAATCGGCACTGGTTGGTCCGAGCGAAGCAGCAGCGATTCACCGTCGTGAGAAAGCTCGGGAAGGACGATGACCTCGTCGAACTCACCGTCACGAGTTCCATGAGAAGAAGCAGTCCTGACCTACCGCCGACGATCCAGATGAGAGCACTTCGTTACCAGCGTCGCGGCTTCAAGCCGGTGCTGCTGCTGACCTCGCTCCTCAACCCGAAAACACATCCCGCCGCCGAACTGGTCGAGCTGTACCACGAGCGTTGGGAGATCGAACTCGGCTACGGGGAGATCAAGACGCAGCTACTCGCTCGAGAGGAGGCGATCCGCAGCCGGACTCCGCAGGGGGTCCAACAGGAACTGTGGGGTATTCTCCTCGCGTACAACCTCGTTCGCGTCGAGATGGCGAGAGCCGCCGCGGATGCGGGTGTGGAGCCGAGACGCATCAGCTTCGTCAATGCGCTGTCGTTGATCCGCACCGCGTGGCTCGTCTGGTCGACCGAGCCGGTAGCTCCGGGACGCATCCCAGAGCACCTGCTCGACCTTCGTCGCCACCTTGGCTTGCTGCTGCTTCCTGAGCGAAGATCCGAGCGGAGCTACCCACGCGTCGTGAAGATAAAAATGAGCAGTTACGACAAGAAGTGGGTCCGCCGCACCATGCCTAACTGACCGGCATTGGGCCTAGTCCCGGCGGCTCATAGCGCCTCGGGGGAGGCGCCCACCATCGGCGCGGAAGGAGCGGGCTGGGGCCGCGGCTCCTGCACGTCGAAGGCGCCGAAGGTGGCGCTCTTCTCCAGGCTGAACTCCAGCGCCTGGGCCAGACCCCACCGTTCTGACTTGTGGGACTGGAGGATGGAGGCGGCCCAGGAGAGACAGACCAGTCGGGCGCGGAGCTCTCCGCTGGCTTCGGCCAGCCGGCTGTAGATGTCATTGCCCAAGAACGGGTCCGGCCAGGCGCCCTTGGCAGGGTCGATGCACTCCAGCAGCTCGTAGGCGCGCCGCTCCTGCTGCCGCTTCACCGCCTCCGGGGTCTGGGGGACGGTGGCCTGCGGACCCAACAGTTCCACCAGGGTTTCCTTGGGGTACCTCACCTGCCAGCGGCCGAACACCCCCCGGCAGTTGGGGCGGTTGCTCAACGCGCCCAGCAGCTCGCGGCAGCGGGCCTCCGGGATCCCCTGGTCCCCGCCGGGACAGGTCATCCCGTCTCGCGCCACCGCCGGGATGGTGCGCAGCCGCAGGAAGGGTGCGCCGTCGGACAGCCCGCCCTCCAGCACCGCGGCCTCCTGCGGGGCGTCGGTGGTGGAGCCCAGGATCCACTCCGGGATCCGCCGCCCGGTCAGCTTCGCCTCCCGGATTCCTGCCAGGTGGGTGTGCGCGGAGACCACCGCCCACAGCCGGTCCCCCAGCGACTTGGCCAGCAGGTCCAGCTGCTGGAGGCTGGAGCGGGTCAGCGCCGCGGTGGGATGATGTCCAAAGAGGATCACCCGGGCCTCGCCGTGCTTCTTCAACTCAGTCTCCACCCACTCCCGCTGGGTGCGGGAGATCCCGCCCTGGGCGCCGGCCACCCCCAGCGCGTCGTAGGGCCATTCATTGGTGTCCAGGAACGCGCCCACCACCGGTCTGCCGCCGACCTCGCCCAGCTTGACCACCGAGGCCAGGAACGCCCGCTCCCGGCCCAGGCTGCGGCCGCCGTCCACCAGGTGCCGGGCGTACCACTCGCGGGTGAAGGCCGCGTCGGCGCGGCCCCCGGGACAGGCGGAGGTCCACTCCGGATGCCAGTCCACGTTCCCCACGAAGGTCAGGTCGTGGTTGCCGATCGCCAAGGACGCCAGCTGCTCGCGTCCAAACGCGTTGATCGCCCCGCCGAAGCGCTCCAACTCGGACTTGCAGCCCAGGTCCGCCACGTCCCCCAGGTGCGCCCACTTCATCTCCGGGCGCTGCGCGTGGAGCGACCGGTAGATCTCGGCGAAGTGCAGCAAGGTGATCTCGGAGAGCAGATCCAACTGCACCGGCCGCACCGAGACCGGGACCACCGCGTCCACCGCCGGCAGGTGGAAGCCGGAGCGCTGGCCGTCCAACGCGTGGTACTGGTTGTCGGAGACCAGGAACAGCGAGAGCTGCGCTGGGCTCTCCACCGGATCGCAGCGCGACCAGTCGGCGGTGCGGTTCTCCTGATCCTTGGCAAAGGCGCTGTCCGCGGCGCCAAAGCCGCTCAAAGGCAGCAGCACCGCGGCGGCCAGCGCGCCCACCAGCAGCCCGCGCTCCACCCGCTCCGCCCAGGCGCTGCCCGCCCGGCTGCGCCGCTCCGGAGCCTTGGACCGCATCCCGTACCAGATCATCCGCGGCAGCATCCCGGCCAGCAGCGGCAGGAACAGCACCGAAGCCCGGGAGGCCTGCGAGGGATCGGAGGCCACCACGAACAGCACCGCGCCCAGCAGGGTGATTCCGTGCAGCACCCCCAACGGCCAGGCGCCCTGCCTCCCACGCAGCGCCCGGGCGCGGATGCTGTCAATCGCCACCGGCCCCAGGGTGAAGAAGGCGGTGACCGCCATCGCCTGCTGCCAGACCTGATCCAGGTGGACCAGCGACAGCGCGGTCCAGGCCAGCAGTGCCTCCATGTGTCCGGCGCTGCGGTTGAGCGAGAGCGCCAGCTGGCAAAGCACCTGTCGCAGCTTGGGGGCCGCCTTCACGTCCGGGATGACGAACAAGAACAACAGGAGGCCGACCGCCAGGTTGAGCACCGTGAAGACCAGCGGGTGCTCGAGCAGGATCGACACGCCGGCGTACATCACCGCCTTGCTGACGTACGCGTACTGGTTTCCGCTGCCGGAGCCCACCTGGAAGGCGAAGGCGGCGATCCCCACCCCCAGCACCGTCCCCAGTCCCATCCCCCAGCGCACCGCGGCGGCGTACCAGCGCCAGTCCCGACCGGGCTTCTTCGGCTCCTCCATTGCCTCTCCCCCCCCTCAACGAGCAATTCCAGCGAGGCGCGGACAATGGGTCCTTCTTTGCCGACCGTCAAACGCAGGCTTCAGGGCCGCTGGGCCCGGGTGAGCCAGTGGCCATGCCGGAGCCCATCGTCGATGGAGGAGATGAGGACGAACAGCGCCCCTTGGGAGACCCGCCCGGTAGTTGTGCGCGGTGCGCACGAAGAGGTGGCCGAAGGAGTGCGCGGTCAGCATCGAGGTGGCGAAGACGATTCAGAAGAAGCCCTCTCAACTGGCGCGTGTCGCCCGCTCCTCAGCCAAGGCAGGCTGCGCCTTCTCGGGCGCCTCGATCACGCCGGATGCGGCGGGCGACGAGGCGAGGGTCGTCCCAGAGAGCAGCTGGAGGAGAACGAGGGTCGTCGGAGAGAGGCGCATTCGAGCTCCTGGGACGGGCGGACCAAAGAGGGGGGCCCCGCGAGCATCGCGCGAGCGGTGGGCGGCGTCGCCTTCCAAGGTATGGTGAGGGCCCCTTCCCACTTCGCTCGAGGCTCCTTCCGTGAACGTCCCCGCAGGTCTTCCGAAGAACCCGACGATGCGAGACCTCTCCCGCTGGGCCGAGCGGATGCGCGGCCAAGGCATGCCCATCTGCATCTGCGCGCAGGGCACCGTGGATGTCCCCGTCCCGACGCCGCTCCTGCAGCGGCTCGAGCGCTCGGCGCGCGAGACCACCGGTCACAGGTACCCGCCCCAGATTGGATCCAGGGAGCTGCGCTCCGCCTTCGCCAGGGACCTCGTGGAGCGGGAGCGCATCATCACCACGCTCCGGGTGGACGAGGAGTCGGCCGCCGGGCTCCGGAACAACCTGCTGGTGTGCAGCGGCGTCAACGGCGGCTTCATCGCCGCGCTGCACTTCATCAAGGCGCGGTTCGGACCGGAGGCGCGCTGCGCCGTCATCGACCCGTCGTACCTGTACCACGACCTCGACGTGCTCGCGGTCTTCGGCAGGGGCGCCGTCCATGTCCCCTCCACCGACGAGTGGGGGCTCGACCGGCGCGCCATCGAGGAGGCGCTGGCGTCCGGAGTGCGCGCGCTGCTCGTCTGCAACCCCGCCAACCCTCACGGGCTCCTGCTTGATGACGAGGAGCTGCGCTTCCTGGTGGACGTCACCGCCAGGTACGGCGCCTTCGTCCTCTTCGACGAGGTCTACGCGCACATCCTCGAGCCCGGCCAGCGCTTCCGGTCCCCCCTGCACCTCTTCGAGGAGCTGCCCAGCCACGTCATCGTCGTTCGCGGCTGGTCGAAGCTCCTCGGCATGCAGGGTGACCGGGTGGGGATGCTCATCGCCCACGAGGAGACCCTGCCCGCGGTGCTGCGCTGGCATGACGTCGTCTACATCGGCGTCAACGCGGCCGCGCAGCTGGGCCTCGCCGCCTACCTGGCGCAGGACCCTTCTGACCTCGAGCGCCACACCGCGGAGCTGAACCAGATCATCCAGCGGAACTCCGAGCTCGCCGCTCAGGCCTACGAGGCCGCGTTCGGCTGGAAGATGGACCGGGGCGCGCGGACCGGGCGCAGCACCATCTACCGGATGATTCGCCACGACCGGGAGACGGACCAGGAGGCGATGCTGCACAGCCTGGCGCACGGGATCGCCGCCGCGCCCGGGAACGTCTTCTTCGGCCCCAGGCGCGGGGACCCGCTGACCGGCGAGCGGGAGCCGCGGACCGGGACGTTGAGGCTCAGCCTGGCGATGCCCACCGAGGCGCTGAAGGCCGGCGCCGACCAGCTCCGGAGCGGGAAACGGCTGTTCTGAGCCCCTTCACCGCGGCTCCACCTCACCGGCTAGAGTCCGGCTCCTCCCCCGTCCTCTCGAGGCACGATGAAGTTCTTCATCACCGGAGGCTCGGGCTTCATCGGCCGTGAATTTCTGCAGCACCTCGCGGCCCGGGGGCACAGCGCGCGGGCGCTGGCGCGCTCCGAGAAGGCCCAGCAGCAGACCGGCCGGGAAACCCGCCCGCGCCAGCCCGAGCACCGCCCTGGCCTCGAGCGTCATCTCGCCGGGCCCTTCGGTTCCGCGGTTTGTTCCTCCTCAGCTCAGCCGACCGTCAAACGGCCGCCCGTCTCGCTGGCCGGAGCCGCGCCGCGGCGGGATGGCTAGCTTCCGGGTTGGACCCCCACCAGGAGGCGGCAGGTGTACCTCGAGCTATCCGAACAGCAGGCGAACGTCCTCAGGGAGACCCTGCGCACCCATCTTGATGAGCTGGAGCGGGAGATCTCCCGAACCGAGAAGTCTGACCTCCGCAAGGAACTGCGCGGCAGCATCGAACAGCTGGAGGAGATCTGGCGGAGGTTGGACCTGCGCTCGGAGTCCCAGGGCGCATACGCCTGATCGCACGGCTCTTGGCGACCGGCAGGCTCAGTCCGGATCTCTAGCGCAGGAGAGGAGCAGGCCATGATCGCCCAGAGATACATCGACCACCTGAGGACCCAGGGCATTCCGTACATGAGGCGTCCGCATTCGCGCGCCGTGGCCGGCCAGGAGGTCGCCCAGGTGCTGGGGATCAGCGGCTGGCGGGTGGCCAAGTCGGTGCTGGTGGAGGCGGACCGCAAGCGCTGGATGATCGTCCTCCCGGTGCCCGAACAGGTCAGCCTGCACCGGCTGGCCAGCGTGCTGCACGCCGAGTCGATCCGGCTGCTGCAGGAGAGCGAGCTGCCGGGGCTGTTCCCCGACTGCGAGCTGGGGGCGGAGCCTCCCTTCGGCACCCTCTACAACCTGCCGGTGATCATCGACCGCCGGTTGGCGATGCTGGGGGCGATGATCATCCGCGCCGGCTCGCACGAGGAGTGCCTGGCGATCCCGGTGGAGGATTATCTTCGGGTGGAACGACCCCGGGTGGCGGCGATCGGCGTGCTGCCCGAACGCGAGGCGGAGTGGATGGCGGAGTCGAGGATCTAACGACCTACAGCCCCAGCACGTCCATTCCGCCGGCGCTTCCTTCGAAGGACTTGGTGACGATCACCTTGAAGGTCAGCCCCTCCAGGTCCAGCTGCAGCGGGAGCGCGTCCCCCAGTCCCAACGAGGAGACTGTGTTGGCGGCCACCAGCCACATCGTCTCCTGCCGCACCGCCGCCGCCAGCTGCGGATTGGTGATGGTCTGCGCGGTCCGCGAACCGGGCCCGAAGGTGGTGGGGGCGACCAGCGGCAGCGCCTGCGGGAAGTAGGCGGGCGGGTTGGCCTCGGTGAACAGGAACGGAGCCTCCGCGGTGGCGGTGCCCTGTACCCCAAACGGCAGGACGTACAGCTGGAACTGCAGGGTGGTGCCGTCGGAGGGGTTCACCGCGAAGGCCTGTCCCTCCACGCTGATCACGGTGATCGATCCCCGCGCCTCCTCCGGCATCGGGATCGCCAGCTCGGCGAAGCCGTCCAGGCCGACGGAGGTGACCGGGATGGACAGATCCACCGGGGTGGTCTGGACCTCGATCTCCGCGGAGCAACCGGAGGCCAGCAGCGCCAACACAGCCAGGGTTCGCAGGTTCATCGGAAGCTCCAGGCCAGGTCCAGCACCGGGGCGAAGGGGAAGGAGCCAATCATCGGGTCTTCTATCCCCACGTAGGCCACCCCCAGGGTGACCTGCCCGGTCTCTCCACCGAAGCGGAGGCCGGCGGCGCCGCGGAAGAAGGGCGCGCTGGCCGCCGGGGGGGTGGTCTCCACCCGGCCCGGATAACCCCGGACGCCTCCCTCCACGATGACTCCCCACGCCGGGGTAAGCTGGAACTTGGCGCCGGCGGTCAGCGAGGCGGTGGTCTCCGCCATCAGCTCCACCTTGCCCTCCAGCTGCAGCAGCAGGCTGCCCAGCTCGATCCCGTACACCCCGTAGAAGCTGGGGCCGGAGAGCGCCGGTTCATAGCGCTGCAGCTGCGACTCCTGGGTGTTGAGCAGCGCCGAGTAGACCGGGGTCCCCACGAACTGCGAGTAGCGGGCGCCCAGCACCAGCCGGTGCACGTCCAACTCGGCGCCCCAGCGCAGGCCGCCATTGAGCACCAGCACCAGATCTCCCAGCAGCGCGGTGTCCAGCGCGAAGCCGGCGGGGAGGGCGACGGCGCTGCGTTGCAGGCCAAGCACCGGGACGTCCACCACCTCCGCGGCGTCGGTGGTGAGCAGTCGTCCGTTGGAGGCAAGCGCCGGACCGGAGGCAAGCAGCACTCCCACCAGGCACTGCGGGAGCACACTTCGAGGAGAGGAACCCATGGAGTGCGCCCACGCTCTTTCGGGGCGCGATCCCCCACAATGCCGGGTGCGGAAGACTGTCGGAAAGGGAACGTCAGCCGCCGTCGGGGGAGGCCTGCACGGACTGCAACAGCCGCCGGGTCAACTCGAGGCTTCCTTCATGTCCCTCGCCCAGCCAGGTGGTGGTGAGGTTGCAAGGCGAGTCGTCGTCCCAGGCGGTCAGCTGCTCTGCGTTGGGACGGGAAACCGCGCGCACCGCGGCCCGGCCCAGCCCGGGGAGTTCGGTGCCGTCCTGTTCCAGCAGCGCCTCCTTCATCCGCTCCAGCTGGCGATCGCTGGAGGCGTGCCGGCAGTCGAAGGCCAAGGTGAGGTGCGCTGAGTCCTTGCGGAAGGTGCAGAGGGTCAACCCCTCGGGTGCGGCCAGCCGCGGAGGAGGCAGCTCCTGCCAGCCGCCCAAGAGCTGAGTCCGCAGCTCCTGGGGAAAGCGCCCCGCGCACAGGGCCAGGCCTCGCGCCACCGCCGCCTCCTGTTCCAGCGCGGTGCCCGCGTCCGGCGCCGACCTGTCCGAGCAGCCCAGCACGCCCACCGCGGCTGCCACCCACCACCCACGTCCCATGGCGCGGACTCTACCTTTCCGGCCCCGCGCCTCCAGTTCCACGCGAGCCAGCGTGCGGAGGGGAGCCTCCCGAGCGCGTCTCGCAGCGGTCCCCTGGGATGAAGCGGCGCGCGCCCCGCAGACAGGTGGAGGGCGCCACCGGCGCCACCGGGAGGGGATCTGCCGTCGCAGGCGGGGTCCGGCCGGAGGGCTGGCGCTTGCGGCGCGCTTGGCAGCGGTGCTAGCCCAACCACCTCCCGATGAAGCACCCTGGTCTGGCCCTCATGGTGGTCTGCGCGGCGCTGCTCACCGCCTGCGAGAAGGACCCCTGCACCCCGCCCTACTCCTGTCCCACCACCGTGGATGGTGGGACAGCCACCGTGGATTGCATGCCCCCCGGAGACGGCGCGCCGGAGTGCAGCGGTCAGTGTCACGCCTGGCTGCTGGAGCAGTGCGACGTGACCTTCCTGTACTAGAGCGTCCATGGCCTCGCGTCTCCGACTCCTGCCGCTGCTCCTGCTTGGGCTCGCATGCCACCGGCCGCCGCCGACCGTCGCGGCAAGCTCGCCTAGCAGCTACCGGGTCCACGACCTGACCGAGACCTTCTGGAGCTTCTGGGATGAGGCGCAGCACCTCCCGGAGGAAGACCAGGTGCGGCTCTTCGAAGCGCGCGTGGTGGCCGCCCACCCGGAGGTCTACACCGCCCACGTCCTCGGCCTGGATCCCGGGCAGCCGTTCTCGGCCGAACTCCGCCGGCGCTGGCCAAGGTTCCTCCAGTTCGCCGGAGCGCACCTGCCACTCGCGAGGAAGCTGTCCGCAGCCTTGAAGCGCGACCTGCCAGGGTTCAATACCCGCTTTCAGGCAGCGTTCCCTGACTTCAGCTTCACCGGGGACATCTACTTCATGGTCTCCGTCGGCGGCTTCGACGGCGGCACGCGTCGGGTGAATGGACGGGTCGCCTTGCTCTTCGGCCTAGACATCATCGCCCGCGTCTATGGCGACGACGCTGAGCTGGCCCCGTTCTTCCATCACGAGCTGTTCCACCTGTACCAGGAGCAGTTCCCAGACCCGCTGCTGGGGGGGACGCTGGCAGGGGCGCTGTGGCGCGAGGGGCTGGCGGTCTATGCGGCGGACAAGCTGAACCCCGGAGCCTCGCAGACGATGCTGCTCGGGCTCCCTCCGAGCACGCCGGCCCGTGTCCGCGCGGACCTTCCCAGGCTGGCCTCCGAGCTGCGCCGCCGGCTTGATTCGCGCACTCAGGAGGACTACGCGAACTACTTCCTCGGCAGCGGCGACGACCAGGATCCACCTGCGCGCGCAGGCTACACGCTCGGATATCTGGTCTCGCAGGAGCTGGCGAGCGGCCGGAGCCCCGCAGAGTTGATCCGACTGAGCGGGACGGCGCTGCGACAGGAGTTGAACCAAGCACTGCGCCGTCTTGAAGCGAAGGGTCCCTGACCTCGGCCCTGCGACGGCGAGCGGTGCAGATCGGGCTGCCCTTACAGACCGGGCTGACCGACGCGCCGCTGGAGATCTCGTACCAACTCTAGGGAGCAGCCAGGTTCCGCTTCGACGCCCGGACCAACTCCCACAGCGCCTCGCCCTCCAGCGCCCGATTGAGCGGCGCGCGGCGCAGGCCGGCCTCCAGCAACGCGTCCACCAGGTCCTCGACCCGGATCGGCTGGTAGCGGACCCAGCGCAGCTTCTCCGCAACCCAGCGGAAGGGAGGCGCGACGTTGTGGCCCGCGCCCATGAAGGCCGAGGGCCGGAGAATGGTGAAGGGGATCCCGCAGTCCACCACCAGCCTCTCCGCCTGGGCCTTGGCCTTCAGATAGGCGCCCAGCGGCTTGCCCGCGCCCACAGAGGAGAGGAGCACCAGATGGTCCACCCCAGCGTCCCTGGCCGCCTCCACCAGCTGCCGGGTGGTCCCGATGTCCGAGGTCTCGTAGGTGTCGCCGGTCTTGAAGCGCTTGCGCATGGTGCCGATCAGCTGGAGCACCGTGCTGCACCCCGCCATCGCCGAGGCCAACGCCGCGCGGTCCGACAGCTCCACCACCGCCGCCGCAGGGGGAACGTTCCCCCTAGCCGCGGTGGCCGGCCGCACCAGTGGCACGTGCGCAATCCCACGCGCCTGCGCCGTCTTCACCAGCAGGCTCCCCACCGCTCCCGTCGACCCGGCCACAAAGAGTTTTCGCGGATTCATCGCCACCACATGACCTAACGCGTCAATAAAGGGGACAGGCTACATTTTCGGGCCTCCCACTTGCACTTACTGCAATCGACGCGCCCGAAAATGTAGCCTTGTATCTCGACAAGGCAGGACGTGAGCGGTCAGACGCAGCGGGGTATTCTGGGTTTGCGCCTGAAAGTTTGG
>JALYOC010000068.1 GCA_030857095.1 Myxococcota bacterium | reverse complement strand
GTCGCGCACCGCGTGGACCGCCTGGGTGCCGCGGCGCACGTGCACGTCCCGCGCGCCCTGCCCGGGGGGATAGGCGGCGCCCTCCGGCAGGGTCCGCAGCCGCAGCTCCAGCTTCACCGCGCCGCCGGGCTGGGCCTCCAGTCGCAACAGCGGGACGTTCTGGGGGGGCACCGCCTGGCCCATCACCGTGCGCGGCATCGCCACAGGCACCCGGGTGGACAGCCGGCTCAGATGCTCCAGCAAGGCGGCGTGGCTCTCCGGCGGGAAGGCGTTGTCGTGCCGCTTGAGCACCGAGAGCAGCGCCCGCAGCTCGCCGCTGACCTCCAGCACAGTCAGCCGGCAGGCGCCCTCGTCCCACAGGAACTGCGCCTCCTCCGGGCCGGCCTTGCGCAGCTTCTCCACCAGCGCGGCCGGCATCGCCGCCCCATCCACCCCGGCGGTGACGGTCACCACCCCACCCCGCTCCTCCGCCACCAGCCCCACCTTGGCGCGGTCGATCAGCACCCGCTTCTCCGGCGCCGGGTTCAGCTGCACCCCGGGGTGACCCACCAGCTCCTGCAACAGCGCCTGGGAGGCGGGGCCGTCGCCGTCGGAGAGCAGCGCCGCCAGCCGCGCGTCGCGGGGGGAGAGCTGGGAGGCGTGCTCGTGCAGCAGCTTGCGGCGGGTCAGCCGGGCCCCGGTGCTGCGCTGCCCCTTCTTGCCTCGCCGGTGGGCATAGGCGTTGACCATCACCCCGTAGCCGCCCAGCACGTCCAGCCGCCAGGAGATCTCCACCCCGTCGCCGCCGCCCTCCTCCACCGCCGCCTCCAGCGCCAGCAAGGTCCGCTCCCAGCCCGGACGCAGCAGCTCCTCCAATTGCCGGCCCAGCGGGGCAGACCAGGGCTGGCGCAGCCACAGCAGCGCCTGGTCAATCGCCGCCAGCACGTGGACACAGTGGCCAGCGCCGCAGGTGCACTGGGTCTTCACCGCGTCCGGGGCGAAGGTCAGCCGGGTCTCGGGGAGGATGAACCCGCTGTGAGAATGGACGGGCAGCTCGGAGCAGCGGGTCTGCTGGGTGCGGAACCCGGGCAGATGGGAGTCAAACTGCAAAAGTTCCGAGGCCAGGGCCGCCACCGGGCGGGGGGCCAGAGTCTGGGGGAGCGTGGCCCGCAGCGCCACCAGCAGGCGATACACCGGGTGGGTGCGGGGATCGGCCGGGGCCTCCAGCCGCTGGGCCAGGGTCTGCCGTGCCTCCTCCGCGTCCACCAGCTCCTGCAGCGCGAACTCTTGCGCCAGCCCCGGTAGCAGCTCCTTGATCCGCGGCGCCGGCTGCGCTTCCTGGAGCCAGCGTTGGATCCCCTCTGCGTTCAGCAGCTCCACCAGCCGGCGGCGGATGATCGCCGGGCGCAGCAGGTGGCCCAGCGAAGGATCCACCCGGGGCGCCAGCACCCCCAGGCTCAGCCGGGCCAGGTGCTCCATTCCAGACGCGCGCAGCGAGGCCTGGAGCTGGGCGTCGGTCTCGAAGGGAGGTCCTGCTCCCTGCGCTAGGCGCACGACCGCCCCAGCCCTTCGGCCACGCTGGTGAAGGCGTCCGCGGTGCGCAGCTGGTCGACGCCGAAGCGGCGGGCGAACAGGTCGCGGACCAGCGGGATCTGGGAGGTGCCGCCGGTGAGGAACACCGCGTCCACCTTCAGCGGCATCCCGGTCTTCGCGAACAGCCCCTGCACGCAGGTGTCCAGCTCGTCGATCAAGGGCCGACAGAAGGCGTCGAACTCGGCGCGGGTGATCTGCTCGTGGATCGAGATCCGCGCCTCCTCGAAGTGGACCGTGGCCTCCTCCTGCGTGGAGAGGGTGACCTTGGCGGCCTCGATGGCCCGGAACAGCTGGTAGCCCAGGTTCTCCATCACCAGGTCGTGCAGCGCGTCGAGGGTCTCCGGACGGTCCCCGGTCTTCTGCATCAGGGCGATGTGCCCCTGGGTGGAGGCCTCGCGGATGAAGGACATCTCATGCCAGGAGAGCAGCTTGGAGAGGATGTGCCGGGGCACCGGCAGCCGCTGGGTGGAGAAGGGCTGGGTGTAGGTGGTCCCCTCCCCGAAGTAGGGCAGCAGCTTGTGCTTCATGATCGCCGCGTCGAAGCGGTCTCCGGCGATCCGCAGCCCGGACGATCCCACCACGTCGGTGCGGCGATCCGGGTTGCCGCGGCGGGACGGCCCCAGCCGGATCAGGGTGAAGTCGGAGGTGCCGGCGCCGAAGTCCGCCACCAGCACCAGCTCATCGCGGGTCAGCTGCGCCTCGTAGGTCAGCGCCGCGGCGATGGGTTCGATCAGGAACCGCACCGACTGGAACCCGGCGCTCTGGGCGGCGTTGAGCAGCCTGCGCTCGGCCAGCGCGTCGGCGGCGGGATCGGGGTGGAACACCGCGGGGCGCCCCATCACCACCTCGTCGAAGGTCACCCCCTCCGAGGCCTCCGCCGCCGCCTTGAGCGGACGCAAGATCAGGTTCACCAGTTCCTCCAGGGTCACCATCCGGTTGCGGATCTGGGTGGCCCGGAACGAGGTGCTGGGAAGCCAGGACTTCACCGACTGGACGAAGCGCCCAGCGCCGTCGGAGACGTAGTGCTCGATCGCCGGCTCACCTGCGAAATAGGTGGTCTCCTCCTCCGGGAAGAAGAGCACCGAACGGAAGAGCCGGGTGTCCCGGGCCGTGGGGGAGACCGTCAACAGCCGGCCGGAGGGCAGCGCCACCGCGCTGTTGCTGGTTCCAAAGTCGACGCCGCAGCGATTCATGGCGCCGCTCCCGCCTAACGGGATTCCACCGGAGTGACCGCCGGCGTCACCTGGGTCTTCTCGGGCGCCTGCCTTCGACCCAGCTCCTTCTCCGCCATCCGGCCCTGCAACGCCCACCCCACCAGGACCAGCCAGGCAAGCGCGATCAAAACCCACAGCGGGTTCCAGGCCAGCCAGCGGTACTTGTCGGTCGGGAGAGCGTTCATCTCCCGCGTTTCATAATCGGAGACCGGGGCGGAGACGACCGGATTTGCAGGCCGGCTGCCCCTCCGGCGGACGGTCGGTCGTCGCAGCAAGCGGCCCCGGGGCCTGTGTTACACCCGGACCTCCTAACGAATGCTGATCCGCTACTCCGACTGGAAGAACCCCACCGACGGGGCCTACGCGTTCCCGCTGCGGTCAGTCTCGCCCCGGCTCCCGGCGGAGGGGGAACGGACCGAGGTCTCGGCGGTGGAGGCGGCGGTGTTCTCCCGGGAGGACGCTGCCCGCTTCGACCAGCGGATCGATCGCTGGACCGGGCCGGAGGATCTGCTGGAGGGCACCCAGCCCTACGCCACCGTCCAGCGCTGGTTCGAAGAGCGCCCCTGGTCCCCCAGGTTGGGCCTGGAATCGGTGGAGGCGGTGTTGCGGGGCACGGTGCTGGTGCTGCGCGCCCCGGAGGGACAGACCGACTTCGTGATGCGGGATCACCACACCCTGGATGCGGTGCTCTATCAGTACGCCGCCACCGGGGCGCTTCCCCTGCGGATGTTCCATGCGGACCGTCACTCTGACTGGTGCCAGGACAGCTTCCTGGAGGCCCGCCGGCCCCCGCAGGCCGCGACCTGGTGGCGGCTGCTGGAGGGGCTCAAGCGGCCGGTGACCGGCGCTCCGGTGATTCGGGAAGCGGACGTGCTGTTCACCACCGCCCTGGCCCAGCGTCGGGACGGGATGGTGGGCCGGGAGATCGGCGCCTCCACCCGGGTGCCCGGCTGCGTGGATCCCACCGCGCTGGGGTGGGAACAGGTGCTGGACCGCCCGGAGTTGGAGGACACCGACTGGGTGTCGCTGGATCTGGACTACTTCCAGCCCGCGGCGCAGCTGCGGCTGACCGGGGGGCTGGTCCGGGATCCGCGGTTCGCCTCCCTGATGGCCCGCGCCGCGGTCCGGCTGTTCGTGCTCTCCCCCCAGTTCGCCCGGGGCGGGGATAAGATCCCGGAGTGGACGCTGCAGGGGACCCGCTCCGCCTCGCTGCGGCTTTTGAACCTGCTGCGCCGCTAGTCTCAAACAGACTCGAGCGCCGCGGGAGCTGCGCTCGCCGGGCTGGCGCACTACGGCAGCTTGAGGGTGATCTCTTCGCGGGCGGCGAACACCAGCAGGTGCTCTCCGCCCAGGCGGCGGGCGCGCTCCTGGCAGGTGCGGACCTTCTCCTCCATCTGGGGATCGGTCTGCAACGGATCGTGGTGGAACAGGGCCAGCTGCTTCACCCCGGCCTGGATCGCCAGATCCACCGCGGTGGTCGCCCGGGCGTGGCCCCAGCCCTTCTTGTGGGCGTAGTCGGCGTCGGTGTACTGGGCGTCGGCGATCAGCAGATCCGCGTCCCGGTAGCGCTCGACGATCTCGGCCGGCAGCTTGCGCAGCCCGTCCTTCTTCTCGCTGGTGATCAGCGCGTCCAGCTCGTTGTCGGTGGAGTAGACGATCTTGGCGCCCTCGGTGAGGAAGGTGTAGCCAAAGCTTCCCCCGGGGTGGTGCTGCTTGAACCGGCGCACCTGGATGTTGCCCACCTCGGTGGCGTCCTTGCGGAAGCTCCCCTGGCGGATGTCCGCGCCCAGGTTCTCGAAGCGCACCGGGAAGTAGCGCGGCTGCATCTGCCCGCTGAGCAGCCCGTGCACCGGCTCTTCGTCCTCTCCGCCGAAGACCAGGATCTTCTTCTTCGGGTCGTAGGCCGGGGTGAAGAACGGGAACCCCTGGATGTGGTCCCAGTGGGGATGGCTGAAGAACATGTACAGCGGTCCGGGGCGGCCCTCGCTGTCCAGCTGTTCTCCCAGCGCCCGCAGCCCGGTGCCCGCGTCGCAGATCACCGTGGTGCTGGAGCTGCGGATCTCCACGCAGGAGGTGTTGCCCCCGTAGCGCTGGGTGCCATGGCCGGGGGTGGGGATGGAACCACGGGTTCCCCAGAAGGTTACGAGCACGGCCAAGAAGTCACCTCTCGAAGTAGACGAACACCAGGCTGCCCAGCTGCAGGGTGTCCCCGTCGCGCAGGACCGCGCGGTGGATCCGGACCCCGTTGAGCAACACCCCGGCCTTGCTGTCCAGATCTTCGCACACGTACTCGTCTTCACGCGCGCGCAGGATCAGGTGGCGGGGAGAGAGTTCGGTGGCGGCGATCTTCAACTGCGCCCGGGCACCCCGCCCCAACACCAGCTCCTCGCCTTCCAACAAGAAGCGCTCATGCGGAGCGCCCTGGACCAGCTCCAGGACGTGTCCCGCGCGGCGGCGCCCCAGCGCCTGCGGCGAGTCCGACAGCCTCCGCTCGTTCCTCAAGTGCGCCCCTCCGCGCCCGGCCGGCCTAGAACCCTTGGGTGCAAAAGGAAGCGTAGTCGGTCGCCCGGCGGGGAACCAGAGAGTGGCGTTCTATGCCGCCCTGCGTCGAGGTGAGGCGTGGGTGCCCATTGTTCCCAGCACTCAGTGCTCCAGGACAAGCCAGCGGGAGGGACCTTCTGTTCGGACCAGCCTATTCTGCGACCCGGCGGAGGTTGTCAGTCCCTAACGCTCAACCTGCTGGACTTACTGGCAGTTGGGTGTGCCCACCGACAACGCGTGGGTTGTCGCAGAATAGCAGGGGGCGCCCGACCTCTCCGCCCGGGCCGGGTGAATCCAGCTGCCCGTCCGCAGCCCAGGCGCCGGCCCTCCCATTGCCCCGGCCACGTGAATCCAGCCGGTCCCCGCCCGGGGATGGCCTCTCGGGGCTCCCCCCCCCTTTGGGGGAGCATCGGTCGACTGGACCGACATTCTGAGGGGCGTTGTAACTTCCGGAATGCTTCGGTCACATGGCTGGGTGCAGGCCGCGCGATCCAGCTGGGCGATGATCCTCTCTGGGCTGTTGGGGGTTGATCCCGATCGGACCGAGCGTGAGTTGGCGCGCCGCGCCCGGGAGGGAGACGCCTCCGCCTTCCGGGAGATTTTTGATCGCTGTGGCCCGGCGGTGCGGCGCTTCTCCCGGGATCTGATGCGGGATCCTGCCCTGGCGGATGAGGTCACCCAGGAGACCTTCGTTCGTGCCCTGGACCGACTGGGACGGTTGAAGCAGGACGAACGGCTCCTGGCGTGGCTGCTGGGGATCGCCCGGCTGGTCTGCGCGGAGCAGTTCCGGCTTCGCCGCCGCAGCCAGGACCGCCACTGCGAGGACTCCGATGAGGGAGACCGCGTTCCCGCCGGCTTCACCCCCGAATCGCGGGCGCTGGCGCGCGAGGCGGCGGGGGTGGTCCAGGCCGGGCTGGAGTCCCTGTCGGTGGATCGTCAGACCGCGCTCTTGCTGCGCTTCGATCACGGGCTGGCGTACCAGGAGATCGCCGAGCTGATGGGCTGGTCCCTGGCCAAGGCCAAGGTGGAGATCCACCGGGCCCGGGTGCTGCTGCGGGACCGGATGGATCGCTATGAGCAGGGGGAGTCATGATCGCCCCCTGTGAGCTGGACCGGGTGGAGTCGCTGCTCTTCGGGGAGCTTCCGGCGCGGGAGGCGGCAGAGGTCCGCGCCCACCTGGGCCATTGCGCAGACTGCGCCCGGGAGTGGCAGTCGCTCCAGTGCACCCGCTCGGAGCTCTCTGGATCCCCCCGCCGCCAGCCAGAGCGGATCGGCCACCTCTACCCGGCCATCGCCCAGAAGCTGCAAGCGCGCCGGTCGGTCCGACGCCAGCTGAGCGGAATGGCCCTGACCTTCGCCAGCCTCTGCGCGGTGGTGCTGATCTCCAACGGATCGATGGGATCGACGAATGCGCTGGAGGTCTTCAGCGACACCTGCGCCCGCCAATGCACGGAGCCGGCGATCTGCGAGCTGCCGTCGGAGCAGGATGAGATCGCCGCGCTGGAACAGCGGTTCGCGGCCTGTCTGATCGCCACCCCGGTGCAGTGAGCGCGTCTCTCAGGAGGGGTCGCTGCCTCCTCGGGTGCAGTGCTACCCCCGGAGAGAGGCCCACAGCGCGCAGTGAGCGGGGGGATTCCCGTCGTTGAGCGCGGCAGCCGAGGGTCCGCTGGGGGAACTTTGTCTTTGCAGGCGGGTTTATCCCCCCCCGGTTTTCAGCCCAGATCGCCGTGGAACTTGTCTCCAGAGACAGGTTTCCCCCAGGGAATCTACGACCTGGCCGATGCCGACAAGGACGCAGCCGGTCCCGCATCCACGGCAGGCCCGGGAGCCCACCGATGAACGGATGTTGGTGTGCCTTCGGGCCGCCCGGCGCGGCCCTCCTGTAACCAACTTTCGCGCGGGAACACTCTCCTTCGAAGCCGGCAATTGCGCCGGCGGATCCCTCGACAGATCTCGAACAAGGAGCGCGGCATGCGTTTGTGGACCGGAGTGTGCGTGGTGGCTGGATTGGCCCTGGGCGGATGTGACGCTCCGCCCCAGGTGATGTTGGAGCGCGCGGGCCTTGCGCAGGCGGCGGCGCCGGGCGAGGAGGCTCCGAAGGACTGCGGCTGCGACAGCGAGGCCTGCCCGGAGGCGGCGCAGGACAATGCCGCCGGTGCAGCCCCCGCCGAGCCGGTGATCTACCGGAGGGTGAACGTGGAGGGCGCCCCCACCGCGATGCTCGCCCGCGGGGAGCTGCGCGAGGCCGATCCCCGCACCCGGGAGGAGCCGATGCACGCCCACGCCCGAGCAGCCGCAATGGCCGCGCTGGCCGCCGGCGATCAGGGCCGGTACTGGGAGCTGCACAAGCGGCTCTTCGCCAACCGCCAGGCGCTGGACGCGGCCAGCCTGGAGAAGCACGCGCAGGAGCTGGGACTGGACGTGAACCGCTTCAAGCTGTCCCTGGCCGACCCGGCCCATGAGGCCCGCATCCAGCAGGATCTGGCGGAGGCCTCCGCGCTGGGGATCCGCGGCACCCCGGCGTTCTACATCAACGGACGCCAGTTGCTGGGAGCCCGGCCGGCGGCCACATTCAAGCAGGCCCTGGAGGAGGAGCTGGTCCGCGCGGAGCGACTGGTGGCCTCCGGGGTTTCGCGCTCGCAGGTCTACGCGCGGCTGATGGATCAGGTGAAGTAGGCCGCCCGCAAAGCACCGGGCCCGCTCCACCCCTCCTGGGTGACGCGGGCCCGCGTGCTTCCGGGGATTGCCGGAGCGACCTAGACGAACCACTCCGGAGCCGGGGTGGGCGCCGGAGGCTGGGTCTGGGTCTGGATGTCCTGGGCCAGCGAGTCGACCTCGCCGCGGGAGACCTGGCCGCTCTTGTCCTCGTCCAGCAGGTAGACCGCGATCTTCGCCGCGATGTCCGCCTTGAGGTCCGCCATCGACTGGCCGGCATCCTCCAGCGCCTGCTTCACCGGGGCCTTCACCTCGGCCTGGTTCAGCTTGTCATCGCGCGAGGTGTCCGCCTTGGTGAACCACTCGGAGGCGATCTCCGGGATGGTCTTTCCGTCCTGCCCCTGGCCCAGCTTGGCCACCAGCGCCTTGAGCTGCGCGCCCACCTCGTCGAGGACGATCTTGCCGTCCTTGTCGGTGTCCAGCGCGTCCATGAACGCGTCGGTGGCCTGGTTCACCTTGATGCCTCCGAACAGCCCACCGCCCACCTTGGCCTTCTCCACCATCGACTTCACTTCGTCGCGGCTCAGGGCGCCGTCAACGCGGGTGTCGATGCGGGAGAAGATCGAGCCAATCGTGGGTCCGGCCATTGGGGGCTGCCTCCAGAAGATGCGGCGAAAGTGACCAGATTATCGGGAGGGATGTAGGACAGTTGCCTCCAAGGTAGACAAAATCGTCACCATGGCGAAGGCCATAGTTCTTTCAGGCACTTAGGGCTTGCCTTCTTCGCCCTACGGAGGCGGGTACAGGGCGCGGAGGATCGAATCCGCGCGGGCCCCCCAGGAGGCCTCGTTGTGCACCGCGCCCGCTGCCTCCAGGTAGTGCAGATCCTGCTCCAGCGACCACCCTTCGGAGATCAGCGCGTCGCGAAGGGCGCGGGCATTGTCCACGTTCTCCTGCGGCGGGTTCCCCTCCTGGGTCCCCATGTCCAGCCAGATCCGGAAGGGCAGCTTCGCCTCCAGCGCGCGCACCCGGCCCAGGATCTCCCGGTCCGCCCACCAGAGGGAGGGCGATACCACCCCCAGCCGCTGGAAGGTCTCCGAATGGGTCAGCCCCAGATACAGCGACACCAGCCCGCCCAGGGAAGAGCCGCCCACTCCGGTGGAAGCAGCGTCGGTCCGGGTGCGGAAGGTCACGTCCACCCGCGGCTTGAGCTCGTCCACCAGGAAGGACGCATACGCCGCGGCCCCGCCACCGCCGTGTTGCGCGTCCGGGACGTGGGTGTAGTCGGCGATCCGATCGCTGCCCACGTTGTAGACCCCGACCAGGATCACCGGCTCCAGTTGGCCCAGCTGCACCAGCCGCTGCGCGATCTCATCCAGATGCCACTCCCCGGCGAAGGAGGTGGAGCCATCCATCAGGTTCTGCCCATCGTGCAGGTAGAGCACCGGGTAGCGCAGGGTGTTGCCCTCGTCGTGATACCCGGGCGGCAGCCACACGATCACGTCACGCGCCGATACGTGGACCGAGCTCACGCTGCGCAGGTATTCGATGTTTCCGGTGAGCACCTTCGACTTGTCCGCGGTCAGCCACCCACCGACCGTCAGCGGCACGGTCTGCGCCTGACTCCCCACGGTCAAGTTCCGGTTGGGCGCTTCCTCGCCGGTGGCCAGCCGCTCCGAGGTGGACCAGCTGCCCCGGGTCAGCGCGTACTCCAGGGGGCTGTTCGCCGGCACCTGCACCTGGCCCACGAACTTCCCGTCGGCGCGCTTGTACAGCCGCAGCCCCTTGGGGTTCCAGGCGCCCAGCTCCGGCAGATTGCCGGTCACCCACACCGGGGAGCCCACAGGGTGGCTGGCGGGGACCGTCACCTCGAAGGTCACCGCCGGCCGCGCGGGATCGGCGGGGGTCCTCCAGCGCGCCACCTCGGTCAACACATCCTGGTACTGGCCCTCTGCGATCGGCAGCGGGCGGGGTGGCACCGGCTCCAGCGTCTGGGACAGCTCGGGCAATTCTCCGTCCCCCACCCGCAGCGCCAGGTTGAAGGTCAGCGCTTGCCCGGGCGGGAAGGAGAAGGTCCCCACATAGCCGGCGTCGGCGGCGTACTGCAGCGGCAGCCCTTCCGCGAAGGCCGGGTGCGCGCCCCGGACCAGCACCGTGGCGTCCCGGGGAGTCTCCAGCGGGGCCAGGACGGTGAAGGCCACCTCCCGGGAGGCGCACCCCGCCAGGGAAAGGAGCAGGATGGCAGCAACAGCGTTCGCGCGGTTCGGCATGGCGCGCGCTGTATACCCCCCGGTGGCTAGAAGGCGAACCCCAGCCCAGCCCGGTAGATCAACCGCAGGTCATAGCGATCAGTGCGGATCTCCCCGTCCCCGGTGGAGACTGTGTAGTCGCGGAAGTACTCCCCGCCCACCGAGCCAGACAGCAGCAACAGGTCCCCGATCAACAGGTTCAAGCCGGCCGAGGCCCCCACCCGGAAGCCGCCGGTCTTGGCGGCGATCCCGGTCCGGGCCGCGTCGAAGTACTCCAGCCCCAGATGCGGTCCGACGAAGAACCAGCGCGGCGCGGGCGCGAACGGATAGAAGCGCAGTCCCAGATCCAGCCCGGCGCGGATCGGCTGGCTGGCCAGCGGGTTGGCCAGCTGCCCGGCCAGGAACCAACTGGTCGCCCCGAACGCGCGCTCGTACTCCAGCCCGAAGGTCCCCAGCTCGCGGGAGATCGGCAGCAGCGTGATCGCGTTCTGCGGGTCGGCGGCCTTCGCGGCGCTGCCTCCCAGCGCGGTGGCGACGGCGAGGATAAGGATGAGGCGGTTCATACAAAGCTCCGAAGTTGCCCGGCCCGGCTGTACGACTGTAGGTCGCCAGTCTGGCACTGAACACCCTCTGCTGCCTGGGTCCCCTCCACCATGAGTCTCCGCCTCGATCAGCTCCGCCTGGAGAACACCTACGCCCACCTCGGCGAAGCCTTCGGCACCCCGGTGCGCCCCACCCCGCTGCCCCGGCCCTACCCGGTGGCCTACAACCCGGACGTGGCCCGGCTGTTGGGGCTGGAGGAACAGCCGCAGGATTCCGCCTGGGTCGAGCTGGTCTCCGGGCAGGCCTCGCATCCGACCGGCCAGAGCTTCGCGATGGTCTACGCCGGGCATCAGTTCGGGGTGTACGTCCCCCGCCTGGGAGATGGCCGGGCGGTGCTGCTGGGAGAGGCCCGCGACGCCTCGGGGACGCTGTGGGATCTGCACCTCAAGGGCGCCGGCCCCACCCCCTACTCCCGCGGAGGGGACGGGCGGGCGGTGCTGCGCTCGAGCATCCGGGAGTACCTGGCCTGCGAGGCGCTGCACGCGCTGGGGATCCCCACCACCCGCGCCCTCTGCCTGGTGGGCAGTGATCTGCCGCTCTACCGGGAAGAGGTGGAGACCGCGGCCAGCCTGGTCCGGGTGGCGCCCACCCACGTCCGCTTCGGCACCTTCGAGTACCTCTCCCATACCCAGCGCCACGCGGAGCTGGCCCAACTGGCGGACTACGTGATCCAGCGCTGCCTGCCCGCGCTGGCGGCGCTGCCAGACGCGGATCGCCCTGCCGCGCTGTTCGAGGAGGCTGTGTCCCGCACCGCGGAGCTGATCGCCGCCTGGCAGGCGGTGGGCTTCTGCCACGGGGTGCTGAACACCGACAACCTCTCCATCCTCGGGCAGACCCTGGACTACGGCCCCTACGGGTTCGTGGAGGGGTTCGTGCCCGGCTTTGTTCCCAACCACTCCGATCACCGAGGCCGCTACGCGCTGGATCAGCAGCCCACGATCGGACTGTGGAACCTGACCCGGCTGGGGGAGGCGCTGTTGCCGCTGGTCCCCGAGCCGCGGCTGATCTCCCTGCTGGAGACCTACCCGCCCCGGGTGGAGGCCGCGTACCTCAAGAGGATGCGCCAGAAGCTGGGACTGACCACCGCGCAGGAGGAGGACTGGAGCCTGGTCCAAGATGGCCTGGGCGTGCTGGCGGAACAGGAGACGGACTACACCCGCTTCTTCCGCGCCCTGGGAGGGCAGGCGCTGGACGAGGCGCCGCTGCAAGCCGAGCTTCATGATCCGGCGGCGATCCGTCCCTGGCTGCAGCGCTACCGGGCCCGCCTGGCCCAGGAGCCGCTGGCACCCATCGAGCGGCAACGCCGGATGGACGCGGTGAACCCGCGCTACGTGTTGAGGACCCACCTGGCGGAGGAGGCGATCCGCGCCGCCGCCGACGCCCGGGACTTCTCCGCGCTGGAGCGGCTGCACCAGGTCTTGCGCCGCCCCTTCGAGGAGCAGCCCGGACAGGCGCGCTACGCCGAGGCCCCCCCGGCCTCCGCGCGGCACCTGATGCTCAGCTGCTCCTCCTGAGTCGCAGGTACGCTCAGTAGGAGAACGGGAACCGCACCGGCTGCGGCTGCTGGTGGGGCGCGAACTTCCAGCCGGCCACCGCGCTGCGCACGCACTCCCCCAGCGGCGATCCCTGGAGGCCGGCCGAGTCGACCCGCGCGTTCTCCACCGCCCCGCCTGGCGCGATCACCCAGCTGAGCACCAGGGTGCGGCGATCTGCGGAGTCCTCGGCGTGCGCGCTTACGCAGTCCGCGACCTGCTTCTTGTGGGTGACCACCACCTCCATCACCTCCGACTGGGAGAGGGTCTGCGGCAGCTGCGCCACCGGAGGCGGGATGAACACCGAAGGCCTGGACTGGCCATCCGCGTCCCCGGCCGACGGCGCGCCCGCGACCCCGAACTCACGCTCGAAGGCATCGTCCAGCTCCTGGGGGGTGGGAGGCGGGGTGGTGTCCACCTCGAGGGTCGCCCCCGCCACCGCCTCCACCGGCGAGGTCCCCTCCTCCTCGTCGAAGCTCATCGCCTGCACCTGCTCCTTGGCGGCCAGGGGCGCCTCCTTCGCCGCGCGGGGAACCCGCCGCCGCGGCTCCACCGCGACCGGCGTTGCCGCTCCCACCGTCCGGGACGGGGGCGGCACCGGCAGCGCGGTGGTCAGCTGGGCGCGTCCCACCAGCTGGGCTCCGCCCAAAGCCGGGGGGGAATTCCCCAGTCCAGCGACCAGTTCACCGGCGGCGCCCTGCGCCCCACTCCTTCCCGCCGCGGCGATTCCCGGAGGACTCGCGACACGAAACCCCGCCAGGGTGCTCCCCTGCGGCAGCGCGACCGCAGTCCCCGTCCCCTGTCGCTGCGAGGACGGAGCCGGCGAGACGCTGCCAAGCGCGCCCTGGACCTTGGCGATGGAGCCCAGACTGTCTGCGCCCTCCGGAGGCCATCCGGCCAGCGCGCCGAGGGTCAGTCCTCCGGCAACCAGGGCGACCAACGCTCCCATCGCTGCGCCGAACACAAAGGGGCGCTCGCGGGTCTGTGGGGCCGGCGCGGGTGCCAGGTACTGGCGCAGTTCCCAGGGGAGGTTGGCCACCGCCTCCTCCAGGGACGGTGGCCCCACCACGGCTGGCGGTCTCGGAGGCGCGATCACGAAGCTGCCGCTGGCGTCCTCCTCCCGCCGGTTGCGCTGCAGTTCCTGGGAGTAGGCCTCCTCGGCCAGGGAGCGGATCCGTCCGCCGATCACCGAAGAGTGATGGCGCGCGGGCGGCGGGCCGATCCGGCTCGTCCCGCGGCGTTTTGCAGTGAGGCGCCCGATGGGCCCGGTGTAGTCGGGCGACTCCGACTCGTACCGATCCACAGGCCCGGCGTCGGCGGTCAGTCGGCCCATCGCCGCGTCCAGCTCCCGCTGCAGCTCTCCGGTATCTCCCAGCAACACCGCCAGCGGCGTCCGCCCGCTCTCCGTCAGCGCTCCAGAGCCATCGCCTTGTCCCACTTGGACCCCCTTGGTCAGCCTTCCCGCCGACGCCCAAGCTGTGAGGCCCCTGACCCGTTCGCCACCCAGACTGCGGTCCATGTGTTCTGCGCAGGTTGTCGGTGCGCAGGCGCACTCTGCTCACCCGCCGGCATTCCGCACGGTTGGTTGTCCTGCGCACCTCGGATCCGGCATGGCCACCTTCACCCACTGGACCGTGGATCCGCAGACAGGTCGCGGACTACCGCTGGGCGCAGGTCCATGTTGTTCTTCCGGCATGTCGCTCGCGGCGCCGGACACCCGGGAGTTCCTTCGCAACATCCCCATCTTCGGGGGCCTCGAAGATCCCAAGCTGGAGTCGGTGATCGGCCTGTTGGAGGAGAAGGAGTTCGCCGAAGGCAGCGTGGTGGTCCGCCAGGGAGACACCTCCCGCAACATGTACGTGGTCGCCGAGGGGGAGATGGTGATCCGCCGCGCCGGCCCCTCCGGTCACCTGCGCAAGGTGGTGCGCCTCAAGCGGGGTGAGTTCTTCGGCGAGACGACCCTGATCGAAATCCATCCATCGGACGCCTCGATCATCGCCGACCGCCCTGCCCGGCTGTATGCGCTGACCAACCGCGGGCTGTACTCGCTCTACCAGCGGGACCCCAGCGCCTATCTGATCGTGGTGATGAACATCGCCCGCGAGCTCTCCCGCAGACTGCGCAAGGCGGAGAACCGGGTCTGCGAACTGGCCGAGCAGACCGAAGAGGACGACCGCACGCAGATCGGGCGCTGACTCCCGCCTGGCTTGGCGGCTACTCGAGGACCGCGTTGCGGACGGTGTTCATCTCGTCCGCCTCGATCATGATCTCCTTGACGAACTTCAGCTGGCCCGACTTGAGCACCAGCATGTTCGAGCCGGCGGGCAGGGTCAGCGCGCTGCCGAAGGCCACCGGGGTCTTGCGGCCGGTGGACCTGCCGTTGACGAAGATCTCCGCGCCCATCGGGGAGCTGGTGATCGCCAGCTGGCCGGTCCGCCGCCGCGCGGTGCGCGTCTGACGGATCTCGGGAGCGGGCGCCTCCTGGGCGACAGGCTTGCTGGCGCTGGCCACCCGGGTCTCGGCCACCGGTGCGGAGGGCTCCGGCTTCTCATCCGTCACCGGCGACTGGGCGGTCGCCTTCTCCTCAACGGCGACCGGCTCCGCGGCCTGCGCCACCTGTGGCTGGGGGACCTCCGGCGCCGGCTCCGCGGCGGCCTCGGACACCAACGCCACCCGGGTGGTGTTCTGCGAGTCGGTGGTCTTCAGCTTCGCCCGGTGGGTCTTGAACCCGGGGGCGGAGACAACCAGCTCGTGCTCTCCGGCCTCCAGCCCGGTGAGCACCACCCCGCTCTTGATCTCCCGGCCACCGACAGTGATCCGGGCGGAGGAGGGATCGGCCAGGACCATCAACGCACCAGCGGGCTCGCCGCCCAGCGAAAGCACCAGCCCGATCACCACCAGCACCAGCGTTGTGGCCGCGCCCCCCAGGGCGATCAGCTTGGCGCGCTGGGACATCGGAGCGGCAGCGGGTGCACGCCGGGGTGACCGCTCCGGGCGCGTCTGCTCCGCCCGATCTTCCACTTCCTCGTCCTCTTCCTGCAGCCCCGCGGGGGCCTCGGAGACCCCGGTGTCTCCTCGACCATCGCCGTGCTCGTCCAACTCGGAGGGGGCGCGGGTGGCAGCGGTCCGATCGTGGCCGGCCAACGACGGGGCGGCGATGGCGGCGGTGCGATCCTCGCTGTCGTCCTGCTCCGGGTGGGTGTCCAACAGGTCGGAGGGAGCCGGGGGGGCGGCGGTGCGAGCCGTGCCCTCCGCCAGCCGGTCAGCCTCGTTCGGCGCCTGGCTCCAGAGGGGAGATTCGATGGCGGCGGTGGCCTCGGATCCGTCCTCCTCCTCGTCACCCTCCTCGCGGGAGATCGCCGGAACCTCGCCGGTGCGCTCCTGGACTGATCCGCCCAGCATTGCCTCGTCGGCCTGGAACTCCATCGGCCCGGAGGTGGGGGCCTCCTGCTCGTCCGGCGGGGCCAGCGACTCCGGCGCCTCCAGACGATCTACCTCGCCGGTGTCGGCGACGGGGTCGTCGCCCAGCGCTCCGCCGCTCATCAGGGCGTCCAGCTCGTCGGCGGTGCTGGAGGGGGCCGGGTTCTCCAGCCGGGTGGCCGCACCGGTGCTGGGAGGCGCTTCGGTGTCCCCCAGCGCCAGGGACCCTGCCGACGGCGCCGGGTCCAGCGCGTCCAGCTCGGAGG
>JALYOC010000031.1 GCA_030857095.1 Myxococcota bacterium | reverse complement strand
GGGCGGGGGCCGGCAGGCCGGGCACGGTGGCGTCGGAGGCGGTCAACACCGGCGGCCCCGCCACCGGGGCTGGCCGGGGCGCGGGATTGGCGGGGGCCCTGGTTCCCGGGGGAACCGCCGCCGGCTTCTGCCGCTGCATCGCGCCGATCTGCTTCTGGAAGAAGGCGATCTGGATTCGCAGCTCGTCGCGCTCCACCGTCACCTTCTGGAGGGACTCCCTCGCGGTGCGGCCCTCGGCCGCCTCCTGCTCCAGGACCTCGATCCGGGCCTGGGACTCAGAGGCCACCGCCTCCAGCCGCTCCGCCCGGGCCTGCAGCCGGCGCAGCGAAGCGGTGCGGTCCGCGGCCAGGGCCTCGGTGTCGCGCAGCAGGTTGGTCATCTCGCTCTGCGAGGTCTGACGCTTGCCCTCGCGCCTGGACATCTGGTCCAGGCGGGTGAGCAACGAACCCTTGGTGGAGGCCAGATCCGAGACCTGGCTCTGGATGAAGGCGATGTCCTGGATCAGCTCGTCACGGCGCTGCTGCTCCTCGGTCAGCTCGGCCAGCCGGGTGGCGGAGATCTCCCGCTCCGCGGCCAGCTCGCGGTTCAGCGCCTCGATCCGGGCCTGGGCCTCGTCCCGGGCGTTGGCCGCCTCCTGGGCGCGGCCCTGCTCCTGCTCCAGCTCCCGCTGGGTGTCGCGCAGGCTGTTGGCGGTGTCGTCGCGTTCGGTGGCCAACAGCGCGATGGTCGAGCGCTCCGACTCCAGGGTGCGCTCAAGCTCGGCGATCTGCTCGAAGGCCCCGTCGCGCTCCTCCACCACATGGGAGTGCTCCTCGGCGCGGAGGAGGGAGGCCTGCTGGGCCTGCTCCAGCGAGGTCTCCAGGGTCGCCTTCTCCGAGCACAGCCCGTCCCGCTCGGCGGTCAGCGCGGTGGCTGTGTCCTGGGTGTCGGAAAGCTGCCGGGCCAGCTGATCGGCCTCTGCCCTCTGGGCGTCGCGCTCCCCGCTGACTGCCTCCAACGCGGTCCGGGTATCGTCCAACCCGCCGGAGGACTGCGCCAGCTCACCTTCCAGGCGCACCTGCTCGCGGGACAGCTCCTGGGTCCGGGTCCGCTCTGACTCCAACGAGGCGGTCAGCGCGTCGACCTGGGCCAGCAGTGTCTGCTCTGCGTCCTGCCGCGAGGCTTCCAGCTCCTGGCGCAGCGCCTGCTCGCGCTTGAGTCCCGAGGCCTGCGAACTCTCCAGCTCCAGCCTCAGCAGCTGCTCCCGCTCCAGCCCCTCGGCGCGGAAGGCCTCCACCTCCGACTCCAACGCCCGCTCCCGCTCGGCGGCGGCGGCCACCGCGTCTTCCAGCTGGGAGCGCAGTGCCTGCTGCAGCTCCTCCGCTGAGGACCGCGCCTCCTCCAACAGCGACCGGGTGTTGTCGCCGGCCTCCTCCGACTGCCCGCGCAGCGCAGCCTGGTGCTGGCGGGCCTGCGCCTCCAGGCCCTGGGCGGAGGCAGCCCGCTCCGTCTCCAGCCGCGCGCGCAGCTGGGACTGCTGCTCCGCGCCGGTGGAGAGCTCGGCCTCCAGCTGGGCGATCCGCTCCTCGGCCCGGGTGACCTTTCGCCGCAGTTGCTCCACATGGGGAACCGCGTCTGACAATGAACGCGCCCGCTGTTCGGCCAGCGCCTGCTCGCCGCGAGCGACCGCGGCCCGTGCCTGGGCCAGCTCGCGCTGCAGCCGCGCCACCTCCGCCTGCGCGACGGCGCCCAACCCCTTGGGCTCCCGGAGCTGACCGTCCTGCGACTCCAGGCTCAGCGAGTCGAGGTTCGGCGTCCCGTCGGCGTCCAGGGAGATGCCGACGATCAGGTTGCCCAACCTGGGCGCGCGGATCGAGAGACCCACCGCGCGCGCCTCGGGATTGGAGTCCTCCACCGAGACCCCCACGTCCACCGGCCCCAGGCTGGAGCGGGCGTGCACACCAAGGTCGTAGCCCGCGTCGGTGACGCGTTCCTTGGCGACATTCGGGTGCGCTGGGGGAAGGCCGTTCGAGGACAAGGCGACGCCTCTTCGTACCACGTCGCGCACGCGGCGTTCAGCCTGCTCGCCCTGTGCCTACATTGTGCGCCGATGGCCGCGGAACTCCTCCCACGGCAGGAGGGTCGGAGACGCTCAGGGCTCCGGGTACACCGGATCGGCCCGGAAGAGATCCGCGTCCCCTCCCTCCACCGGACGGGTCTGGAAGTAGAGGGTGTCGTCGTCGGCCAGGTCCAGCCCCTGGACCTCGGTGGTAATGCCCTCCAACCGCACCGCGCGCGGCTGGGACCACCCGCCCGCCTCCCGGACCGAGAGCCAGATCAGCACCCCGCCGAAGCCGGCGTCGCGATCCGAGGTGTAGACCAGGTAGCCGCCGTCGGGGCTGACCGCCGGCTCGCGATCCCCGCCCTTGGAGCTGAGGACGATCAGCTCGGTGGGGCTGGCGAAGTCGGTGCCGGTCCCGGCGGTGCTGCGGGTCGTGACATAGATGTCCGCGCCGCTGGCACCCGCGCGATCCGACTGGAAGTAGAGCGTGCGTCCATCGCCGCCCAGGCTGGGGCCGGTATCGTAGCCTTCGGCGCCCAGGGACAAGATCCACTCTGCGTTCTCGAACCTACCGCCGGAGAGGGTGGCCCGGAAGAGATCCGGGTAGCCGGCATCCAGTGCGCTGAAGAACAGCTCCGTTCCATCCGCGGAGAGCTCCGGGTGTTCGGTGGACTCGCCGGGAAGCAGGGTGTCCTGGAGGGTGGGCGCACCGAAGTCGGCCCCGGCGCGGGACGCGCACCAGATGTCTTCGGTGGCCGAGGCGCGCGAGCTGACGAAGCAGATCCGCGATTGATCGGGGGTGACGGTGGGCATCCGCTCGGAGGCCCCGGTGTTCAACGTCCCCAGCGGCTGCGGGTTGCTCCAGGTCACCGGGACGGCGTTGGCCGGCGCACCGGCGTCGCTGCCCCCGTCTTCGGACCCGGCATCGATGGTTCCCGCGTCTTCGCCCGCGTCCGGTCCGCCGTCGGCGTCCTCGGGCGTGACCGGCAGACAATGATCGTCGATGCACTCAAAGCCAGGATTGCAGCCGCCGCCGACCTCGCAGCGGTAGAACACTCCGGACGGGATCGAGCACGCCACCCAGGACGCTCCCACTGCGAGCGCCACTGCCCACACCGCCGCGTTCCTTGGCTTCATCCGCCGCCGACTGTAGAGGCGCCGTCGGTCTGCTCAAGAAGCCTGACTGCTTTGTGTCCGAGGTTGGACCTGATTCCCGACCTGCGAGGGAGAGAGGGTTCAAGCAACATTGGAAAACTGTGGAGCACCCCTGATACTGGACCGCGCATGTTCTTGCCGAGTCCGTCCCGACTGCTGTGGATCGCCCTGCTGACGCTGGGCCTGGTTAGCGGATGCGGGCAACGCATCCTGGACGAGGACGGCGGGACGGACGGCGGGGACGCCGGGCTGGACGGGGGAACCGGCGACGATGGGACCCGCCTGGACGGTGGCCTGGACGCTGGCTTCGACGCCGGGCAGGAGCCGATCACCGATGGTGGCCAGGATGCAGGCCAGGATGCAGGCCAGGGCGGCGAGGGCGGTCCGGTGCAGACGGAGATCACCGCCGGACCCAGTGGAACGGTCCGCTCCAGCAGCGCCACCTTCGAGTTTGGCGCCAACGTGCCGAACTCCACCTTCCAGTGTTCGCTGGATCTGGAGCCGGACGGGCCGTGCAGCAGCCCGGTCGTCTACGAGGCGCTGAGCGATGCGGAGCACACCTTCCAGGTGTTCGCCCAGGGCCCGGATGGAGGGGTGGATTCCAGCCCCGCTTCGCGCACCTGGACCGTGGACAGCACCTTGCCTCCGGAGGTGACGATCCGGGTGATGGCGGCCAACATCACTTCAGGCAACTTTCAGCAGTACCAACTGCCCGGGGCACACATCTTCGAGGCGCTTCAGCCCGACATTGTTCTGATTCAGGAATTCACCGTTGACACAGCGCTGTGGAGCAACGAGCGCGTCTTCGTGGATGACCTGTTCGGTTCCACCTTCCACTTCTACCAGGAGACTCGGGCCTTCGACCAAAGTGGTAATTGGATCCCGAACGGGGTGATCAGCCGCTATCCGATCCTGGCGTCAGGGGAGTGGGAGCAGAATGCTCCGGTCGGTGGCGGAGAGACCCGCGATTATGCCTGGGCCCGGATCGATATCCCGGGCGACAGGGATCTGTGGGTGGTCAGCGTCCACCTCTACTCTGGAACATCGAGTGGGCGCGCCACGGAGGCTGCCGAGGTTGCGAGCCTCATCTCGGCCAACTTTCCGCCCAGCGACTATCTCCTCATTGGCGGAGACCTGAACACCGATTCCCGTGGGGAGACTGCGGTGACGAACCTTTCCGGGGTTGTGGTGACTGCGGCTCCCTATCCGGTGGACCAGAACAACGTCTCCGGCACCAATGCCTCCCGCGCCAAGCCCTACGACTGGCTGCTGGCAGACCCTGACCTGGATCCACTGGAGAAGCCGATCATGATCGGCGCCAGCACTTTTCCCGACGGGCTGGTGTTCGACTCTCGCGTGTACACGCCGCTTTCCGATGTGACGCCTGTGGAGTTTGGCGACAGCGCTGCGACCAACATGCAGCACATGGCCGTGATCCGCGACTTCCTCATCCCCCAGTAGGGAGGGCTGTAAGCAGCAGGGGGCTATCACCCCCACATCGCTGCTTGGCAAGCTGCCCCGCCATGAAGACCTTCAGCCTCAACCCCGCCACAGTGAGCGCGCTGCACCTGACCCGGTCGCTGCCGGCCGCACCCAGCAAGGTGATGAAGGCCTGGACCGACGAGAAGCAGCTGGCCCAGTGGTGGGCGTCCGACGGCTTTCGGCTCAAGAGCGTGACCCTCAAGCCCAAGACCGGGGGCGAGTTCCGCTTCGAGTACGAGAACGGGTTGGGCGAGCCCTCGGCGGTGTACGGGACCTTCCAGGATGCCTCCTCCGAGATGCTGGTCTTCAGCTGGGCCCGGGAGGGGAAGAAGGCGGACATCGGCGGCACGCTGGTGACGGTGGAGTTCCGCAAGGGCGCCAAGGGCACCGAGCTGGCGCTGACCCATGAGCTGCTGCCCAACAGCGCCGTCCGCGAGGCCCACCGCACCGAGTGGCTGTCCCGGCTGGAGCGGCTGGGCAAGCTGCTGGGTTGAGCCGATGGCAGGTGGACGGAGCCGCGACAATCGAAGCAGCGGACCCCCTTCTCTCGCGCTAACACTCGCTGCCAATGATCCCGATCGGCGACGAGAACCCCACCCTGCGAACCCCCTGGGCCACCTACCTGCTGCTGGGCAGCCTGGCGGGGGTGTGGTTCTACGTCCAGGGAGCGGGGGCGGGCCTGGAGCTGCTTCGGAGCGTCTGCAACCTGGGGATGGTGCCCGGGGAGCTGACCGGGTTGGCCCAGGTGGGGTTGGCGGTGCCGCTGGGGGAGGTGCGGACCCAGGCCGGAGTCCAGGCCATGGCCTGCGTGGTGGATCGCGAGGCGATCAACCTCTGGACGCCGCTGACCTCGATGTTCCTCCACGGCGGCTGGATGCACCTTTTGGGCAACGCGCTGTACCTGTGGGTGTTCGGCAACAACGTGGAGGACAGCATGGGCCGGGGGCGCTTTCTGCTCTTCTACCTGCTGTGCGGTCTGGCCGCTGCGGGGGCCCAGCTGCTGACCGATCCCGCCTCTCCCGTCCCCATGGTGGGCGCCTCGGGGGCGATCGCCGGGGTGCTGGGCGCGTACCTGCTGCTCTACCCACGGGTCCATGTGCGGATGTTGTTCTTCATCTTCGTGCTGCCGATCCCCGCCTGGGCGGTGCTGATCTTCTGGTTCGGGACCCAGCTGCTGTCCGGGATGCCGCAGCTCTCGCCGGTGGACGCGGAGGTCAGCGACGGGGTGGCCTACTGGGCGCACATCGGTGGCTTCGTGGCCGGGTTGATCCTGGCGAAGTTCTTCGAGAACCACGACTTCAAGCACCAACGGGACCGGCTGCGTCACGAGCTGCACCCCGGGCACCCGTAGCCCCCTCCCGCAGGTTGCGCCCTCCGTCCCGCTGAGGAATAAGTCCGCGCGTCCTGAGTTTGGCGCCGTTCCCACCGGAGGGGTTTTCTTGAGCCATCGTCTTCTCGCCGCCGTCCTGCTGCTGACCGCCTGCGCCACCGAGCGCGCGCAGACCACCAGCACCGCCACTCCCCCGGCCGAGGCGCCTGCGCCCCCAGCGACGGTCCGAAAGAAGCTGGGGCCGGACTCCTTCACCGGCCATCGGTTCGCGGTGGGAACCCCCGCGGAGCTGACCGCGGGCTGCCAGGCCGCCATCGCCGACGGCAAGCGCCGGATCGACGCGGTCAAGCAGCTGACCGCGCCGCGCAACACCGGGGTGGCGCTGGAGGAGTTCGACGAGGGCGTGGCGGCCCTGGCGGACATGAGCGCCTCGGCCAGCACCATCCGCAACTCCCATCCGGACAAGGCGGTGCGGGACGCCGCCGAGGCCTGCGAGCAGGACCTGGCGCGGGTGCTGACCGACATCAGCCTGGACCGCCCGCTGTACGAGGTGATCGTCTCCCTGGATCTGCAGGGGCAGGACGCCACCACCCAGAAGTGGATCACCGACACCCTGGCGGACTTCCGCCGCGCCGGCGTGGACAAGGACGAGGCCACCCGGGCCCAGGTCAAGGCGCTCAACGAGGAGCTGACCCGGCTGGGTCAGCAGTTCAGCAACAACATCGCCAGCGACACCCGCTTGGTGATGCTGGCCCCCAAGGACCTGGCCGGACTGCCGGAGGACTGGATCCGCTCCCACCCGGTGGGCCCGGACGGCAAGGTGAAGGTCACCACCAACTACCCGGACTACACCCCGTTCATGTCCTACGCCAAGAGCGGCAAGGCGCGGGAGCAGCTGTGGAAGACGTTCCGGATGCGCGGACACCCGGCGAACATCGAGGTGCTCAACGCCATCCTCGCCAAGCGGCACCAGCTGGTGACCCTGCTTGGCTACCCGCACTGGGCCGCCTACGTCACCGAAGACAAGATGATCAAGAACGCCCAGAACGCGGCGGACTTCATCGAGAAGATCTCCCAGGCCTCGGAGGACCGGGCCAAGCGCGACTACGACATCCTGCTGGCGCGCAAGAAGAAGGACGACCCCAAGGCCACCGCGGTCCATCCCTGGGACACCTCCTTCTACGAGGACCGGGTGAAGAGCGGGCAGTACAGCTTCAGCTCCCAGGAGGTCCGGCCCTACTTCGAGTACGACAAGGTCAAGCAGGGCCTGTTCGACGTCACCTCCAAGATGTTCGGCATCACCTACAAGAAGGTGACCGACGCCCAGGTCTGGCACCCGGACGTGGAGACCTTCGACGTCTACGACGGCGAGCAGCTGCTGGGCCGCTTCTACCTGGACATGCATCCGCGCGAGGACAAGTACAAGCACGCCGCCCAGTTCACGCTGATCAACGGCAAGCGCGGCCAGCGCCTCCCGGAGGCGGTGCTGATGTGCAACTTCCCCAAGCCGGGCGCCGAGCCGGCGTTGATGCTGCACGACGACGTGGGGACGTTCTTCCACGAGTTCGGCCACCTGATTCACAGCATCTTCTCCGGCCATACCAAATGGACCTCGGTGGCCGGGCCCAGCATGGAGTGGGACTTCGTGGAGGCCCCCTCCCAGATGCTGGAGGAGTGGACCTGGGACGTGGGGGTGCTGCACACCTTCGCCAAGCACTACCAGACAGGCGAGCCGATCCCCGCGGAGCTGGTGCAGAAGATGGAGGCGGCGGATGACTTCGGCCGTGGCCTGGCGGTGCGCCAGCAGATGTTCTACGCGGCCACCAGCCTCAACCTGCACAACCGCGATCCGAAGGACGTGGATCCGGTGAAGATGGTGAAGCAGATGCAGGAGAAGTACACGCCCTTCAAGTTCGTGGACGGGACGTACTTCCACCTCTCCTTCGGGCACCTGGAGGGCTACTCGGCCATCTACTACACGTACATGTGGAGCCTGGTGATCGCCAAGGACCTGTTCACCCCCTTCAAGCAGGCCGGGCTGCTGGACCCCACCGTGGCCCGTGCCTACCGGGAGAAGATCCTGGAGCCGGGCGGCGGCGACGAGGCCGCGGATCTGATCCGTGACTTCCTGGGCCGGGACTACAGCTTCCAGGCCTACCAGACCTGGCTGAACAAGGGGTAGACAGGTAGGGCGGCTCAGTGGAGCGGGGCGCCGGATCCGGAGAGATCGAACCTGCGCCAGGCGCCGCTTTGGAAGCGCCACCACAGCACAGCGGCCAGGCCCGCGATGTAGAAGACCAGCCACAGCATGGCGGTGGTGTCTCCAAACCCCATCCGGTGGACCATGTACCAGGAGCCCGGCGCGAAGACCGCCCAGGTGAGGAAGGTGCGGGCCCAGAGAGTAAAGGTTGTGTCCCCCGCGGCGCGCAATGCCTCGGCCAGGGTGGCCACCGCGGCGTCAAACAGCTGCCAGGCCGCGGAGAGCATCAGCATCCGGATCCCAATCTGGAGAAGCTCCGGGCCCTCTTCCCCCCGGGCAAAAGGGGCAAAGGCCAGCGCCGGCACCAGCAGGTAGATCACCCCCACCAGGCTCTGCCAGCCACCCGCCAGGAAGAAGGTGAGCTTTACTGCCTTGGGGACGTCGTCCCGATGACCCGCGCCGATCGCCTGGCCGACCACGATCGCCCCGGCGCTGGCCAGGGCCATCGCCGGCATGAAGGCCACCGAGTTGAGCTGCATCACCGACATCAAGGCGGCGAGCGAGGTGGTGCCCAGCCCACCCACCACCACGTTGACGAAGAACAAGAAGCCGGCGAACTCGAAGAACCAGTTCAGCCCCGAGGGGGTGCCGTAGCGCAGGGTGCTCCACAGTTCGGAGCGGCGGAGCCGGGGGAAGATCACCCCCTCCCGCCAGCCGTCGCGGAAGAAGAGGGCCAGGAAGATCAGCCCCGCAACGACGGTGGACAGCGCGCTGGCCCAGGCCGCGCCTTGGACGCCCATCCCCGGGAACCCCAGGTGTCCGTCGATCAGCAGCCAGTTGCCGAAGATGTTGAGCACCATGGCGATCAGGCTGATCACCATCGGCCGTCGGGTGTTGCCGATTCCCCCGTAGTAACTGGCGAGGGTCTCAACCATCACCACCGCGCCAGAGGCCATCAGGCGGATCGCCAGGTAGTCCTGGATCAGCCCGCTGAGGACCGGCTCGAACTCGAACGCGGAGATCACCGCCGGGATGAAGGGCAGCGAGAACAGCGCCACCCCCTGGGTCAGCAGCGCCACCAGCAGGCCGTAGAACGCAAACCGTCGGGCCCCGACCGGGTCGCCCCTACCGAAGTGCTGGGAGGCGAAGCTCCCCACGATGAACACCAAGCCCATCGGGAGGATGAACAGCGCGAAGGTGTTCATCGCGCCGGTGGTGGCGGCGGCCAGCGCGGTCGCTCCCAGGTGGGCGACCATCAGGGCATCGGCGAGTCCGACGATCGCCTGGGCGGAGCGGGAGACGACGATCGGCCAGGCGAGTCCAACCAGGGCCCGGGCGGTGGGCGCTACCCGCTCGGTGGAAGGCAGGGACATGGAGCGGGGTGTCTCAGAAGGCGACCCCGAAGGCCAGCCGCGGAAGCGGGGTGAAGCTGGTGCGGACCGTGTCCGGCTCGGGGCTCTCGATGTCCGGCACGCTCCGGTACTGGGCGGAGAAGCCCACCGAGAAGGCGAAGCGCTCGAAGAACACCAGCGACCAGCCCACCCCGGCGCCCACCCCCAGCCCCACCGCGGTGCGGATCACCCCCTGCTGGTTGCTGCGCTGGTAGTTGGCCCCCACCTCCGGACCGATGAAGAGCCCATTTGGCGCGGTGCCCAGCACAAAAAAGCGCATCCCCACGTTCAGCCCCAGGGAGAGGATCCAGGAGCTGCCCGCGGCCCCGAACACCCCCTGGGGGGCGACGTAGAGGGTGACCGGCGCGCCCAGCACCCGCTCGTATTCGATCCCCAGCTGTTGCTGCTGCAGCGCCAGCGGGTTGAGGGTGACCGTGTTCCAGGAGGTGGGCTCCGGCGGCTTGGGCGGCGGGGCCGGCTTGCCCAGGGTTCCAATCCACTCTCCGAACTTCTCGATCGGGTTCTTCTCCTGCGCCAGGGCGGCGGGGGCGAGGGTGAGCAGGGTCAGCAGCAGGATGGTTTTCATCAGGACTCCTCCAGGAGGTGATTGTGGTCCACCCCGGAGGAGGACGGTCGGTCCTTGTCGAGGAGTTGGTGACCAGCGGACCGGGGCCCGGCCCGTCCGCGGACGGAGACGGCCCAGGCGAGGAGAGACTGCCGGGCGCAGTGACGCCCCAGGGTTTTCGGGCGCTTGCGGTTGGCCTGGGCGCTGCACAGGGGGAGGACCGCAGTCGAACCCCCCAAACCCGTCTCAAACCTAGGAAGCCCCCATGAAGCGCACCGCCCTGTTCGTCTCGCTGGTCTCCCTGCTGTCCGTCTCCACCGGTTGCTCGTCCACCACCATGATCCGGTCCCGCCCGTCGGGCGCCACCGTCCGCAACGTGAGGGGCGAGAAGGTGTGCAAGACCCCCTGCGACTTCTCCGGCGGTGGGGTGATCGGCTCCAGCGAGGTGTTGCTGCTGGAGAAGGAGGGCTTCCAGGAGGACACCCTCACCATCCGCAAGGACCACGTCAACGGCCTGGCGATCGCCGGCTGGGTTGCGGGGGCGCTGTTCACCTCCTGGACCCTGGTCGGCCTGGGCCTGCTGGCCCCCATCCCCTGGATGGCGGACTACGCGCCGGTCTACCAGGTGGAGTTGGAGCCGGTCGCTCCGCCGGTGGTGGCGCCGGTCTCCGTCGAGGTCCAGCCGGTGGAGCAGCCTGCCCCGGTCCGGACCGTGGCGCAGCGCGCCCGGTAGGCGTCACTCGAAGCGGCTCCCCTGGGGGGACCGTGTCCACGAGCGCCAGCCATTAGCGCGAACGAGGATTCTTCTTCTTTTCAGGGGGCAACTTCAGGTTGAGCTGCCCTGAATGCCCCTTGGAGCGGCCTACCTTCTTCTTCAATGGGAAACGCAGTCCTGGCCCATACTCGACACCAGGCCCGCGCTGGTGATCCGAGACCTTCACCAGGATCTGGCGTTGTACCAAGTCAGCCAGCACTGCTCGGGCACGCTGGATACCCAAGTCGAAGAGATTCTGAACCGTACGATTCGTGATCTTTCCGTACTCCACGACATGGGCGAGAACCTTTCGATCGATCTCATCGATGGTCCTCCGTTGATAGGGAACCGCACTGCCCAGTGCCTTGAGCGCCTCGCCTCTAAGACGGTAGCTGGGATGAGCACGGCGCGCGGTCTGCCTCGTTGGTTCGAGAAGTCCCACGCGGTCGGTGGACAGGCGACGCAGGACGCTCTCCGACTCCTCCATGCTCTTTTGGACCAGCGGGGCCACAGAGTTGGCATCCACTGTCCGAGTGGAACAAAGCCGAAAGAGAACGAGAAGAGTGTCGGTGTCGTCCTGCTCGGTAACTGGGAGTTGCGCGACGTATCGCGCAATCTGGGTGTTAGGCGCTCCGCCAACCAGGCTGATGCGAACCTGATCGAAAGACTCATCGATTCGGGGGACATCTCTTCCGGAGCGAATCATCTCTCGGAACATGCGGTCCACCCCGCGTCCAACTTCCTCAGCCAGGCCCAACTGGCGAATGGCCCGGGCCAGCTGTTGATTCCGGGGCTTGGATGGGTGCGTCAGGATATTGCTGGGGGTAACCCCTGAGACCAGCGGGCCGGGCGAAGTAATGACGAGCACCTCTTGAGAGTGCTCAACGGAGACTGGCTCAGGCAGGTGGTGGTCTCGGTGTACCACTGCGTTGACCAGGGCTTCACGTACGGCCAGCTCTGGAAAGTCAGCGATGTGAATCTGTTGCCCATCCGGAAGGTTGATGGGGGTCAGTGAACGACGCACCTGGACGAGTTCCATCGCCTTCGCGAGCGCCAGGACCAGCGGAGACGCCAGCCTCTCAATTGCCTTGGGCTCGCCGCCGGGGGTGCCGCGATACTGGTAAACGATGGCCGGCTGGGTCCCCGCCGTGGCACAGAACAGCAATTCACCACCCCGGCTAAATCGTCCGTCTCCGCCGATGACGCCCAAAGCCGAGAGCAAGTCGCGATCGGTCAATCGAGACAGCTTGGAACGTTGGTCAGGGAAACTGGCCAGTCGTTGCCGAGCACTCTCCAGGGCAACCTTGGAAGCTGCGGTCCAGGAGACCTTGCTGGGAGAGGCCGACCAGTCCACGCCATGTCGTTCCTCTCGCAGGCGCAGCTGCTCGTTCGGTGACATTGGCAGGCAGTCGGTCGCGAGACGCCTAAGCGCCCGCCCCTGGGTATCCGCATGGATATCGGGGCTCTCCGGAACGTGGACCACCAAGAGTCGGTTGGAATTGACCATCCGCTCCTGCACGTCGACCAGGAGTGGAGGCCGCGAGAGTTCATAGATCCGCCGTTTAAGGACCTTGGCCTCCAGGGTGGTGCCTACGAAGCCCGCGACTCCTCCGACACCGTCTCGCACACCCAACACCACCGATCCGCCTGCTGCATTCGCGAAGCAGAGAGCAGCGTCGACCATCAGCCGGACGGTATCCTTTTCGCTGGTACCCTCCTCCTTGAACTCCAGGGCCTGTGATTCCAGCGAACGCGCGGTCTGCCCGTTCTGGATTGCCAGGAGCGCAGCATCAAGTTCGGAGGAAGTCGTCATGAGGGTAGCTACCGGAGTTTATCGATAGTTTATCCGAACCCTCCACTGTGCAGGGAACATATAAACTGCAGATAAACTCTGATCAGAGGACCACCGTCTCCTTGTGCTCCCCGAACACCTCTCGCATCGCGTCCGAGATCTCGCCCAGGGTGGCGTAGGCCTTCACCGCCTCCAGGATGTAGGGGATCAGGTTCTCGTCCGGGGTCCCAGCGGCGGTGCGCAGCGCCTCCACCGTGCGGCGGGAGGCGTCGTTGCTGCGGCGCTGGCGCAGCGCCTTGAGCTGTTCGATCTGGGCCAGCTCCGCCTTCTCGTCCACCCGAAGTAGACCTTCGGGGGGCGGCTCCTGGACCTGGAACTGGTTCACCCCCACCACGATCTGCTTGCGGTCCTCCTGGTCCCGCTGCGCCTGGTAGGCCGCGTCCTGGATCTCCTTTTGCGGATAGCCCTTCTCGATCGCCGCCACCATCCCGCCCAGGTCGTCGATCTTCTCCAGATACGCCTCGGCCTTGGCCTCCAGCTCGTCGGTGAGGTGCTCGATGGCGTAGCTGCCGCCCAAAGGATCGATGGTGTCGCAGACGCCGCTCTCGTAGGCGATCACCTGCTGGGTGCGCAGCGCCAGCCGGGCGGACTCCTCCGAGGGCAGGGCCAGCGCCTCGTCCTTGCTGTTGGTGTGCAGCGACTGGGCGCCGCCCAGTACCGCGGCCATCGCCTGCAGCGCCACCCGGACCACGTTGTTGTCCGGCTGCTGCGCGGTGAGGGTGCTGCCGGCGGTCTGGGCGTGGAAACGCAGCATCATCGACCGCGGGTCCTTGGCCCCGAAGCGCTCCTTCATGATCCGCGCCCACAGCCGGCGGGCGGCGCGGAACTTGGCGATCTCCTCCAGGAAGTTGTTGTGGACGTTGAAGAAGAAGGAGAGCCGTCCGGCGAACTCATCCACCGCCAGCCCGGCCTTGATCGCCGCGTCCACATACGCGATCCCGTCGCCGAGGGTAAACGCGACCTCCTGGGCCGCGGTCGAGCCCGCCTCCCGGATGTGGTACCCGCTGATCGAGATCGGGTTCCACTTGGGGATCTTCTGGGCGCAGAAGGCGAACAGGTTGGTGATGACCCGCAACGAGGGCTGCGGCGGATAAACGTAGGTCCCCCGCGCCATGTACTCCTTGAGGATGTCGTTCTGGACCGTGCCCTGCAACTGGTCCAGGGGTACTCCGTGCTTCTCCGCCACCGCCGCGTACAGGCAGAGCAGGGTGGAGGCGGTGGCGTTGATGGTCATCGAGGTGGAGACCTCGTCCAGGGGGATCCCCTTCATCAGGATCTCCATGTCCTCCAGGGAGGAGATCGCCACCCCCACCTTGCCCACCTCACCGCGTGCGCGGGGGTGATCGCCGTCCCGGCCCATCTGGGTGGGCAGATCGAAGGCCACCGAGAGCCCGGTCTGCCCGGACTTGAGCAGGTAGTGGTAGCGCTGGTTGGACTCCCGGGCAGACCCGAAGCCAGCGTACTGGCGCATGGTCCAGTAACGCCCGCGGTACATGGTGGGCTGCACCCCGCGGGTGAACGGGTACTCCCCGGGGAAGCCCAGCTTCTCCCCGTACTGCGCTTCGGGCACCGCGTCCGGACCGTAGAGGGGCGGGATCTCGATCCCGCTGGAGGTGGTGAAGCGCGGCTGGCGCTCCTTGGACTTGGCGCGCGCCTTCTCGTAGGTGGCGGTGATCCAGCGCTCGGCGGTCTTCTTCCAGTCGGACATGGGGCTTGGGACTCCTACTCGACGGTGAGCAGCTTGGCGTTGATCTCCACGGTGGAGCCTTCCTTGGCGAACAGCTCGGTGATCTTCCCGGCCTTGGGGGACTTGAGCTCGTTCTCCATCTTCATCGCCTCCACCACCACCAGGCCCTGGCCTTCGGTGACCTCGTCGCCCTGCTTGACCAGGACCTTGACCACCTTGCCCGGCATCGGGGCCAGGAGGGTCTGCTTGCCCTCCACCTGGAACCCGGCCTGCCCGGCGCGCAGCCGCAGCTTGCGCTCGTCGGCCACGTCGATGCGGGTCAGCTGCTTGCCCACCTGGACCAGCACCTCGTCGCCCTGCTCCTCGAACTCCACGTGGTAGGAGCGGTCGTCGATCAGCAGCGAGACCGCGCCGTGCTCCAGGGTCAGCGCGTCGATCTCGTGGGTCTTGCCCTCCAGGGTCAGCCGGTAGCGGCCGCCTGCCAGCGGCTGGATGTCCACCGGGACGGGCTCTTTCTGTCCTCGAAGCTTGGTGAAGTAGCGCACAGGAGATCCTTCCAGGTTCGAGGTTAGAGCGACCGGCCGCGGCGCAGGCCGGTGCGCCAGGCGGAGCCGCCGGCGCTGACGGTGGCCGGGGCCAGGGTGCGGGCCTTCTTCTGGTTCTGCTGGTGGGCGTACACCACCGAGGCCATCAACGCCGCCTCCACCAGCTCCGGCTTCTCCTGCCCCAGCAAGTCGGCGTGGGCGCGGCCCAGAAAGCCGGTGTCGTAGTTGCCGCCCATGAACTCCGGGTGCTCCATGATTCCGTGCAGGTAGCGCAGGTTGGTGGTGATCCCCTTGACCACGTACTCGCTCAAGGCCCGCCTCATCCGGGCGATCGCCTCCTCCCGGGTGGGGGCCCACACCGAGAGCTTGGAGATCATCGGGTCGTAGAAGTTGGGCACGGTGTAGCCGGCGAACACCCCGCCGTCGTCGCGCAGGAACGGACCGCTGGGGACGCGCAGGTAGGTGATCTTCCCCGGGGAGGGCATGAAGTTCTGGGCCGGATCCTCGGCGTACACCCGGACCTCGATCGAGTGTCCGCGCGGCTGCAGCGGCTGCAGGAAGGGCAGCTTCTCCCCCTGGGCGATCAAGATCTGCCAGCGGACCAGGTCGATGCCGGTGACCCACTCGGTGACCGGGTGCTCCACCTGGAGCCGGGTGTTCATCTCCAGGAAGTAGAAGTTGCGGGCCCCGTCCACCAGGAACTCCACCGTCCCCGCGCCGACGTAGTCCACCGCCTTGGCGGCCTTCACCGCCACCTCGCCCATCGCCGCCCGCATCTGGGGGGTGAGGATGGGGGAGGGGGTCTCCTCCACCACCTTCTGGTGGCGGCGCTGCGCCGAGCACTCGCGCTCGTTGAGGTGGATCACGTTGCCGTGGGTGTCTCCGAAGACCTGGATCTCCACGTGGTGGGGCTGATCCAGGAACTTCTCGATGTACACCGCGTCGTTGCCAAAGGAGCTCATCGCCTCCGACTTGGCGGAGCGCCAGAAGGAGTCGAAGTCCTCCCACTTCTCCACCTTGCGCATCCCCTTGCCGCCGCCGCCGCCCGCCGCCTTGAGCATCACCGGCAGGTCCACCGTCTCGGCGAACGCCCGGGCCTCCTCCACCGAGGAGACCGGCTCGGCGGTGCCCGGGACCACCGGGACCCCGGCCTTGATCATGTTCTGCCGGGCGCGGGTCTTCTCCCCCATCGCGTCCATCGCGCTGGCGGGGGGGCCAATGAAGATCAGCCCCGCCTGCTCGCAGGCCCGTACGAACGACGCGTTCTCAGAGAGGAAGCCGTAGCCGGGGTGGATAGCGTCCGCCCCGGTCCTCTTCGCCGCCTCGATGATCCGCTCCTGGACCAGGTAGCTCTCCCGGGAGGGGGCGGGGCCCACGCACACTGCCTGGTCCGCCATCCGGACGTGGAGCGCGGAGCGGTCGGCTTCGGAGTAGACAGCCACCGTGGCGATGCCCAACTCCTTGCAGGTGCGCATCACGCGGATGGCGATCTCGCCGCGGTTGGCGATGAGGATCTTCCGGATCTTGGCCATGCGCGGCGTTTATCACCGAGTCGGGTGCGCAGGGAGTTGAGTGTTGGGCCGGTAACCTCTCGGGTTTCCAGGAGGTTCCAGCAGCGCGCGCCCTGGCGACAGGGAGCAGGTGCCTGTCCCGCGCCGGCCGGACAGGGACGATATGCATGCTAGAGGCAGGCATATGTGCTAGGGGCTAGCCCCTGAGGGACATCCAGGGTGAAGCATCCGTTCAAGATCATGTTCGAGGAGGCGGCGGCCGCGGAGTTGAGGGCGCTGCCCGCCGCCCAGCAGAAGACGGTGGACCGCCGGTTGGCCGCGGCGGCCTCCCTGGCGGCGCTGCGCGAACACGGCCCCTCAGATGACTGGGTGGAGATCGCCGCCGGACCGGTGGTGCTGGAGTGCCGAGCGGATGGGGGGCGCCGGACCCTGACCGTGGTCACTGCCAAGCGGGTCAAGCGGCCCCGGGCCGGCCGACCGTTGCCCGGGGGGGAGTAGCGGTCAGCGGATCACCAGAACCTGCGCCCGGCCGAACCGCAACCGGCAGGCCGGGCAAGATCAGGCCCTGGGCGCAAAGGGTGGTAGCCTTCGGGCTGGATGAGCAAAGACGCCACCCTGGCTCCGCTCCAGGTCCTCCGTGAATCGCTGCGCGCAGACTCGCCGGTGCGCGAGGCCTCGGTGGCCAAGCTGATCGCCGCCTGCTGCGGAATCGCGATTCCGTTCGTCTTCTCCCTGGCCTTCTTCCAGAGCTGGACCACCTCGCTGTCCATCAACGCCTTCCTGGCGGTGGTGGCCTGCTACTACCTTGCGCAGCTGCGGGCGATGAACCGGGGCTGGTACCACCCGGCGATCGCCTGGGCGAACGTGCTGCTGGAGGTGTCGGTCCCGGCTGTGATCGTGCTGATGACCGCGCTGGTCCGGGGCGGCGAGTACGCGCACATGACGCCCACCCACGTGATCTGGGGCGGGCTGGTGGTGGCCTCCGCGGTGCGCGCCACCCCCCGGCTGTCCCTGGTGGCCGGGGCGCTGGCGGCGGCGGAGTGGATGGCGCTGTACCTGCTGGTGCTGGTCCCCCGGCTGCCGGCGGACATGATCCAGGGCGCGGTGAAGCTGCCGGCGGCGATCCTGCGCGCTGTGATCCTGATGATGTGCGGTGGCTTTGCGGCGCTGATCGCCCGTCACTTCATCCGCAAGACCGAGGAGGCGCTGCAGCAGGTCCGCCAGCAGGACCTGATGGGGAAGTACTTCCTCCACGAGCGGCTGGGCGCGGGCGGGATGGCCGAGGTGTGGCGCGCCACCTACTGCCCGGAGGGCGGCTTCCAGAAGCCGGTGGCGATCAAGCGGGTGCTGCCGACGTTCGCCGGCAGCGAGGCCTTCGTGGAGATGTTCCGCGAGGAGGCCCGGCTGTGCGCGTCGCTCAACCATCCGAACATCGTCCAGGTGTTCGACTGCGGGCGGTTCAAGGACAGCTTCATCCTGGCGATGGAGTACGTGGACGGGCTGCCCTTGAACCGGCTGCTCAAGCGGCTGCAGCGCCCGCTGCCGCTCAACGCGGTGACCTACCTGGCCTCAGAGCTGGCCAACGCGCTGGACTACATCCACCGGCGGGTGGACGCGGGCGGCAAGCCGCTGAACCTGGTGCACCGGGACGTCAACCCGCCCAACATCCTCCTCTCCCGCATCGGCGAGGTGAAGCTGGGCGACTTCGGCGTGGCCAACGCGGCCACCCGGGTGGAGACCGGCCGCACCGACATCTTCTACGGCAAGCTGCACTACGCGGCGCCGGAGCAGATCGTGGTCGGCCCGTTCGATGGGCGGGCGGATCTGTTCGCGCTGGGGTTGACGCTGATCGAGACGCTGACCCTCAGCCGGGTCTACACCGCGGAGGATGACGCCTCCTTGAACAAGGGGATCTTCCCTCGCATCCCCCGTCCCTCCGAGTTGCGTCAGGACATCCCGCCCGCGCTGGAGGAGGTGGTGATGCGGCTGGTGACCCACGACCTCAACCGCCGCACCCCCACTGGTGCCGAGCTGCGCGCGCAGCTGATGAAGCTGGAGGGGCTGATGGCCGCCTACCCCGGAGGCCAGGCGTCGCTGGCGGCTGCGGTAGAGGAGGCGATCCTGCTGGGCCCGGCGGATTCCAAGAAGGCCAAGGTCACCCAGCTGCCGGCCAAGGACGGCGGCGAGAAGCTGACCGCGGTGTTCGCCCGGGAGCAGGCGCGCGGCCAGAGTTCGGTGTCCAGGTCGATGCCCGCCAAGCGCAAGGGGCCGTCGATCGCCGGCGCGGCCGCGCCCACCGCCAACATGCGCGCCATCCAGACCGGCAAGTCGGCCCGGGCGCCGGTCAGCCCCGCCAACGCCCAGTCCACCCAGGCGCTGACCTCCGAGGAGTTGGAGCGCGCCCTGGAGGAGGCCTCGTCACCGAAAGCGAAGACGCCCGCGCCGTCGTCTGCCCGGTCGAGGAAGGGCTCTTCGCCTCCCGCGCCGGTGGCCCACGATTCAGACGAGGACACCGTGCAGGAGATGCCGCCGCCTCCGAAGAGCGCGCGGACCAAGTAGCCTGGGACGGACCGGCGGGAAGCAGCGGCACCTTGGGGGGGCACGGTCAGTTACTCCGGATAGCAAACTCCGCCAGGCGACCCACTATCCCGGTCTCCTCCAGCACATCATCGTGGCCACGGCCGGCGATCACCTGGATCGATGAGTTCGGAAAGGCCCTGGCCTCGCTGACGGTCAGCTACTACGCGCCGTAGCCGACCTGCCTCCACCGCCGGCTACGGCCGGGCGTCGATCTTCTCCCACATCTCCAGGTACCGGTCCGCGGACTCGTAGAGCGGCTGGAGCTCCGAATCGGAGAGGCCCACGGTGCGGAGTTCCTGGATGAAGTCAGGGAGCATCCCGGCGTGCGCGACGCCGGTGAAGTTGATGTCGAAGGTGCGCGCGCCCGACACCTGCCTGTTGAAGGTCGCTCCCCGCCGATCGGTGAACGGGTAGCTGACCATCGGGCCTGCGCTCGGGCTTCCGCCCTTGCAGGCGGCGGCGCCGAACCGCGGAGGGGGCAGCCCGTTGAGGCCATTGAAGTCGGTGCCGATCCCCACCGGGAGGCCCTGCATCTGCGTCACCGCGTGGCGGTACGCCTGGGCGAAGGCGGTGACCGACTCATCGCAGTCGTGGGTCACCGGGGTGAGCCCGTGGGCCGCCGCGTCGAACTCGGCGATCTCCCCCACCGCGCCCTGCCGGATGTTCACGCTGACCAGACCCCCCCGGGCCCGGATCCGGGCCAGCACCGCATCATCGAGGTTGGCCTCGTGGGCGCTGGTGGGCGAGATGGCCAGGGCGTTGAAGCCCGTGTGGCCGGCGATCAGCGGGTAGTTGGCGCTCTCGGCGGCGGCCACTGCCGTCTGGGTCGCCCGATCGCTCATGTGGTCCACGTCGATGATCAGCTTCCGGCGCATCAGCTCGGTCAGCAGGGTCTGGCCAGGCGTGGTCAGGCCGGTGGCGTTGCAGTGCGCGAAGGAGGTCGGGTAGGGCGCCACCGGTCCCGTTCCCAGCCCGCCCAGGAAGACCTGGGAAAGATTGTAGTAGTCCGGCACCTTGTTGCTGAGCTGGAAGGTGATCGGTGGGCTGCTGGGGTTGGGGAGCGTGGAACAGTCGGTCACCCCGAAGAAGCTGCCGTTGACCCAGCGGTTGGCGATGTTGAACGGATCGTTGTAGATGGCGGCGCCTCCGAACGCGTTGTCGGTGAGGTGGATCGGGAACACGTGGCGGATCCCCGCCGCCCGCAGCCTGGCGACCTCGGTGGCCAGGAAGGCGGGATCGCTTCAACGAGGGTCTCTGCTGTTGCAGTCGAAGAGCTGATCGACCTCCAGCCCCAGCACCACCGCCAGCCGTCCGCGCAAGATTGCCTCGCGGGCCTCGGCGGCGCTGTAGACGATGTCGTACCAGCCGCCCTCGTTGGCGATCTCCGCCTCCAGTTGCTTCGCGGCGTCGATCTGCGCCAGCACATTCTCCATGTCCTGGCAGGTGCGGACGGCCGCGGGGCCGATGGCCAGCGCGGCGGTCGCCTCGCACAGCGGTTCGCTGCTGACCGCCAGCATCACCATCAGGCGCAGCCCCCCCCTCCCAGGCGCGCTTGAGCCACTCCTTGTGCACCTGTTGGTGGGTGAAGTCGCCGTAGCGCGGCCACTCGAAGAAGTCAGGGAACCCGGCCCGGAAGTGCAGTGGCAGGTTCTCGCCCATGCTCACCCCGGCGTTGACCAGGTCGTGCGAGGACAATCGGGTGTCAGACGCAGTACTTGTAGAACTGGTTCGGGACCAGCGGGTGGTCGGCGTGGCTGAAGCGGTTGAGGCCGTTCCAGAACGAGTGCAGATTCGGGAAGGCGAGGTTGTAGGCGCGGCCACCCTGGAGGACGAACTCCTCTGGGCCGTACAGGACCTGTGACCCTCCCGGCCGGATGGCGCCATTGGGCGGGACTCCCTCCCAGTCGATCTCGACGGTGAAGGGATCGCTGGCGGAGGCCTGGACCCACCTCCGGGAAACCACCGCGATCAGCCAGCGTCGGGTCGAGCTCGTTGAGGGAGAGCACGAACTCGGTGGGCTTGACCCTCAGCAGGTACACCAACTCCAGCAATCGCTCCGACCCGGGCTGGGAACCCAGGACCTTCAGCAGGACTTCCAGCCGCTCCTCGACCTCCTGGGTCTCACTGAGCGCCCGCAGCCCCTCGGCGAGCCGGGCTCCGTCCTCTCCTTGTTCCTTGAGCCGGTCCAGGATCTTGTCCAGCGTCTCGGGCCCGGCGGTGCGGACCTCCAGGTCGGAGAGGGAGATCGCCAACGCATCCTCGGCGAGCTTCTCCGGCTCCAGTCCGAGGCGCTCGCCCCACTCGGAGCTGGGACGCAGCAGGGGAAGGACCAGGTGAACACCAACGCGACGAGAAGAACGGGTCGGATCATGAGGAGGAGGCGAACGCGCCCGGAGATATTCCCCGGGTGCTCCGTTCCTCAGCGCCTCGCGGGCCCGGTCGGAAGCTTCCTGGTGCCTGGCGACAACGAGCCACACCCGATTGTCGGGTGGGCGGACAATCGCCTACGACCCGAAGGCAGTCGCGGATCGCTGGTCGGGTCGTCACCTCTGGGCCCTTGGACGCGGGATCTCCCCGGACCAGGTCTTCCCGGAGTGGCCTTGCCAATCGACGAGTCGAAATCAGGCGCGAAACCCGGGCCGCAGGTCCGGACCGGCGCCGCGGCGCGGCGCAATGAGGTCGCGCAGCCGCAAAGCGCGCAGCAGTTCTTCGCGCGCCCGGCAGCGCGGCTGGAGGTCTCCGAACTCCGGGGGCTGCACCGTCTGGAGGCGCTGGGCGGAGAGTGGAGCGAGCTGCTGGAGGGGATCCCCCACGAGGTGTTCTCACGACCGGAGCTGGTCAGTGCCTGGATCCGGAGCTTCGCTGGCTCCGGCGCGGTGCGGACCCTGGTGGCCAGGGACGCGCAAGGGAAGCTGGCCGCGGTGCTGCCGCTGGTGGAGGCCCGCGCCTCCGAGCTGGGCGGAGTGCGCGCGCTGTGCGCTCCGGGGAACGTCCACTCCTGCCGCTTCGACTTCGCCGCCCGCGACCCTTCTGCAGCGGCGGGCGCCTTCATGGCGCACCTCGGCCGGGATTCCAGCTGGCAGGTGTTGCGCCTGACGAACGTTGCGGAGGGCGCGGCCTGCTGGAACCTGCTGTTCGCCGCCGAGGCGGGGAACCATCCGATCGGGACCTGGACGGCGAACCGCTCACGGCATCTGACCCTGCCCGCCACCGTAGAGGAACTTCGCACGCGGTTGGACCCCACCCTGTTGGCGAACCTGCGGCGGCGCCGTCGCCGGTTGGCGGAGAGTGGGGAAGTCAGTTTGGAGCACTTCACCGGCGGAGCTGACCTGGACCAGCGGCTGGACGAGTTGTTCCGCGTCGAGGCCAGCGGCTGGAAGGGGAGGGAGGGCACCGCGATCACGCTGGACGTCAAGACCCGGGCCTTCTACCGCGACCTCTGCCACGCGGCGTCGCGGGGCGGGTATCTGTCCCTCCACTTCCTTCGATTGAACGGAGCGGCGATCGCCGCGGATCTGGCGCTGGCTTACCGGGGGCGGTTCCTCTCGCTGAAGATCGCCTACGACGAGGCCCTGGCGCGCTTCGGCCCCGGCCAGCTGCTGACAGAGGACATGCTGCGGCACGCGATCACCCAGGGCCTGACCGAGTACGACCTGCTCGGGGACGACGCCCCCTACAAGGCCGCTTGGGCGGACCAGGTGCGCCCCCATCACTGGCTGTACATCTTCGCGCGCACCACCACCGGACGAGCGCTCTGCTCGGCGAAGTTCAAGTTCGCCCCCATGGTGAAGCGATTGCTGGCCCGGGTCTAGTCGAGGTCTAGTCGAGGCCCTTCCGACCCCGGAACTCGCGCCGCAAAAACCGCCGGGCGTGGCCGGTGGCGACCAGGTGCTGCGCCTTCTTCACCTTGGCCTGCGCCTGCTCGAGCGTGACCTCCCCGTCGATCAGCGCGTCCGCCAACAGGCAGCGATAGTCGGAGCAGGTGCCGGGTCGGGCCTGGTAGATCCGGCAGTCCTTGCCCTCCAGCGCCGCACAGCGCTGGGCCAGCGCCTTCTTCCCGCTGCGCCGGTGCTGAATGGGGATTCCCAGCGCCTCCAACTGCTCGACCTCGGCAGGCTCCAGCGGGACGTGGGAGAACAGGCTGCCGTCACAGCACAACCCACACGCCCGGCAGAGGGTGGAGAGCGCGCTCTCGGTGGACGCCTCGGGGTCCATGCCCTGCACGGGCGTCTCTGGAGGAAGGATGGGCATGACCAGCTCTTCAGATAGTCACGCCGGGAGGTGCGTGCGGCGGTAGAGCGGGCAGCCAGTCAACTACCTGCCAGTTCCAGGAGTGAGGGCTCCCTATCGCGTCCCACGCGACCATTCGCAAGGGGCGTGGGGGGCAAGCAGAATCGCGCATGCGGAACACCCGGTCCGAAGGCGCGGCCCGGGCCTCGGGGGATCGCGCCTTCGCTCGACCCACATCCCGGGGCGTGCCAAGGTTCCCGCGCCAATTCAGGCGCTGGGTGCGGCCGAGGCCGTAGGTGAGAGGATGGTCGGGCCGCCATCCCGGTCGGATAGCGCCGACAGGAACAGTGCATGTCGACCCCCAAGCCCCCCCCTTCTTCATTACCTCCCGAGGCCTGGGAGCCGCTGCTGCGGCTGGCTCGCCTCGCTGGCCGCCCGCTCGAACGCTTCCTGCGCATCGAAGCCGCCAGCGGCATCCTGCTTCTGGTTGCCGCGGCGGTCGCGCTGACCTGGGCGAACTCGCCGTGGGCCGAGAGCTACACCTCCCTGTGGCAGACCCCGCTGGGGATCCGCCTCGGCTCGTTTACGTTTGAGCGGTCGCTGGAGTGGGTCGTCAACGATGGGTTGATGGTGATCTTCTTCTTCGTCGTCGGGATGGAGATCCGGCGCGAGATCCATCACGGGGAGTTGTCCGAGTGGAGGCGCGCCTCGCTTCCGGCAGCGGCCGCGCTCGGAGGGATGCTCGCTCCGGCGGCGCTCTATCTGGTCTTCGCGGGAGCCCCCGCCACCCGGTCCGGCTGGGGCGTCCCGATGGCGACCGACATCGCCTTTGCGGTCGGGATCCTGACGTTGCTTGGCAAGCGTGTCCCGGCGGCGCTGCGCGTCTTGTTGCTCGCGCTCGCTGTCATCGACGATCTGGGGGCCATCGTTGTGATCGCCCTCTTCTACTCGTCGGGGGTCGCGCTTTCGGGGCTGCTGGTCGCCGCGCTGGGCTTCGTGGGCGTGTTCGCCATGCAGCGGCTGGGGGTGCGGGCGAAGCTGGCGTACGTGATCCCGTCTGTCGTCGCGTGGGCGGGCATCTACAGCGCAGGCATCCACCCCACCATCGCCGGTGTCATCGTGGGATTGGTGACCCCGGTGCGCGCCTGGCTCGGTCCGGCCGGCTTCATGGTGGGCGTCCGCCGCGAGCTGGAACAGCTCGGGCAGGCGGACCCGGGGGCAGTCTCCTCCCACGCGCTGGCCGTCACCCTGCGGCAGGTCGATGTTGCTCGCCGCGAGGCGATGTCGCCGGCCGAGAGCCTGATCGAGACGCTCCACCCCTGGGTCGCCTTTGGCATCATGCCGGTGTTCGCGCTTGCCAACGCAGGGGTGATCGTGTCGGGCGGGTCGCTGGATGCGGCGTCCTGGAGTGTGGTCCTGGCCGTCTCGGTTGGCCTCCTCGTGGGCAAGCCGCTGGGGGTGCTGGTCGCGTGTTGGCTGACGCTGCGCCTGCGGATCGGAACGCTTCCGGTGGGGATGACCTACCGGCACCTCGTGGTGCTCGGCGTCGTCGCGGGCGTCGGCTTCACGATGGCGTTGTTCATCGCCCAGCTGGCGTTCACCGACGCGCGCCTCCTGGCCGCGGCGAAGATCGGCGTGCTCGCGGCCAGCGCCGGCGCGGCCATCATCGGGCTCATTCTCGGCCGGCTCCTCCTCGCACCGGTCGCGGTCGTCGGCGCAGCCCAGTCGGCGGACGAGGCGGAGAGCTTGACCGAGGCGTAGGCCATGGGGACCGGCGCGTAATTCCGGGCGGGCGTGGCCATTGTTTGCGGGAGGGATCATGAGTGAATGGGTTCAGCTTTTCGGCGGCGGGCTGCTCCTCTACTTTGGCGCGGAGTGGTTCGTCGTTGGCGCCTCCTCTCTCGCGCTCGCCCTCCGCGTGCCGCAGATCCTGGTGGGGCTGACCGTCGTCGCGTACGGCACCTCCGCACCCGAGATCATTGTTGGCGTTCAGGCCGCGAATGCCGGCCACGGTGAGGTGGCGCTCGGCAACGTCATCGGATCGAACATCGCCAACATCGGGCTCATCCTTGGAATCGCGGCACTGATCAGGCCGGCACGGGTGGACGGAGCGTTGCGTCGACGCGAGCTGCCGATGCTGGTGGCCAGCGCGGCCGTCATTCCCCTGCTGATGCTGGATGGGCAAGTGGTGGCAGCGGAGGCCGTCGCCCTCCTGCTGGTCGCCCTCGGCTATACGGCGTGGATGATCCGTGCGGCGCGCAGCGCCGCTGAGATCGCCACCGCGAAGGGCGAGGCCCGGGTGGCCGGAGAGGCCGCCGATGCGGCGGGTGGTCCCAGGCCAGTCGGCACCCTGCGGGCGGCGGTAACGGCCGCGGTCGGCTTGGTGATCCTGCTGCTCGGTGGCCACCTCTTTGTCCAGGGCGCCGTCTCGGTCGCGCAAGCGCTGGGGATGAGCGACCGACTGCTGGGGCTCACCATCGTGGCGATCGGAACCTCGCTGCCGGAGCTGGTGACCAGCGTCATCGCCGCCCGGCGTGGCCACTCGGACCTCGCTGTGGGCAACGTCCTTGGATCCAACATCTTCAACACCTTCCTCTGCCTGGGCGCCGCTGCGCTGGCAGGCCCGGTGGCGGCGCCGCTGCGGACGCTCGGACTCGACCTGACGGCCCTGGTCTTGATGACGGGTCTGGCCGCAGTGTTCATCCGCAGCGCGCGCACCATCACGCGCCTGGAGGGTGGAATCGCCCTGGCGCTGTTCCTGGGGTTTGTCGCCCTCACAGTCGCCCGCGGCTGAAGGCACGTATCGGGACTTGGTCCCCGCGTTCCAGCGAATCCGCCGCAGCAAGAGCCATCTGGAGGATCGGCACCGGACACCTGTTCGGCCGACGCAGAGGTCGCCTACACTCAAGGTCATCGGGTGCGGGCGCGGTGCCGAAATGGCCGCGTTCCCCCAAGCACTCGAACCCGGGGGACCCTGTGCAAACCCAGCTGGATCACGTCTACGCCCACGAAGCGCGGCATCCGAACCGTCTTTGGTTCACCCAGCCGATGGGAGGCGGCGTCGTCAAGACGTACACCTGGGGTCAGGCGATGGACGAGGTGCGCCGGATGGCCGCGCACTTCCAGTCGCTGAACCTGCCGCGCGGAAGTCGGATCGCCGTCTTCTCCAAGAACACCGCCTGGTGGCTGATGAGCGACCTGGCGATCTGGATGGCGGGCCACGTCACCGTGCCCGTCTACCCGGTGCTCACGCCCGGCAGCATCCGGGCGATCCTGGAACACAGCGGCTCAAGCCTGATCCTGGTCGGCAAGCTGGACAACTTCGCCGGGATGGCGCCCGGACTGCCTCCGAACCTGCCCAAGATCGCGATGCCCCTGGGACCGTCGATCGACGCGCCGAGGTGGGCCGACCTGGTGGCCAAGACGGCGCCGCTCAAGGAGAGCCCGCGGCCGGCGCCGGACGACCTGGGCACCATCGTCTACACCTCGGGCAGCACCGGCGAGCCGAAGGGCGTGATGCACAGCTTCCGGACCATGGCCGCCTCGCAGGCCTTCGGGGAGCTGCTGGGCGCGAGCGAGAACGACCGGCTGATCTCCTATCTGCCGCTGGCGCACGTCGCCGAGCGCGCCCTGTTGGAGACCGGCGCCTTCAAGATCGGCTACCAGGTGTTTTTCGCCGAGAGCCTGGACACCTTCATCGAGGATGTGAAGCGCGCCCAGCCGACCATCTTCGGCAGCGTCCCGCGGCTGTGGCTGAAGCTGCAGAGCGGGGTCCACGCCAAGATGCCGGCGCAGAAGCTGGAGCGGCTGCTGAAGATCCCGCTCGTTGGCGGCCTGATCCGCAAGAAGGTGCTGGCCGGGTTGGGGATGCAGCACGTCCGGGTGGCCGTCACCGGCTCCGCGCCCACGCCGCCGGAGGTGATCGCCTGGTACGCGCGGCTGGGGCTGAACCTGCACGACGTGTACGGGATGACCGAGAACTTCGCCGTCTCCCACGCGGTCCGGGAAGGGCAGGTCCGGGCCGGGTACGTGGGATCGCCGCTGCCCGGCGTAACCTGCAAGCTGACCGACACCGGAGAGATTTTGGTGAAGAGCCCGGGGACGATGCTTGGGTACTACCAGGCGGATCACCTGACCCAGGAGATGATCGACTCCGACGGCTTCCTCCACACCGGCGACCGTGGCGAGGTGGACGAGCAGGGCCGCCTGAAGATCACCGGCCGGGTGAAGGAGCTCTTCAAGACCAGCAAGGGCAAGTACGTGGCCCCGGCGCCGATCGAGAACCGGCTGCTGGCCCATCCCGACCTGGAGCAGGCCTGCGTGACCGGCGCCGACCTCCCCCAGCCCTACGCGCTGGTGGTGCTGGCCGAGCACCATCGCAAGTCGGCGCAGCTGCATCAGCGGAGGGTGATCATCACCCAGGCCCTCGAGGCCCACCTGACGAAGCTGAACGCGGACCTGGACCCGCACGAGCAGCTCCACAAGGTGGTGGTGATGTCCGACGAGTGGACGGTGGAGAACGGGCTGCTGACTCCGACCCTGAAGCTCAAGCGCTCTGCGATTGAGGCCAGGTACGCCGGCAGCGCCTCGGGGTGGAACCAGCAGCGCGAGAACGTGCTCTGGGTGTGAGGTGCTGACCTGACGGTCGCTACTTCCTTCCCGCCCGGTACTTCTCCATCAGCTCCCGGGCCTGGCGGAGCTTGTCCTCCACGAAGCGGTCCTCCTCATCGGGGCCCGCCTCCTCCAAAGGGGCGTCGATGGCGCCGGCCAGTGGGTTGGAAGGCTCGGGGGGAATCGGGGCCAGCGAGTCGCGGAACCAGACGGCCAGCTCGGCGGCGTCACAGCCCAGCCAGGTCGCGGCCTGACGCACCACCCGGCCCGCGTCGCCCTGAATCCGCTTCAGCGGGCCCTTGCCCTTCTGGAGGCTGGCCCGGGCAAAGCCGTTGGCCACGTCGTGGTACACGGCCACCACCTGCTCCTCCAAGGATCCGGCGAAGGCCTGGACCAGCCCATCCAGGTGGGGCTCCAGCGAGGAGGACCTCTCCCCCCGCACGCGCAGGGGACGGATCGCCAGCAGGGTCCAGCCGGAGGTGACCAGCGCCGCCGGAGGATCCAGCTCCTCCAGCTCCAGGGCTCCCAGCTCGGGGTGCTGCTCGCGCAGGGCTCCCACCACCCGGCGCACGCGCTCGAGTTCCAGATCCACATCCGAACAGAAGACGATCAGGCGTTGCTGCACGGTGTCCGTTCCTAGAGAGGAATGTTCCCGTGCTTGCGGGGGAGGTTCTCCTGCCGCTTGTCCTTGAGCATCTCCAGCGCCCGCACCAGCTTGGCGCGGGTCTCCTCCGGACGTATCACCTCGTCGATGTAGCCCAGCTCGGCGGCCTTGAACGGGTTGGCGAACTTCTCGCGGTAGTCCGCCACCAGCTTGGCGCGCTCGGCGTTGGCGTCCTTGGCCTTGAGCAGCTCGCTGCGGAAGATGATGTTCACCGCGCCCTCCGGGCCCATCACCGCGATCTCGGCGGTGGGGTAGGCGTAGTTGATGTCCGCCCGGATGTGCTTGGAGGCCATCACGTCGTAGGCCCCGCCATAGGCCTTGCGGGTGATCACAGTCACCTTGGGCACGGTGGCCTCGGCGTACGCGTAGAGCAGCTTGGCGCCGTGGGTGATGATCCCGCCCCACTCCTGGTCGGTGCCGGGAAGGAAACCAGGTACGTCCACGAAGGTGACCAGGGGGATGTTGAAGCAGTCGCAGAAGCGGACGAAGCGCGCCGCCTTGCGGGAGGCGTCGATGTCCAGGCAGCCGGCCAGGAACGCAGGCTGGTTGGCCACGATCCCCACGCTGCGGCCGTTGAGGCGCGCGAAGCCGATCACCATGTTCTTGGCGAAGTGCTCCTGCACCTCGAAGAAGTGGCGGTTGTCCACCACCGTCCGGATCAGCTCCTTGATGTCGTAGGGCTTGTTGGGGTTGGCCGGGACCAGGTCCTTGAGCGCTTCGTCCGCGCGGAGCGGGTCGTCGTCATTGGGGGCGACCGGCGGATCCTCGGCGTTGTTGGAGGGCAGGTAGGAGAGCAGCTCGCGGGTGAGCAGGATGCAGGCCTGCTCGTTCTCCGCGGCGAAGTGGGCCACGCCCGACTTGGCGTTGTGGGCCAGCGCGCCGCCCAGGTCCTCCTTGGAGACCTCCTCGTGGGTCACGGTCTTGATCACCTCCGGACCGGTGATGAACATGTATGAGGTGTCCTTGGTCATCAGGATGAAGTCCGTGATGGCCGGCGAGTACACCGCGCCGCCCGCGCAGGGCCCCAGGATCAGCGACAGCTGGGGGACCACCCCGGAGGCCAGGGTGTTGCGCAGGAAGATGTCCGCGTACCCGGCCAGGCTCTCCACCCCCTCCTGGATGCGGGCCCCGCCGGAGTCGTTGAGCCCGATCACCGGAGCGCCCACCCGGGTGGCCAGATCCATGATCTTGCAAATCTTCTGCGCGTAGGCGCCGGAGAGGCTGCCGCCGAAGACGGTGAAGTCCTGGGCGAACACGAACACCTTGCGGCCCTCGATGGTGCCGTACCCGGTGACCACGCCGTCGCCCAGGATCTTCCGCTCCGACATCCCGAAGTCGGAGGAGCGGTGGGTGACGAACTTGTCCAGCTCGGAGAAGGAGCCCGGATCCAACAGCAGGTCGATCCGTTCGCGGGCGGTGAGCTTCCCCACCTCGTGCTGCTTCGCGATGCGATCGGCCCCGCCTCCCAGCTCCGCCTGCTCCTCCATCTCCTTGAGGCGTGCGCGCAGGGGGTCCTTCTCCGGGATGGTCTCGTTCATGGCCCGGCCTCTATACACAGGGGACGGGCGGCCAGAAAGCACCGTCAGCGGCCCTGGGCAATGCCTGTCAAACCGTCAGTTGGGCGAACTGAAGGGAGAAGGCCTACACGTCGGCTATGGCACACGCACTCAAGGCACGGGTGAGCCACGGCCGGCTGGTCATCGACGAACCCGTCACCTTTCCCGAAGGGACGGAGGTCGGGCTGACCAGCAGCCCCCGACCAGTTCTTCAGGGCCTGGCCGCGCCGGCATCGAGGGTCCACTGCAGCTGGAAGCGGTGCTTCTTCCCCGCCGCGGAGTCCGCCCAGAGGGAGACCGCCTTGGAGTGGGCGAACAGGGGGCCCAGCTCGATCCCCACCGCCACCACCGCGGCCAGCTCGCGCGAGCTCATCAGGTCCAGCATCGAGACCTGTCCGAAGGCCTTGTTCACCAGCTTGGGATCGAGGTCGATCACCGCCCCGTGGGCCATCGCCGTGGCGGCGGGGGGGAGTTCCTGGAGGAGGTTGGTCACCGCCTGGGCGTCGTTGCCGAAGAACAGGTTGTTGCCGCTGATCCCCAGCTCCACCTCGCCGCCCTCCAGCTTCAGCGAATAGCCGCGGTCGGTGGCGCGGGCGTGGGGCCAGGCCTTCATCCCCTCCAGCAGCTTCCGGGCGGCAGCCAGACTCCCCAGCCGGGCCACCCCTGCCTGCTTGACGGCGAAGAAGCGGGAGGCGGCGGTGCGCAAGGTGCCCACCACCTGGATTCGGTCCACCCGCAGGGCAACGTCGCCGCTCAGGTGCTTGGAGAGGGCGAACACCAGCTCGCCAGTGAGCTTGCGATCGCAGGACGGGCAAGCGGCGGCCAGCTGCGAGTCCAGCTTGCGCGCCAGGTAGCGCGACGACTCCGGATGCACCCGGGTTCTCGCCACCGCAATCCCCGACAGTTTGAGGGCCGCGAAGGCGGAGGGTCCCGCGCCCGACAACCGGGGGTCATGGTCGCCGAGGGTCAGCCCGTTGGCCCGCAGGGTGTCCCCCTCGGCGGTCAGCGCCAGCGCCACCTTGCCGGGGGCGAGCACGAAGGCCTCGCCGGTCAGTCCGTCGAAAGCGCCCAGCCGGGTTGGCGCGGTGGTTAAGGCGCGGACGGCCTGCTGGAGCCGCGGCTGGACCCCGTCGGTGTCGTCCGCCACGCAGGCCTCCTTCTTCCGGATCACGACCCCGTAGACCAGCTGCCCCTCGACGTGGACCCCGAACACCCCGGGGGTCTTGTCCTTCCACAGCGGGCCGTAGCCCTCCAGCGAGGCGCGGGCCGCCTTCTCGAACCGGGCCGGATCCTTCAGCCACAGACAGGTGACCTTGCCGGAGCCGAAGAAGCTGCTGGTCAGCGGACGTCCGGTGTCCACCCCCTTGGCCTCCAGGCCGGCCACATCGCGGACATCCATCTCCAGGCCCGGGAGCAGCTCGCGGGCCCAGCTGTCCGGACGGAGCATGGCGCTGTGGCGGCCAGCGGCGGTGAGGAACTTCACCACCGGTGCCAGGCGATCGGTCCGGGGGAGGTGCACCACCACCTCGGCCCGGGGAACGGTCCGGACGGTCGGCGCGGCGGCGGTGGTCAGCGAGGCGGTGGCGATCAGCAGCGAGGTCAGCACGGGAGAGACCTTCTTCATCCGTCTGGTGGCTGTCAATTTCCCCTGTTCGCAGGTGCTGGGAAGGGAACGCGGGCGCTCGTCGAACCCTGTTCGCGCCGGAGGTACCGCCGGCCGTCAGCTGGGCAGTCCGCGCCGCCCCGCAAGCAATCCTCAGGCGCCTGCGTCCCGAAGCGCGGCTGCCAGGCTGCGGTGAAGTCGATTCGGACCAGCTTTCCATCCGTGGCGGCCCCCTGGGCCGCTTCGAGCGTCGAGAACTGGAAGAGTTCGTGGGCCATCAGGCGATTCTAGAACACGCCCAGGATGGCGCGCTGTGTCAGGACAGCGCAGGAAGAGTCGGAGGGGGTGTGTAACCCGGCCAGTGAGGGCGCGTAAAATTCCCAGCGACACTCTCGCAAGGACGCCCTCCATGGTCTCGCGGATCAACGAATCGACGTACATCCGTCGCAGCTCCCCCGACGCCGTAGACCGTCCGAAGCCGAAGCCTCCCCCGCCCGAGCCCCCGCCGGATCAGTACGAGCCTCCGGCTCCCGCCGATCCCGTGGCCCTGGCGGTCAACCCGACCGCCGGAGGGGTCGAGGCCAGCGCCAGCGCCGGAGTCGAAGGCAGCGCCAAGGTCGGCGGAGTGAAGATCGGGGGTGGCCTGGAGGTCTCCGCGAACTTCGAGTCCGAGGTGACGCGCGAGGATGGCTTCGTGACCTTCAACGTTGGCGCCGAGGCTTCGCTCACGGCCTCGGGCGAGCTGGGGTTGAAGGGCAAGAAAGTGGGCGGCTCGGTCTCCGCCAGCCACACCGAGACCGCGAACGCGACCTACGAGGTCCGGCTCAGCGAAGCGGACTTCGAGCGCTTCCAGAACGGCGAGATCCCGGTGCCGAATCCGGCGGATCCCACCACCATTCCGGACGGCGGGTCGGTTCGCCTGGACACCGCCAACATCGAGAGCGGCGAGCTGGGGGCCACGGTCGCGTACCACGGAGCCGAGTTCAGCCTCGGCTCCAGCGACAGCGAGTCCGAAGGCACCTCCATCGAGATCTCGCGCAATGGAGACCAGGTGCAGGTCAGCGCCGGCCCTACGGCAGCGTTTGAGTCCGGGATCACCGCCGGGCTCTCGGTGGGACCTGTGGAGGTTTCCGCCGGAAACAACACCTCCTTCGATGAGGTCCGGCTGCGGACCGCCTCGTTCGATCTCAGTTCGGACGAGGGCTCGCTCGAGTTTCAGCGCTACATGAACACCGGCGAACTCCCCTCCGGCGATCGTCCGGGCGTCACCAACGCGGGCATCATCGAGCGGGCGAACTTCAGCTCGCAGTCCAGCGTCGATCTGGGCATCGCGGGCATTGACGCTGCCTCCTTCGACGGCGCCGGAACGTCGGGCACGCGCACCTCCTTCATCCAGGAGGATGGGTCTCGGGTGGACGACATCTCGCTCAACTACGGCGGCGCGACGCTCAACATCCACAACGTCGAGAACGAGAACGGCAAGCAGTACGACCAGTCGTACCACGAGCTGGTCTTCACCAATGACAGCGACGGGTTCCGCCGCGATCTGGTGAATGCCTTCACCGGCGACACCGCCCAGGGCGACGAGGCGGCCAGCCACGACCGGCCGATCACGATCCGCTTCAGCCTGGACCAGATGACCGACCTGCGCCGCCGGTTGGAGGATCGCGCCGGCGAAGACAACCCCGGCGACTTCACCTTCGACTTCCTCACCGAGGGGAGGAGCAACGACGACCTCGCGATCGCGCTCGCGCAGTTCTCGTCGAACAACCTCTTCATCAGCGACCTGCTCAGCCTCTCCATCGACCACGCGGACGACGGAGAGGACTACGGGAACCTCCCCGGGACCGTCGTCACCGACTAGCTACCGCTCCTGGTGGTACATGCGCAGCGCGATGGGCGCGCTCACGGCGGTGACCACCACTGAGGTGGCCACCACCCACAGGATGTCCTCCGTGACGGGCTGCCCGTGCATCAGCCCGCGCGCCGCGCTGGCCCCAGCAACACGATGATCAGCGCCGCCACCGAGTAGCGGAAGAGATCCGCGACCAGCGCGCCAATGATGGGTTCCTCATCCACCGAGGCGTACTGCCCGGTGAGGCTGACCGTCTCCCGGACCCGTCGCGCGTCACGGACCACGTCGTGCCCGAACACCCGCGCGGAGCCTCCCGTGGGAGCAATCAGTGTGGCCAAGATCCGCACCATCGTCGTCTTGCCAGCGCCATTGGGGCCGAGGAGCCCTTAGACGGAGCCGCCGCGGACCTGGAGGTCGACGCCGTCCAGGGCGCGCGTCTTGCCGAACTGCTTGGTCAGCCCCGTCACCTCGATCGCGTTCATGGCGCCGAATCTTTGGGCAAAGCGGTGAACGGCGATGGACTTAGAGCAGCCCGTACTCTTCCAGCTTGTTGTACAGGGTGCGGCGGCTGATCCCCAGCAGGCGGGCCGCCAGGGTCCGGTTGTTCCCGGCCCGTTGCAGCGCGCCGACCAGCGCGTCCTTCTCCGCCTCCTTGCGGCGCGACTCCAGGGTGGGCGCGTCCAGCGACGCGCTGCTGGGCGTCGCCGGCGCCGCGCCCAGGGCGGGGCCCGCGCCCGGTCCGGCCTGCCGGCCCAGCTCGCGCTGCACGTCGGTGGCGGCCAGGGTCTCGGAGTCGGAGAGCACCACCAGCCGCTCGATGAAGTTCTGCAGCTGACGCACGTTGCCCGGCCAGGGCTGGGCGGAGATCAGCCGCATCCCCTCCGGCTCCAACGCGGCGCCCGGCTTGCCGTTGGCCGCGCCCAGGGTGCGGCAGAAGTGTTCGGCCAGGGTGGGGATGTCCAGCGGGCGATCGCGCAGGGGAGGCATCCACACCGGGACCACGTTGAGGCGGTAGAAGAGGTCCTCGCGGAAGGTGCCGGCCTGCACCATCTCCTCCAGCTTGCGGTGGGTGGCGGCCACGAAGCGCACATCCGCCTTGAGGGTCTGGGTCCCGCCCAGCCGCTCGAACTCCTTCTCTTGCAGCAGCCGCAGCAGCTTGACCTGCACCGCGGGGGTGATGTCCCCGATCTCGTCCAGGAACAGGGTGCCGCCCTGGGCCAGCTCCACCCGGCCCGGCTTGCGGTTGGCGGCGCCGGTGAACGCGCCCTTCTCGTAGCCGAACAGCTCGCTCTCCAGCAGCGACTCCGGCAGCGCCGCGCAGTGCAGCTTCACGAACGGGCCGGCCTTGCGCGGGCTCTGGTCGTGGATGGCCCGGGCGGCCAGCTCCTTGCCGGTGCCGCTCTCGCCGCGGATCAGCACCGTGGCGTTGCCGTTGGCGGCGCGGCGGATCAGCTCGTACGCCTCCTTCATCACCTGCGAGCCGCCCACGAAGGCACCGGCGCTGGCCGCGGTGGAGGTCTCGTGGCGGCTGCGGGTCAGCGCCTTCTCCACCACGTACAGCAGCTCTTCGCGTTCCCAGGGTTTGAGCAGGAAGTCGGCGGCGCCGCGCTTCATCGCCTCCACCGCGTCCGGCACGGTGCCATGGGCGGTCAGCAGCACCACCGGGATCTCCGGCCACTTCTCCAGGATGCGGGAGAGCAGGGTCATCCCGTCCATCTCCGGCATCCGCAGATCGCTGATCACCACGTCCCAGGGGCGTTGTTCCAGGATCTCCAGCGCCGCCGGACCGGAGGTCACGTGTCGGGTGGCGTAGCCCGCCTGCTGCAGCTGCGCGCCAAGCGTCATCCCGACCGCGGAGTCGTCATCCACCAGGAGAATCAGTCCAGAGCTGGCCACGCGCCGCAAGCTACCGCAGCGGCCGGGTGAAGTCCTGGCGCCGCGCTCAGGTGGCCTGGCCGGAGTCGGCCACGAAGACCAGACGGAGGGTGGTGCCGGACCCCTCCTTGCTGGTCAGCCGGACCTCCCCCCCGTGGGCCTCCACCACCCGGCGCACGAAGGCCAGGCCCAGCCCGCTGCCGGTGGCCTTGGTGGTGAAGAAGTCGTCGAAGGCGTGCTCCCGGGTCCGGGGGTCCATTCCCTCTCCGGTGTCCTGCACGTCCAGGAACACCCGCGCCGGCTCCAGCTTGTCCTCCAGCCCGGTGCGCACCGTCACCGTCCCACCCTGGGGCATGGCCTCCATCGCGTTGCGGACCAGGTTCTCCAGCGCGCCGGCGATCAGGTCCCGATCCAACCCCAACTCGGGCAGCGCGGCGGCGGGCTGGGAGACGATCCGCACCTTCCCCTGCCCGGCGAACTCCTGCAGCGAGAGGACCCCGCGCACCAGGGCGTTGAGGTCCTGGGTGGCCAGCACCGGCTCGACCCGGCCCAGCCGCTGGTAGTGCTCGACCACCCGGGAGAGCCGGTCGGTCTGTTGGACGATCAGCTTGAGGAAGTCTCCCTTGTCCGCCAGCGAGGCGCCGCGGGTGTGCTCCTCCTCCAGGTACTGGGCGGCGCCCTTGAGCGCGGCGATCGGGTTCTTGAGGTCATGGGCCATCTGGGCGGAGAAGCGGCCCAGGGTGGCCAGTCGCTCCAGCCGCTCCCGGGCCAGGGCCCGGGGGGTGAGCACCCGGCGCACGGTGACGATCACCGAGAGGGTGAGCAGGCCGGTGAAGGCCACCAGAGGCCCGGTGCGGGTGCTGAAGGAGGCGAAGACCGCCAGGTAGCCGACCACCCCCAGGGCCACGGTGACGAAGATCACCGGGAAGCTGCCGGTGGCCAGGTCCCGGCCGAACAGCCGCCAGCGCAGGGCGATGAAGGCCAACAGCAGGTTGCTGGCCAAAGCGCCCACGTTGCCCAGCCTGGGCACTCCGCCGAACATCACCGACCAGGGCTCGGTGAAGCCCAGGATCCCCACCAGGGCCAGCGCGTAGAGCACCAGCTGGGTGCGGGCGCGCTCGTCCGGGCGGGCCACCCGGCGCAGGTGGGTCAGCAGCAGGACCAGGATCATCGCCCCCACCGCCGCTCCCAGCGCCAGGTGGAGGGTGGCGTGATCGGCGGAGGTGACGAACTGCCGGACCCGGGGGGAGACGAACGCCAGCAGGGTGCTGGCGGCAAACGCGGTCACCACCGCATAGGTGGAGAACATCAGCCAGGCCAGCGACCGGCGGCGGCCGACGAAGGCCAGCACGAAGTGCAGCGCGATCGGCAGGTTCATCGGCGCGGCGGTGTTGCTTAGCCACAGCCACTCCGGCTGCCCGGTCAGCTCGTAGACCGCCGAGGGGAGCCCCCAGGAGAACTGGGTCACCGCCAGCAGCGCCAACGGCATCCCCAGCGGGCTGCGCGCTCCCCGCCAGAGGGCCAGCAGCGCCAGGAAGAGCTGCCCGGCACAGGCGATCAGGGTGATTGTCGCGTGCACGTCAGGTCAGGTCCCGCAGCCCGGCTAGATTTCGATCTTCTGCCACCGGCCGCCCTGCGCCATCAGCGCCTCCCAGCGCCGGGTGGCCTCCTCGCGCTCGGCGGTGGCCCCGTCCGGCGCGTACCCCAGGCTGTCGTTGAGCGTTCGGGTCAGCTCCTCGATGGCGGAGGTGCGGATATCCAGTTCGCGGTGACGCAGCGCGGAGACCAGCCACTCGATCCGGCGGCGACCGCGGTTCTCCGCCCACCACATCAGCCACTCGCGGGAATTGGTCCCGTGGCTTTGCCGGGTGATCTCCCGCAGCGCCTCCGCCGCCGCCTGGGCGGTCAGCTGGTCTTCGGAGCCGGTCAGTCCCACCAGTCCGTCGATCGCCTCGCGATCGTGCAGCACCCCCAGCGCCCGGGCCGCCAGGCCGCGGCGGAGCGGATCGCGCGCGGTCAGCTCCTGGCGCAGGTCCTTCATCGCCGCGTCGAACCGGGGCAGCTTGCGCAGCGCGGTGGCGGCGGCGCGGGCGGCGGAGGAGATGTCCGGCTCCAGATCGAAGAGCCCCCGCAGCACCCCGTCCACCAGCTCCGGGTAGGGCAGGTTGCCGGCGGTGAGCAGCGCCAGGTAGCGGGTGTCGGAGTCGTCGCTGTCCAGCAGCGGGGCCAGCGCGGTGGCGGCGGGGCGGCCCAGCCGGGCCAGGGCGCCGGGGATCGGCCCCAGCTCGTCCGCCTCCGGCAGCTCCATCACCGGCAGCCGGGACCAGGCGGTGGGACCGGGGAAGCGGCTGGCCAGCACCCGGGAGGAGGCCTCGGGGGCGCGGGCCAGCTCGGCCATCGCGCGCGCGCGCTCGGTGGGATCCGGGCCGGTGAGTCGGCGGAGGATGGGGTTGAAGTCCGGGGGCGGACGCTCGGCCTCCATCACCGTCAGCGCGGGCATGGAGGCGGCGCGGCCGGTGCGGCCCCCGGTGTTGGAGGCCAGCGGCCCCCAGCCCAGTCCCGCGGAGGAAGCCGAGGACGGAGCCGGCTCCAGGCCTGCGGGGGCGGAGGGGACCACCGGCGGCGCCACCGGGGTCTCCACCGTCAGCTCCACCTCCTCAGAGGCGCTGGCCACCTGCCGCTTGCGCAGCAGGATCAGCTCCTGGAAGGCGGCCGGTAGCTCCTGGCAGAAGATCAGGAAGTCGGAGAGGCGCCGCTGGCTGAAGGGCCGGGTGCCGGAGTCGCCGTACACCAGCGCCACCAGCCGGGCCTTCACCTCCACCGGGAACAGGAACACCGCGCGCGGCTGGCGGCCGAAGGCGGAGAGGTAGTGCAGGTTCAGGGTGTCCGGCGGGAGCGGACCGGTGAAGCTGCCCCGGGAGAGGGCCACGGTGCGGAACACCGAGGTGGCATCCAGCGGGATGGAGACCTGGGCGATCATCTCCCGGGTGGCGTTCTGGCCGCGGGCATCCCAGCCCACCGCCGAGCCGCGGAGCACCGCGAAGGCGGCCGCGAACTCAAAGGTCCGCCGGGCGTAGGTCAAGGCGACGTCGATCACCTGATCACGATCTCCGCTGGCCGCCGCCACCTTGAGCGCGGCGCGGGCGTCGGCGATGGACCAGTCCGGGACCACATCCGGGGTCGGCTGGAGCGCGGCGCTCAGGGTCGGCGCCTGGC
>JALYOC010000018.1 GCA_030857095.1 Myxococcota bacterium | reverse complement strand
GAGCAAACCGGCATCGGCGGGGCGGGCCAGGCAGGGGCCGCGGCACAGCCCGCCGCGCCCGCGCCCCTGACCGGGATCGACTACGGGACCTCCACCTCCAGCCTGGGACCGATCTTTCCTGGGAGTGCGACGCCCCTGGGGCAGCAGCAGGCGGGGCAGGTCGGGTACCCGGCCCTGGGTGGCGCCGCGTTGCCGCAGACGACGCCGACCCCCGGGACAGCCACCGCCACGCAGGTCGGCACCCCGGGAGTCCCGGGCGCGTCGGCTGTCTCTCCGGGCAGTCCCACCGGGCTCTCCGGGATCAGCGACACCCAGGTCTCCCCGGGCATCCCGGCCTCACCGCCGGTGCTCAACAACGGCGCCTTCCCGCCGGCCTTGCAGGGGGGAAACAACACCACCACTCCGGGCATCCCGGCCTCCAACCCGGTGCTGAACAACGGCCAGTCGTTGCTGGGCCAGCCGGCCACGCCCAACCGGGTCACCGGCGCCGGCACCACCGGGACTGCGCCCACCGCCACAGGGACGGGCACCGGCACCCCGGGAAACACCGGCGGGTCGACCGGAACCCAGGCCACCGGCACCGGGAGGTAACGAGCCCCTGGGGCGCGCTGGAGCCGCTGCCTTGGATCCGACAACGGGCGCCGGGCTTCCGGGCGCGCCCGGAAAATTGACCCCTCCTGTTCCGCCTGTAGCGTCCCCTACATGTCTGTTCCGCGCACGTCGGCATCAACCTGGGTGTGGCAGCGGTCGCAAGACCCGATCCGGGAGGGCACCGAGCGGTTGGCAGCGGCGCTGCCACCCCGGGAGGATTCGCGGGTCCTTGTGGACTTCCTGGACGACGATCTGCGCGAGGGGCTCTCCGCGGTAGCGGAGGTAGAGGCCCACTTCACCGACGTGCTGGACGCGCTGCGGGCCGATCGGCTCTCGCCGATCCGCCTGGTGGATGCCGCCGACGACCTGCGGGTGCTGCAGCAGCTGGAGTACCTGCACTCGGTGGTCTCGCAGATGCGCCGCCGACTGTGCACCGCCGCCGGCAGGCTCCGCGACGAAGGGTCCCGGTAGTCCGCCCAGCACTCAGGCCGGGTTCACCACTTCAAATCCTCTTTGCCGTCCGCCCGGCTAGACGCCTCCCCCGGACGGTGGAAGCTGTTGAGGGTGGCGCGCACCGCCCCGATGTCGATCACCCCCACCGCCACCAGCGGCAGGCGGCGCTTGTCGTCGGAGAACCACATGTGGAGCTCGCGCCGCCACACCGGCTGATCCAGCCGGATCGCCAGCCCGGAGAGATGCCAGGCCTCGAACTCGCCCACCGGCAGCGAGACGTGCTCCCGGGCCTCCACCTTGGCGTCGATCCGCCACAGCCTCCGGATGCCATAGACGTCGAAGCAGTAGCGCTTCCCCTCCGCCATCGGCAGGTGGCGGATCAGATACATGGCCCCGGCCAGATCCAAAGCGTCGTTGTGGTACCGGTACTGGTGTTCGCCCTTCTTCTCGCCCTGGGTCCACTGGATCTTGACCTGCTTCTCCTTGGGCCTGAACTGCACCTGGGCGGTCTTGCGGATCTCGTTTTCGGTGGTGTCCTCCTCGTAGCGGACCGGGTGCAGGTCCTTGGGGGACAGGTAGCTGATCCCCCCGCCGCTGACCCGGCGCACCTTGGAGAAGAGGGTGTTGCTCTTGGCCTCCACCTGGATCGGCCACAGGCCGTTCTTGGGCGGCAGCGAGCGCAGCCACAGCTTGGCGGCCACCGCGCCCATCGCGTCCACGTCGAACTCCAGCACCTCGCCGGGGGTGAACGCCCAGGGAGGCTTGAGTGCCGGCAGCTTGATGCACTCCGCGTCCGTCGGCGGCGGCGTCCCTCCCTTCCCCTTGGCGGAGGAAGCTGGCTTGGACTTCTGCTCCGGCTGCGCGAGCACGGGGATCCCGAAGGCCAGGCAGGCGATGGCGAGGAGGCGGAGCTGCGTCATGGTGTTTTCCCGACGGAGGGTCGCTCCGCGAATTCGAGCCGCCGGTGGATGGCGGCGGCCACCTGGCTGCGCACCGCCTGCCAAAGGGTCGGATCCTCGGTGATCTGGTAACCGGACTTCACCAGTTGCTTCACCAGCCGCTGGGCCAGCTCACGCTCGCCCAGCGACTCCAGCAGCTTGAGGTATTCGTAGTCTTCCAGCCCATCCCGGATGTGCTTGAGCCGAAGCGAGGCCACCGGCGCGTGCCCGCTGGTGCCCAGCCGGGCCGGCGTGCCGGGGTAGAAGAGGGTGCCATCGCCGTTGCCGCCAAAGGCGAACTGGTCCCGCCAGGCGTCCTTCTCCTGGTAGGCGAACACGGTGTCCCAGTAGAGCTCACCTTCGATCCCCACCAGGTAGCCCAGCGCGCCCATCGCCCGGTTGCGGGGACCGGAGTGGTCCACCATGTACGAGGCCCAGCCGGTGTAGGCCCGCTCCTGCTCGGCGGTGGGCGCTGGCCCGCCGTCACAGCCGTGGGACATACAGCTCTGGTACCACCACACCTGTCCGTCCGCCGGCAGCTGCTTGCGCAACTCGGAGACCGTCGCCACCCGCTTGCAGGTCTGCACCCCGTCCCGTTGGAAGAAGCAGTTGATCACCGGGCAGGCGATGTCCGCCGCCGGGGTGAGGGTGGGGTCCAACCAGGAGGTGACCAGCACCGGGATCTTCCCCGCCGCCCGCACCCGCCTGGACTGCGCCAGCACCAGCGGGAAGTCCGCCGGCTTGGGCTCATCCTTGGCGTAGAAGAACAGCCGCGCGTTCCAGTTCTTCTCCCGGAAGTGTTCGCGGACCTGGGCGTAGTACTGGACCCGCTGGGGATCGGTGAAGGTCTTGGGCGCCTCGAACAGCTGCGCGGTGGTGAAGCGCGCCCCGCGCGGGGTGTCCCGGCCTTCGAAGAAGTGGGCCATGTCCCGGTCGTAGCGGGTGAAGTCCACCACCACCTGGTCCCCCACCACCTTCGCCTTGGGCGGCTGCTGGGACATCCCGAAGGGCGAGAGGCGGTGCTCCAGCAGCGAGCGCCCGTAGCCCTGCAGCAGGTCCTGTGCCTGGGCAGACTCCGGGTCCAGCCCGTGGGCGTGGGCGATGCTGTACAGCGAGATCCCAAACGTATTGGGCAGTGACGAGGTGGCTGGCAAGCCGAAGCGGTGCACCTGGACCTGCAGAGGGATCTTCCGCGGCTTGCGGTTCTCCGCGGTCACGGTGACCGTGGAGCGGTAGGTCCCGGCGGCCAGCTGATCGTCGGCGCAGATCTCCAGGTAGACCACCAGCGGCCGGGCGGCGGTGGAGTCGGCGGGGAACGCCGCCGGCCCGGGGACCAGCGCGTCGGGCCACAGGCCTGCCGAGGTGTCCACGCTGGAGGGGATCAGCACCGGCAGGTACTCCTCCCGGAAGGAGGTGATCTGCAGCCCGGGGAGGGGCGAGGAGACCGACACTTTCACTCCCCTGGCGCCGGGGGCGATCCGCAGCTGCGCGCCCTCGCACTCGTTCCGGGCCAGCGAGACCCGCACCCGATCCGCGGAGGCGGGCAGCACCTGGCCGGGGCGGACCTTGATCAGCCCGTCCAGCACCGAGACCCACCCGCCTGCGTTCGCAGCCGTGGAGAACAGCACCGCGGACAATACCGCGTAACGCCCAACGCCCATCCGACCCTCCCAGTGTCCCCGGCGCGACCGGCTACCCGTCCTGCGCCGAAGACTTCGTTTCCCGGGCCGCCACCGTGCCCGGGCTGTACAGCACCAGCTCTGCCACCACCGACCCCAGCACGAACTCGGCCTCGATCCGGACCGGGACCTGGGCGGTGTCGGTGGTGAAGTAGGCGTAGAGATCACGCTTGGACTTCAGCTTCCCGGAGAAGTCCGTCTGCACCCGGACCTTGTAGACCTCACGCTTCCCCAGGGGAGTATCCAGCTTCACCTTCTCCAGCACATGGGCCTGGAGCACGAAGTGTTTGGCGCCGGTAAAGACCGGGACCGAGAAACGGCGACCGACCTCCATCCGCTCGTTGCGCAGGGCAAACGTCGCCGACGCGATGTCGGTGGTGCCCTCCGGCACCTCCATCTTGGTCTCGCTGTTCTTGTCGCTCTTGTAGACGGTGGCCGAGAGGCCGTCGTGGTCCAGCCGGATTCGCTGGTGCCGCTTCTTGCGGTTCTCGTCCACGTAGAAGTCGCTGCCGATGGTGCGCTGGGCGTCAAAGTCCCAATAGGTGACGAAGCGGTCGCGGATCGGGAAGAAGAACAGCTTCCTGTCGCTGCGGGCGTTGGTGACGATCGGCCACACGTCCTGGCCCCACTGGGTGGTCCGCGGCCCGACCAGGATGTGGGCCACCCCGGCGTTCATCCCCAGGTAGTGGACCTGGTAGGTGGACTGCTCGCCGGGGCCGAACGACGCGGGACGATCGTTGGCCAGGGCACCGGAGGCCAGCCCCAGCGCCAGACACCCCAACAGTTGTTTGATCCCGATTCTCAATGCGCCTCCCCGGCAGGCTGCCAGGACCCCTGCAACCTTGGGATCGTAGGCAGCACGCCCTCAAACGCCAATCCCACAGCGACCATTCCGCCCCTACCTGCACCCACGCGTCCAACCCGTGGTCCGACGAAAGCGTTCAGGAGCGGATTCAGGGGCTGCCCTTTGGAATTCGTTTCCCAGGATGTTTTGAGTCACACTGGAGCCGCATGGGACCCGCCTCCAGGGACGAACTGCATTGAGCGCCCCGCATCCAGAGGAGGGGACGGTGCCAGTCACCCGGGTGGAGCTGCGCCGGGTGGGGGCCGCGGATCTGGTCCGCCGCGACGAGGAGCTCCGCCGAAGCGAGTTCGCCCGCTCGCTCTCCGAGCAGTCCCTGGAGCGGATCCTCCAGGGCGCGACGGGCAAGCGCTTCGTCCACCAGGCGTCGGTGTACCGCGAGGGCGACGGCTGCCGGGGGCTGTACCTGGTCCTGCGTGGGGAGATCCGCTTCTGGGGCCGGTCCGCGGCAGAGCAGGTCGACTTCGGCGGGGCGCTGCGCGGGGAGCTGTTCGGCGAGGACGCCATCGATTCGACGGCCCGGCCCTACTCGGCGGTGGCGCAGGGGGCGGAGGTGGACGTGCTGGAGCTGCCCTCGGCGACGGTACGAGAGGTGTTGGGACGCGAGCCTTCGCTGCAGCGGCTGCTGCAGGGGCTGCGCACCCGGCGCGAGGCGGCGCGGCAGGAGATGTGCGACTTCCTCGGCCGCTGGTAGCCTGGGGGCCATGGCACCCCACGACGCCTACGATGACGAAGACGACGCGAAGGAGGCCGGCTCCAGCGGCGTCGCCAGCAAGTTCAAGGAGTTCGACTGTCCCTCCTGCAATGCCAACAACCCCGTCGATCCCCCGTTCGGGAACGGCGAGGAGGTGTTGTGCAATTACTGCGGCGAGGAGTTCAGCGTGAAGGTCAGTGACGAGGGACGGGTGAAGCTGCGCGAGGCCTGATCAGGGGCGCTCCCCGAAGATCGCGGTGCCCACCCGCACCGCGGTGGCCCCCTCCTCGATCGCCACCTCGAAGTCGTGGGTGGTGCCCATGGACAGTCCCCCAAGCCCCAGCCGCTCTCCCAACGCGCGCAGGGTCCGGAAGGGCCGGCGCAGCCCCTCCACCGTCTCCGCCAGCGGGGGCAGGGCCATCAATCCCACCAGCTCCAACCCGGGCAGCGCCCGGACCTGGGCGGCCAGCGTCTCCACCTCGGAGGGGGCCACCCCACTCTTGGAGTCCTCGGCGGCGACGTTGACCTGCAGGTAGCAACGCAGCGGGGTGCCGGTGCGGCGCCTGGAGAGCTCGGTGGCGATCTCCAGCCGGTCCAGGGCGTGGAAGGCATGCGCGCTCTTGGCCACGTACTTGGCCTTGTTGGCCTGCAGCGGACCGATGGCGTGCCAGCGCAGCCCGGGCAGGGGAGACAGCTCCTCCGCCTTGTCCCGCAGCTCCTGGGCGTAGTTCTCCCCGAACAGCCGCTGCCCGGCCGCGTAGGCCTCGCGGATCCGCGCCGCCGGGTGGAGCTTGGAGACCGCGATCAGCTCCACCTCCTCCCGCGGGCGGCCGGCCCGCGCACAGGCGGCCACGATCCGCGCCTCCACCGCCTCCAGCCCCTCCTTGACAGTCACCGGTGCTCCTCCCACGGCAGCCGCAGTCCCGCCTGCTCCAGCAGGGCCAGCGTCTCCACCAGCGGCAACCCCACCACATTCGAGTAGCTGCCGGTGATCCGCTCCACGAAGGCGCCGCCCAGCCCCTGGATCGCATAGGCGCCGGCCTTGTCCATCGGCTCGCCGGAGGCGAGGTACCAGCGCAGCTGCGCCTCCTCCAGCACCCGGAAGCGGACCTCGGTCTCCACCACCACCGCGCCGCGGGCCGCCCCTCCCAGGGCCACCCCGGTCAGCACCCGGTGGGTGCGCCCGGAGAGCCGCTCCAGCATCCGCCGCGCCTCTGAGGCGTCCTGGGGCTTGCCCAGCACCTCGTCCTCCAACACCACCGTGGTGTCCGCGGCCAGGACCGCGGCCTGGGGAAAGCGGATCCCCACCGCGTCCGCCTTCTGCGCGGCCAGGCGCTGCACGTAGGCGCGCGGCGCCTCTGCGGGCAGCGGGGTCTCGTCCAGCTCCGCCGGCGCGACCTCGAACTGCAGCCCCAGGGATTCCAGGAAGGCCCGCCGGCGGGGAGAGCCGGAGGCGAGGATGAGGCGGGTTTGACCCATGGGGGGGGGCATGTTATCGGCTCGAAGGATTCCCCGCCTCCCTGGTGGGTGAGGGGGCTTGGGCAAAATGAACGCCGGCGACCTGCTCACGGCCATGAAGCGGACGGTGGATCAGCTGGCCGCCTTCAACACCATCGCCAAGGCACTGACCTCCACCCTGGAGGTCCACGAGGTCCTGCGGTTGGTGATGCAGAAGGTCTCCGAGCTGCTGCAGCCGCGCAACTGGTCGCTGCTGCTGGAGGACCCCCAAAGCGGCAAGCTGTACTTCGAGCTGGCGGTGGGCGCGGGGGCCGAGAAGCTCAAGGAGCTGCGGCTGGAGCCGGGGGAGGGGATCGTGGGGTCGGTGTTCAAGACCGCCGTGCCCCGCCGGGTGGACGACGTGCGCGACGATCCGGCCTTCGCCAACCGCTTCGACGACATCTCCGCCTTCAACACCCGCTCGGTGCTGGCGGTGCCCCTGGTCTCCCGCGGCAAGCCGATGGGAGTGATTGAATTGGTCAATGGCCCCGGGGATCCGGTCTTCACCCAGGACGATCTGCACGCCCTGCTGGGGATCGCCGAGTTCGCCGCGATCGCCATCGAGAACGCGCGGAACTTCCAGCGGGTGCAGGAGCTGACGCTCACCGACGAGCACACCGGGCTGTACAACGCCCGCCACCTCCACGCCCTGCTGGAGGCGGAGGTGATCCGCGCCCGGCGCTTTGGGCACCCGCTGTCGCTGGTGTTCCTGGATCTGGATCGCTTCAAGCAGGTCAACGACACCTACGGTCACCTGGTGGGCAGCGCGCTGCTCAAGGAGGTGGGGGAGCTTCTGGCCGAGGGGATCCGCCAGGTAGACTCCGCCTTCCGCTTCGGGGGAGACGAGTTTGCCCTCTTGCTGATCGAGACCGACGCGGAGGGCGCCCAGCAGACCGCGCTGCGGCTGCGGGACGCCTTGGGGGAACACCGCTTCTTGACCTCCCGGGGGCTGGAGGTGCGACTGACCGCCAGCCTGGGGGTGGCCAGCTTCCCCGCGCACGCGCGCAACGCCAGCGAGCTGCTCCAGGCCGCCGACGACGCGATGTACCAGGTGAAGGGCAGCGGCCGGAACAACGCGAAGATCGCGGCCTGGGTGGCCGGCACGCCGCCGCGGGGAGTCTCGGCGGCGGCGGACCCGAAGCCCTAGCTGTCCAGCAGCGTGCTGACGGCCTGATCGTTGGTGACGATCTGCGCGTCCTTGCGCAGGGACTTCATGAAGCCGTTCTGCAGCTCGATCCCCTTGGCCCGGCGGGCCTCGGAGAGCAGGGTCTCCTTCTGCTTGGCGAACTCGGCGTCAGACGGCAGCGTCCGGGAGGTGACCTCGGCGATGGCGAAGCCCTCTCCGGCCTCGTACACCGCGTCCAGCGCCTGCGGTTGCTGGATTGCGAACACCGCCGAGAGCAGGGTGGGGGAGTTGCCCAGGAACGGCAGCGACTGGGCGGAGGCGGTGAACTCACCGGTGGGGACCGCCTCCGGCTGCTTCTCGGTCTCGAAGCGGGTGGCCGCCGGGGTGCCGCCCTCGGGCGGGAACAAGGAGGCGATGGACTTGCCGCCCTTGAGCGCGGCCAGGGCCTTGTCCGCCTCCGCGCGGGCCAGCTGCTTGGCGCCCTCGCGCTGCAGCAGGGTGCGGGCGATCTCCGCCTGCACGTCCTTCAGCTCCTTCTTCTGGGCGGGGAAGCGCTGGTCCACCTTGATCAAGTGAAAGCCGAACGGGGTCTCCACCGGGGCGGACACCTTGCCCGCTTCCACCGCGAAGGCGGCGTCGGTGAACTCCTTGACCCAGCCGGCCGACTCGCGGCTGTGGGTGCCCAGATCGCCGCCCTGGTTCTTGTTGGAGGCGTCGTCGGAGGACTGGCTGGCCGCGGCGGCGAAGTCCTTGCCGCCCTCCAACTCCGCCTGGATCGTCTCCGCCTTCTTCTTCGCCGCTTCCTTCTGATCGGCCGGGGCCCCGCGGGGCACCGAGACCAGGATGTGGCGCGCGTGGATCCGCTCCGCCTGCTCGTAGAGCGCGCGGTTGGCGTCATAGTACTGGGCGATCTCCTTCTGGTGATCCTGCTGGTACGCCTCCAACTGCGCCGGGGTGGCGGCCGGGACCTTGTCCGCGTACATCGCAGGCAGGAAGCGGGCGAAGGTCACGTTGGCCTTGTTGCCCTCCTGCTGGAACCCTGTCTTCACCTCGTCCTCGGAGACCAGCGCGCCGTTGGCGACCAGCTGCGCCATCTTGCGGGCCGAAAGCTCGCGCCGAAGCTGGTGCTCGTACTCCGGCACAGTCTTCTGCAGGTAGTCACGCACCACCTGCGAGTAGCGGGCGGTGCTGAACTTGCCGTTCTCGTAGAAGCTCTGGTCGGCGCGGATGATCTTCCGGATCTCCTCGTCGGAGGCGGTGATCCCGTGGCGCTCGGCCGCCTGCATCCACAGCTCGCCCTCGACGAGGCGGTCCATCAGCTGGGGGACGATGAACTGCCGCACCATGCTCTCCGGGATCTGCTGGGCCCGGGCGGCGGAGACCTGGTCCTGGTACACGCGCCGGAAATCCTGCATCGGGATCTCCTTGCCGTTCACCCGGGCGATGGCCGTGTCGGTGCGTCCACCCACCGTGCTGTCGCAGCCACGCGAGGCGGGTCCGAACTGCACGACGAAGATGAAGCCAATGGCGGCGATCAACAGGTACGAGAAGAGCCGCCGGGGCTGGATTGAATCCTTCATGGGCATGGCTTATCGGGTAGGAGGCAGGCGGTGGACCAGGCGATGGATTGAAAACTCCTGCTTGGAACAGGCGCCACCAAGTGTGATGTTCAGTGGGTTCGTCGGCTTGACCTCTAGGATCTCACCTACGAGAATGCAAGCGATTTCGATATCTTAGCACGCTCCCCCACCGTCCCACCTGACCTGTGCTGTCGGCCCTCAAGCGATACCGCGAACTGCTCGTCGTCGCCTTCCTGCTCCTCTATCCCTTCGCGATGTTTCTCAGTCGCGGGGGCACGGCGCGGGATCCCAATGCCCTGGACCGGGGCGTGATCACCGTGTCCTCCTGGCTGCAGTCTGGACTGGGCTGGGGGATCGACGGGGTGGTCGACGGTTGGCGCGGCTATGTGGGGCTGCGCGCGGTGCGCTCGGAGAACCTGGTGCTGCGGCAGGAGTACGCGCGGCTGCTGACCGAGGTCCACGCGCTGGAGGAGGAGCGCAACGAGAACCAGCGGCTGCGGGCGCTGCTCTCCTACGCCCAGACCGCCGCCGGTCCCAAGATCGCAGCCCGGGTGGTGGGGGTGAACCCGGTCTCCACCCTGCTCTCGGTGCGGATCGATCGCGGCACGGATCACGGGGTGCGGCGGAACATGCCGGTGGTCACCCATGAGGGCGTGGTGGGGCACGTGGAGCGGGTGACCGCCACCTACGCGGACGTGGTGCTGCTGCGGGATCGCAACACGATTCTTGGGGTGCGGGTGCAGCGCTCGCGGGCCCGGGCCAACGCGGTGGGCGCGGGCAAGGATCTGGCGCTGCGGTTGGACAACGCGCTGCGCACCGAGGATCTCCAGGAGGGAGATGTGGTGCTCACCTCCGGCACCGACGGGATCTACCCGCCCGGGCTGGTGGTGGGGACCCTGGCCCGGGTACAGAGGAGCGACTTCGGGATGTTCCAGTCCGGGGAGATCCGCCCCGCGGTGGACACCGCGCGGCTGGAGGAGGTGCTGGTGCTGCTGGACCCGGTGCCCGACCCGGCCACCCTCACCGGAGGTGCGCCATGAAGTTCCTGGTCACCGCCGCGATGGCCCTGGTGCTGCTTTCCCTGGAGGCGGTGCTGGTCAAGTACTTCGGTTTCTCCATCACCCGCATCGACGTCACGGTGGCGCTGGTGGCCTTCCTGGCGCTGCGGGCCAACACCCAGGAGGGGGCGATCTCCGCCTTCACCATCGGCTACCTGCTGGATCTCTCCACCGGGCGGCCCACCGGGCTCTACACCTTCCTGGCGGTGCTGATGTTCCTGCTGGGGAAGCTGGCCGCCTCGCTGGTGGATGTCCGCTCCGGGCCGTCGTTTGCGCTCTTCGCGATGGGCACCGACGCTGCCCATGGGCTGCTGGCGGTGTTCTTCACCTGGATGACCGCGCCCAAGGACGCGCTGGGCGGGGTGGCGCTGTCCACCCTCCCGGTCCAGGTGCTGCTGACCGGGGTGGCGGCGCTGTTGCTGTACCCGCTGTTGCGGAAGATCGATCCCGGCAACGAGCGGCCGCAGGTCGGAGCGCTGCGGTGACCCTGGGTCAGAACAGTCCGGGCGCGCCGGACGCCACCTTGTTCAAGCTTTCCGCCCCCGGGCCCCTGGACCCGGCGGCGCCGTAGTCGGAAAAAAGGGTCGTCCCCGTGCAGATGCGCATCGAAAAGCGGATGGTGCCGCACATCCCCTGGGGGCTGCTGGGGGTGACGGTGGTGATGTCCCTGCTGGGGCTGTGGAACCTGGCCTCGGCCTCGCGGCCTCCCCACTCCATCTGGACCAGCCAGGCGATCTATATCGGCCTGGGGTTGGTGGCGATGGTGGCGGTGGCCGCGGTGGACATGCGCTTCATCCAGCGGATGGTGATCCCGGTGTATGTGATCAACATCCTGGCGCTGATCGCCCTGCGCTTCATCGGCCACAAGGCCAAGGGCGCGGAGAGCTGGATCGTGCTGGGGCCGGTGAGGGTCCAGCCGGCGGAGTTCATGAAGATTGGCGTGCTTTTGATGCTGGCCAAGTACTTCCACGACACCTACCGGCCCAACGACGACCGCTACGGGCTGGCCCGGCTGCTGCCGGCGGTGGGACTGATGGGGCTGCCGTTCGTGCTGGTGCTGGTGCAGCCCGACCTGGGCACCGCGCTGATGATCTTCCTCTCCTCGCTGACCGTGTTCCTGTTCGCGCGCCCCAAAACCTGGATCCTGGTGGCGCTGGGGATCTCGTTGCTGGCGGGCAGCGCGGTGATCTGGAACGACTACGTCCGCGATCCGACCGGCAGCGGCTTTACCCTGGTCCGCCACCACCTCAAGAAGCACCAGAGCCAGCGCATCTCCAGCTGGCTGGATCCGGAGTCCGACCTGCGCGGGGCCAACTACCACGCCGCCCAGTCACGGATCGCGGTGGGGTCGGGCGGGCTGGCGGGGAAGGGTTGGCGGCAGGGGACCCAGACCGCGCTCTCCTTCCTCCCCGAACAACACACCGACTTCATCTTCTCGGTGTGGGCCGAGGAGCATGGCTTTCTGGCCTGCTTCCTGTTGATCGGCCTCTACTGGATGTTCCTCACCCTCACCCTGGCGGTGGCCTTCAACTCCAAGGATCGCTTCGGGGCGTTCCTGGCGGTGGGGGTGGCGGCGCTGATCTTCTGGCACGTGGTGGAGAACATCGGGATGGTGGTGGGGCTGCTGCCGGTGACCGGGATCACCCTCCCGCTGATGAGCTACGGCGGCTCCTCCATGCTCAGCGTGATGATCATGATCGGCCTGCTGGTCAACGTGAGCATGCGCCGTCACATGTTCTGAAACACCGGAACGGTGTTGCAAAGGGGCGGGGGAGGGTATGAAGCCTTTCGGCGCCCGGTCAGGAACCTCGGGCGCGGAGGGGTTCATGGTGAAGAAGGGCGACGAGAAGCCGGTGGGTGGGAACCGGGAGCGGATGGCTCCCCCGACGGCCGCCGCGGCTCCCAGGAAGCCAGCTCCGGAGGTGGGCACCCCGGCCCGGCCGATGCAACCCCGGCCCGGACTGCGGCCGGGCCCCAAGCTGGACCTGCTGGAGGACGAGGGCAGCGCCGAGCACCGTCAATTTCCGCGCGCCCGGATGGCGGTGCGCTTCGAGGCCTGGATCGGGGATGAGCAGCGCAGCTTCGCGGCCACGTTTGGATCGGTGAATGTCTCGGTCAGCGGCGCCTTTCTGGAGAGCACCTTCTTCCTGCCGATGGGCACCGAGCTGCGGGTCCGCTTCGCGCTGGAGACGGACGCGGCCCCGGTGGATGCCCGGGCCCAGATCGTCCGGGAGGAGCGGCCGGATCCGCGCACCGGCCAGGGCCGCAGCGGCTTTGGAATCCGGTTCGTGGAGTTCTTCGGCCAGACCGAGGTCACCTTGGCCAAGCTGTTCCTGGGAGAGCAGCTGCACTCGTTTGCCGCCGATTACATGGCGTCCAAGCGCGCCCGGTCACTGACCAGCGAGCTGGACCGGGTGGTGGACGCGCTGGCGGCCTGGGAGCTGCTGAAGGTGACGACGCCGGGAGATCCCTGGCGTCCGCTGGAGTAGCGGG
>JALYOC010000004.1 GCA_030857095.1 Myxococcota bacterium | reverse complement strand
CGCCGGGGGAGGACACCCGCTGCTGCGCCGCGGAGGAGTCCGCGGACTGGATGGCGGCCTTGATTCCGGAGGCCCGCAGCACCGAGGTGGGCCCGTCGGTCTCGATCACCGCTTCGGGGGGAAGCGGCGGCGGACGGGCGACTGCCGGCCTGGGAACGGGCGGAGGAGCCGCGGGGGAGGCGGCCCGGGGAGGAACCGGCGCCGGGCCGGTGGGGCGGGACCCGGTGCCCGGCTTGGGCCGGTTGACGGCGGGGAGACTGGGCCCCGGGCTGCTGGCCACGCTGTTGCCGCCGAAGGAGGCGCCAGGAGAGCTGAGCGAACCAGAGGAGTTGCCGAACTCGGCGAACAGCCCCTGGATGTACTGGGCCACGCTGAGCGCGGAGGTGGCGGTCATCCCCAGCTTGGCCATCACCGCGTCGATCTCGTCGCGCATCCGCGCCGCGGTGGGGGTGCGGCGGTTCTGATCCTTCTCCAGCGCCCGCAGCACCACCTGCGAGACCTCGGGAGGAATCTGCGGATTGAAGGACGCCGGGTCCGGCGCCGCGTCGTAGACGATGGCGTGCAGCGAGGCCGCCTCGCTGTCCCGCTTGAAGGGCAGCCGCCCGGTCAACATCTCGAACAGGGTCACCCCCAGCCCGAACACGTCGTTGCGGCCGTCCAGCGGCTGCAGGGCCACCGCTTCGGGGGAGACGTAGTGGATCTTCCCCTTGAAGGTGCCGGCGCGGGTGCTGTCGTCGCCCTCCCCCGCCACCTTGGCGATGCCGAAGTCGGACAGCTTGATCACCCCGTCCAGCGACACCAGGATGTTGTGCGGGCTGACGTCGCGGTGGACCATTGGGTGGGGGGTGCCTGCCGGGTCCACGTAGCTGTGGGCGTAGTGCAGGCCGGCCGCGGTGTCGGCGACGATCCGAAGCGCGATCTCCACCGGCATCATCCGCTTCTCTTTGCGCAGCGCGTGCAGCACCCGCTTCACGTCCGGGCCGCGCACGTACTCCATGGCGATGTACGCCGAGCCATTCAACATCCCCACGTCGTAGGTCTGGACCACGTTGGGGTGGTTGAGCCGGGCGTTGGCGCGGGCCTCGGCGAACAGCATCTGCACGAACTCCGGCGAGTTGGCGAAGTTCTCCAGCACCTTCTTGATCACCACGTACTTCTCGAAGCCCTGCATCCCCTCCTGCTTGGCCAGGAACACCTCCGCCATCCCGCCCTGGCCCAGCCGGCGGATGATCTGGAACTTGTTGGCGGAGCTGCCCTGGGGGGTGATGCCTCCGGACCCATTGCTGCCGCTGGCCGAGCCGCGGGAGGTGGACTGGTTGAAGTACTGGCTGAGCGCGCGGGACTCGATCTGGGTGAAGTCGTCAAAGCCGCGGCCGCCCTCGTCGGAGGTGGAGACCGCGCGCAGGAACTCCATGAAGTCCCGCAGCTTGGGAAGCAACGACAGACCGCCGCAGATCGGGCAGTCCAGCAACAGCTCCTCCCCGGCGTCCAGCACCTCCACGAAGCGGGAGAGGGTGACCCGCTGGGGCATCTTCTGGCCACAGTTGCAGCACTCGCCAGGGAGGTAGAGGGAGCCGATGGTCCAGTTCCCCAGCGGCATCCGGGAGAGGGTCTCCAGCGCCGCCGGCGGAACGCGCCACAGCATCACCGTGGCGGTGGCGCTGGCGGCCTCAAGCAGCTGCTTCATCTTCGGCGCCGCCGCCGGGTCCACCTTGCGCACCGCGGAGAAGTCGTAGAGGACCCGGCCCTCCAGGCCGCCTCCCAACCGGCGGACGTTGAGGTCCGCGGTCAGCTCGGCGGGGAGCATCAGGAAGGTGATGTCCCCCTCCACCACCTTCACGTTGCCGGTGGTCAGCAAGGGCGTGGTGGGCCGCATCAACGAGAGGTACCGCTCCACCGCCGGATCCAACGGCGCGGGGCTGATCTGCCGCGCGTAGTCGAAGAACTCGCCCGGCTGATCGGCGAACTGCAGCGGCCGGGTACAGACCGGACAGCTGTGCTCAGGGGCGGAGCCGCTGGCGATCGTCTCGCGATCCTCGCGCAGGTCCACGATCCGCACCCGGTCCTCGCCGCAGTGGGTGCAGGTGTAGGGGGCCAGCAGGGAGACCACGTCCGCCACGCCGGCGAACCCGTCCACCATGTTCAGCTGGTCCACGAAGAACGGCGGCAGGTGCATCAGGTACAGCTTGGTCACCGACACCGGGACCTGGCGGGTGAACTCCATCCACTTGCGCACGCCGAACGAGCTGAGCCGCTCCACCGAGCCGACATCCAGCAGGACGTGGCCGCGCAGGTCGGCGGAGAACAGCGACGGGTCGAAAGTCTCGTCGATCACGCCCGCCACCCGGAGGTGGGTGACGCTTCCGCCCAACAGGCGGTTGACCACCGAAAAACTGAAATGCTTACCGGACACGCTGCCCCCCACGGGCGTCGATTGCCGACTGGAAGAAGAAGAGCGACTTGGGCTGGCCGGCGCGGCGCCGGGGGCCGTCGAGTTCGATCACCCCCACCGCCTCGGTGGACTGGCCGGGGATCACCCGGAAGGCGATCGCATCGCAGTGCTCGAGAATCAAACGGGTGCCCAGACCGGCGCCTCCCCCGGAGGTGTCCGGCTGCACCTTGCCGCCGTAGCCCTCCACCGCCCGGACCACCGGTCCGGTGGTGAGCCGGCCGAACCGGTCGGTGGCCACCAGGTAGATCCGCTTGGCGTGGGTGCCCAACGAGAAGGTGCAGGCGTCCTCCGCCGAGATCTCCGGCGAGGCGTCGCGGCGGGTGGCATAGCGGGCCACCCCGGCCTCATCCACCGGCGCCGCCAGCAGGGCGTTGGCCAGCAGTTCGTGGGTCACATCCGAGGCCAGCTTGGAGACGGTGGCGCTGGCGCCGACCTCGGAGGCCAGGGCGCTGGCCGCGTCCGCCGCGGTGCCGATCCCGCCCATCGAGCCGATCTGCAGGTGGATCCACGCGGTGTCCGGCGGATTGAAGGGCCGACCGGAAACCAGACTGGAGAGCAGCTCCAGCTCCCACTCCGAAGGTTGTCCGGACTCGCGCAGCGCGCACAGCAGCGCCGGGCGATCACCCTTGAGCAGCCGCGCATGGGCGGGGGACAGCTTGCCGTCGAAGAAGGTCACCGTCAGCCGCTCCGGGTCCAGCCCCACGGGCCCGTCCGGCAACAGGGTCAGCCGGAGGGTGATCGGATTCTCAGAATCCAAGAAGTGCGACTGGACGCGGTGGCGGAGGGAGGCGGGGAGCGAAGGATCAAAATGGAGCGATGACACCGGGGGGTCCGGAACGATCAAGTGATGGGCGGAGTGCAGAGAACTCATGATGGGGACGGCGCAGAGGCTTCCCGCTGCGATCGCCGGAGGGCCCACATCTTAGCCACATTGGCAGAAAACCGAGTGGATCCTGCATGCTTGCGCGCTTGCCCTCCGTTGGGAGCGGAAGGAAAACCAGACAGCCCCGGAACGGCGCCAGAGGTTACCCACGAGCAAAGGCCGGGACCCGGAGTCGGATCCCAGCCTCTCTTCCTCACCGCGGCCCGGCGTTCGGGCCGGACGGCGCCCTTCGCCTCAGGGGTCGATCACCCCGGCGGCGCCGCTGACCTTCAGGGTGTAGGTGCTGGTGGCCCCGGAGTAGCCGACCACCTTGACGAAGTAGTCCCCGGGGGCGGCGCTGTAGAAGCCGGTCTCCGGGTTGGCGGAGGTATAGCCGCGGACCAGGTAGCTGGTGGGGTTGGTGGACGCGTACAGGTACCAGTCCAGGTCCGCGCTGCCGGGAACGGTGACCGAGACGGTGACCGTCCCCCCCGCCTTGACCGAGACCTTGAACCAGTCCTGGTCGGTGGGGGTGGCGATGCTGGCGGAGACGTTCTTCCCGTTGCCCACCGGGCCGTCGGCGGTGGCCGCGGTGTCGTTGGCCTCCGACTCGGCGGTGATCGAACCGGAAGGCGGGGTCCCGCCGCCGCCGCTGCCAAAGGCGCTGCCGTCGGCCCGGGTCCCGGGCGAGCGCGGCAGGGTGGAGAGCGCGGTGTGGAGCGTAAAGCCGCCCGCCGCCGAGGCGTCCGGGCTGCGGTTCATCGACACCCCGTCGGTGCCGGACAGCGAGGAGGGATAGGTGAACGTGTCGATCACCGTGCCCGCCGCGTTCTTCAAGGTCACCGTGTCCCCGCTGTTGGAGAGCCCCAGGGTGCCGCTGGTGGCGGGCACCGCGGTGACTCCAGCGGGGATACCGGCGGAGGTGCCGTAGACCACCACCGCCGCGCCCTGGGCCACCGAGGTCCCAGAGGCGAAGGTGTGGCGGACCCCGGTGGAGTCGGAGAGCGTCCACCCGGCCAGGCTCAGCGAGGCCCCGGTGTCGTTGAGCACCTCCACGAACTCGTTGGCCGGATCGCTGCCCACCTCGTTGGCCAGGATCTCATTGAGGAAGATCACCCCGCTGCCGCCGCCCCCACCCACGGTGACGTTGAAAGTTGCGTTGGAGAGGTCGCTGGTGCCGGACGCGGTGTCGGTGACCCGGACCCTGGCGCTGGTGGAGGCGGTGGAAGGGACCGTCCAGGCCACGCTGCCAACGGACGCGGCCACGCTGGCGGCGACCACCGACCAGGAGGCGCCATTGTCCAAGGATGCCTCCACCCGCACCGTGGAGACGTTGGCCGAACTCCAGCGGATCGTCTGGGTGCTGCCCCCGGCCCAGCTCTCCCCGCCGTTGGGCGAGGTGACGGTGACCGAGGGGGTGACCACCGCCCCGGAGGGAAGCCCGAAGTCCCGCACCACCGCCATGTGCTGCATGTTGGTGGCGCTGCTGTCGGTGGAGAGCGCGGGGGAGAGCTCGGAGAGCGGGCTGTAGACCCGGGTGTCGATCACCGCGCCGTTGACGAAGTCGGAGTTGCCGAGCTCGGTGGGGGTGCGGCGGTTGTGCAGCCCGCTGGAGACCAGCACCCAGTCGTAGGGCTTGGCGCGAGAGGCGTTGGTGTTGCCGTTGCCGTTGTGGTCCACCGGGAACGGACCGCTGCTGACCACCACCTGGGCGAGGGTGGAGAGCGCGGCCTCGGTGCGCGAGCCGGTGTTGAAGTCTCCGCCGATGGCCACGTACGCCCCGGCCGGCACCTGCTGCTGGATGAAGGAGACCAGCGACTGCGCCTCGAGATTTCGCTCCGAGGCGCTGGCGGTCAGCAGGTGGACGCTGATCGCATACAGGTCCACCTCCCCGGGGAGGTCGATGCGGGCCCAGGCGAAGTCGCGGTTGGAGACCCGGGGGTCGTCCCACTCCCCGGAGGCCAGAATCGGATAGCGGCTGATGATCCCGTTGGGGATCTGCGCCCCGCCCTCCCGGTAGTACTGGAAGCTGGAACCAAAGGCGGTGTCCACGAAGCCGCGCAACTCGGCGGGGGTGTTGGAGCCGTAGTTGAACTCCTGGATCATCACGATGTCCGGATCGGCCCCCTGGAAGATGCGGGTGCCGTGGCCGGGATCGTAGGACTGGTAGTTGCCGCTGCTGATGTTGGCGGCCATCAGCCGGACCCGGACATCCCCGGCGTTCAGCTCCATCGCCTGGCCGAAGAGATCCTGCTCCGGATCGGTCAGCGTCGGCTCTGCCCCCCCGCAGGCGAGGGTGAACAGGACGACGGCCAGCAGGCGCGGCAGGATCAAGAAGGCTCCCTTTGTCCCTCCGGCAAGAAATGGGGGACAACGGCGGGTTGCCAAGGGGACGAGACCGGTCCGGATTTGTCGCACCGGCAGTGCACTCTTCGTTGTCCCGGCCGGTTCAACCCCTGTCCCCCGGGGCGCGGTCGGGGCTCCCCTTGGTTGCACAACCATCTAGAATCATTGTGGGTTCCGGGCCGGTCCCGACCTTGCTGGGATCGTTCTTTTTCTTCTCCGGGAGTCGTTCACCGATGCGATGGGCGGGGCTGTTGCTGCTGGCGGGATGTGGCGCGGCGGTGGACGATCGTCCCGCCCGCTGGGACTACCTGCACGAGGCGATTGTCCGGCCATCCTGCGCCACCGCCGGCTGCCACGACGCGAACCGCCAGGCGGGCGGGGTGGTGCTGGAGGAGCCCGAGGCGGCTCCTCTGGCTGGGCCTGCTGCTGTCCGCCGGCGCCCAGGCCTATCCCCACTTCCAGCTCTCATCCGGGACCACCACCTGCCAGGGCTGTCACCAGGCGCCCGCCGGCGGAGGCCAGCTCAACGGCTACGGCCGTGACCAGAGCGAGGACCTGAGCAGTTGGGGGGGGCCGGGGAGGCCTGGCGCATGGGCTGGTCAAGCTGCCCTCCTGGATCTCGGTGGGCGGCGATCTCCGCCTGGCGGGGCTGCTCAAGGACACCGGGAGCAGCGAAGGGGTCCAGCGGGCGGTGTTCCCGATGCAGGCCGATCTCTCGCTGCGCGCCGGGCCGGAGTGGCTCAGCGCCACGGTGGTGGTGGGACTGCGCGGGGTGGCGCGCGCGGAGGAGCGGCAGCCGGACAGCGAGCTGCCTCCCCCGCCCCTGCCGGTGCTCTCCCGGGAGCACTCCCTCAGCTCCACCCTCCCCGGCACCCCGGTCACCCTGCGCGCGGGGCGGTTCTTCGCTCCCTATGGGCTGCGGCTGGCGGATCACACCGCCTATGTCCGCCGCTTTCTGGATCAGCACCTTGAGCAGGAGCCGTACGGGCTTTCCGTCAGCGCGGTGGAGGAGGACTGGGAGGTGCACGGGACGGCGTTCGTGCGCGACCCGCTGCGGACCGGAGGACCCGGACAGTGGGCGGGGCGGCGATGGGCGAGCTGCGGCTGGGCAGCGCGGCCTCCCTGGGACTCTCCGGTCGGGCCGGCTTCGGTCCCGCCAGCCGGAGGTTGATCGGCGGGGCGTTCGCCAAGTGGTGGCTGGAGGAGGCGGCACTGCTGTGGATGGGAGAGCTGGACGTCGCCCACCAGAAGTTCGAAGGCGGTCTGCCCTCGCGGCTGCAGCTGGTGGCCTACGGCGGGCCGGTGTGGATGCCGGTCCCCGGGCTCTCGGTGGGGGCGGCCTATGAGGCCTTCGCCGAGGATCTCTCGGTGCGCGGCACCACCCGCCAGGCGGTGGATCTGGAGGCGCCGGTGATGCCGCCGGACCATGCGCTGACCGCGCGTCAGCGGGAGATCCTGGAGCGGTGGTTCGCCCAGGGTGGCCCCAAGGGGACGCGGGAGAACCGGGCGCCACAGGCGCAGCTGACCTCACCGCTGGCGCTGCCTCCGGTGGTGGACCAGTCGCTGGAGGTCCAGGTTCGCTCCTGGGACCAGGACGGGGACGGGCTGTGGACCCAGGTGGCGGCGCGCGAGGTGGGGGCCACCGAGGAGACGGTGCTCGGTCCCCGGCTCGGCGGAGGACTGCGGACCACCGTGCTGGACACCGGGGTCCTGGCCTCGGGGAGGACCTTCCAGTTGCTGGCGCTGGTGGACGACGGGTTCTCCGACGACCCGGCCGCCAACCGCACCCCGGTGGTGCTGGGCGAGCTGACGGTGGACCACGGCGCCGCCGGCACCGCCCCCTCGGTCACCCTGCTGCGGCCCAACCTCCCCCAGCCGCTGTTCGGCACCACCGAGATCGCCTGGACCGCCACCGACCCGGATCCGGGGGACGCGCTGACCATCGACCTGGACCTGTACCGGGTGCTGGCCTCCGGGGCGCTGCAGTTTGAAGGATCGATCACCGCGGACCTTCCGCCCGGAACCCAGACCTATTCCTGGACCCCCACCGGGATCCCGGCGGAGAACGCGGATGGAACGGCGATCTCCTACTCGGTGCGGGTGACCGCCACCGACGGGGTGGGCAACGTCCGCTTCGATCACAGCGACGCGCCCTTCACCCTGGCCCCGCCGCCGCGCACCACCACCCTGACCTGGGCGGACGTCAAACCGATCTTCCTGACCTACTGCGAGAAGTGTCACGGAGAGCCGGCCCGTTCTCCCAAGCTGGAGTACTTCCGCCTGGACAAGTACGACGCGGCGGACACCGAGGCCCCGGCCAACGCCGACCAGGGCGTCTACGAGCTGCGCGGCGAGGTGTACCAGAAGGTGTTCGTGGCGGGGACCATGCCCCCGGCAGCCGAGCCCCAGCCCACCGCCGCACAGCTGGAGCAGCTCAAAAACTGGCTGCTGGGAGGAGCCCCGCGCGGAGGAGGCCCGGTGGATGGCCCGCCCACCTTCAGCTGGAACACCCCCAGCGACTCGGCGATCACCAAGACCCTCACCGGGACGGTGACCCTCAACTGGAGCGCCACTGATCCGGAGGGCCTGCCCTTCACCGCGGGGGCGATCTTCGTGGCGGAGATCTCCGCCCCGGCGGACCAGGCCGCCACCTGCGGGACCTCTACCACCGGGTGGACCGAGGTGCCGGGGATCGATCTCTCCACCGGCACCACCCCCTGGACCGCACCCCGCCTGGGCTACTTCTGCTTCCAGGGCCAGGTCACCGACGCGGCCGGGCAGACCACGGTGAAGATCGCCGCCCGGCCGGTGAAGTACTCCAGCCGGTAGCGGCCATCTCTCCTGGAACGACTCGTCTACGACAGGGGAATAGCTCGGCGGCTTTTGGTGGAAGGACAGGGTGAGCGCTCCTCCCCAGCAATGGGGCTGGGGGAATGTGGCGCAATGGACCGAGACGCAGATCGCCGGACTCCGCGAGCAGCTCGCAGGCGCCTGCACCGTGGAGATCGCTGCGTTCGACGGGTTCGCCGAGCTTCTGGCCAGCGACGAGCAGACCCTCCCGTATGACCACGTGCTCTTCGACACCGCCCCCACCGGCCACACGCTGCGGTTGCTCAGCCTGCCGCGCGCCTGGACGGGGTTCCTCCAGTCGACCAACGAGGGCGCCTCGTGCCTGGGCCCACACTCGGGGCCGAAGATGCAGGAGACCCGGTTCGCCGCCGCGCTGGCGGCGCTGGGGGACGGCGCTCGAACGACGGTGGTGCTGGTCGCCCGGCCGGACCGCGCGGCGTTGAGGGAGGCGGACCGGACGTCGGGCGAGCTGGGAGCGTTCTCCCGCGGTCATGAGGTGCACCTGAGCACCACCGATCCCGCCGCCCACATCGCCGCGACGCTCTCGGGTGAGCTGCCCAACCTGCGCATCAGCCGCATCGACCCCGTCGTCGAGAGGAAGGCGTATGTCGATCGGGTGATGGCGAGTCGCGGCGCGAAGCTGGACGAAGCGGGACGAGCGCTCCTGGCCGAGGATCTGCGCTCGCCCTGTTACGAGGCGGTCGCCGTGTTCGCCGCCTTCTCGCGGATCGTGAACCAGGCGCGAGCGAACTTCGTCATCCTCGACACCGCGCCGACCGGGCACACCCTGCTGCTCCTGGACGCCACCGGCTCGTATCACCGGCAGATGGTCGCCACCGGGGAGGAGATGCAGTCCTCCGCCCGGGTGATCACTCCGCTGATGAAGCTGCGCGACCCGGAGTACACAAAGATCCTCTTGGTGACGCTGGCGGAGACCACGCCCGTCTCGGAGGCGGCGCGGCTGCAGGCCGATCTGCGGCGCGCCCGGATCGAACCCTACTGCTGGGTGTTCAACAGCAGCCTCGCGGCCACCGGTTCGGTGGACCCCTGCCTCCAACAGCGCATCGCGGCGGAGGTTGGGCAGATCCAGCTCGTGCAGGAGCGGCACGCACGGCGCGTGGCCATCGTTCCCTGGATGCCGGAGGAGCCCGTCGGCCCGGCTCGCCTGCTCGCGTTGGCGCGCCGCGACGCACCGGATCAGACGGAGAAGCGGTAAGTGGCCCACCTGGCGCCCCTCTCCGGCTAGAACCTTTCCCCATGGCGTCAGAGTTGCTGATCATCCTCCTGCTGACCCTGGCCAATGGCTTGTTCGCCGGCACCGAGATCGCGGTGCTCTCGGTGCGCAAGACCCGGCTGCGCCAGCTGGTGGAGGAGGGGAACAAGGGCGCGCAGGCGGTGCAGCACCTGCGCACCCACTCCGAGCGGTTCCTGGCCACGGTCCAGGTGGGAATCACCGTGGTGGCCGCCACCTCCGCCGCCTTCGGTGGCGCCGCGGTGGCCGAGCGGCTGGAGCCGGCGCTGCGAGACATGGGGCTGGGCGACTCTGCGCCCTCGGTGGCGCTGACCCTGGTGGTGGCGCTGGTCTCCTTCCTCTCCATCGTGCTGGGCGAGCTGGTGCCCAAGTCGCTGGCCCTGCGCAGCTCGGAGGCCTACGCGTTGGCCATGGGCCGGCCGATGATCGCCCTGGCCTGGCTGATGCGCCCCGCGGTGTGGGTGCTGACCCTGACCTCCAACGTGGTGCTCAAGCTGTTCGGGGACCGGACCTCGTTCACAGAGTCCCGCCTCTCCCCCGACGAGCTGCAGCAACTGGTGGAGGAGGCCAGCCGCACAGGCAGCGTCCATCCCCGCACCGGTGACATCGCGTCCCGGGCCTTCGACATGGCGGAGCTGACCGCCGGGGAGGTGATGGTGCCGCGCAACCGGGTAGTCACCCTCCCCCGCCGCGCCAGCCCCGAGGAGATCCAGCGGATCATGTTGGAGGAGGGCCACAGCCGGATGCCGGTTTACGACGGCCAGGCGGACAACATCGTCGGCTACGTGGTGGCCAAGGATCTGCTGGCGATCGCCCTGGAGAAGGGGCTGGTGGTGTTGGAGGACGCGCTGCGCCCCGCCTACTTCGTGCCGGAGACGATGCGCGCGCTGGACGTGATGCAGGGGATGCAGCAGCGGCGGACCCTGCTGGCTGTGGCGGTGGACGAAGGCGGCGGGTTCGCCGGAATCCTCACCATGGAGGACCTGGTGGAGGAGCTGGTGGGGGAGATCTTCAGCGAACACGAGACCCCGCCGGAGACCATCCGCCCCGAGGAGCAGGGGGTGTTCCTGGTCCAGGCCACCTTGCCGCTGCGGGACCTGAACCGGGCCCTGGACCTGTCCCTGCCGGAGGACCGGGACTTCACCACCCTGGGCGGGCTGGTCACCTCCCTGTCGGGGAAGATCCCGGAGGTGGGCGCCAAGCTGGTGGCGGAGGACGGCACCCGGCTGGAGGTGGTGGACGCCTCGCCCCGGCGGGTGAAGCTGGTGCGGGTGCGGCCCCCGACGAGGACGGAGCCACAGCCGGACGGCGAGGCCTGAGCCGAACAGGCGGCCTCAAGCAGCCGGAGCACTGCGGCGGGCTCACCGAGGTTGCCAAGGGCTTCTGGATGCGCCGGGATGCGATCGCCGTGCCCAAGCTCGTCGACTACGCCCTGCGCCTCGGCGTCGGTGCCGTCGTGCGCCGGCTCGGCT
>JALYOC010000192.1 GCA_030857095.1 Myxococcota bacterium | reverse complement strand
CCGCAGGCGCGGCCGGGGCTTCGGCCACCACTGCCGGCGCCGTCGGAGCGGCCGGGGGCGGCTCGACGTGGGCGGTGGGGGCCTGCAGCTCGGCGGCAGCCTGGACCTCTTCAATCTCGGCAGGCGGGGGAGCCTGCGTTGCTGCGGCCGCCACGGGGGGCGGAGGAGGAGGCAGGGCCTGCTCCTGGTACGACTGGGTGTCGGCGACCTTGCGGCGCACGACAAACCCCTTGGGCGCCACCTGGGGGACGACCTTCTGCGGCTTGCGCTTGTCCAGGATCTTCTGGACCGCGGCAGTGGCCTGGTCGTCCTCGAGGGAGCTCGAGTGGCTCTTCACGTCGTAGCCGAGCGACACCAACTCGGTCACGACCTCTTTATTGTCGAGCTCAATGCCGTGGCCTTTGAGCTCCTTCGCAATTTCATGAACGCGCTTCTTCGACATACCAGGGGCCTTCTAACTCTCTCGGAGTGCGACTTCCAAACGTTCCAGGTCCAGCGGCCCGGCCTTCCCCTTGAACGCTCGGAGAAAGGCCTTCCGCTTCCACGCCGCCGCCAGACAACCAGGACCACACAGGTACGCTCCCCGTCCCGGAGCCGTCCCCTGAAGATCCACCTCCACGCCGCCCGCTGCTCCGAGCGCCAACCTCCGGAGCTCCTTCTGGAGGGCCTTGCGCCCGCACCCGATGCACGTGCGGACGGGGCCCCCAACCACTGGCGCCTTCACCTTTGGACCCGTCGTCAGGAGGCGTTGCCCTCCTGGGTTGCGCCTTGGATTGCACCGCTGAGCGCGGCCTGCGCGGCCCGCTCTGCATTCAGCTCCGTCCGGAGCTTGGCCTCCTCCAGGAGGTAGTTCTCGGCCGCGCTCTTGACCTGGCGCGCCTTCTTGATGCCCACGCCCGGGACGTCACCCAGCTTGGCGATGTCCTTCTCGTTGGCCAGGTCCTCGACCGTGTTGTAACCGGACATGTTCAGCTGTTCGACCGTCTTCTCGCCCATCCCCCGGACGCGCATCAGCCGCTCCTTGGGGCTCAGCTCGTCCGGGTGACGGCGGGCCTCGATCGCCCGGGCGGTCTCCCGCTCATGGTCCAGGCGGGCCAGCTCGGTGGCGTCCTTGCCCATCTGCTCGCGGGCGGTCTCCTGCATCGCCGGGATGCGGGCCGGATCGATCCCGGGGATCTGGGCCAGCACCTCGGGGGATGCCTCGGCCACGTCCTTGGACTGGCGGAACCCATGGGCATACAGGGTCTCGATCAGCATCTCGTTGATGCCCGGGAGCACGCCCAGCGACTGGTTGGCAAAGTCGCGCATCTCGCGGACCCGGCTCTCGCTGTTGATGTCCAGCTTCCAGCCGGTCAGCTGCGCGGCCAGCCGCACGTTCTGCCCGCGGCGGCCGATGGCCAGGGACAGCTGGTCGTCGGGGACGATCAGCTCCATGGCGTGGTTGGCCTCGTCGATGATCACCCGCGAGACCTCCGCCGGGGCCAGCGCCGAGCAGACGAACCGGGCCGGATCCTCGTCGAAGGGCACGATGTCGATCTTCTCGCCGCGCAGCTCCTGGACCACCGCCTGCACCCGGCTGCCCTTCATGCCCACGCAGGCGCCGACCGGATCCACGTCCCCGTCGCGGCTGGAGACGGCGATCTTCGCCCGGCCACCCGGCTCGCGGGCCGCGGCCTCGATCACCACGATCCCTTCGGCGATCTCCGGGACCTCCATCTCGAACAGCTTGGTCAGCAGATTGACCGAGCCGCGGGAGAGGACGATCTGGGGGCCCTTGGACTCGCGCAGCACGTCCAGCACGAAGGCCTGCACCCGGTCGCCTGCGCGGTAGGTCTCGCGGGGGACCTGCTCACGGACCGGGAGCACCGCCTCGGCGCGGCCCAGGTCGACGATGATGTTGCCGCGCTCGAAGCGGCGGGCGATGCCGGTGACGATCTCGCCCTTGCGATCCTTGTACTCGTTGAAGACGTTCTCGCGCTCGGCGTCGCGGGTCCGCTGCAGGATGACCTGCTTGGCGGTCTGGGCGGCGATCCGGCCGAAGCCGCGGCGGAAGGTCTTGAGCTTGAGGATGTCCCCGTACTGGTCGTCCTGGGCCTTGGCCTCGGCGGCGTCCTCATCCCGGTAGAAGATCTGGAACACCAGCTCGTCGCCGGCCTCCACCTCCATCCCGCGGGCCTGGGCGTCGGCCACGGTCAGCTGGTTCACCGCCTGGAGCGGGTCGATGATCATGTCCACCACGGTGATGGCCTGGAACAGCTCCACCACGCCCTTGTCGACCTCGTACTTGGCCTCCAGGTTCCGGTCCTGCCCGAAGTGCTTCTTGGCAGCCGTCTGCATCGCATCCTCAAGGGTTGCGACCAGGACGCTGCGCTCGATGCCCTTGTCCTTGGCGACCTGATCCAGGACGAGGTTGAGGTTGACGGTGGGGGCTGCGGGGGTGGCCATGTGCTGCTTCTCCTAAGGGGTCCACGGTCCCTGTGGGACCTGTATTTGGGACTACTCGAACTCGTACTCGAGATTCGCCTTGGCGATCTCTTTCAACGGAATCTGGAATGCGCCTGCGCCCTCCACCTCCACCGTGACGCCCTGGGCGTCGGCGCCGGACAACACGCCGGTGAAGTTCTTGCGGGGAGGCTCGCCGAGGGGACCGTAGGTCTTCACCTTGACCTTCTTGCCCATCGCCAATCGGAAATGCTCCGGCTTGCGCAGGGGCCGGTTGAGGCCCGGGCTCGAGACCTCCAGGCTGTACTCGTTCGGAATGAAGTCCTCGACGTCGATGGCGGTCTCGACGGAGTGGGAGGCCGCGGTGCAGTCCTCGATCCCCACCCCGCCCTCCTTGTCGATGAACAGCCGGAGGATCCAGCCCTCTTTTTCACGCACGTACTCCAGGTCGACCAGCTCCACCCCTTCTGCTGCAAGGATGGGCTCGGCGACCGTGCGGACCCGGGCCTCCACCGTCTGTTTTTGCGACTCAGCCATCTACGTCCCTGGACCCCAAAAATGAAAAAGCGGGCTCGATGGCCCACTTTTCGGTCACTTCCGAAAAATGTCGGCGGCGCTCCTACCACGCGCCCGGACGCCCTGTAAAGGCGCGTTCCAGTGCCGCTCCGTGCAAAACGGCTGCCCGGGTCCGACTCATTCCCCTGCCTGCCTCCACCGCTATATATGCGGCCATGCCGCTGATTGCCGCAGTCCAGATGAACAGCGGGCCGGACAAGGCCCAGAACCTCGCCACCGCCGAGCGGCTTGTCCGCCTGGCCTCCAGTCGAGGCGCCGCCCTGGTGGGGCTGCCGGAGAACTTCAGCTGGATGGGGCTTGAGGACGAGCGCCGGGCGGCGATCGAATCACTGGAGGGCCCCACCCTTGGGAGGATGGGGAGCCTGGCCCGGGAGCTGGGGATCACCCTGCTGGCCGGATCGGTCCTGGAGGGAGGGGCGCCGGGCGGCCGGGTCCACAACACCTCGGTGGTCTTCGGTCCCCAGGGAGAGCAGCTGGGGATCTACCGGAAGATCCACCTCTTCGACGTGGAGATCGGCGACGGCGCCTCCTACCGCGAGTCGCAGACCGTCGCCCCGGGGGCGGAGGTGGTGGTGGCGCAGACCCCGTTTGCGCGGCTGGGGATGTCGATCTGCTACGACCTGAGGTTCCCGGAGCTGTACCGGCAGCACTCCCAGCAGGGAGCGACCCTGCTGGCGGTGCCGGCGGCCTTCACCCTGATGACCGGCAAGGACCACTGGGAGGTGCTGCTACGGGCCAGGGCGATCGAGAACCAGTGCTACCTGCTGGCGCCCGCCCAGCACGGGAAGCACACCGGGAACCGGCTGACCTTCGGACAGGCGCTGATCGTCGACCCCTGGGGGCTGGTGATCGCCCGGGCCTCGGACGGCGAGGGGATGGCGCTGGGGGAGTACGACCCCACGGTCCTGGAGCGAATCCGCCGCAGCCTGCCGTGCCTCTCCCACCGGCGGCTGGGTTGAATCGCACTGCCGGTCGCCCGTCGGACAGCCGTTCGTGGAGCGGTTTGGGCGGCGGGGGGAGGAGGCGTACACTCCGCTCCGTGCGTGGACTCCTGGTGGGGCTGGTCCTGATCCTGGGCCCGGCGGTTGCGTGTGATGGGGACGCGCCCTCCGGCGGTGACGCCGGTGCGCCCCGGGTCCAGCCCCGGGCCACCCTGGGCGGGCTGGGGGGATCGGTGATGATCAAGCGCGCGGCAGGCGACGACTGGGTAGAGGCGGTCGAGAAGATGGAGCTGTTCGAGAACGACAAGATCCGGACCGCCGCCGGTGCGCGGGCAGAGGTCGTGTTCGCCAACGGCTCCCACGTGCAGCTGGGGGAAGAGGCGCTGATCGGGATCGCCGAGACCCAGGTGCGGCCCGGCCAGGATCGCACCGACCTCACCGTGTTGCAGGGCCGGGTGGCCGCGGAGCTGGATCAGGCCTCCCAGTCGCTGTCGGTGACCACCCCCTCCGCCACGGTGCGCGCCGGTAGAGAGCTGGTGTTCCAGTGAAGACCCCTCCCCAGAAGTGGTTGGCTCTCGCGCTCTGTGTCCTCACCGCCACCGCGGCGCTGGCCGCCGAGGTCACCGTCCAGGCGGGAGAGACCCTGCCCAGGATCGCCCAGCGCACGCTGGGAGACCCCGGCGCAGCCTCCGAGCTCAAGGCGCTGAACCAACTGGCCTCCGATCAGGTCCCGGCGGGCACCGTGCTGCAGCTGCCGGGCAGCGAACGCAGCCTGGCGGTCTCCGCCATCTCCGCCGCCCGCAACGCGGTCACGCAAGCCGGCACCGACAGCCCCCGGCGCGAGGAGGCCTCCCGGCAGCTGGCGGACGCGGAGGCGCTGCTCAAGCAGGCCCGGTACCACCAGGCCGCGGACGCCGCCGATAGCGCCTGGAAGCTGGTCTCCGAGGGCGCGGGGGAGAAGACCCGGTTCACGGTGGAGGTGGACAAGCAGGGCAAGACCGAGGTCCGCACCTCCGCCGGTCAGCCGGTCCGGGTGGAGGCCCAGGGAAAGGTCCAGCCGGTCTCCGTGGGCGAGGTGGTCGCGGTGGCCAAGGGCGAGGCCCCCCGGAAGCTGGCGGAACGGCCCTTGGAGAAGACCCCGGACACGCTGGCCAACGCGATCAGGCTGGAGGCGCCGCTGCCCCTCTCCCCGCCGGAGAAGCACCAGCTGAAGCTGCAGCCCCGCAAGAACGGCACCCTGGGCCCGGTGAACCTCAGCTGGAGGGCGGTGCCCGGCGCGACCGCCTACGAGGTGGAGGTCACCCCCCAGGGCGGCAAGCCGCTGCAGCTGAAGGTGGAGAAGCCCACCGCGCGGATCACCACCCTGTCCCCCGGGACCTATGGGTGGACGGTGCGGGCGCTGGGCGAGGGGATCCGCTCCGAGCGCTCCGGCCCGCGCAGCTTCCAGCTGGCGTCGGACGGGCTGAAGCTGGAAGTCAAGGGCACCCAGTGGAAGTGAGCGCCCGATGAAGCTCTTCAAGGCGATCCTGCTGCTGATGGTGGTGGCCAGCCTGGTGGCGACCGGGATGGTCGGCGCCCTCTCCATCTCCCAGACCCGGGAGCTGCTGGTCCGCGACGCCCAGGAGCTGGCCCAGGAGCGGGTCAAGCAGGTCTCGCTCAAGGCCACCCGCATCCTGGAGGAGCCGTCCCGCGCGGCGATGGGGCTGGCCCGCATCCCCGGCTTCTTCCAGCTGCCGCTGGCCGACCAGCGCTCGCACCTGGCCGCGGTGCTGAACCAGCGCCGGGAGATCACCGCCCTGACCTTGTTTGACAGTCGGCGCCAGCGCCTCCCCGGCCTGCAGGCCTTCGCGGTCAAGGACATCCCCCCCACCGAGGTAGCCCAGCACGAGGCCCGCGCCCAGGCGCTGCTGGAGGGGTTGGAGAACCGGGAGGGCTATTCGGCCGCCTACCGCTCGCCCTCCTCCGGCTACCCGGCGTTGACCCTGGCCTTCCCGGTGGACGACCCGGCCAAGGGCTACGTGGCGGCGGAGATCTCGCTGTGGTCGTTGGCGGACATGCTCCATGCCCAGAGGGTGGGGTCCACCGGCTTTGCCTACGTCACCGATCTGGACGGCCAGCTGGTGGCGGCAGGAAGCGGGCTGGGCCAGCTGCCCGCCGGGGCCCCGCTGGGGGAACGCCCGGCGGTGGCGCACATGCTCCAGACCCTGCGCGGGTCGCGGGACTCGGAGATCTTCCACGTCGGCAACTTCGGGGAAGGCCGGTCCGGGGTGGTGGGGGCCTACTCGGTGCTGCCGGAGTTGGGCTGGGCCATCTTCTCCGAGCAGCCGATGGAGCTGGCCTACAAGCAGGTGGACACCATGACCCGCGGGATCATTGTCTTCGCCCTGGCGGCGATGGGGGTGGCGGCGATCCTGGCCTGGTTCTTCTCCCGGTCGCTGACCCGGCCACTGAAGGGGCTGATGGGGGGCGCGCTGGAGATCGCCCAGGGGAAGTTCGGCGTGGAGGTGAAGGTGGAGAACCGCAACGAGCTGGGAGAGCTGGCGCGGACCTTCAACTACATGTCCAAGCAGTTGGAGGCATACGACCAGGAGACCAAGCGGCTCTACGAGAGCCTGGAGAACGGCTACCTGGAGACGATCGTCGCGCTGGCCAACTCGATCGACTCCAAGGACTCGTACACCCGGGGCCACAGCATGCGGGTGGGGGACGTGGCGGTGGAGATCGGCCGGGAGATGGGGCTGACCCCTCGCGAGCTCAAGCTGCTGCACTATGGTGGCATCCTCCACGACATCGGCAAGATAGGGATCGTTGAGTCCATCCTCTGCAAGCAGACCCGGCTGACCGACGAGGAGATGGAGGTGATGCGTGAACACCCCTCCATCGGGGATTCGATCATCGCCCCGGTGACCTTCCTGACCTCGGTGCGCGCCGCGGTGCGCAGCCACCACGAGAACTGGGACGGCACCGGCTATCCGGACAAGACCGCCGGGGCGGCCATCCCGCTGGTGGCCCGCATCGTGGCCGCGGCGGATACGTTTGATGCCTGCACCTCCACCCGCCCGTACCAGAAGGCGATGCCCCTGGAGAAGGTGGCGGAGATCCTGGAGAACCTGCGCGGCAAGCGGCTGGACCCCGCGGTGGTGGACGCCCTGCGCCAGGTGCTGGCGAAGAAGGGCCTGCCGATCGAAGGCAAGACCCAGCCGGTCCGGCTGCTGGCCAGTTAGCCGCGCAGCTTCGGTTGACGCGGGGCCTGGGGGGCGAGACAAGCACTTCCCATGAGCAGCTCGTTTTGGGAACGCCTCAAGCCGGCGGAGAAGGTCCCGGTGGTCACCGCCATCAACCTGATGCAGGGCGGCACCGCGGTGATGATGGCCTGGGACGACGGCAAGACCACCCTGGTCTCCGCCCGGATCCTGCGCCAGGGCTGTCCCTGCGCGGAGTGCGTGGACGAGTGGACCAGCAAGCGGACCTTCGATCCGGGTCGGATTCCGGAGGACATCAAGGTCCTGACCGTGAACCCGATCGGCAACTACGCGCTGGCCTTCGACTTCAGCGACAACCACTCCACCGGCATCTTCAACTGGCCCCACCTGCGCGAGGCCAGCGAGAAGAAGCCCGCCGCGCCGTAGCGCCAGGCGCGTCTCAGCGTACCGCCTCGGCCGCAGCCAGCGCCGAGCCGAGCACCACCGCGTAGCGCAGCCCCTTTCCCAGGGTGGTGAAGAACACGAAAGGAAGGGGGCGCACCCCGACGAAGCTCGGCACCCAGGTCAGCAGCAGGGCCGGGGCCCCCCACCGGCTCAGCCGCTGCTGGGCCCGCAGGAACCGTTCGGCGTTCGCTTCCTTGCGGCGGGTGATCCAGGCCCCAGGCAGCGATGGAAGACAGGTCAGGCAAGCGGGCCCTCCGATAG
>JALYOC010000191.1 GCA_030857095.1 Myxococcota bacterium | reverse complement strand
GCGGGAACGCGGCTCCGGCGGCGGGGTTCCTTCATTTCGGGGGCCTTGACGACACGGAGCTTGGGAGGAGCCACCCGCCGGGGAGATCGAGCCATTGTGCGGCGGCTTCTACACCCCCCGACGGCCGGCGCGCCAACTCGGTGTGTCCCTCCGCTGGGATGGCCCTGGGCCTGATCTCCGCCGGGAAATCAATTCGCACGAAGGATAGGCGAGCGAGCGGTCGCCCTGTCAGAGCAGCGACTCAAGTGCCTCGGAACTCGAGGGGACGTGAGTCGCGCCGGCAGGACGAAGAGGCGAAAGCGGTACGGACCAGCCAGTCAAGAATGGCCCCCGGCCAACGAGGCCCCGGCAGCACCTGTAAGCATTGAATCGCATCGGACCCCTCGACGTGACCGTCCGTTGGGTCTCCCTCCAGGCCCTTGACTCGGTAGGCGCAGAGATAGGTGTCCCCCGTCCCGCTTGGATGCGGACGGAGGGTCCCGGGCCCTGCTTGACCGGTGGGGGGCACTGCGGTTACTCGCTCGCGCGCCGCGACCGCCGGGCAACTTCGCCTGTGCGCGCGTCTTGGGAGAGATCCATGAAGTTCTTCATCGACAGCGCGGACGTCAAAGAGATCCGGGCGGCCAACGAGATGGGCTGCGTGGATGGCGTCACCACCAACCCCTCGTTGCTGGCCAAGGTGGGCCGCCCGTTGGAGGAGACGATCAAGGAGATCTGCTCCATCGTCGACGGGCCGATCAGCGCCGAGTGCGTGTCCCTGGAGGCCCCGGGGCTGATCACCGAGGGCCGGCAGCTGGCCAAGATCCACGACAACGTGGTGGTGAAGATCCCGATGGGCGTGGAGGGGATGAAGGCCGTCAAGGCGCTGACCGCCGAGGGGATCAAGACCAACGTCACCCTGGTCTTCTCGCCCAACCAGGCGCTGCTCTGCGCCAAGGCCGGGGCCACCTTCATGTCCCCCTTCGTGGGCCGGCTGGACGACATCTCCTTCGACGGAATGGAGCTGATCTCCCAGATCCTGGAGATCTACGGGAACTACGACTTTCCCACCGAGGTGCTGGTGGCGTCGGTGCGCAACCCGGTCCACGTGGTCCAGGCCGCTCGCATGGGCGCCCACGTGGCCACCCTGCCGTTCTCGGTCATCCAGCAGCTGGCCAACCACCCGCTCACCGACCTCGGAATCAAGAAGTTCCTGGCCGACTGGGAGAAGGTCCCCAAGAAGTAGGGCCCCCCCGGGAAATCTGTTCCAACGGAACAGCGCTGCTTCAAAGTTGGACGAAGTAGGTTGCCGCATCCGCCGTCTGGGCGCATATACAGCCCCCTGACGGCGCGCTGCGTCACCTGGGCGCGCCCTCCTTCATTTTCCCTGAACGAGGAGCGGCCCTTTGAAGATCCTGGTAACGGCGAAGCGGGTTGAAGACCCCGAGTCGAAGATCAAGGTGAAGCCGGACGGTTCCGGCATCGCGCTGGAAGGTCTCAAGTACAAGATCAACCCCTTCGACGAGATCGCGGTCGAAGAGGGCCTGCGCCTGGTGGCCAAGCACCAGGGCGAGGTGGTGGTCGTCTCCATTGGCCCCAAGGTGGTCCAGGAGCAGCTGCGCCACGCGCTGGCGATGGGCGCCCACAAGGCGGTGTGGGTGAACCACGAGGGCCCGCTGGACCAGATGGGCGTGGCCGGCCTGCTCCAGAAGGTGGTGGAGAAGGAGACGCCGGACCTGGTGATCCTGGGCAAGCAGTCCATCGACGACGACCAGAACCAGGTCGGTCAGTATCTGGCCGAGTGGCTGAATTACGGCCAGGCGACTTTTGCTTCCAAGGTCGAGTCCTTCGAGTCGGACGCTGAGAAGACCAAGCAGCCCGCGCTGGCGATTGGCGCCGACGGCAAGACTGTCAGCGTGGTCCGCGAGGTGGACGGCGGGCTCTCCACCCTGGAGTGCACGCTGCCGGCGGTGGTCACCACAGACCTGCGGCTGAACCTGCCCCGCTACGCCTCGCTGCCGGGGATCATGAAGGCCAAGAGCAAGCCGATCGAGGAGCTGACCCCCGCCGGCCTGGGCGTGGATGTCACCCCCAAGCTGGAGGTGGTGAAGATGACCGCCCCGCCGGCCCGCAAGGCCGGGATCAAGGTCCCGGATGTGGCCACCCTGGTCCGATTGCTGAAGACCGAGGCGAAGGTCATCTGACCTTCCCGCTACCGACTACGGAGATACGCACATGCCAATCGTTCTGATCGTCGCCGAGCAGCAGCCGGACGGGAAGCTCCGCAAGGCCAGCCTCAACTCAATCACCGCCGGAAAGCAGCTGGCCGAGAAGGCCGGGGCCGAGCTGCACGTGGTCGTCCTGGGCAAGGACGTCACCGCGGTGGCCGGGGAGCTTGCCTCCTACGGCGCCAAGGTTGTCCACGCCGGCAGCGCGCCGGTGCTGGAGCACTACCTGGCCGAGACCTACGCGCCCGCCGTCGCCGCGCTGGTCCAGCAGATCAAGGCCGACTACGTGGGGATGGGCTCCACCGCGATGGGCAAGGATCTCACCCCCCGCATCGCCGCGCGTCTGAAGGCCGCCATGGCCACCGACGTGATGGGCTTTGGCGGCGCGGGCGCGGACGTGACCTTCACCCGCCCGATGTGGGCCGGCAACGTGATCGCCGAGGTGAAGCTGTCCACCCCGGTGAAGGTGTTCAGCATCCGGACCACCGAGTTCGCCGTCGCCGAGAAGGGCGGTGCGGCCGCCGAGGTCAAGGCGTTCACCCCCGCCGCCGCCGGCGCGGTGAAGGCCCGCCACGTGGACTTCAAGGAAGTGAAGAGCGCCCGCCCCAACCTCACCGAGGCCCGGGTGGTGGTCTCCGGCGGCCGCGGCACCAAGGGCGACTTCAAGGAGATCGAGGCGCTGGCGGACGAGCTGGGCGCGGCGGTCGGCGCCTCCCGCGCGGTCTGCGACGCCGGCTGGGTGCCCAACGACCTGCAGGTCGGTCAGACCGGCAAGGTGGTCGCTCCCCAGCTTTACGTGGCCGCCGGCATCAGCGGCGCCATCCAGCACCTGGCGGGGATGAAGGGCAGCAAGACCATCGTCGCCATCAACAAGGACCCGGAGGCGCCCATCTTCCAGGTCGCCGACTACGGCCTGGTGGCGGACCTGTTCAAGGCCCTCCCGGAGTTGCGCGAGGCCCTCAAGGCCGCCAAGTAGTCTCCGCTCCACGCGGGACGAAGGACCGGGGCCGTCGCGGCGAAGTGTCGCGGCGGCCTCGTTGCGTTCAGCCGCCCTCGGGCTGCAGGAAGTCGCGGATCTTCAGGCGGATGTCCGGGAAGGCGGAGACCACCAGGGTCCCCTCAACGTCCACCACCTCCCTCTGCGTGTACCTGCCCTCCACCGGGGCCCGATAGACCTCCACCCGGTTCTGGGTCAGGTCCACCAGCCAGTACTCCGGGACGCGGGCCTCCGCGTAGAGCGGGGCCTTGATGTTCCGATCCAGGTTGAGCGAGGAGTTGGCGACCTCGATCACCAGCAGCGCCTCCGAGGGGTGCCCCTTTCCGGGCGCCAGGCTCCGGTCGATCACCGCCAGATCCGGTTCGGGCATCGAGTCCTCGCCGGCCGCCAGGGGCAGCTGGGGCCGCAGATAGGCGCGCTTTCCCAGTGCCAGGATCAGCTGCTCGGTGAGGATCATGATCGCGGTGGAGTGCGCCGTTCCCTGCGGGCTGCGGGCAATCAGCGTCCCCCGGATCAGCTCCAGCTTCTCCTCGCCGAAGGCGCCGCTCTCCGCCAGGCTCTGGTACTCCGTTCGACGCAGCGGACGCACCCTCATGGGCCGGATCTGATCTGACTCGAGCATGGACTGAATATACGGGCTCCGGGTGACTGCCGCCGTGTCGGCTGACCCATCCGGGGGCAGCGTCAGTTTGTTATCCCTGCGTCTTGGGCCCCTGGTCCCCTGTTAGGCATCCGTCCGCTTCCGGGTCACAATCCCCGGGCGATGGCGGAGATGGCCGACGTGCTCGAGGCGGCGGAGCTCAACGCGGAGCTCTGGGTGCGCGGCTTTGGCCGCAGCATGTGGCCTGTGCTCAGCACCGGGGATTCGGTCAAGGTCCGCCGCTGCGGGGTCAAGGCGCTGCGGGTGGGGCACCTGGCCGCGGTGCGCACCCGGCGCGGCACCCTGCGGGTACACGTGGTCACCTCCAAGCGGCCCTTTCGCAGCCAGCCCTTCCTGGGTGGAGACGACGCGCTGGAGCGGGTGCTGGGGCGGGTGGTGTCGCTCCGCTCGCGCGGGCTGACCCTGCCGGTGCCGGACGCTTTCCGGACGCCGATCGGGGTGGCGCAGAAGGTGGCCTCCTGGAGCGCCTCCCAACCCTGGGTGGAAGGGATGACCCGCAGCGCCTGGCGCACGCTCTGCTCCGGCTCCACCGGCGAGCTTCGCCGCGCCCTGATCGGCCCCTTGCGGGTGCGCAGGCTGACCCACGCGGACCGGGATGTCGTGGTGGCGTTCGTGGGAGACCACCTGCCGCTGTCCCAGCGCTTCATCGATCACCAGCTGATGTCCCGCTGGGAGGAGCACGGCGCCGCCGCCGGGGTGCTGGGCCGCGGCGGGAAGCTGTTCGGCTTCGCCTACCTGGACGAGTACCGGCAGGAAGGGGTGGACCTGGACGGGCAGTGGATTCGGTCCATCTACGTCAGCCCGGTGGCCCGGGGCCTGGGGCTGGCGGGCGCGCTGGTGGACGAGCTGTGCACCGCCGCCCGGCTCCAGGGCATCACCCGGGTGGAGGCGGACGTCCAGGCGGAAAACCGCAGCTCGCTGGCGATGCTGGAACGAGGGGGCTTCACCGACGCGCCGTTCTCCCGGATCCGCGAGGTGGAGCAGCGCCTCGCCGCCAGCGGTCCGCTGGTGGTGATGCAGCGGACGCTGGACGCGCCCATGCATCCTCTCCTCCGCCCGGAACCCTAGCGTGGCCCTCACCGACGCTGCCCGGGGGCGGCTGCGCGGGGACCTGGCCCTGCTGCTGATCACCGCGGTGTGGGGCGGGACCTTCGTGCTGGTGAAGGACTCGCTGGACCAGGCGGATCCGTTCACCTTCCTCACCCTGCGCTTTTCCCTGGGCGCCCTGGCCGCGGCGGCGATCGCCCGGGGGGACCTATGGCACAAGCCCAGCGTCCGCTACGGCCTGCTGCTGGGGGTGTTCCTGTTCCTGGGCTACGCGCTGCAGACCACCGGGTTGCAGCACACCACCCCGTCCCGCTCCGCGTTCATCACCGGGATGACCATCGTCCTGGTGCCCTTCGTCTCCATCGTGCTGTTCAAACGGCTGCCACGGATTCCTTCCCTGCTGGGGGTGGGGCTGGCGGTGCTGGGCCTGTACTGGCTGACCCTGGCGGAGGGCGCGGCCTCCACCTCCGGGACCCTGCGCGGGGACCTGCTCACCTTCGGCTGCACCGTGGCCTACGCCTTCCACATCGCCTGGAACGAGCGCCTGGCGCCCAAGGCCAAGGTGATGGCGATGGTGACGGTCCAGCTGACGGTGGTGGCGGTGCTCTCCGCGCTCTGTCTGCCGTTGTTGGAGGTTCGGCTGGTCTGGAACCCGACCCTGCTGTGGGGGGTGGTGTTCACCGGGCTGTTCGCCAGCACACTGGCGATCGGCGTCCAGACCTGGGGCCAGGCCCGGACCACCGCGGTGCGGGCGGCGCTGATCTTCAGCCTGGAGCCGGTCTTCGCCGCGCTTTATTCGGTGGCGGTGGGCCGCGAGGCCCTGGGACGCCGCGAGCTGGTGGGTGGCGGGCTGATCATCTTCGGGGTGGCGGTGGCCGAGGTGGGCAACGCGCTGTGGGACCGCTGGCTCGTCCGCCAGGCGGGCAAGTCGGGCTGAGCTGGGCTTCGGTTCACCCCCGGCCTTCGGCTATACCCGCGCGCCCATGTCCGCCGTCCAGCTTCGCCGCAATGGCCTGCACCTGACCGGCACCGAGCTGTGGCTGGACGCGCGCCGCAAGTCCACCCTGTCTTTCGTCTCTCACGCGCACGCCGACCACATCGCCAGGCACGAGCGGGTGATCGCGACCTCGGCCACGGTGCGGATGATGACCCACCGGCTGGGGAAGCTGCCCGCGGCGCTGCCGGTGCCCTACCACCGGCCCTTCGAGCTGGGGCCGCTGATCCTGGAGCTGCTCCCGGCCGGGCACATGCTGGGTTCGGCGCAGCTGCGGGTGACCCGCGCCGACGGGCACCGGGTGACCTACACCGGGGATCTGAACCTGGCGCCCTCGATGACCGCCGAGGCGGCCAAGGTCGCCGAGTGCGACACCCTGATCATCGAGTCCACCTTCGGGCACCCTCGCTATCGCTTCCCGCCCAAGGCGGAGGTGCTGGGCGCGATCGAGGCCTGGGCCCGCGCCAACCTGGAGCGGGGGGTGGCCCCGCTGCTGCTGTGCTACCCGTTCGGCAAGAGCCAGGAGGCGATGGCCCATCTTGCCTCCCGCGGCCTGGCCCTCTGCGCCCACCCTTCGGTCTACGAGGTGGCCAAGCTGTACGAGGAGCTGGGGGTGCAGATCCCCAACCTGCGCCGCTTCGAGGGCGAGCTGCGGCCGGGGGAGATCGGCGTCTTTCCCCCCCGGGTGGCGCGCGGCGCCGCGGTGGCCCGCATCTTCCCCAGGCAGAGCGCGGTGCTCACCGGCTGGGCCCTGGATGGTCCGGGGACCGCCCGCCGCCATGGGGCGGACGTGGCCTTCCCGCTCTCCGATCACGCCGACTGCCAGTCGCTGATCGCGTATGCCCGGGCCACCGGAGCCACCGAGGTGATCACCCACCATGGCTTCGCTGGCGAGCTGGCCCAGGCGCTGTGCGAGGCCGGGGTGGAGGCGCGGCCGATAGGCGCGGTGAAGCAGCTGGAGCTGTTCTAGGAGCGCGGCCGGGGAACACCGCGGGAAGCGGGACCCGGTCGGTTCACCCCCCGACGGTCGCCGTCTCCACCCGGTTCCGTCCGCCCTGCTTGGCGCGGTACAGCAGCCGGTCCGCCTCTTCGATCAGTTGTTGGGGCTGGCCGAGGCGGTCGGAGGCGGAAGCCACCCCGGCGCTGATCGTCACCGGGATCAGCACCCCGTTGAAGCTGAACTCGGCGGCAGCAACCCCGGAGCGGATCCGCTCGGCGCAGACGGCCGCAGCGGCGGCGCCGGACTGGCGCAAGACCACCGCGAACTCCTCGCCGCCATAGCGCGCCAGCACGTCCTCGGTGCGGATCACCTGTTGGATCACCTGCGACAGCTTCACCAGCACGTAGTCGCCCGCCGGGTGGCCGTGGGTGTCGTTCACCTTCTTGAAGAAGTCCACGTCCAGCATCACCAGCGCCAGCGGGAGCTGGTGGCGGACCGCGTAGGCCACCTCCTTCTCCAGCACCTCCAGCAGGAACTTCTTGTTGTAGACCTTGGTCAGCCCATCCCGGGTGGCGGACTCGTACAGGTTCCGCTGCAGGGCCTCGTCCAGCGAGTCCTGGTACGAGAGCTTGAGCACGGTGGTGTTGCCGAACTGGACCTTGTCTCCGTCCTCCAGCCTCCGGACCTCCAGCCGGTCGCCGTTGAAGAAGGTCCCATTGGTGGACTGGAGATCCGCCACGGTGACCGAGCCATCGGGCTCCACGGTCACCTGGGCATGGCGCCGCGAGATCCCGTTGTCCTCCAGGGTGATGTCCGCGGCGCTGCGGCCGATCAGCATCTGGCCGGAGAGCTTGAAGCTGCGCCCCACCGAGGTGGTGCCGTTGATCACGATGAAGTACGGGTGTCGCTTCTGCTGCCCGGGGGGCACCAGCCGCGGCACCTGCATCTCGATGCTGGTGCGATCGTCCGAATCGTCTTCGTCGTCGATCATCCGTGGCTCCGACCCGCATCCTGCGCGGGTAATAGAGCGAGCGTACCCCGAGCGGGCGAACGGCAAAATTCTCCCCGTAACGGCCGGGAGGCCGCTTGTCCGCCCGGCTGGACATTCGCCGCTACACTCCGAGGCATGCTCGCGATCCCTGCGCTCGGCCTGTCGCTGCTGATCACTTCCGGTCCTCCGGAGACGACCTCCAGCCAGGCCGCCTCCGTGCAGCAGACCCCGGGCTCCGCTTCCACGCCCCTGCGCAACCCTCCCTGGTCGAACGTGGTGTACGCACTCTCCGGGCTGGCGGTGGGCGCGGGAGCGGGCGGCGGAGGCGGCTACCTGCTGGGCCAGACGGGGTGGCTGCGCGACGGGCAGCCAGACGCCCGGAGTCAGTGGGACCTGGATCACCCTGGTCGGAGCGCTGCTCGGAGGCCTGCTGGGCGCGGCGATTGGCTGGCAGCTCCACGACGCCCACCAGAGTGAGAGAGTGAGTACGAGGAGTGGAAGCACACCCGGACCCCCGGGGGGTCTGGCAGCTGGGAGTTGCGGGAATCTTCTGACCGGCGGCGGTGGCGCAATCCTGTCGCGGGTTGCAACCTAGTCTCGGCGACCTCCAGCCGACCAAAGGGGCTACCGGCGGAATGCCTGGCGCATATTTTGCTGGTGGTTCGAGTGGTCGGCGTGCACTCAAAGTGATGGTGGGCAACCAACCAGCGTTTAAACGCTCAGGAAAGTTCGTGCCCACGCCGTCATGCGTATATTACGTCCTCGTCGCGCAGTAATGCACCTTGGCCGGAGGGGAGAACGGCCGCAGGGGAAAGGTGCCACAGACCATGTCAACTTCAGCCGCCAAGAATCTCGGATCGCACGGAAGCCAGTCTCGTCCCGGCCAGACTCTCGAGTCAGCGCAGCGAGAAGATTTGCTCCGCCAACTCGTGGATGCGCTTGTCGGCATTGCTCGCCTTCCCGCTGGGTGGGACGATGAGGGTGCGAAGTCCATTGACCTCGAGGTGCTCACCGAGGCCGGTCACCTAGGGCGCAACATTGCCCTTTGTATGTCCACGTTCGGCCTTTCGCATCCTGCCCTCAACATGACGCCGATTTCAGACGGGCGCGTCATGTTCACGGTCTACGGGACTGAGGGTCGCGAAGCTGAACTCTTCGTCGATGATGGCTCTGGTCACTTCTCCTTCCTCGCTACGTACGGGGCCGAGGAGTTCGAGGGTGTGCTCCCCATCGAGAACTTCACCCGGATGGCCGCCTGGCTTGCCGGTGAAGTTCAACTCCCGGCATAGAGGCGTCCGGCATGGGAGGAGACGCTGGGAAGGTCTATCGCTTCTTCCGTATGAATCCCGCGCACATCATCCTGGGCCCTGAGGGGCCCAGACTCGTTTCTGCGTGGTTTAACAATCGAGTCGGCGGATCTGGGGGCGCTAACGTCCGTTGAAGAGGTCTACGCGCGCAATAAGCCATGCGGTGTCGCCGCGGTCCCGGTCTCGCTACTGAACGAGTTGGGGCTTAAGCCGGTCAGTGATCCTCAGGACACCGAGGCCGATCTTCTGGCCAACCCTGCCCACCGGATCATCCTGGGCATCACCAATGCGATGGCGAAGAGGCTTACGAAGTCGGCGGAAATTCTCATTCGCTTGCCGCAAGTAGAGATCGTCGGAGCAAACGGAACGGTCGGTGTGCTTCCAGCTGACATTCAGGACGACGAAGGCGCATCCTGAAGGGTTTTGTCGCGCTGACTCTCACCCACTGAGAATCGCCTGGAGTACCGGCTACGCACCGTCCGGCGAGATGGAATCCAGTCCTTCGGACGCCACGGCAGCGGTCAATCACTTGCTAGAGCCGCCGAGGCCCGGGGCCTGGACGGCAGCCTCCCCCAAGAATCCCCCGGAGGGTAGGCGAAGCGGCGGGAGCTGTTCCCGCCGCCACCCTGGAACCTCACGACGTGCCTAGTACCGGTACTCGTGCTTCTTGAACGGGCCGCTCTTCTGCACGCCGATGTACCTGGCCTGCTCCTCGGTCAGCTCGGTCAGCTGCACAGCCAGCTTGGCCAACTGCAGCCGGGCCACCTTCTCGTCCAGGTGCTTGGGCAGCACGTACACCTTGCCCACCTGGTACTCGCCGCTGCGGGAGTAGAGCTCGATCTGCGCCAGGGTCTGGTTGGCGAAGGAGGAGGACATCACGTAGCTGGGGTGGCCGGTGCCGCAGCCCAGGTTCACCAGCCGGCCCTTGGCCAGCAGGATGATCCGCTTGCCGTCGGGAAAGATCACGTGATCCACCTGCGGCTTGATCTCCTCCCACTGCAGGGTCTCCAGCTTCGCCACGTCGATCTCGTTGTCGAAGTGGCCGATGTTGCAGACGATGGCCTGGTCCTTCATCTTGGCCATGTGATCGAAGGTGATCACGCTCTTGTTCCCGGTGGCGGTGACGAAGATGTCCGCCTTGTCCGCGGCGTAGTCCATGGTCACCACCCGGTAGCCCTCCATCGCCGCCTGCAGCGCGCAGATCGGATCGATCTCGGTCACCCACACCTGGGCGGACAGCGCGCGCAGCGCCTGGGCAGAACCCTTGCCCACGTCGCCGTAGCCGGCCACCACGGCGATCTTCCCGGCGATCATCACGTCGGTGGCGCGCTTGATCGCGTCCACCAGCGACTCCCGGCAGCCGTAGAGGTTGTCGAACTTGCTCTTGGTGACGCTGTCGTTGACGTTGATCGCCCGGAACAGCAGCGACCCCTTGGCGGACATCTCCTCCAACCGGTGCACGCCGGTGGTGGTCTCCTCGGTGACGCCCATGATCTTCGCGCCCTTGCGCGAGTACCAGGTGGAGTCGGTCTCCAGCTTGGCCTTGATCGACGCGTAGAGGATCTTCTCCTCCTCGCTGCCCGGGTTGGTCAGCACCGACGGATCCTTCTCCGCCCGCTTGCCCAGGTGCATCAGCAAGGTGGCGTCCCCGCCGTCGTCCAGGATCATGTTCGGCCCCTCGGACTGGCTCCCAGCTGGGCCGAAGTCGAAGATCCGGTGGGTGAAGTCCCAGTACTCGGTCAGGTTCTCGCCCTTGAAGGCGAACACCGGGGTGCCCTCGGCCACCAGCGCCGCCGCGGCGTGATCCTGGGTCGAGTAGATGTTGCAAGAGGCCCAGCGGACCTCCGCGCCCAGCGCCTGCAGGGTCTCCACCAGCACCGCGGTCTGGATGGTCATGTGCAGCGACCCGGCGATCCGCGCCCCCGCCAGCGGACGCTGGGCGGCGAACTCACGGCGGATGGCCATCAGCGCTGGCATCTCGCTCTCGGCGATCCGGATCTCCTTGCGGCCCCAGGGGGCCAAAGAGAGGTCGGCAATCTTGTGCTGGTCGGGACGGATGTTCTTGAGGACTGCGGTCATGGACGGCTCCTTCGTTCGGTTCGCAGAAACCGCACGGGCCATGAGGGGGTTGCGGCGGGTACGGCGCCTCACCCCGGCAGAGGACACATGCGGGTGAGCGCCGTTACTTCAAGTCCGAGCCTAGGGCCCTTGGGGCCTTGCATCGCTCCTCGGATTCGTCCCACACATAAACCGCCTGCGGCCGGAGGACAACACCCCCCTGGGGTCCAGGGGGGAAGGGGAGGGTGCGCCGTCCTGCCCGCCTACTCCGGGGACTGGACCAGCAGCTTCTCCTTGCCGCAGACGCTGCAGCGGAAGTGCAGGAACAGGTCCGAGTCGCTGTCCTCGGGGATGGTGCCCTTGGGGACGCTCAGCTCGGTCTCCGCCAATTCCGGGACCTTCTGCGGAATCTGCTCGGCGGTCAGCGCCTGAACAAACTCCATCTCGCGGTCATGGCACTCGCGGTACTCGGGACCGGTCAGCCAGGCCGGCTCGGTGCCCTCGGGCAGCCGGGCCAACTGCTCCAGGGAGATGGCCGCCTCGCCCAGGTAGGCCAGGCGGCGGAACCGCACCTCGTCGGGGAGGTTGGTGAAGTCGCCGAACGCCTCGCCCAAAGCCTCGCGCTCCAGCCCGGCGGTGGCGGTCAGCTCGATGGCGGCCTCAGAGGCGTCCACCGCCTCCTCCCAGTTGTTCTCCGGGGTGAAGCCGGCCTCCAGCAGGGCCTGGAACAGCTGCGCGGCCGCCAGCCGGCGCCGCACCTCCCCCAGGAACTCCGGCGCCTCGTGGGTCAGGCTCAGGGTGAGCAGCGCCCCAGCGGTGCGGGGATCGACCTGGCCGGTGGGGTCATCCACCTCCAGCTCGCGGCGCAGCTCGGCGCGCAGCGCCTTGGCCGCGGAGAAGCGGAAGTGGGGATCGACCCCGATCTCCTTGAGGTACAGGGCGGCCAGCGCCGCGTCCTTGGCGCCCATCCGCAGCGCCTGGTGGGCCTTGCCCTCGGTGGCCGGGTCGGTGGTGGCCGGTCGGCCGTCCAGCCGCGCCTTGACCACGTCTCGCAGCTGCGACTCCAGGCTGGAACCGCTGGTCAGCCGGGACGGGGTGGGCAGCCGCAGCCCGGGCACATCCAGGGCCCACAGCGGCGGGGTGAGATCCTTCAATGCCCGGAACACCAGCGAACCGGCGGAGTCCTGGGGGCGGAAGGGGGGCGGCTCGTTGCCGGTGGGGGCGCCGCCGAACATCGACTCCGCGGCGGTGCGCTGCTCGCGGGTAAACGAGGTGACCCCGTGGACCGGCGGCGGGGGAGGGGGCGGGGCCTCCTCGCCATCCAGACCGATCACCCGGTCCAGATCGACCTCGTCCAGCTCCAGGGCCTCCAGGCCC
>JALYOC010000162.1 GCA_030857095.1 Myxococcota bacterium | reverse complement strand
CCACCACCAGGCGGGCGACATAGTCGATCTCCTCCTCGGTGTTGAAGCGGCCGATCCCGAAGCGGATCGAGCTGTGGGCCATGTCCTCCTCCACGCCCAGGTTCCGCAGCACGTAGGAGGGCTCCAGCGAGGCCGAGGTGCAGGCCGAGCCGGAGGACACCGCCACGTCCTTGATCGCCATCATCAGCCCCTCTCCCTCCACGTAGGAGAAGGAGATGTTCAGGCTGCCCGGCAGCCGGTGCTGCAGCGACCCGTTGACGATGCACATGTCCAGGTGATCGAAGATGTACTTGCGCAGCTTCTCCCGCATCCGGAACAACCGGGCGGACTCCTCCGCCATCTCGGTCCTGGCCAGCTCGCAGGCCACCCCGAAGCCGACGATCGCCGGGACGTTCAGGGTGCCCGAACGCATCCCGCGCTCGTGCCCGCCGCCGTCCACCATCGGGGCCAGCCGCACCCGCGGCTTGCGGCGCACGTAAAGAGCGCCCACGCCCTTGGGGCCGTACATCTTGTGCGCGGAGAGGGAGGCCAGATCCACCTTGGCCTCGTCCACGTTGAAGGGCACCTTGCCCACGCCCTGCACCGCGTCGCAGTGGAAGAGCACCCCGCGCTCGCGGCAGAGCTTCCCGATCTCGTTCACCGGCTGGACCACGCCGATCTCGTTGTTGGCCAGCATGATGCTGACCAGGATCGTCTTGTCGGTGATCGCCGCCTTGAGCTGCTCCAGGTCCACCAGGCCGTCCGGCTTCACGTCCAGGTAGGTGACTCGGGCCCCGGCCGGCACGTTCGCGGTCCAGCGCAAGAACACCTCGTCGGTGTCCAGGTCGAACCGGGCGGCGAACTCGTTGACGTTGTCCGCGGTCACGTCCGTCTTGGTCAGCTCGGAGAGCCGCAGCATCCGCAGCTCTTCAATCCGCTCCGCCCGCTGACGCTCCAGCCGCTTGCAGGTGTCCAGGACCGCCTTGTGCTCGGTCTTGAGGGTGATGATGTGGTCGCCCTTGGAGCGGTAGAACTCCACCACGCCCTTGATCGCCAGGTTGTCGGACTCGGTGGCCCCGGAGGTGAAGACGATCTCCTTGTCCGAGGCGCCGATCAGCGCACCGACCTGGGCCCGCGCCTTCTCCACCGCCGCCTCGGCCTTCCAGCCAAAGGGGTGGTTTCGCGACGACGCGTTCCCGAAGTCCTCGCGCAGGTACGGCAACATCGCGTCGAGCACCCGCGGGTCCATCGGCGTGGTGGCGTGGTTGTCCAGGTAGATTGGCAGCTTCATGCGCTCTTCGAACCCCTTGAAACCCTTGAAGGAACACCGACGACGTTGGTGGTCTGCCTACATACAACCACCAATGTGGACCAAATTGGTCCTGATTGAACTCTATTTATAGAAACCCTGCTCCCCTGGTCAAGCCAACCTGCCCCCTGGCCCGGTGGTCCACGCCGGGGCAGCTGCTCCAAAGCGGGGGAGGCCTGCTCCGGATGGGAGCAGGCGCCGGGGGCCAACCCCTGGAATTCGCGGCCGCTTCCTTCTGGCAGGCGGCGTGCTGAAGCGACCGCGCCGGAGGATGCGAATGAACCAGGTCGATACCAGCGAGAAGCGGCGCGGCAACGGAGTCATCCAGTCGGGGCGAGCTGAGCTCTCCATCGAGCCCAAGGTCCGTTACCCGGAGGGCTGGCGGGCGGGGAAGCCGGAGGAGGATCCGGACAAGGTCAAGCGCTGGGGCTTCCTCTCCGCCAAGCCCAGCGAGTTCCTGATCCGGATGCGCGGCGGCCAGGTGCTGACCGCGGCACAGGGCGCGGCCTGCTTCAAGTTCCCCTGGGACTCGGTGGCCATCGTCCCCACCACCATCCAGCGGCTGCACTTCACCGCGGACCAGGTGACCTCGGAGAAGGTCGGGGTGCAGGTGACCGGGTTGGCGGTGTACCGGATCGCCGAGCCGCTGATCGCCTTCCGGATGCTCAACTTCTCCTACCCGGAGCGGGCCTCGGAGAAGCTGGAGCGGATGCTGGCGGAGATGTTCGTGGGCGCCGCGCGACGGCTGGTGGCGAACCTCTCGGTGGAGCACTGCCTCACCAAGCGAAAGGAGGGGCTGGCGACCGAACTGATGCGCGAGATCGCCCCGGTGGTCTCCGGCAGTGGACGCAATGAGGATCGCACCCAGAAGGGGTGGGGGGTGGTGATCGACACCATCGAGATCCAGGACGTTCGGGTGCTGTCCCAGCAGGTGTTCGCCAACATGCAGGCCCGCTATCGCCAGGAGCAGGAGCGGGTGGCGCGCGAGGCGGAGCTGCACAAGGAGCGCGCCCTGCAGCAGGGGAAGGCGGAGGCGGACCGGGTGATCGCCCTGGCCCGGGTGGCCAGCGAGACCGAGATCCGCGAACAGCAGCGCAACGCGGACGAGCACGGGCGGGTGGCGCAGATCGCCACCGAGAAGCGGGTGAGCGAGGCCAAGACCGCCCAGGAGCGCGCCTTGGAGCAGTCCAAGGTGGAGAGCGCCCGGGCACTGGCCCTGGAGCGGCTGGAGGCAGAGCTGGAGGTCAAGCGCCGGCGCCAGGAGGCGGAGGAGAAGGCGCAACTGGAGGCCCTGGCCGCGGAGGGCCGCAAGGAGGAGGCGCGGTTGGCCCACGAGCGGGCGATGGCGGCGGCCCGGCTGCAGGCGGAGGTGGAGAAGCTGCGGGGGGAGGCGGAGGCCGAGTCGGCGAAGTTCGAGGCCCGGCTGCAGGGCGTGCAACAGGAGGTGCACATCGTCCAGGCCCAGGCGGCGCTGGCCGAGTCGAGGCGCAACCTCACCGAGGTGGAGCTGGCGATCCTGGAGCTGGAGGAGCGCCGGCAGCGGTCGGGACAAGAGCTGGAGCTGTCGCTCAAGCGGGCCCTGCGGGAGATCGAGAACACAGTCTCCCCGGAGGTGATCCAGCTGCAGGTGGCGCAGCAGCTGCCGCAGATCGCCGCCGCCTTCCAGCAGAAGATGGGCGAGGTCCACGTCACCTCGGTGGAGGGGGCCAACCCGTTTGGATACATCGCCGCCGCGGTGGAGGGGGTGATGGGGCTGGCCCGGTCCGCCGGGCTCAAGGTCCCCCGCCCTGTGGACGAGTCTTTGGTGCCGGCCCGGGAGTAGGAGAGGGGGCAGGCGGGTTGTGGGCGCGCATCCATCCGGGTTGCGGCCTATAAGCTTCGGGCTTAGTCGAAGGGACCGAATGAACCGCAACAAGCTCCTGCTCTTCGCGCTGGTCGCCGGCGCCGTCCTTTTCCTGGTGCCCTGGATCCTGCCGGTGGGCCCCGACACCCAGCTGGACGCCGCCAGGTTCCTGGATGGCGGCCAGTTCGCGGTGGGCGCGCTGGTGGTGTGGCTGGGGGGGCTTTTGACGGCGATGACCCCCTGTGTGTACCCGCTGATCCCGATCACCGTCAGCGTGTTCGGCGCCCGGAAGGACACCTCCCGGGGCAAGGCGGTGATCCTGACCAGCGCCTACATCGTGGGGATGGGGATCGTCTTCGCCGGCCTGGGCATCCTGGCCGCCAAGACCGGCCAGGCCTTCGGATCGATGTTGGGCAATCCCTGGGTGGTGGGCGGGCTGGCGGTGTTCCTGCTGGTGCTGGCCTCCTCCATGTTCGGCGCCTTCGAGCTTGCCCTGCCGTCGGGGATGGCCTCCCGGCTGTCCACCGTGGGCGGCGCCGGGATCGCCGGCGCCCTGCTGATGGGCGCGGTGTCTGGCTTTCTGGCCGCGCCCTGCACCGGCCCGGTGCTGACCGGCCTGTTGGCGTTCGTGGCCAAGACCCAGAGCACGGTGCTGGGCGGTTCGCTGCTGTTCATCTACGCGCTGGGGATTGGCGTGCCCTTCTTCCTGATCGGCGTGTTCGCGATCAAGCTGCCCAAGGGCGGGGTGTGGATGGAGTGGGTCAAGAGCGTGCTGGGGATCACCCTGGTCGCGCTGGCCGCCACCTACATCCGGGACGCGGTCCCCGCGCTGCGGGAGGCCTCCTCGGCGATGGCCGCCTATCTGGGGTCCATCCCCGGCGCGGCGATCGCCGGGGTGGTGACCGCGGTGGGCGTGCTGCTGGGCGCCATCCACCTCTCCTTCAAGGCCCGGCTGGGCGAGGTGGCGCTCAAGACGGTGGGGGTGACCCTGGTGGTGGCGGCGATCCTGGTCCGGATCGCCGCCCTCAACGAACACTCCCAGGGCAAGCTGTGGGTGGATTTGGGCTGGGCCCAGGCGCCGGAGCACAAGGCGCTGGTGTGGCACCACAAGTTCCCCTCCGAGCAGGTCACCGCGGTGACCCACTTCGAGGCGCTGCTCAACCAGGCCCGCGCAGACGGCAAGCCGGTGATGATCGACTTCTACGCCGACTGGTGCGCCGCCTGTAAGGAGCTGGACCGCGAGACCTACGTGGCCCCCACCGTGGTCAGCGAGTCCGACCGCTTCGTGAACATCAAGGTGGACGGGACCAACGAAGAGGACGCGATCTTGGCGCTCTACGATCGCTTCGGGGTCCAGGGCCTGCCCACGGTGGCCTTCATCTCCTCCGAAGGGCAGATCCTCCAGGACCCGCGGGTGACCGGCTTCCTCAAGCCGGACAAGTTCCTGGGCGAGCTGCAGAAGGTCCGCTGAGGAAAAAGGGAGGAAAAAGGGGACAGGCTACATTTTCGGGCCCCTGGATTGCATTCAATGCAATCGGCACGCCCGAAAATGTAGCCTGTCCCCTTTTTCGACTCGGTGGGTCGTGGCCGGTCCTACCCGTCGATCTCGCCGGTGGGCTCCGTCTCCGGGGCGGTCACGTCGGTGTCGGGCGCGTCGTCATCCAGCGCGCCATCCAGCGGATCCAGGGCGGGCTCATCCAGCTCGCGCACCTCCTGCCGGCAGTTGGCCCGCGCGCCGCTTTCCTGCACTGGGGTGCAGGCCCGGGTCTCGGTGCCCACGCCGGTGCAGTGGCTAAGCAAGCTGTAGCCGTTCTCCAGCTCCGCGTTCCAGCAGGCCACGCCCACGTAGGCCTCCCCCTCCGGGACGTCACCGCCGGTGGCCAGGGCCGCGCCCCGTCCGCCCACTCCCGGCACCCAGCGGGCCCGCACCCTCAGCAGCTCCTGCGCCTCCGTCCCCTCTGGGATGGCCTCCAGGTTCCGCTGATGGGCCAGCCGGATGGAGGTGGCGCCGGTGTCGGCGCGACGGTGACCGATGAACGCCGCGGTGACCGGCGCATGGGCCTGGGCATCCGGGGTGAACCCCTGGAGGCGATAGGCTAGGGTCTTGTTGCCCTCCCTCACCCCGAACCCGGCGATCAACACCCCCTGTCCCGGAAAGGAGGGATCCACCACCTGGAGGTTGTCCAGGTTGGCGCCGAAGGCTCCCCGGCGGCCGCGGGTGTCCTCGGCCTGGCGCACCGCTCCTCCCAGCACCCGCAGATAGGCCGAGTCCTCGGCGCCCAACGGCTTGGCGTCCAGCCTCCACCCGTAGCCAGTGGCGGTCAGCTTCCGGATGAAGAGCCGGTAGGTGACGTTGCCCACATCCTTCGGCCCGTACCTCCGGGTGGTGGCGTCGATCCGCTCGCCCTCGTGGGTCTCGGCGATCTCCTTGACCCGGCCCATCAGCTCGCGGACGGTGCTGTTGACCAGCCGGACTCCGTCCCGGGCGTGGGTCAGGTATTCCGAAGGGGTGGTCAGCGCGTGCGAGGTGGACGCCAGCCCATCCGCCAGCCGCGCCATCTCCGCCGCCCCCTCCGAGGGGTCTCCGGTGACCTCCAGGGTCAACGAGTCCACTTCGGGGATCGCCTCGACGTACTCGCCGCGACCGCAGGCGGTGATCAGCAGACAGACGGCGATGGATGCTGCGCTTCGGATGGCTTTCATTCTGTTCCCTCGTTGGTTCAACCGGCCCTGCGGACTTGAACCCCGACGCGCAGCGAAAGTTGCGGGCCCATTTTCACTCCCCCCGCGATGCTCTCCGAAAGGGGGGTGAAAATCCCTGCCCGCTCCCTCCGGGCTATCCTCCCTGCAATCATCAGGGGTTGCGAACCCCGCAACTTCTCGCCGGCCCTGGGGTTGAATCAATGGTGGAAGTGGACGGCGACGCGGAGCTGATGCTCCAGGTGGGGGGAGGTGACCGCCGGGCCTTTGCGGCCCTCTTTGATCGCCATTCGCCGGGGGTGACCCGCTTTGCGTACCGGTTCGTGGGGGATCGCGCCCGCGCAGAGGAGTTGGCGCAGGACATCTTCGTGAAGCTCTTCCAGGGGGCGCGGGAGTACCGGCCCACCGCGAGGTTCAAGACGTACCTGTACCGGGTGGCCAGCAACCACTGTCTCAACGAGCTGCGGCGGCAGGAGTACCGGGTGACCCACACCACCCCAGAGGAGGAGGCAGCCCACGCCGACCCGCCCCAGCTTCGCGCCGAGGGGGGCCCGGAGCAGGACCTGGACGGCCGGGAGCTGGAGCGAACGGTGCAACGGGCGATGGCCAAGCTGAGCGACCGCGAGCGGGCCGCCTTCTGCATGTGCCGGTTCGAGGGGATGGCGTACCGGGAGATCGCCCTGGCCCTGGAGGCCTCGGAGGCGGCGATCAAGAGCCTGATCCACAGGGCGACCCTGGCGGTCGCCCAACAGTTGCAGTCGTTGTCGCCGGGGAGTTCGCCGGTGGGGAGCAAGGGATGAGCTGCGAATTCGAAGAAGATCTGACCGCCTCCCTGGATAGGGAGCTGTCGGTGGACCGGGAGCGGCTGCTCCAGCGGCACTTGACCGGGTGTGCGTCCTGCACTGCGACCCTGGCCCTGCTGCGGGACACCCTCCCGGCGCTGGTCGCCTTGCCCGCCCTGGAATCCTCTGCAGCGCAGCGCGGCGCCGTGCTGACCCGGAT
>JALYOC010000145.1 GCA_030857095.1 Myxococcota bacterium | reverse complement strand
CGCCGGAGCCATTGGTGTAGACAGTGGTGCCGGCGGGGATGGTGATGGTGGTGTAGTGGTAGATCCCGGCCTGGAGAAGGACGGTGGCTCCCGCGGCGGGAGCAAAGGCGCCATCGGCGCCGGAGCTGCCGTAGAGGCAGAGGCTGTTGCGGCAGCTCAGCCCGCCGCCACACACCGTGCCGCAGGTCCCGCAGTTTGCCTCGTCAGAGACGTCGGTCTCGAAGCTGCCGTTGCTATCGCAGTCCTTCACCGGCACGCAGCGCACCCCGGCGCAGGTGTCGCTGGCGGTGCAGGCGTCATTGGCCGCCGGAGCGTTCCCGCACACGCTGCCGCCGGGGAGCACCACCCCGGGGCGGACCGCCGCGCCGTCGCACTTCTCGGCGAAGTCGATCACCCCGTTGCCGCACCAGGGGATCTCCACCGACACCGTCTCCGCCGGGGAGGAGAGCGCTCCGTCGGTCACCGTGAAGGAGAAGCTGTCGGTCCCCTTGGCGATCGCATCGGCGCTGAAGGTCACCTGGCTGGCCACGGCCCCGGTCGCCGCGCTGAGCACCCCCTGCGTCCGATCGGCGCCGCCCTCCACGGCGAAGGTCAAGGTGCTGTCCACATCGGTCCCGGTGAGGAGGAAGGGCGGGGAGGTCGTCCCCCGGTAGACCAGGAGGTTGCCGGGATGGGTGGCGGTGGGCGGATCGTTGACCGCGCTCACCGCCAGGTCGATCACGGCGTTCGCCTCGGAGGCTGAGGTTCCGTCATGCACGCGGAAGGTGAACCCGTCCTGCCCGTTCCAGTTCGGGCCCGGGGTGTAGGTCAGGGAGACGGGGGCGACCCAGGACGCGGGCGTGCTGAGGGTCCCCTGCGTGGGTCCGGTGACGAGGCTCACCGTCAGCGGGCTGGACTCCACGTCGGCGCCATCCAGCGAGAGCGCCAGGGGGACATCCTCGGGGGTGGCCAGCTGCTGCGCCAAGGCCACCGGCGCGTCGTTGATCGGGGCCACGGTCAGCCGGACCGTGCTGGGAGCCGAGCGCAGCCCGGAAGGATCCTGGACCAGGAAGGTGAAGCTGTCCTCCCCGTTGAAGTTCAGGTGGGGCGCGTAGCTCCAGGCGCCCAGACCGGTGTCGGTGAGGATCCCCTGGGCCGGATCGGTCACCACCACTGTCAGCGAGCCGCTGGGGTCGTCCACGTCGGTGCCCTGCAGCACCACCGAGGTGAAGCCGTCCTCGTCCAGGGACGTGTCCACCACCCCGGTCGCCACCGGCGGGTCGTTGACCGGGGTGACCACCACCTCCACCGTCTGGGGAGGGGAGGTGTTGACCCCGTCCTTGAGCACGAAGGCGAAGCTGTCGCTGCCGTTGAAGTGCGGCTCGGAGGGAGTGTAGGTCGCCGACTGCGGACCGCTGCCTCCGGAGAGCTGCACGGCGCCATGGACCGGCGGCACCGACACCTCCACCGTCAGGGTGCCCACCGCATCGTCCACGTCCGCGCCGGTGAGTTCGAAGGACGCGGAGGTGGAGTCCTCCTCCAACTGGACGGTGGCGGCGGCGGTGGTCACCGGGACGTCGTTCACCGCATGGATCGCGAAGTTCACCAACTGCGGCTCGGAGGCCCCTCACTGCGCATCGCGGAAGATGAACCTCAGGGAGTCGTCGCCGGTGAGGTCCAGGCGCGGGGAGTAGGTCAGCAGCAGGGGCGCCGGACCGGTCGTCACCGAAAGGTCTCCCTTCTGCGGCAGCTCCACCACCTCCACAGTGTAGCTGCCGCCGGCGCCCGCCTCCCGCGCCAGCTGGAACTGCACCGGGGTGTCCTCGTCGGTGACCAGGTTGAGCAGCGCGATCAGCGGCGGATCCGGAAGGGCCAGGTCGCGGCTGCAGCCAAGCGGGAGGGAGGCGAGCACAGCGAGGACCAGGACGACTCGAAGTTTGGGCATGTGGGCGTCAGAGGCGGGATGAGCAACCTAGCAGGCTCGGGGAACGCGCTTTCCTCCATGGTTGCAATTCCCCGTAATCTCCCGACGGTGAGCGAACCGAAGCACCTGGATGACGCAGCTGAAGGCTCGGGATTGGAGCTGGACTGGGGCGACCGCCGATCCGGCCCCCCGGAGCCGGCGTCCGAGGCTGCCTCGCCCCTGGCCGCCCGGTTCGCTGCCCTCTCCTCCGAGGGAGCGCGGGAGTCACCCGCCGAGAGGGCCGTCCCGGTCGCTCGCACCGGAGCGACCCACGTCTCCCTCCACCCCGGGGTCGACCTGCCGTTCCCTCCTCCCGCGCGGTGGACCGCCGGTGAGGAAGACGCGGCGATGGAGCACCAGCTGCGCCGCTGGTGCCTCCCGGTGGCCCTGGTCTCCGCGTGGCTGCTGGTCCAGACCGGGATCGGCCGGTTCGTGGCGCAGATCTTCTCCGGGATGTGGCTGCACGAGCTGGGGCACGCGATCACCGCCTGGCTGTGCGGCAGGTTCGCCCTCCCTGGACCGTGGAAGACCTCGATCGGAGAGGAACGCTCTTGGGCGATGGTGCTGTGCGTCTCCGGCGCCATCACCTATCTGGCCCACCGCCAACGCACCGCCGAGCGCCCCGGCTGGTACCGGATCCCGGTGGCCCTGTTCGCAGCCCAGCTGATCGGCACCTTGCTGCTGCGTCCCTCCCGCGTCGACCTGTGGATCACCTTCGGCGGCGAGGCCGGGGCGATGCTGCTGGGCGCCTTGCTGATGATGACCTTCTACGCCTCGCCGGAGAGCCAACTGCGCCGAGGCTGGCTGCGCTGGGGCTTCCTGGTGCTGGGCGCGCTGGCCTTCATGGAGACCGCCGACACCTGGTGGGACGCGGTCAGCGACCCGGACCGGATCCCGTTTGGGGAGATTGAGGGGGTGGGCCTCAGCGATCCCTCCAAGCTCACCGGGGACCACGGGTGGTCCACCCGCGGGATGGTCCGGGCCTATGTGGGAGTCAGCCTCCTGGCGCTGCTGGCGGTGGGCGTCGCCTACCTCCGGGGGCTGATCCAGCGGGAGGAGCACGAAGGATGAACAAGCCGAAGAAGACCGAGGGTGACCTGGAGCTGGACTGGAAGGGCCGCGCGCCCCGCGGTAGCGATCAGCCGGCAGCACCTCCGGTGGAAGAGCAGCAGCGGGCCGGAAGGGGCCGGCCCGGCGACGCGCGCTTCATGACCCAGGCGGTGCAGTTGGGGCTGGAGCCGATCCTGAGCGGAGACTCCTTCACGGTGAAGCAGCTCAAGGAGTGGGGAGAGATCCTCACCGGCTGGGAGACCCGCAACCGCTACGAGGTGTTCAACTCCCAGGGCGGCGCCTTCCTCTGCGTGGGGGTGGGGGGCGAGGGGATCGCCAACCTGCTGCTGCGCAATTTCTGGATGTTCCGGTCCATGCAGCTGGAGTTCATGACCTACTCCGGCACCCTGGTGATGAGGGTCACCCGCCCCTTCAGCTGGTTCCTGCGGCGCTTCGAGGTCACCTCCTGGGACGGACGCCCGATGGGGGTGCTGCAGCAGCGCTTCTCCCTGCTGCGCAGGGTGTTCGACGTGCTCACCCCAGGAGGGGTGAAGGTCGCCACCCTGGAGGGGCCCTGGTACCGGCCGTGGACCTTCCTGGTGAAGCGCAACGGGGTGGAGGTGGCGAAGATCTGCAAGGAGTGGAGCGGCTTTGGGCGCGAGGCCTTCACCGACGCGGACGTGTTCGGGGTGGAGCTGTCCCCCACCCTGGACGATCCCTTCCTACGGCAGCTGGTGCTGGCCGCCACCCTGGCCATCGACCTCTCCTTCTTCGAACAACACGGCAGCCGCCGCCGCGGCAGCCTGGGGATCGAAAACCTCTTCTCCTCCTAGTTCAGGATCTAGCGCTTGCCTCGCCCAGAGTGTGTCCCCAAGATCGCTGCATGAGCGCCCCCCTTCCCCGCTGGAGCATCGATCCGGTCCACTCCACCATCGGCTACCAGGTGGCCCACATGGGGTTCTCGCTGTACCGGGGAAGGTTCAACGGGGTGGAGGGCACGGTGCTGCTCGATCCGTCCGACCTGGGCACCGCGCAGGTGGAGGCCAAGGTCGACACCCGCACGGTGGTGGCGGTGGGGGACGGTCTCTACAAGGCCCTGATCGGGAAGGACTTCCTCCAGTCCGACCAGCACCCCCACCTGAGCTTCAAGAGCACCGGGGTGGAGACGGGCGCCGACCACTCCACCCTCCAGGGGGAGCTCACCCTCCGTGGAGTGACCCGGCCGGTGTCCCTGCAGGTCACCTCCCTTGGCGAGGCCAAGAATCCCTTCGCCCAGAAGCAGATGCTGGGGTTCCGGGCGGAGGGGGAGATTGATCGCGGGGACTTCGGGATCGTCTGGAACGTGCCGCTGGAGAACGGCGGCAAGTACCTGGGAGAGAAGGTCCGGATCGTCCTCAACATCGAACTGCTCCGGCAGGCGTAGCCCGCTCCTGGCGGCGACGCCCGCCGGTCCCCCCCGGGATTACTCCTTCTCCTTCAGGGCCGCGCTGATCACCGCGCCAGCGGTGACGCTCAGCGTGGGGGTCTCGTGCCGGATCTCCGGATTCTTCTGCACGCTGTCGGGGTAGAAGCTCCAGCCCATCCGCAGCGTCTCCAACTGCTGGCGCTCGTCGGCGTCAATGGTCCCGTCTGCCTTCGCCGCGCGGACGATGTTCTCCGCGTCCTTGGTGTCGACGAAGTTGAAGCCGACGAAGCCCTGGTGCAGCGCCGCGTCCACCGCGTGCTTCACCGAGTTCTCACGCAGAAACTCGGAGATCTGGCCGTACCCGTTGCCGCTGGCGGTGGGCTTGTCGAAGCTCCACTCCTTGCCCCCGCCCTCCCACAGGTCGTCGCTGTAGAAGGTCGGCTCCAGGTTCAGGTCGGTGACCAGCTTGATCTCCTCCGGGGTCACCCTCCCGTCCGCCTTGGCGGCCGCGGCGATGTTCTTGGCGTCCTCGCTGGTAACGAAGTTGCGGGCGGGCTTCGGCGAGTTCAGGGCGGCGGAGATGGCGTTCTGGACGGTGCGGCTCATGGGGAACCTCGAGAGCGGATGTTTGGCTACATTGTCGGAGGTCCAGAGAAGTCGTTGTGAATCGATGACTTGCACAGCGGTGTGCAGAGAAACCGCACAATCGGGGGGCCCGCCGACGGGTTCCGGCGGTCGCCGGCGGCCCCTTCACCTCCCCGGAGTCCGGGGCCACCCCCGCCCTGCGGCGATCCTCCTCCGGGTCGTAGGCGCGCTTCAGCGCACTACGCCGCGGTGTTCCCGGTACAGCCGGGTGATCAGCCTCCCCGCAGGGCTGGCCGCGAACTGTTCGGAGGTGGCGCGCGCCTCCGGGGGACGGTCCGCCAGCGGCACCGTCTGGCCCCCGTAGCCCTCCACCCCGATCACCTGTCCGCCCATCGCGGCCAAGGTGAGATCCGCGGCGGTGAAGGAGTCGCCGGTCAGGTAGCGCCGCCCATCGGCCAGCCGCGCGTCCATGCGGGACCAGATCTCCTGCAGCCGGGCCAGGTGCTCGCCGGCCGGGATCCGGTCCAGCTTGAAGCGCCGGCGGATCAGCCTGGGCAACGAGGGCGCCACCGCCGCCAGGTACACCCGATGGTGGAGCGGGAGGCGGCGATCAAAGAGCTTCCGGGCCAGCCCGCGCTGGTACATCCCCCACGAGTACATCCAATCCCGGACCCGTGACGCCAACTGCTCGTCCAGCTCCTCCTCCAGGGCGTCCACCTCGGCGGCGCGGGCCGGGTCCTGGGGCCACAGCCCCAGGTCCGGACGCTGCTGGTGCAGGTGCTTGAGGATGTCGGTCGAGTCCTTGAGCATGCTGCCGTCCGGAAACAGCACCGTGGGCACCGAGCGCGACCCCACCGCCTTGAGCGCCCGGTAGTGCAGCCCCGGCGCCATGCAGCGCTCCCGGTAGGGAAGGCCGGTCAGGTCCAGCGCCCAACGCGCCTTCTCGCTGTAGTGGCTGGGGGCCAGGGTCAGCAGTCGCAGCGGAGCGGTCATGGGCCGACGGCTTAACACGCTGCCCGGCCCCGGGAGTCGGTTGGCCCATCAAGGGATGGGTGCGGCGCGGTCCGCTGTCCGCCACTGGCCCTTGCCCGCTATCGTTCTCCCCGGATGACGGAGGTCAAAGACCCATCGGCGGCACCCGACGAGCTGGATCGTCTGGCCAGCGACGGCTTCTTCCTGCGCACCGACTGGTTGTCCGCGCGGGTGGCCGACGCCGCCCGGTCGGCGGTGCAGGGCCTGGCGGGCTTCTCGCCGGCGGGCATCGGCCGGGGAGGAGATCGGCACCTGGAGCGGACCGTCCGCAACGACGAGCGGGTGTGGATCGATCCCGCCCAGTCGCCGGAAGGCCTGCTCCCGGTCCTCACCGCCCTGGAACAGCTGCGGCTGTGGCTGAACCGCGAGGCGCAGCTGGGGTTGCAGCGCACCGAGCTCCAGCTGGCGCGCTTTGGTCCTGACGGGACCCTCTACCAGCGGCACAAGGACAGCTTTCGGGGCTCACAGGGACGCAGGGTGACCGCCCTCTACTACCTCAACCCGGACTGGCAGCCGGAGCACGGGGGCGCGCTGCGTCTGCACCTGGAGGGACGAGCAGCCCTGGACGTTCCGCCAGAGTTGAACACCCTGGTGGTGTTCCTCAGCGAGCGCGTGGAGCACGAGGTCCTCCCCAACTTCGCCCCCCGCTACGCGCTGACCGTGTGGTGGAGCGGCGCCCAGGTCTTCGGGCGCCGCGAGGGCTGAGCCGCTACTGCAGCCGGGTAATCTTTCCGAGGGGTCCCAGCCAGAGCGCAGTCCCCTGCAGACTGCCCGCCAGGTTGTCGGTCTCGCTGACCTCCGGCTGGCCGGGCGCGGAGGTGTCCGCCGGGTCCCACACCCCGGCCACGTTGCGCCGGAAGGCGGGAAGCACGGCGCTGTTCGGCATCCCGTAGAGCACCAGCGGATCCTCGCCGGTGGTGGTGACCTGGAGCCGGGTCAGCCCGGCGGCGGTGTTCAGTTGCTGGGGCGCCGCCCAGGTGGGGAAGCTGCCCCCGATCCAGGTCTCCGCGTGGGGAGTGGGCCCCGCCAGGCAATAGGCCAGCACCGCCTTGCCTCCCGGGCTGACCGCCAGCTTGGGCGGACAGTTGGTGGTGGCGGCCCCGGTGACCTGGCTCTCCACCGCCACCCCCTCCAGCGGGTGGAACTTCACGAAGTCGTTCCGCAAGGTGAACAGGTTCCCGGCGTCGTCCACCGCCAGCCCCCGGCCGTTGCCCTGCCAGTTGCCCTGATCCACCGGGGCGCCCAGGGTGCCGCTCACCGGATCGAAGCGCATCAAGAACTGGTTGTAGTTGCTCTTGAAGACCATCCCCCCTTCGCCCGCCTCGTTGAGCACCACCAGGCCCGGATCGCTGTAGAAGATGTTGCTGTCGAAGCGGGCCGCCGTACCCCAGCCACTGCCGGGCAGGTAGCGGCTGTACCAACCATGGGCCCCGTTGTTGTATTGCTTCCAGGCCGCCAGCGCCCGCCCCTGCCCGTCCAGGGCGATGGTCCGGCTGGGGACGTCGATCAGGTCCACCGGATCGATCGGGATCACCACCGGAGGCCCCCATCCGGAGGCGGGGTCAAACAGCGCCGAATAGTAGGTGTAGGGCGCGTTGCCGTTGGGAGACCCCAGCCAGGTGGCCAGGGCCTGTCCGCCCACGGCGAAGGTGACCATCGGGAAGAAGGCCTGATCGGTCAGCCCCGGCGCCAGCCGCTCCGGCATGCTCCAGCCCTCGCCGGGCAGATACCGACTGAAAGTGAGGTTCAGACCGTTGGCGTGGATCACCAGCGCGCTGCCATCGCGGGCCATGGCCATCGTCCGCGAGCCGGTGCTGGGGACCAGCTGCGCGCTGCCCCCCACCACGTCCTGGGTGCGGAAGCTGGACTCGTAGGTCCCCACCAACGGGCGGTTGGAGGTGTCCAACAGGCCGGTGGTCAGGCGCAGCCGGTAGGGCACGCCGTTGCCCAGCGGATCCTTGGGAGTGAAGGTCAGGGTGTTGCCGCTGACCACCAGCCCACCGGAGATCGCCCGGGTCACCTCGCCCCCCGGACCGAACAGCTTCACGGTGGTGGTGGTGGCGGTGTTGGCCTTCACCGGCGCGGAGAGCGTGACCACGACCGTTGCCGGAGGGGTGGCCAGCACCTCGCCGGGGGTGGGGGAGACGGCGACCACGGTCATCGCGGTGCCCACCTCCTTCGCCTGCAGCCGGTACCCGCCCCCCGCCGCCGGGCCCTCGGGGGTCAGCTCCAGGGTGTAGCGACCGGCGCTGGACACCTCGTGGACGAAGGTGCCGGAGGCGAAGTGGAAGGACGCGGACTGCAGCGGAGCGTCACCGGGGCCCAACAGACGCAGGGTGCCGGTGAGCGGCGACCCGGAGGAGCGCTCCACGGAGGCCCACAGCTTCTGGCCGGCGGTGGCGTCGAACTGGAAGCGGACCGGCTCGTTGAGCGGACCTGCGGGATAGGTCTGATCGAACGGGAGGGTGATCAGCTGGCTGGGGTCGGGGGCCTCGGTGGGGGTGAGGACCACCGTCAGCGCGCTGACGATCCCGGCGGACTGGGAGGCCACCACCGCGGCGCCCGAAGAGAGGCCCTGGGGTCCGGTGGCGTGCAGCCGCACCGAGAACCCGGTGGGCATCCGCAGCGGCATTGGCGCGGAGGCGCCCACCGAGGTGCTGGCCCCGGACTGGGGAGGCGCGGGGTCCTCCGGCCCGTCGTTGCAATCCGGCGTGGCACAGGTCTGGCCGGCCACGAAGCAGGCCACCTGCGAGTCGCAGGCCCCGTCCCCGTTTTCGTCCAGACAGCAGTCGACGTTCACCTGGTGGGTGTCGGTGAAGTCGTCGCAGTTCCACCAGGAGAAGTGGCCGACCTCGGCCCGCTGCACGAACCCGGAGGGTGAGCCGGCGGCGGCGACCAGGGTCCCCTGCCCCTCCCGCACCCACACCCCGCTGGTCTCATCCAGCGACCACAGGGGGATCGAGGTCCCAGCGGTCAGCGGCTGGCCGTCCTTGCCCAGCTTGGGGAACACCGGCAGCTCCACTGTGGCGGTGCGGTCCGGCGCCAGGTCCAGCCGCTTGCCTCCCTGGGTGAACACGAAGTCGGTGGCGCCGAAGCTGACGATCGGGGCCACCACCCCGTCGGCGCCCATCCCGCTCCACGAGCCGGGGAAGGCGCGCGCGTCGGTGACCACGTCCACCGGGGCGATCCGGACCTCCACCGCGCCGCTCACCCGCGCGCCGGTGTCGTCCACCAGCGCGGAGGGAGGCAGGATCAGCCGCGCACCGCTCCCGGCCTCCAGGGTCCCGCCCGCTGCCGCGTCGGGAAGGGTGAGCGGCTCCGGCGCCGGACGCAGCGCCAGCAGGAAGTGGCCAAATGTGGCGGTGCCGGCCAGCTGCGCGAGGTAGGTCTGCCGCAGATAGCCGGGCTTCTCCGCCCGCAGGGTCTGCGGGATGCCCGTCCCCACCTGCAGGGTGGCGTTGCCCTCCGCGTCGGTGGTGGCGGTGGTGTCCGTCCCCACCACGCTCACGGTCACGTCCGGCAGCGGCGTCTCCCCGGGCCCCAGCACCCGCACCTGCGCCGGGACCTGCGCGGTGGCGGCTGGGCCGGCGGTCACCGTCACCGTCTGGGTGCTGGAAGCAGTCAGCCCCGCCGGGTCGGTGACAGTCAGCTCCACCTGGTAGCTACCGGCGGTGGTGAACAGGTGGGCCAGCGCGGAAGTGCCTCCGCGTCCGCCGTCGCCGAACCTCCAGCTGAAGCGGAGGGGATCTCCGTCCGGATCATGGGAGGCGGCGGCATCCACCACCAGCGGCGAGCCGGCGGTCACGCTGTCCGCGGCGGTGAAAGATGCCACCGGGGGACGATTGGCCTCTGGACCGCCATCTTCCTGCCCGCCGTCCACCGGCGGCTGGCCGCCATCGGGGAGGGGATCCCCGGGGCCGCAGCCGGACGACGAGAGTCCCAGGAGGCACAGCAGCGCGAAGAACCGTGGAGTCATCCCACGGCTTCTAGCGCGGCTGTCGCATCCAAATCACCGCCGCTGCGACAATTCCTGCAATAAATAGCGGGCCGAGCAAGAATTGCTCAGGTCACTCTGTTTTCGCGCACCAGCCGCAGCCCCCACCCCAGACACCACAGCGGGGTCAGCAGCAGGTAACCGAACAGCACCGTGTCGTGGATGGGGCCGGGAAAGAAGATCGCCGCCAGCGCGTCCACCAACGTGGCCGCCCCCAGCACCAGGCTGAACCGGGCCAGCCGCGGATGTGCCTTCCCCAGTAGAAAGCCCACCCCCAGCACCCAGACGCCGTGCAGGCTGCTGACCAGCAGGTTCCAAACCCCGCGATACACGGCGTGCGACAAGTTCAGGTAGGAATGCTCGGCCAGCGCCTTCGCGACCGGATTGCCCGCCCGGTAGGTGTCCACCAGCGGAGGCCAGGCGCCTGCCAGCACCACCGCGCCCGCCGCGCCTAGCAGCAGGGAACCCACGCCCGCCATGGTGAGCAGCTGGGCGAAGGAGGGCGACACCCGCGCCAGCCGGGTGTGCAGCACCAGCGCCAGGGGCACCAGCATCAGGTAGTAGCCCAGCGCGTCCACCACCAGGCTCCACCGCAACAGCGCCCCGCCGCCCTCGGTGCCAGCGGCCACCGACACCGAGAGGTAGGGGCTGTGGGCGGGATCGAAGCCGGCCAGCATGGCGGTGAGCAGCAGGGTGGCGATTGAAGAGGCGCCGGCGAGCAGGGCGCAGACCCCGGCCACCCGGACGAAGCGGGCCTCCAGGGGATCGCTCATCCCCGTCTCCCGGGGAGCAGCCGTGATCGGGTAGCGAACGCGTTTTGGTAGAGCGAACCCAGCGCCTGCTCTTCGGCGCGGATCCGGACGAAGAGGACCGCCGCGTTGAGCAGGCTGAAGACCACCGCGGTGAGGTAGGCGCCGTGAATCAATGGGAGGGCCGCCAGCTCCACCACCACCGCCAGGTAGTTGGGATGGCGGAGGAAGCGGTACGGCCCGCTGGTCACCGGCGGCGCGTCCGGCACGAAGATGATCCGGGTGTTCCAGCGATCCCCCAGGGTGGTGATCGCCCAGTAGCGCAGGGCCTGGGACAGCGCCGCCAGCGCCAGCATCGGGGCCCCCAGGCTCCAGCGGAAGGGACGGTCCAGCAGCACCACCTCCGCCGCGCAGGCCACCAGGAAGCCTACGTGCATCAGGGTCATCACCCGGAAGTGGCCCTGCCCTACCTCCCGGCCGCCGCACAGAAGGGCGCGCCGGGCGTTGCGTCGGGACAGCCACAGCTCGAAGAGCCGCTCCGCCGAGATCAGCACCAGCAACAACAGATAGGCCCACTGCGAGGTGGCCACCGCGCTAGCCCCCCCGCTGTTCGATCAACTCCACCCGGTAGCCGTCCGGATCCTCCACGAAGGCGATCACCGTGGTCCCGTGCTTCATCGGCCCCGGCTCGCGAACCACCTTGCCGCCGGCGCCGCGGATCGCCTCGCAGGTGGCGCGGATGTCCGCCACCCCCAGGGCGATGTGCCCGTAGCCGGTCCCCAGCTCGTACTTCGAGGTGTCCCAGTTGTGGGTCAGCTCGATCGCCGGGTGGGTCTCCTCCGGACCAAAGCCGATGAAGGCCAGGGTGAACCGCCCGTCGGGGTAGTCCTTGCGCCGCAGCAGCTTCATCCCGATGACCCGGGTGTAGAAGTCCAGCGACTTCTCGAGGTCACCGACCCGCAGCATGGTGTGAAGGATTCGCATTGCCGACCAAGCTAGCGGGCCGGGTCCCCGGGAGGAAAGCGTCCTCTGCTGCGATGGAGAGGGACCGACGAGAGGGACCCGCCTATGTCGGCCGCTGCCAAGCTCGTCGATTGCGCTGAGCTTGGAGGCCTGCCTGGCTTCGTCGCGCGCGACTTCCAGCGCTACCTCGAGTGCGGCGTCCTCGCCCACGGCTTCCCCCGGCTCGCCTGCGCTGGGTGCAGCGAGGAGGTCCTGGTTGCCTACTCGTGCAAGGGCCGGGGTGTTTGTCCCTCATGCAACGCCCGGCGGGCCCACGACACCGCGATTCACCTCGTCGAGCGAGTCCTGCCCCGCACCGCCTACAGGCAGTGGACCCTCTCGCTTCCGCTTCAGCGAAAGCTACCTCCTCGCCCGGGACTCAGCGCTCCTCTCCGAAGTCCTGGGCGTCTTGATGCGGGCGCTCTTCAACTTCCAGCGCAAGACGGCACGGCGGTTGGGCCTCGCGCAGCCCCAGGTCGGCGCGCTCGCATTTCAAGTCCGCTCAGACGAGCCAGCGCACCCCTCTGCCTACTCGCTCCTCCGCGTCCTCCGTCGACCCTCCACCCAACCCCTCCTCGGGAAGCACCTGCGCACACCGGCCCGCCGCGCCTTCACCTGGCCGTCACTCACCACCCACGCAAAGCCCGTTTGTTCGTCCTTGATCTTTTGTCCCGGCTTGACCTGCGCCAAGGGAACGCCGGGCTGACTCATGGCAGATACCCCCTTTTCCCATCCTCTCGGGGGCGTCATGGCCAACAAGCGCATCAAGCTGATCACCATTCCGTGGGACCTCGAGGTCCCCACCTTGAGCCTCGCGTCGCTGGCGGCGGTGACGCCTCCGCAGATCGACGTCGCCATCGTCGACGCCCTGCGCGAGCGCATCGTCTGGGACGAGCCGGTGGACCTGGTGGGGCTGTCCGCCTCGACGCCGGCCATCAATAGGGCCTACACCATCGCGGACCGCTTCCGCGAGATGGGCGTCAAGGTGGTGATCGGAGGCCACCACTCCACCGCGATGCCCGACGAGGCGCTGCAGCACTGCGACGCGGTCATCTGCGGCGAAGGCGAAACCTCATGGATGCGGCTGTGCGACGAGCTGCTGACCAACCCGTCGAAGATCGGCGGCGTGTACCACGACCCGGCGCCGGACCTGGGCACGCTGCCGCAGCCGCGCGTCGACCTGATGAAGATCGAGCGCTACGGCAGCTTCTTCTACCCGCTCATCGCCAGCCGGGGCTGCCCCGAGTCGTGCACCTTCTGCTTCTCCAAGCGCATGACGCGGGGGTTCCGCACCTACCCCATCTCGCACATCCTCGAACAGGTGCGGCGGCGCCCGTCGTTCATCAACGCAGGCTACTTCGTCGACGACAACCTGTGCGCCGATCTCGACTTCGCGCGCGAGCTCTTCAAAGAACTGAAGAAGCTCAAGTTCCCCTTCGGCATCCAGGCCCGGGCGTCCTTCGGCGAGAGCATGGACGACCTGAAGCTGGCCCGTGAGGCCGGCTGCACGCTGATGTCGTCGGGCTACGAGTCGGTGAACCAGGCGAGCTTGAAGGGCACCGGCAAGCGCACCATCGCCACCGACTACAAGCAGCTCATCTCGAACATCAACGCCGCGGGCATCATCGCCTCGGGCAACTGGATGTTCGGCTTCGACTGGGACACGCCGGCCGCGTTCGCCGAGACCATCGAATTCATCGACTCCACGGACCTGGGGCACTGCAGCTTCACCTCTGAGATTCCCTTCCCCGGCACGGCGACCTTCAAGCGCTACGAGCGCGAGGGCCGCATCCTCACCTACGACTACGATCGCTACTCGGGCAAGGACGAGGTGGTCTTCAAGCCCAAGGGCATGACGGCCGAGGAGCTGGCGGGCGGCATCCGCTGGATTACCCACCAGTTCTATTCCACGCGCCGGGCGACGCGGCGGCTGAAGAAGGCGATGAGCGCAGGCACGCTGGGCGGCGTGGCGCCCAAGGGCCTGCGCGGGCCAGCGCTGGCGTGGCTCAACTACTCGCAGGCGGCGTGGTGGCGCGTGCAGTTGATGCCGCGGGTGATGAAGGTGCGCAAGAAGCTGATGCCGCTGCACCTGCTCAAGCACCCCACCGACCTGCTCAAGGGCACCAACTTCTGGGGGACGAATCACCGGCAGGCGGTGCCGTCGCCCGAGAAGGGCGCCGAGGTCTTCGAGACGAAGAGCCCCTTCCTCTTCGAGCAGGGCCTCAAACCCAGCCGCACGCGGCCGCTGAAGGTGGCGCCGGGCGTCGTCACCGAGCTGCCGACGGCGCTGGAGGCCGAAGGACCCGTCTCGAAGGCCGACACGGTGCCGCACCCCGCGGTGCCGTAGCGCGTCGCTCACCGAAGAGAAGGCGCCCCGACCGCGTCAGGGGAGACGATTCCGAACATGCCACCCCTCGCCGTATGAGCCGCCCCACGCCTTCAGCACCGTGAGCCCGCTGCTCCACCGCGAGGGCTTCAAGCGCGCCCGGTCCGCGCCGCTGGAGCCCAGCACCGAGGCGGACCGGGTGGGGTGAGGCGGTGCCCCGGATGAAAGCTGTGGTGCGGTACGGAATTCCGGCCTCAGGGCGCGCGCCGCACCCGCGCCGGCTGCTGCTGCCCGTAGGTCCGGAACTTCTCCAGCACCCGCTGCATCTCCGCCTCGTCCAGGATCGCCGGCTCGCCGACGCAAAGCGCCCGCCAGTACTGCCCGGCCAGGTTCTCGACCTCGATCGACAGCTTGAGCGCCGCCTCGAGCGACGCGCCCAGCGCGAGCATCCCGTGGTTCGCCAGCAGGCACGCCCTGCGATCCCTCAGCGCCTCGACCGCGGTGGCGGCCAGCTCCGGGGTCCCGAACGTCGCGTAGGGCGCGCAGCGGATCGAGCTGCCGCCGGCCACGGCCACCATGTAGTGGAACGCGGGGATCTCCCGGCGCAGGCTGGCCAGCGTAGTCCCGTGCGGCGGGTGGCAGTGGACGATCACGCGCGCATCCTCGCGGGCGGCGAACAGGTCCAGGTGCATCCGCCACTCGCTCGAGGGAGCGCGGTGCCCATGCGGCCGCCCGTCCCAGTCCACCTCGACGAGGTCGGACGGCCGGAGCGACTCGTACGGCAACCCGGTCGGAGTGATCAGCAAGCCCTCCTCGGTCCGCAGCGAGACGTTCCCGGAGGTGCCCACCGACAGCCCGGCGGCCGCCATCGCGCGCGCCGCATCGATCAGCTCCTGGCGCTGTAACCCGATCACGCCGCCCGCTCCGGGTACAGCCCGAGCAGCCCCTCGCGCGAGGCCTCGCAGCGGCCGCGCTCGGTGAGGATCCAGCTCACCAGCCGCGCCGGGGTGACGTCGAAGGCGTCGTTGCGGACCTTGGTGCCGGGCGGGCCGATCTCCACCGAGGCGAGCTTGCCTCCGGGGCCGCGACCGCTGACCCGCAGCAGCTCGTTGCTGTCGCGCTCCTCGATCGGGATCTCCTTCAGCCCGTCCTCGAGCGCCCAGTCGATGCTGGAGTAGGGCGCGGCCACGCAGAACGGCACCCCGTTGTCGTGGGCGGCGAGCGCCTTCAGATAGGTCCCGATCTTGTTGCAGACGTCCCCGCGCGCGGTGGTGCGGTCGGTCCCGACCAGGCAGAGGTCCACCTTCCCGCGCTGCATCAGGTGCCCGCCCTCGTTGTCGGCGATCAGGGTGTGCGGCACGCCCTCCTCGGCCAGCTCCCAGGCGGTGAGCAGGCCCTGGCTGCGCGGCCGGGTCTCGTCGACCCAGACGTGGACGTCGATCCCGGCCCGGTGCGCGGCGTACACCGGCGCCAGCGCGGTCCCCCAGTCGACCGTGGCCAGCCAGCCGGCGTTGCAGTGGGTGAGCACCTGGACCGGCCGCCCGCTGACGCCGAGCGAGCGGATCAGCTCCAGCCCGCGCTCGCCGATCGCGCGGCAGGTGGCGACGTCGTCCTCACACAGCTCGGCGGCCCGCTGGAAGGCCGCGGCGGCGCGCTGGGC
>JALYOC010000131.1 GCA_030857095.1 Myxococcota bacterium | reverse complement strand
GGGCAGACCGTCCCTTCCGCGGTGGGGCGCTCTGGCCCCAGCGTTGGCGCCCCCCAGCCGGTCGCGGCCGCTCCCTCCGAATCACTGCCCGGGATCTCCGGGACTCCGGTCCGGGTGGAGAACCGGATCCTGGTCAAGGAGGGCCGCTTTTTTGCCACTGGTGGCTTCTCCTATCTGTTCCGCGGCGACTACTACCTCTCCCCGGCGATCTCCGGCACCGGCTCCTACTTCCTCAACGAGGGGCACGGGCTGGAGGCCAAGCTGGACGTGCTCGTGGCCTTCCTGGCGCCGGGGGCGGCGGAGGTCTTCAACGCCACCGGCCTGATCCCCGATTCGCACCGTCCGGTGGCGCGGCTGTCGGCCGGCTATCGCAACGCGATGGCCTACGGGAAGGTGATGGCCTTCAACGCCTTCCTGCTCCACTTCGACCTCCACGCCTTTGCCCACATGGGCTTTCTGTTCACCGACCGGGGCGTGGCGCCGGCGTTGGATCTGGGCCCGGGGTTCCTGGTGAAGATCAGCCCCACCCTCTATCTGCAGTTCGATCTCCCGATCTCCGTCAGCTTCGAGGCACGGCAAAGCGGCCTGGTCTCGGGGGCCTCTCCCACGCCGGACAGCTCCCCGCCGAAGTCGCCAACTGCGTGCGGGACCGGGTCCGGGCCTGGACCTTCACCGAGCTGGCGCTGAGCAGCGAGGTGGAGGTGATGGTGACCTTCAGCCTCACCCCGGGACTGGCCGGAGCCACCGGGGGCTGAGGCCGGCGCGTGTTGGCTGTCCGACCGCTGCTGGGGCCGGCGCCAAAAGTTGATGCCCTCCGCCGCACCTCTCCATACCGTTGCCGCCATGTCCCAGCGCGGCCTCCATGGAACTGAGTTCATCGACGGGGGCGTCCGCTTCCGTGTCTTCGCCCCCACCGCCCAGGCCCTGCACCTGCGCTGGAAGGGCCAGTTGCTGGGGCTGACCCGGCGCGAGGACGGCCTCTTCGAGCGGGTCGTGGAGGGGGCGCGCCATGGCGACCCCTACTCCTACGTGTTCGAGGACGGGCGGGTCCGGCCGGATCCGGCCACCCGCTGGCAGCAGGGGACGGTGCATGGGGAGTCCACCCTCTTCGATCCGCGTCAGCACTCCTGGAAGGACTCCGCCTGGCGGGGACACACCCTGGCGCAGCTGGTGATCTACGAGCTGCACCTGGGGACCTTCACCGGGGCCGGGACCCTGGACGCCGCCTTATCGCGGCTGCCGGACCTGGTGGAGCTGGGGATCACCTGCGTGGAACTCTTGCCGGTGCAGCCGTTTCCCGGCGAGCGCAACTGGGGTTACGACGGGGTGGCGCCGTTTGGGGTGCAGCACTCGTACGGGGGCCCCGAAGCGCTGCAGCGCTTCGTGGACGGCGCCCACCGGCTGGGGCTCTCGGTGTGCCTGGACGTGGTCTACAACCACCTGGGTCCGGAGGGGAACTACCTGCGGGACTTCGGTCCGTACTTCACCTCCCGGCACAAGACCCCCTGGGGAGACGGGCTGAACGTCGATGGCCCGGACGCCGGCCCGGTGCGGGCGTTCATGGTGGAGGCCGCGGTGCAGTGGGTGCGCGACTTCCACCTCGACGCGCTGCGGCTGGACGCGGTGCACGCCATCGTGGACGAGGGCCCCACCCACCTGGTGACGGAGCTGACCGCGGCGGTCCGGGAGGAGGGGGAGAAGGCGGGCCGCGTGGTCCACGTGATCGCCGAGAGCGATCTGAACGACCGCAAGTTGGTGGAGCCGCCGCCCGGAGGCTGGGGCGTCTCCACGGTGTGGGCGGACGATCTCCATCACGCCCTGCACTCGCTGCTCACCGGAGAGCGGGCGTCCTTCTACGCCGACTACGGCGGACCGGAGCAGGTGACCCGCGCACTGTCGCAGGGCTTCGTGCTCCAAGGAGAGCAGTCGGTGTTCCGCAAGAGGCCGTACGGGACGCCCACCGCCGGACTGGCGCCGGCGCGCTTCACCGTCTGCGCCCAGAACCACGACCAGGTGGGCAACCGCCCCGGCGGCGAGCGGATCACCCAGCTGTTGCCGTGGGAGGCCCTGCCGGCGGTGGCGGCGCTGACCACCCTGGGCTCCGGGCTGCCGATGCTGTTCATGGGCGAGGAGTACGGGGAGACGAAGCCGTTCTTGTACTTCACCAGCCACGGGGATCCCCAGCTGGCCCGCGCCGTCTCCGAGGGCCGCAAGGCGGAGTTCATCGCCGCCGGGGAGGTCCCCGATCCCCAGGCGGAGGAGACCTTCCAATCCAGCAAGCTGACCCACCGCCGCGACGGGCGCCACGGGGCGCTGCGCGAGATCTACCGCAGCCTGCTGGCACTTCGGCGCAAGCACCTGCCGGCGATCAGCGCCGGATGGCCAGAGGTGAAGGCCACCGGGCGCACCTTTCGGCTGCAGCGCCCGGGGCTGACGGTCACCGTCAACCTCTCGCCCGAGCCCAGCGGGGACCTGTCAGCATGGGGCTTCCGGGTCGAGGAGAGCTGAGCGGTTCCCGGCTCAGCCCTCCGCCTCCAGCCACAGGTCCCCGCAGGTCTGACAGCGCATCCGCACCCCTCCGGGGAAGACGCCGTCGGTGTAGATCCACGGCTGCTGACCGGACTGTCTGCACTGCCCGCAGGGCGCCCCGCGGGCCCTGATCTGCAGCGCCTGCTCGAACGGCGGCACCCGCAGGGTCTTCATCCAGTCGATCACGAACCGCTCCGACCACTGCACGTCCAGCGCATGCTGGCCGGAGGTCAGCCCGTGCTTGAGCGCGAAGTAATAGACCCGCAGGCGGGCCCGGTGATCCCGCATTCCCCGCTTGGAAAACTCCCGGCCCAGGGCGGTGACCAGCACCAGGAGGTCCTCCCTCTGCATCTGGCCAATCTGAACGGAGGTTCAGTGAAAGGCAAGCGGCGGGCTGTGCGGGTAGGGCGCTTGCGGACGGTGTCCGGTGCGGCCTATGAGTCGGCTGTCGCTAGGGGAGCCCCGATCCAGGGGCTGAGACGGCCGCTGTCCGGCCAGACCCTTTGAACCTGAACCGGGTCATTCCGGCGGAGGGAAGCGGCGAGCCGGCAGTTCGCGGTCTCGTCACTTCTCGTCCGGGTGGGCGAGAAAGAGGACGAGATGAGCGGATCGAATCGGCTGCACGTGGACTCCAAGACGCTGGCCGGGATCTCCCGGGGCCCGCTGCCCGGATCGCGCAAGGTCTACGTGCAGGGCACCCTGCACCCCTCGGTGCGGGTGCCGATGCGGGAGATCTCCCAGACCCCCACCCGCTCCGGGAAGGGCGCCGGGGCCCAGCTGCTGCCCAACCCGGAGATCGCGGTCTACGACCCCAGCGGTCCGTACACCGATCCGGACGCCACCATTGATCTGCAGCAGGGGCTGGCGCCGATCCGCGAGGAGTGGATCCGCGCCCGCGGGGACGTGCTGGAGCTGACCGGGATCAGCAGCGAGTACGGCCGGCTCCGGGAGGCGGACGCGCGGCTGGACGGGCTGCGCTTTGCCCACCGCCGGCGCCAGCCGCTGGTGGCCAGGCCGGGGGCCAACGTCACCCAGATGCACTACGCCCGGAAGGGGATCATCACCCCGGAGATGGAGTTCATCGCCATCCGGGAGACCCAGCGGCAGGTCGACTCGCTGGCCCACCAGCACCCGGGCCACTCGTTCGGGGCGGCGATCCCCAAGCAGATCACCCCGGAGTTCGTGCGCGACGAGGTGGCCCGCGGGCGGGCGATCATCCCCGCCAACGTGAACCACCCGGAGCTGGAGCCGATGATCATCGGCCGCAACTTCCTGGTGAAGATCAACGCCAACATCGGCAACTCCGCGGTCAGCTCCTCGATCGAAGAGGAGGTAGAGAAGCTGGTGTGGTCCACCCGCTGGGGCGCGGACACGGTGATGGATCTCTCCACCGGCAAGCACATCCACGAGACCCGGGAGTGGATCCTGCGCAACGCCCCGGTGCCGATCGGCACCGTGCCCATCTACCAGGCGCTGGAGAAGGTGGGCGGCAAGGCGGAGGAGCTGACCTGGGACCTCTACCGGGACACCCTGATTGAACAGGCGGAGCAGGGGGTGGACTACTTCACCATCCACGCCGGGGTGCTGCTGCGCTACGTGCCGCTGACCGCCAAGCGGGTCACCGGGATCGTCTCCCGCGGGGGATCGATCCTGGCCAAGTGGTGCCTGGCCCACCACCAGGAGAACTTCCTCTACACGCACTTCGAGGAGATCTGCGAGATCATGAAGGCGTACGACGTCAGCTTCAGCCTCGGCGACGGCCTGCGTCCGGGATCAATCGCCGACGCCAACGACGCGGCCCAGTTCGGTGAGCTGGAGACCCTGGGCGAGCTGACGAAGATCGCCTGGAAGCACGATGTGCAGACCATGATCGAAGGCCCGGGCCACGTCCCGATGCACCTGATCCAGGAGAACATGACCAAGCAGCTCTCGGTGTGCGGCGAGGCGCCGTTCTACACCCTGGGGCCGCTGACCACCGACATCGCGCCTGGCTACGACCACATCACCAGCGGGATCGGCGCGGCGATGATCGGTTGGTTCGGCTGCGCGATGCTCTGCTACGTCACCCCCAAGGAGCACCTGGGACTTCCGGACAAGAACGACGTCCGCGAGGGGGTGATCACCTACAAGATCGCCGCCCACGCCGCGGACCTGGCGAAGGGACACCCCGGTGCCCAGCAGCGGGACAACGCGCTGTCCAAGGCCCGCTTCGAGTTCCGCTGGGAGGACCAGTTCAACCTGGGCCTGGATCCGGAGCGCGCCCGCGAGTACCACGACGCCACCCTGCCCGCGGACGGCGCCAAGGTGGCGCACTTCTGTTCGATGTGCGGTCCCCAGTTCTGCTCCATGAACATCAGCCAGGACATCCGCGACGACGCGGCCGCCGCCGCCGGGACCACCGCCGAGGCGGAGAAGGGGATGGCGCAGAAGGCGGAGGAGTTCCGCCAGGGCGGGGCGGAGATCTACCGGCCCAGCTAGAGGGGCCGCGCCGATTCGGGAGGCCGCGGCTTGGTGCGCCGCGGCCGACCGCCGGACTACTTCTCTTCCGCCAGCGCCTTGAGGTGGACAGGCTCGCTGCGAGCCTCCAACTCCGGCGGACGGATCACGTTGCTGCGGCGGTGGGCTTCGCCCGCGCCGTTGGCGTGGTCCACCGCGGCGTCCAGGCGCTCGCCGGCGGCGTGCTGCGCGGCCTCGGCCTCGGCGACCTTGGCGTCGATCTGCTGCTGGCTCAGCAGCTTCTCCGCCATCATCTCCTGCTTGATCTTCAGCAGGCCCTGCTCGCCGATGTCGGAGAAGGCGCGGACCACCTCTGGATCGAACTGGGTCCCGCCGCAGCGCTGGATCTCGGCCACCGCGTTGGCGAACGTCGTGCCCTTGCGGTACGGCCGGTCGGAGGTCATCGCGTCCAGGGTGTCGGCGACGGCGAAGATCCGGGCCCCGACGTGGATCTCGTGCTTGCCCAGCTTGCGCGGGTAGCCGCCGCCGTCGAACCGCTCCTGGTGGGAGAGGACGATCGAGGCAGGGGTGTCCAGGAACGGGATGGCCCGGATCATGTCGAAGCCGATCTGGGGGTGGCGCCGCATCTCGGTCCACTCCTCCGGGGTCAGCTTGCCCGGCTTGAGCAGCACCGCGTCCGGCACGCCGATCTTGCCAATGTCGTGCAACAGCGCGCCGCGGCCAATCTCCTCCAGCTCGCTGCCGGTGATGGTCATCCGGTCGGCGATGGCCGAGGTGTAGCGGACCACCCGCAGCGAGTGGTCGGAGGTCTCGTGCTCCCGGGCGTCCAGGGCGGCGACCAGGGCCAGCAGGGTCTGCTGGTAGGTGCTGGCGATGTCCCGCAGTGCCTGGCGCAGCTCGGTGGTCCGGTCCCGGACCTTCCGCTCCAGCTTCTTCTGGTAGCGCTTGCGGGCAACTTCGATCCGCCGCTTGGCCAGCGCGCGCTCGATGGCGCGGATCAGGTCGGTCAGCTTGGGTGGCTTGAGCAGGTAGTCCACCGCGCCCCGGCGCAGACAGTCCACCGCGGCCTCGGTGTCTCCGTACCCGGTGAGCATGATCACCGAGGTGTCCGGGTGCTTCTGCCGGAAGTTCTCGAGCAGCCACAGCCCATCCCGGCCGGGCATCTTCATGTCGCTGATCACCAGCGGGGTTTCTTCAGCCAGCGCCAGGTCCAGCGCCATCTCCGCACTGCTGGCCACCACGCAGTTGTAGCCCTCCTCCTTGAGGAGGACGGAGATGACGTCTCGGACCGACTCGTCGTCGTCCACGATCAGGATGCGTGGAGGCGCGGTGGGGAGAGAATCGAAGGTGTTGGTCTCGACGAGGGGCAATGTTTACCGGCTCCGCCAGGGGGGCGCAGATTGTCCTGCAGAGTAGAAGAGCAGGCCCTTCTCGCACAAGAACCCCCATCCAGTGAATCTGGAGATTTCCTGCCGGGGGAGCGTCCGAGCGCTCAGGAGTGCTCAAACCGGCCGTAACCAAAGGGTTCCAGTGGAAGCGAAGGGGTCTTGCCGAGCACCAGGTCGGCCACCAGGCGAGCGGTGATCGGGGTGAGCAGGATGCCGTTGCGGAAGTGACCGGTGGCCAGGAACAGCCCGTCCGCGGGCCCCGGGCCCAGGATCGGCAGGTGGTCCTTGGTGTACGGCCGCAGCCCGGCCCAGAACTCGCCCACCTCCGCGTGCTCCAGGGCGGGGCACAGCCGCAGCGCCATCGCCAGGATCCGGGACAGGCCCAAGGCGGTGACCTGCTTTTCGAAGCCCACCAGCTCCATGGTGCTGCCGGCGATCACCCGACCATCCGCCCGGGGGACCAGATAGCCCTGGTCGGAGAAGAGGATCCGCTCGAAGGGAGGCAGCCGCAGCTGCAGTTGCAGCATCTGCCCCTTGGCCGGGCGCACCGCCTGGGGGGAAAGCTGACTGCCCTGGACCAGCCCGGACCACGAGCCGGCGGCGATCACCGTGGCGGAGGCCTCGATCCGCTCGCCCTCCAGATCCACGCCCAGGGCCCGTCCGTCCTGCATCACCACCGAGCGCACATGCCCGGAACGGAACTTCACTCCGGCGCGTGCGGCGGCCATGGTCAGCGCCCGGACCAGCAGCCGGCTCTCGACCTGGTGGTCATCCGGAAAGAAGGCAGCCGCCAGGACGCGTGGAGAGAGCGCAGGTTCCAGCGCGCGGGCCTGGTCGCCGGTCAGCAACTGGGCGGTGAGCCCGATGCTCTGCTGCCAGGCGACCGTCTTTTCGGCCTTCTCCACCGAGACCTCGTCGAACAGCGCGTGGAACAGCCCCGACCGGCGGTAGCCGATGTCCACCCCCGACAGCTCGCGCAGCTCCTCGGCGAAGGCGGGATAGAGGGCCCGGCTGGCCAGGCACAGGTCCAAAAAAGGGCCCGCCTGGTGGGCCTCCATCTGGGTGGCCAGCATCCCGGCCGCGGCGCTGGAGGCCTCGGCGCCGGGAATGGACCGCTCCAGCACCGTCACCAAGGCGCCCTGCTGGGCCAGCCGCAGCGCGATGCTGCAGCCCATCACTCCTCCGCCAATGATCACCACGTCCGTGGGCATGGGGGGCCTCATGTCATCTGGAGCTATACCCAGGCAAGGAGGACCCGGACGGCTTGATCCAGGTCCGGCTCACCCGGCGTCGGGGGCCAGGGGCACCACGTCGATGACGGTGGGACCTTTCTGCTCTTCGGCCTGGCGCTCCTGGCGGGCGGGGGTCTCCACCAGCACCCACCACATGCGGGCAAAGGCCACCAGGGCCACGATCATCAGGATCAGGGTCCGGCTCGGGAGCTTCCGGCGGGGGCGGGGCCGTTCCTCGAACATGTCGGCAGCATAAGCACCCGGTGGACGTTGGTCCGCAATGTCCTTGATTGCCCCCGGATCGGACGCTATCTGCCCATCGACTTTTCACAGCGGGGAGCGACCGTGGCTGACGCGTACGACGTGGTGATCATCGGCTCTGGACCTGGCGGCTACGTGGCGGCGATCCGGGCCGGGCAACTGGGCCTCAAGACGGCGATCATCGAGAAGGACAAGCGCCTGGGCGGCACCTGTCTGCACCGGGGCTGCATCCCCACCAAGTCGTTGTTGTACACCGCGGAGCTGTTCGCCCACGTGCAGCACGCCGGCGACTTTGGCGTGGACGTCAAGGGCGCCACCTTGAACTGGGCCCAGGCCCAGAAGCACAAGACGGACGTGGTGACCAAGGGCGCCAACGGGATCGACTTCTTGATGAAGAAGAACAAGGTCACCGTGATCAAGGGCCATGGCCGGATCGCCGGGAAGGGGAGGGTGGAGGTCAGCGGAGAGGATGGCAAGAAGCAGGCGCTGGACACCAAGTTCATCCTGATCGCCACCGGCTCGGTGCCCAAGTCGTTGCCGAACGTGAAGGTGGATCACCACAAGGTGCTCAACTCCGACTCCATCCTGGAGCTGGACCGGATCCCCAAGAGCATCATCGTCCTGGGCGCCGGCGCGGTGGGGATGGAGTTCGCCTCGGTGTTCAACCACTGCGGCAGCCAGACCACGTTGGTGGAGTACCTGCCGCACCTGCTGCCGATTGAAGACGAGGAGTGCTCCAAGCACATCGAGCGCGCCTACCGGAAGCGGAAGATCGACTTCGAGCTGGGCGCCAAGGTGGAGACCGTGGAGACCACCGCCAACGGGGTGAAGGTCACCATGGACATTGGCGGGACCAAGAAGACCCTGGAGGCGGAGCTGCTGCTCTCCGCGGTGGGCCGGGCGCCGGTGACCGAAGACATCGGTCTGGACAAGACCGGGATCAAGACCGACCGCGGCTTCATCAAGACCGACGGCTTCCAGCGCACCACCGAGCCCAACGTCTACGCCATTGGCGACGTCACCCCCACCCCGATGCTGGCCCACATGGCGTCGGCGGAGGGGATCCTGGCGGTGGAGCACATGGCCGGCAAGGAGGTGAAGCCGATCAACTACGACCTCACCCCGTCCGCCACCTACTGCTACCCGGAGGTCGCGTCCGTGGGCCTGACCGAGAAGAAGGCCAAGGAGCGCGGCTACGACGTGAAGACCGGCATCTTCCCGTTCAGCGCCATCACCAAGGCCACCATCTCCAAGGAGAACGACGGGATGGTGAAGATCGTCTCCGACAAGAAGTACGACGAGATCCTGGGCATCCACCTGGTGGGCCCCAAGGCCACCGAGCTATTGGGTGAGGCCTGCGTGGCGCTGAGGCTGGAGATCACCACCGAGGAGCTGGGGCGCACCATCCACGCCCACCCCACGCTCTCGGAGATCCTGCACGAGGCGGCCGAAGTCACCCTCGGCCACCCGATCCACATCTAGGGAGGGACAGGCTACTTTTCGCCAAACAACCAAGAGCCATCGAGAGATCCGGATCGGCGAAAAGTTGCCTGGACCCGCTGCGGAGGGCCGCGGAGTCAAGAAGACCCGGGGCCCTGCTCACCACCGCTGCCTGGCCAGCCACTCGGTCAGCTCGCGGGTCCGCTGGACATCCTTCTTGGCCTCGAAGGTGACGCGGGCCTCCTCCGCCAGCGTCCGGACCCGGTCCTTCTCCCGGTGCGAGCCCCACAGCGCCTGGGCCAATTGGAACCGCGCGTCGGCCACCTCCATCTCGGAGACCTTGGCCTCCAGGCGGATCTTCAGCGCCCGCTCCAGCGCCACCGCCGCCTCCGGGTAGCGGCCCAGGCGCAGGTAGGTCATCCCCAGCCCGACCAGGCTGGTGCCCAGATCCTTGTGCCCGGGCAACAGCACCTTCTCCCGGATCGCCACCGAGCGGAGGTTGCGTTCCAGCGCCTCCTTCGGCCGCCCCAGCGACCGCAGACAGTCGGCGACGTTGTTGAGCGACATCGCCACGTCGGAGTGCTCCGGGCTCAACGTCTTCTCCCGGATCGCCAGCGCGCGCAGGTGCAGCTCCAGCGCCTCCTTGGTCCGTCCCTGATCGGTGTGCAGGTTCCCCAGGTTGTTGATCGCGAAGGCCACGTAGGGATTCTCCTTCCCGTGCACCGCCTCCAGGATGACCAGCGCCCGCTCCGCGTACGGCTGGGCCTGGGCGAACTGGCCCTGCATCGCGTGCAGCGCCGCCAGGTTGTTCAAGGTCGCGGCCAGCTCGGGGTGCTTATCGCCCAGGGAGGCCTCGCGGATGGTGACCGCGCGCAGATAGAACTCCCGGGCCTCGGTGAACCTACCGCCCGAGTGCAGCACCGAGCCCAGCCCGTGCAGCGAGGCGGAGGTGTCCGGGTGCTGCGGGCCGATCGTCTTCTCCCGGATCGCCAGCGCCCGCCGGAACTGCGCCTCCGCCGCCGCCAGCTCTCCGCTCCGGTAATGGGCCACCGCCACCGCGTTGATCGCCGACCCGGTGGCGGGGTGCTCTTCGCCGTGGAGCGTCTGTTCCAGCCGGACGGCCTCCTTCCCGTCCAGCAGCGCCTCGGCGTACTTCCCATCCCCCGCCGCCAGCCGGGCCCGGGTGGCCAGCACCCCCGCCTGCAGATCGTCCCGCCCGCCCAGCCGCTCCAGGGTTGCCACCGCGAAGCGGATCGCATCCCGGCCGGCCTCGAACCGCCCTCCCAAAACCCCCACTGTCTGTGCCAGCCGCTCCCAGGCGGCGACCCCCAGCTCGTCGGCGCGGCCCTGCTGGGCCAACGCGGCCGCCTCCAGCAGCATCCGCTCGGCGGTCTTCAGTTCGCCCGATTCCAGCAACAGCTCGCCGTTGAGCACCAGCGCCTCCGCCAGCAGCGGCGGGTAGCCCAGCCTCCGCGCCTCCTCCACCAGCGGCGTCAGCTGCGCGATCCCCGCCGCGAAGGAACCGGCGCGCAGGTGGGCGGCGGGGACGGCCAGGGCCTTGGACAGCCGCTGCGCGGAAGCGGCCACCGTGGGGTCGGCCGGCTGGACCCGCCCCAGTAGAGAGGAGACGTCTGCGCAGCTGGCCAGCGGTGAGAGGGCGGCGGCGGCCTGGGGGGCCCGCAACACCATCGGACCATCGGCCTGTTCGAACAGCGCCGCCAGCGAGGCAAGCTCCTGCAGCCGCCGATCCAGACAGGCCATCTTCAGCGCCATCACCGCCTCGCTCTGCTCGCCGCGGCTGCGGGTCGCCTCGCAGGCCTCGGTGCGCTGAAGGGACCAGTCGGAGGCATAGGCCTCCAGGGACCGCCGGACCGACGCGGCCGCGGAGGCGGCGAAGGGCCGTTGGGTGGAGGCGAAGGCCTGGGCGATCCGCTCCGCGCGGGCCGCGTCCCACACCGCGGCCACCTGGTCCCGGGCCCCACCGCACTGCGCGCGATCCTGGCGGGCGAACACCCAGGTGCCGGCCAGCGAGGTGAGGACCAGCGCCGCGGCTCCCGCCAGCTGCCACCGCCGCCGGCGGGCCAGCCCCGGATCAAGCGAGAGCGCGGCCAGCAGCTCGTCCAACGAACCGTAGCGGGCGCCGGGCTCCAGGGAGAGGGCGCGGGTGATCACCCGGCGGACCCAGGGTGGCACCAGGCTGCCAGGGGGAGGCTCGCGCAGGGTCCAGCGATCGGGGTGCCCGCCCTTCTCGGAGACGAACGGCCGCCGGCCGTACAGCGCCTCGTGGAGGGTGACCGCGAAGGCGAACTGATCGCAGCGGGTATCCGGCCCCTGGCCCCGCAGCTGCTCGGGCGCCATGTACGGCAGCGTGCCCATCACCATCCCGGCCTGGGTGAGCACCGAGGAGATCAGCGGGCGGGACCCGTTCTCGGTGAGCAGGCTGGGGGTGGTGGGGGAAGTGCCCAAGGTGGCGGTGCCGGACTCCGGCGTCTCCAGCGAGGGGGGCTGGAGGGCGCCGCTCTCCCCGGCGGCGCGCGCCAGGCCGAAGTCCAGCACCCGGACCCGGCCGTCCTTTCCCAGGAGGATGTTCTCCGGCTTGAAGTCCCGGTGGACGATCCCCGCGGCGTGGGCTGCGGCCAGCCCGCGTCCCGCGGCGATCATCTGCTCCACCGTCTCCCGCCAGCCCCGAAGCCCGGCCTCCATCGCCTGCCGCAGGGTCTGCCCGTCCACCAGCTCCATGGCGACGAACACCCGCCCGTTCCAGACCCCCACGTCGTGGACGGCGATCACGTTGGGATGGGAGAGCCGGGCCATCGCCTGGGCCTCCCGCAACAGCCAGCTCTCGGCGGCGCTGCCGGCACGCCGGCTCTGAAGCAGCTTGATCGCCACCCGCCGGTCCAGCTCCGGATCGAAGGCGGCGTACACCACGCCCATCCCTCCCGCTCCCAGCGGATCCAGCAAGACGTAGCGGCCCAGGCTGCTCCCGCGCGGCAGCCGGGTCGTCGGATCGTCCTCGTCCAAGGGCAGCGGGGCGGGCCCGCTGACCACCCCGGTGGCCTCGCCTCCACCCGACTGTCCCAGCCGAGAGAACACTTCAGCGCTGCAGGTGGAGCACTGGGCCAGATGCTCCCGGGCCGCCGAGGCCTCCCTGGGCGGGAGGGTGTCGGCCGCCAACCCCTCCAGCAGCTGTGCCGAGAGGTGTCCGCTCATGAGCCGATCCCGTCCAAGGTGCTGGCCAGCATGTGTCCGCCCCGCTGTCTTCTTCCCATCAGACTAGCAAAGGGCGACCCGCCGCAGGATGTGGGCGGCTGGCCTACGCGGGCGCCGGCTCCGTCACCTGCGCGCGGACCTTCACACCCGCTCCAGGCTGCTTCCCCGGCCCACCTGCAAGGCGCGCCGGGTGACCGAGGCGATGGAACCCGGTCGAGCTCCGGAAATGAAACAGGGCCGGCGGAACCGGCGGGGAGCGTCAGGCCGCGACCGGCGCCGGCTCCACCGGCTTCATCCTCCGCACCACCAGGACGATTCCCGCCAGGATCACGATCCCGACCATGGTGATCCCGAAGTCGAACAGCAACGTTCCCCGGGCGCCGCCGGGCCCGAGGGTGGAGCCCCAGCCGTCCAGCGCGGTGGTGTAACTGATCGCCTGGTTGGAGACGGCCACGAACAGCGCGTACTTGGTGGCCACCGCGGCGCCGGAGGAGACCATCTCCAGCACCATCGCCGCGAAGGCCGCAAACGCGATCCCGTTGGCGAAGCTGTAGAGCAGGGTGCCCCACGCATAGGTGGTGGTGTTCATTGGCCCCATCGCCATCACCAGCGCGGAGAGCCCGGTCAGTCCGCCTGCCAGGGCATAGCTCAGCCGCCGGTTCATCCGGTCCGCCAGGAACCCACCCACCAGCGAACCCAGCCCGCCGGTGATCCCCATCCCCGGCCCGTTGACGAACACCACCACATCCGAGGATGCCTGGTAGTCGGGGGCCATGGCCGAGAAGAGGTTGGTCAAGGCGCCACAGCCCACCGGCAGGGCGCAGATCAGGATCCCGGTGAAGCCGACCCGGCTCTTGGCCGTGGCCCACAGGTCGGCGAAGATCTCCTTGAGCCGGACCAGGCCCGCGCCCAGCGAGCGGACCACCGCCTGGGTGGAGACGCGCTCGTGGACCCAGAGCACGGTCAGCGCGGCGGCGACCACGATCCCGCTCATGATCAACCCCAGCACGGTGGGGGAGACCCGCGAGGACAGCCACAGGGCCAATGCGCCGAGGATGGCGGTGCCGCCCACGTTGCCGGCCATGTAATAGCCGCTGGCCCGGCCCTTGTCGGTGTCCCGGGTGGTGGTGGCCATCAGCGCGTTGGAGGCGGCGGACGCGGTGGCGGTCAGCGCCTGCATCGCGGTCAGCAACACCACCAGCAGGGTGAGGTGCTTGGCCGGGTTGGGGATCAGGGAGGTGGCCCCCACCAGCACCGCGGTGCCCAGCGCGCAGAACAGGTACCAGCGCTTGCGGTTGGGGAGGATGTCGATCCACGGCACCCACAGGATCTTCAGCGCGTGAGGCAAAAAGGCGGTGGCGGAGATTGCGCCAATCTGCGCCAGCGACAGTCCGTCCGCCGCCAGCCAGAAGGGGACCGCGATCTGCATGAAGCCGATCGCCGCGCCGAACTGCAGGTTGAGGGCAAAGAAGACGAGGGGCCGGGTGTGCTTCAGCGGCAGGTCGGTTTCCGCGTGTTCCATTCGCGCGGCAGGCTACCCGCGCGGCGGCCCCAACGGCAGCATCCTTTGCAGATCAGCGCGGGCTGTGCGGCCAGATCCAGGGGCAGCTCCGCGCCCAGCAGTTCGCAGTAATCCAACCCGCGCGCCGCCAGCACCTCCGGTGGGTAGAAGATCTTCTTCCAGTGCTTGTAAACCAAGCCGCTGGTCACCATGAGCCGCCCGGGATCGGCCGTCCCGGGCGCCTGCCCGCCCAGCGGGAGGCACGTCCCCGCTCTCCCTCTGCGGCCGGCGGTCTTGACCCGGGGATCGGCCACCATTACAGAGCCCAGGAAGATGGCCACGCCGGATCGCTTCCCGCTCCCCCAGATCGCCGACACCTCCCGCAAGCCGGACTGGCTCAAGGTCCGTCTGCCACACGGGGAGGGCTACGAGCGGGTCAAGTCGATCATCCGCCGCACCAAGCTGGCGACTGTGTGTGAAGAGGCCCGCTGCCCGAACATCGCCGAGTGCTGGGGCGGAGGCACCGCCACGGTGATGCTGATGGGCGAGGTGTGCACCCGCGCCTGCCGCTTCTGTCACGTCAAGGTCGGGGCGCCGCCCCCGCTGGACCCGATGGAGGGTGAGAACCTTGCCCTGGCGGTGAAGGAGCTGGAGCTGGAGTACATCGTGGTCACCTCGGTGAACCGGGATGACCGGCCCGACGGTGGCGCCTCCCACTTCGCTTCGGCGATCCTCGCCCTGCGCCGGGAGAGCCCCAAGACGATCGTGGAGGTGCTGATCCCCGACTTCAAGGGCGTGGAGAAGGATCTGACCACCGTGGCCGAGGCCCGTCCGCATGTGATCGCCCACAACATCGAGACCGTGGAGCGGCTGACCCCCACCGTGCGCGACCGCCGGGCCACCTACCGCCAGTCGCTGGGGGTCCTGGGCTACCTCAAGCAGCGCCCGGAGAAGCTGTACACCAAGACCTCGATCATGGTCGGGCTGGGCGAGACCGACGCGGAGCTGGAGCAGACCTGCCGCCAGCTGCGCGAGCAGGGGGTGGATGTCCTCACCTTCGGGCAGTACCTGCAGCCGTCCCAGTACCACCTGCGGGTGGAGCGCTTCGTGCCGCCTGCCAGGTTCGAGGAGTACAAGCAGATGGCGGAGGCGATGGGCTTCCTCTACGTGGCCTCCGGGCCGCTGGTGCGCTCCAGCTACCGCGCCGCCGAGTTCTTCATGAAGGGCCTGATGGAGCGGGAGCGGCTGTCGGCTCCGGCCTCCACGCCCGCCTAAGAGACATCCGTCCGCCGCTGTGCTTCCGAAGGTCCCCCAGGCGGGATTTCGGAGACGAAGGGGCAGGTCCCCTGATAGCAGGCGGCCCTCAGTAGAACGATCCTAGGGAGAGGGGTTCAAAAGCATGGCCACCTTCGAGTTGACGTTGCCGGACATCGGCGAGGGCGTGGTGGAGGGCGAGATCGTCAAGTGGCTGGTCAAGGAGGGCGATGCCATCTCCGAGGACCAGGCCTTGGTCGAGGTGATGACCGACAAGGCGACGGTGACCGTCCCCAGCCCCAAGAAGGGCAGGGTGGTGAAGACGCACGGCAAGGAGGGGGACATCGCCAAGGTCCACCACCCGCTGGTGACCTTGGAGCTGGAGGGTGGGGCCCCAGCCGCCGCCGCTCCTGCCGCTTCCCACGCCGCCGCCGCTCCTGCCGCCGCCGCGCAGAAGGCTGCCCCGGCCGCCGCCTCCACCGACACCAAGGTGCTGGCCACCCCGGTGACCCGGCGGATGGCCCGCGAGCACAACCTGGATCTCTCCACCATCGCTGGCACCGGCCCCCAGGGGCGGGTGCTCAAGTCGGACGTGGTGGCGGCGATGGAGGGCGGCGCCTCCGCCAAGGGCACAGCAGCCCCCTCCCGGGCGGCGCCCAGCGGTCCGGCCATCTCCCAGCTCCAGGGCGACGAGCGGGTCCCGCTGCGGGGCATCCGGCGGAAGATCGCCGAGAAGATGGTGAAGTCGAAGTTCACCGCGCCCCACTTCACCTTCGTGGAGGAGATGGATGCCACCGAGCTGGTCTCTTTGCGCAAGCGGCTCAACGAGCAGCTGGCCGCCTCCGGTGACACCCAGAAGCTGTCCTTCCTGCCCTTCTTCTGCAAGGCGGTGGTGGCGGCGCTGCGGAAGTTCCCGCATCTCAACGCCAACATGGACGAGACCGCGCAGGAGCTGGTGGTGCGCGGGACCTACAACCTGGGCATCGCCGCGGCCACCGATGAGGGGCTGACCGTGCCGGTGGTCAAGGGCGTGGAGACCCTCTCCATCCGTGAACTGGCCAACGAGATCGCCCGCCTGGGCGCCGCGGCGCGCGACCGCAAGCTGAAGATGGAGGAGCTGTCCGGCGGCACCTTCACCATCACCTCCCTGGGACAGACCGGCGGGCTGTTCGCCACCCCGATCATCAACCACCCCGAGGTCGGCATCCTGGGCATCCACAAGATGCGCAAGCGGCCGGTGGTGAAGGACGACCAGATCGTGATCCGGGAGATCATGAACGTCTCCCTCTCCTTCGATCACCGGGTGATCGACGGCAACGTGGGGGCGGAGTTCACCTACGAGCTGATCCGCTACCTGGAACACCCGGAGCTGCTGTTCCTGGAGCTGCAGTGAGCCGACGCCGCCTTGGGGGATGCTTTCCCGGGGCGGTGTAAGCTCGGCCGCCATGGCGGACGAGGCTCGTGAGTACCTTCGCGCGGCGCAGCAGGCCGAGGTCAGAGGCGACAGATCCCAGGCGGTGGAGCTGCTGATGAAGGCGGCCACCGTCTACCGGCAGCGGGGGCAGAACGAGCGGGCGCTGCAGATGCTGCGGCACGCCAGCCGGCTGGACGTCACCCGCACCGACATCTCCGATCAGGTCCGGAGGATGGAGTGGATGCCGGACCGCCCGTTCCTGCGCGCGGTCACCGACGCGGAGGAGGAGGCGGAGGAGAAGGCCGCCCTCCAGCCGCTGGAGGACCTGGCACTCAACCCTGCCGACGAATTGGTGGATCTGGCGGACGCCTCGCAGAAGCAGCTGATCGATCGCGGCCCCTCCCGGGCGGATCCGGCGCTCAACGCCTGGTGCTCGTTCTGCTGCAAGCCCAAGTCCGAGGTGGGCGAGCTGGTCTCCGGACCGGCCGGCGCCTATGTCTGTCTGGCCTGTGTGCGCGAGTCGGCGCGGCTGCTGGGACAAGAGCCGGAAACCTCCGCGCAGCTGCCTGGTTCCCAGGCGCAGGTCGTCGCTGGAAGTGGCCTTGCCGGAAAGTTCGGTCCCGAGCCGGAGCCCGGGCAGGAGGCGGGTTCCACCACCCGGACCTCGACCCTCTCCAATTCCACCGCTCACGCGCCGACCTCTGCCTCCAGCCCGGTGAGCGCCCGGCGCGAGCTGGGCCCGACCGTGGATCCGGTGGGGCAGGAGCAGGCGATCCTGGAGATCGAGCTGGCGCTGCGGCTGGGCGTGGACTCGGTGCTGCTGCTGGGCCCGGAGGGCGCCGGCAAGACCGCGCATCTGCGGGACCTGGAGCGGAGGGGCTTGGGCGTCTACGTGGAGACTCCCTCTCAGCTCGACGTGGCGCCGCCGGACCTGCCCGCGCTGGTGGATCACCTGGAGGACGCCACGCCGGAGGACTGGAGGCAGCTGGCCCAGGTGCTCCGGGGAGGGCGCGCCGCTCCAGTGCTGTTGGCGATGCGCGGGGTGCTGCCTCCCGCGGAGGTGATGCTAGCCAGGGACGGCCAGGAGCTGCCGCTGTATCCGACCGCGATGCTGGCCCAGGCCACCTTGGGCAAGATTCCCCCCGAGGTCCTGGAGCGGGTGCAGATCGCAGTCTCCTTCCAGCCCCCCTCGCGGGAGGAGTTGGTGGAGGTGGCGCGGCGGCTGGCGGCGTTGCGCGCCTCCGAGCTGGACGCCACCGATGAGCTGCTGACCACGGTGGCGGAGCTGGCGATGGCTTCCGGGCGGCTGGGACATGAGCTGCGCGCGGTGCTGGGCCGGTTGCCCGCCGGCGAGTGGTCCGCCAGGAAGGTCAACCGCGCCGCTACAGAGAAGCCGGAGAAGAAGCCTGCCCGGCGGCGCAAGAAGACGGATGAGGGATGAGGGCGCTGCACGTCTATCGGCTGGGCCGGGTCGAGTACGAGGATGGTCTCTTGCTCCAGAAGCTGTTCCTGGAGGCCCGGAGGCAGGGACTGGTCCCGGACACCCTGCTGCTGTTGGAGCACCCGCCGGTGCTCACCCTGGGGAGGGCGGCCAAGGACGGCAACATCCTTGCCCCGCCGGCGCTGTTGGAGCAGCTGGGGGTGGAGGTCCACCACACCGACCGCGGCGGGGACGTCACCTACCATGGGCCCGGACAGATCGTGGGCTACCCGATCTTGAACCTGGCGCCGGATCGCCAGGACGTCCGCAAGTACGTCCGCTGCGTGGAGGAGGGGCTGATCCGCGCGCTGTCCCGCTTCGGGATCGCCGCCGGGCGGATCTCCGAATGGCCCGGGGTATGGCTGGGAGCCAAGGGGGATCCGGACGCGCGGAAGATCGGGGCGATTGGCGTGCACATCTCCCGCTGGCTGACCACCCACGGGTTCGCGCTCAACGTCCGTCCCGACCTGAGGCACTTCCAGCTGATCGTCCCCTGCGGGATCCAGGAGGCGGGGGTGACCTCGATGGCGATGGAGTTGGGAACGAAGGCACCGTCGGTGGAGGCGGTGGAGGACGCGCTTGCCCGGGCCTACGGCGAGGTGTTCGAAGCCGAGGTCACCTTCCAACCGGAGCGGCTGCGGACCGTCTCGGTCACCGTGGTGGATGCCCAGGGACAGGTGCTGGCGCTGCGGCGCACCGAGGCGCGCGGCGGCTTCTGGCAGACCGTGACCGGTCGGATCGAGGCGGGGGAGTCTGCGCTGCAGGCGGCCGGGCGCGAGGTGAAGGAGGAGACCGGCGTCGCCCTTGAGGTGCGGCCGCTGGACTACGTCCATGCCTTCGCGCTGGGAGACGAGCTGCCGCCCCGTCTGGTGGAGGAGACCGCGTTTATTGCGCGCTGGCCTCAAGGCGCCACGCTGCAGCGCTCGCCCGAACACCAGGAGCATCGCTGGATCTCGGCGCAGCAGGCGCAGACGCTGCTGCCGTTTGCCGGGTTGAAGAAGGCCGCCCGGATGGCTGCGGCCGGACCCGGCCAGTGAGTCGCCTTCCTTGATTGGGAGCGAAACTGCTTCTCCCTGCTGGAATAGGGAGAAACCCCTCTGTTCAGTGGAAGGCCGAAAGGCCTACTGTCCGCGCCACTTGAAACGTCGCCTTCCCGACGCCCCTTCCTGGCTTCGCGGTACCGGGGTGGGCGCGGACCAGGCGGGCGCCAGCTTCACCGCTCCGGAGGTGACCACCAACACCGCGTTGCACTTCACCGTCACCGTCACCGTCCCACGCGGCGCTGCAAGAGACCGAGCGGAGCCTGGCCAATCCGCTGCAGGGGACAGCCAGCGATCCGGACCAGGGCCAGACGGTCAGCTACGCCTGGACCAGCCCGTGGGCTCCGGCGAGACGGTGACCCTCACCGGCACCGGGACCGACCCGGACGAGGGAGACAGCCTTACCTGGGAAGGGGGCCCGGGCGGTGGGAGACAAACCCACCGGCCGGGCCTTCTCCTTTTTGGGGGAGCCGGCCTTCCGTCTCCTGAGGTGCGGGGATCTGCCGAAGGCCGCTGTCGTGCTGGCTGCCCCGCAAGAGGTACGGAGAGCCGCCGACCAATCAGTTGGGGGTACCCCTCTGTTCAAGACTTGGCAGAGCAACCTAGAGTCCGCGCCCTGCGGTGGTCACACCACCACCGCCAGGAGATCGCTCATGACCGTTGTGAGACCCGCGGCGCGCCTTTTGGCGCTCGCCCTATTCGCCGCCAGCACCGCGTTGGCCGCCAACAAGCCGGATCTGGACGCATTCCTTCAGCAGAAAGATTCGCGCCCGCTGCCGTCCGTCGGCGGCCAGGGACGGGTGGAACACGTCGAGCAACGACTGGGGGTTCCCACCTTCGTGTGGGGTGATCGCCAGGCGCCGGCAGGACTCTCCCGCTCGGCCACGCCGGAACAGGCGGCCCGCGCCCACCTTCAGGGAAGGGCGGACAGCTTCCGCCTGAGCGCCAGGGAGATCGCGGAGGCCAAGGTGCTCTCGGTGCATGACCAGGGTCAGGGAGCGATCATCGTACGCCTCGGCCAGCTGGTTGAAGGCAGGGAGGTCTTCCGGAACCAGCTGAACGTGGCGATGGACCGAGAGAAGCGCCTGGTGGCGATCTCCGGTTACCTGGCCCCGGCGGAGCTGGCGCAGCAGGCCCGGGTCCAGGGGCCGGCCGCCTTCCGGCTCTCCTCCAATGACGCGGTCGCCACCGCGTTCAGCGATCTGACCGGTGTGCAGATCGACGGTCAGCTGCTGACCGTGCCCACCCAGAAGGGTGCGTACTCCCACGCCGACCTGGGCACCACCGTGCTGACCATGCGGCTGGCGACCCCGGCCCGGGCCAAGGAGGTGTTCTTCACCCTCCCGGACCGGCTGGAGGCTGCCTACTACGTCGAGGTGGACGCAGGTCCGGCCGACAGCACCGACTCCGCGATGTACAGCTACGTGATCTCCGCCGCCGACGGCCGGATCCTCTTCCGCCGCAACCTGACCGAGGATGAATCCTACAGCTACCGCGTCTGGGCGGACCCGGTTTCATTCGTCCCGTACGACGGCCCCCACGGCCCGGATGCCACCCCGCACCCGACGGGTCTCTCCGACCGGTACCAGGCGCCGTTCATCCCCGCCGACCTGGTCACCCTGCAGAACTTCCCCTTCAGCCGCAATGACGCCTGGCTCCCCCCCAACGCGCTCCAGACCACCGGCAACAACGTGGATGCCTACGCCGATCTGGCCGCGCCGGATGGCTTCCAGGACGCCAGCGACCTGCGCGCTCCAGTCTCCGCCCCGGGCGAGTTCGACTACACCTATGATCCGCAGCTTTCCCCGGCGGCGAACGGCACCCAGCAGCACGCGGCCGTCTCCAGCCTCTTCTATCTGAACAACTTCCTGCACGACTGGTTCTACGACAGCGGGTTCGATGAGGCCTCCGGCAACGCCCAGGCCCAGAACTACGGTCGCGGCGGACTGGAGAACGACAGCATCCGCGCGGAGGCGCAGGACTACGGCGGGCGCAACAACGCCAACATGTCCACCCCGGCGGACGGTGCTCGCCCCCGCATGCAGATGTACGTGTTCAACGGGGTGCCCCAGCTGACTGTCAGCGCCCCGGCCAGCGTCGCCGGGAACTACGAGGCGGGCTCCTCCAGCACCTTTGGCGCGCAGGCGTTCGACGAGACGGCGAACCTGGCGATCCCCGATCCCAATGCACCCACCGAGGGGTGCTCTGCCTTCGCCGCGGGGACCTTCACCGGGAAGATCGCGCTGCTGGACCGTGGAACCTGCGGCTTCGCCGTGAAGGCCCTGAACGCCCAGAACGCAGGCGCAGTGGCGTTGATCATCGGCAACAACGCCGCCAACCAGGCGCCTCCTGGAATGGGCGGCGCCGATCCCCAGGTGACCATCCCCACGCTGTCGATCACCCGGGAGGCGGCCATCGCCTGGCGCACCGAGGTGAAGAACAACGCCACCACGATCAGCGTGCGGATGAAGCGCGGTCCGGAGTTGGATCGCGACGGCACCCTCGACAACGCGATCGTGGCGCACGAGTGGGGCCACTATCTGTCCAACCGGTTGATCTCCAACTCCGCCGGACTGGTGAACAACCAGGGCAGGGCGATGGGTGAGGGCTGGGCGGACACCGTGGCCATGCTGATGATGGTCCGCCCGGAGGACGTGCTCCGCGCCGGGAACAACAACTGGCAGGGCGTGTACGCGGTGGCCGGCTACACCAGCAGCGGCGGGGCCAACAATGGCCACTACTTCGGCATCCGGCGGATCCCGTACTCCACCGACATGTCCAAGAACGCGCTGACCCTCAAGAACATCGCCAACGGGACTCCGCTCCCCACCACCCATCCGGTGGCCTTTGGCAGCCCGGTCTCCAACTCCCAGGTCCATAACTCGGGTGAGGTGTGGGCCACCATGTTGTGGGAGTGCTACGCCTCGCTGCTCAACGCCTATCCGTTCCAGGAGGCCCAGGATCGCTTCAAGAGCTACCTGGTGGGCGGCTTCAAGCTCACGCCTCCCAGTCCCACCTTCCTGGAGGCCCGGGACGCATTGCTGGCAGCCGCTGCGGCCAGCGACCCGGCTGACTATCAGCGCTTCTTGAACGCCTTCGCCAAGCGCGGCGCCGGCCTTGGGGCCAAGGTCGCGGACCGGGCCTCGGCGGATCACTACCCGGTGGTGGAGAGCTTCGTCTCTGGCAACAACCTGGAGGTGGTGAAGCTCCGCCTCGACGACACCGTGGCCGGCTGCGATCGGGATGGGGTGCTGGACATCGGCGAGACCGGCCGTCTGAGCGTGACCGTCACCAACACCGGCGGCGCAACGCTTTCTTCGTTCACCGGCACCGTGTCGGCCAGCGGCGCCACCGCCACCCTGGCCTTCCCCAGCGGAAACACCCTCAGCTTCCCCAGCCTGGCGCGAGGCGCGACTGCCACCGCCACCATCCAGGTCCAGCTGACCGCGGTGACCGGTGCCACGCCCACCGCCGGACTCACGGTCACCTTCAATGAGCCCAGCCTCCCGACTGCAGCCCAGACTGTCAGTTACGACGGTCGCGTCCACTACGACGAGCAGATCAACAGCTCCGCGGTGGAGACCGCCGAAGGATCGGTCTTCATCTGGAGTTCCACCACCGTCTCCGGGAATCCCCTGTGGAAGGCAGCCGGCCTCCCTGGCCAGCGCTACTTCCACGCGGACAACCAGTCCTCGATCAGCGACGTGGTGCTGACCTCGCCATGGCTGGAGGTCAACCCCACCGGGAACTTCACCTTCAGCTTCCGGCACCGGTTCTCCTTCGAGGGCACCAACGGAGCGGCGCCCTTCTATGACGGTGGCGTGGTGGAGATCAGTCGCGACGGCGTGACCTGGATGGACCCCTACGAGATGGGTTGGTTCAATCCGGGCTACACCGCCTACCTCGCCGTGGGAGACAGTCCGATCTCTGATCGGCCCGCCTTTGTGGGGGCCAACACCGGCTTCCCTGCCTTCGTCACCCCCGCCGCCACCAACCTGGGGACCCTGTTCGCCGGTGAACGGATCCAGGTCCGGTTCCGGTTGGGCACAGACTCCGGGGTGGGCGCCTACGGCTGGGACATCGACACGGTCACGTTCAACAACGTAGCGACGACTCCGTTCGCCACCCTGGCGTTGGAGACCAGCGACGGCTCCACCTGCAACCAGTTGCCGGTGGCCGACGCCGGCCGCCCGCAGACGGTGAACGAGCGCAGCCTGGTGACCCTGGACGGTTCGGCCAGCTTCGATCCGGACGGTCAGGCCGTCACCTACGCCTGGGTCCAGGTGGGCGGTCCCACCGTCACCCTGAACGGGGCGAACACCGTGGCGCCGACCTTCACCGCGGATGGGATCTCCGGCAGCACCGTCTTCAGCTTCCAGCTGACCGTCAACGACGGAACCGACAACTCCATCCCGCGCAACGTGGATGTGGGGGTGCTGAACCAGAACCGCGTCCCCACCGCGGTGGCGATCGCCTCCCCCGAATCTCCGATCGCGGAGCGCTCGGTGCCGACGGTGACCCTGGACGGCTCCGGCTCCAGCGATCCGGACGGGTCGCCGTTGACCTTCGAGTGGACCCAGACCGCGGGACCCACGGTGACCCTCATCGGGGCGGAGACCAGCACTGCGAGCTTCCCGCTGCCCGAGGTTGTTGGGGACACCACCTTCACCTTCTCCCTGGTGGTGAACGATGGGGTGGCCTCCAGCCCCGCCGCCTCCGTCTCGGTGGTGGTGACCAACGTGGACCAGGGCCCTTCGGCCAACGCGGGTGACGACCAGACCGTGGAGGCCCGGACCGCGGTGGCGCTGTCGGGTTCAGGCACTGATCCGGACGGCGATCCGGTGACCCTGGCCTGGACCCAGACTGCCGGTCCGACGGTGACCCTCATCGGAGCGGACACCGCCACGCCCAGCTTCACGGCTCCCAGTGTCAATGGGCCCACCGTGCTGACCTTCTCCCTGGTGGTCTCCGCCAACGGGATGAGCAGCGCGGCGGACACCGTGGACATCACGGTGGTGAAGGTGAACCGGCGCCCGGTGGCGATGGGGCCCAACGCCTTCGTGGAAGATGAGCGGACCGCGGTGGTCCTCTCCGCGGCACTGAGCAGCGACCCGGACGAGGACGCGCTCTCCTACCGCTGGACCCAGACCGGGGGCCCGGTGGTGGCGCTGACCGGCGTGGACACCGACTCGTTGGGCTTTACCACCCCGGAGGTGCTCACCGAGACCAAGATGAGCTTCCTGCTGACGGTGACCGATCCGGACGGGGCGGAGAGCATCCCGGCCATGGTTGAGCTGACCGTGCAGGACGTGAACCGGGCTCCGACGTCTACGCCCCGCCACGTCGCGGGCGGGATCGCGAAGGGAGAGGTCACCCTGGACGCCTCCGCCTCCGCGGACGTCGATGGTGACACGGTGAGCTTCTCCTGGACCCAGGTTGGCGGCGAGACGGTCAGCCTGTCCGCGATCAACGCGGCCACGGTGACCTTCACCGCGCCCGAAACGGCCCAGACGATGAGCTTCCGGTTGGTGGTCACCGACTCCAAGGGGATGTCCGCGACCTCGGACGTCCAGGTGGAGATTACCGAGGCGCAGGGCTGTGGCGGCTGCGCGTCGTCTGGCGCCGGAAGCAGCATGCTGTGGGGTGGTCTGCTGCTGGCCGTGTTCCTGCGCCGTCGCAAGCAGGCGTAGCGAGTCAGTCAGCCAGAGGTTCTAGGGGGGCCCGGTCGGTGGAGCGAATCCACCGGCCGGGCCTCTCTGCTTATCGAGGCGCCCCAAGATTCCCGCGGGTGATCGTCCCCAGCCGCCAAAGCGGGGAGGGCCGTTCCCGGCAGCCTCTCGGCCCGAAGCTCTTACGTTTGCGTAAATGATTAAATGATTACGCAGATGCAGTGCCGCTCTCCGGACCACTCCAGCCTCAGGGCCTCAGGGCCTCAGGGCCTCAGGGCGCGTGCGGCGGGTAGAGGCAGGTCCCGGACTCGCACACCTGTCCCGGCTGGCAGTTGGCCTCGGTTGCGCATCGGCAGGTCCCCCCGTTGCAGGTCTGTCCCAGCCGGCAGTCCCCGGCCACATTGCAGGTACACCGCCCGGAGTCCTCACCCGAGGTGGGGAAGGGCTGACAGACCTCGTCGACTCCGCTGGTGTCGCAGGTGGTCCCGCACCCACCACAGTGGAACTCGTTGGTACCCAGGTTTCGGCAGCCCCCCGCGCTGATGGAGCAGCACACAGAAGAGGTACCGCACAGGTGGCGCAGACAGTCCGGATCCGCGCAATCCACCAGCCCGTCGCAGTCGTTGTCTGCGCCGTCGTTGCAGGTGTGCTCCCCGTCGGCTTCCGGCGCTCCACCGTTGCCGGTGCATGCGCAGCCTCCGGTGCCACACCGCTGCCCCTGGGCGCCGCAGGTCTGACCATCGCAGGCCAACTCCTGACAGTCGATCTGCCCATCGCAGTCGTTGTCCCGCCCGTCGTCGCAGGTGACCTCTCCGCCTGGCTCCGGCGTGCCGCTGCAGTCCGGATCCGCGCAGTCGGAAAGCCCATCGCAGTCGTTGTCGCTTCCGTCGTTGCACCGGGTCTCGCCACCAGGCTCGGCGGTCGATCCATTGCCGGAGCACACGCACGCCCCGCCAACCCCGCAGATCAGCCCGTTGACGCCACAGGTCCGGCCGCTGCAATCGGAGAGGTCCGCGCAATCCACCAGCCCGTCACAGTCGTTGTCCGCGCCGTCATTGCAGGTGGCCTCGGGGGTCTCCGGGTTTCCGCCCCCGGTACACAGGCAGGCCCCGCCGGTGCAGGTCCCGGACGCGCTGCAGGCTTGCGCCTCGCAGGAGGCGTCTTGGCAATCGACCTGACCATCACAGTCGTTGTCCACCCCGTCGTTGCAGGCGGTCTCCGCTACCAGTCCGCCGTCCTGACCCGCCGGAGGGCACTGGCACGAGGCGCCCACGCAGATCAGCCCGCCGGGGTCGCAGACGCTTCCGGCGCAGTCCGGATCGTCACAGTCGCTCTGCCCATCGCAGTCGTCGTCCTGGCCGTCCTGGCAGTTGGTTTCCGGGACTCCGCCATCGCCTCCGCCGGGGGGACAGCTGCACACCGCCCCCACACAGGTGCGTCCGCCGTTCCCGCATCCCCGCGCGCTGCACTCGTCGTCGGCGCAGTCGACCAGCCCGTCGCAGTCGTTCTCCAGGCCGTCGTCGCAGATCTCCAGCGCCGCCGCACAGCCGGCGTCGGCGCGCACGCAGGCGCCGCGTCGACACAGCCAGTCCGGCTGCTCGCACCCGGTGTCGTCGGTGCAGGCGAAGGGGAGGGTGTCCACGCCGGCCCCGCCGCAGTTGCAGCCCGCCAGCGAGAACAGGCCGAGGCACAGCATCCACTGCAACCACCTCATGGAAAGCTCCCGCGGACGCCATTGGGGGCCAGCTGGACCTGGCCGCCCAGGAACCACATCGTCCCCGCGCCCACAGCCAGCGCCGCGCCGGAGGCGAACAGGACATTGGCGATCACCGCCTGGGTCTGCGCCTGGCGCTCCAGCTCGAAGGCCCGCGGCTGGGTCATTCCAATGATCACCCCGGTGACCGGGTCCCGTGCCGCCGAGGCGATCTGCTGGCGAGCGCCCTCCGCCTGCAGCCCAAAGAGTCCTCCCACGCCGCCGGCCACCAGGGCGCCACCGGCCAATCCCACCGCCCACCACTGGTGCGGGCGCAGGCTCGCCAGCCCTCCGAAGGCGGCCAGACCTCCTTCCACGATCGGCTTCTCGGGCGAGCCGATCCGACTGAGCACCGCGGTGTGGTCCCCGATCAGCTCCGCCCACCAGCCGCTGATCGGCCCCGCGAGTGGGAGGTGGGCGGCCTGCTTCGCCAGCGGGGCCTCCTCAATGCTCCAGGCGCCGTCGGGTGCGCGCAAATGGAAGCGGACCGACCGCCCCAGGTTCAAGGGATCGGAGAGCACTGTCGCGCCCAGGCTCCGGATTACCCCCCGATCAGGCAGCGGCGGCAGCGGCGCGAACCTCAGCGGCGCGTGCTCCGCCAGCCAGGCCCGGGCCTCCAGGAAGGGGCCGTTGACCCGGGGCGAGTAGTCTCGGGCGGGCCTGAAATCTGGCTCCAGCACCAGCACCCGGCGAAAACTCTCCAGCGCCGCGTCCTGGTCCCGCAGCGAGGCGGCCACCACCCCTCGCAGCTCGTGGAGGCTAATCAGGGTCTGGCGATCATTTCCCTCGGTCGCCAGACCGCGCTCCAGGACAGCCCGCGCTCCGGCGTAGTCGGGCACCTCCAGCAGTTCCACCGCCCGGGCCAGCAGGCTGACCCCGGAGCCGGGTACGTCCGACGGCTGGGCCGACGCCGCCAACGGAAACCACGCGAGGATCGCCCACATCGGCACCGGAATGCGCATCTGTCGCTACGTTCGCAGACACCAACACTTGACATCAAGGGTGTGGGACTTCGACTGCGTATTGCGGCGGGTGTAGGATCTGTGCCCAGTGGCCCAGGCTGAAACCTCGAAATCACCCGCGGTTCCTCCTCCGACCTGGGGCGTCCAGCCGTTTGGGAAGTACCACCTGGTCCGCAAGCTGGCCGAAGGCGGGATGGCAGAGATCTTCCTGGCCAAGCAGATCGGCCCCGAAGGCTTCGAGCGCGACGTGGTGGTCAAGCGGATGCTGGCCGACCTGACCGAGAACTCCGACTTCGTCAGCATGTTCCTGGATGAGGCCCGCCTGGCGGCGCGGCTGCAACACCACAACATCTGCCAGATCTACGAGCTGGGCCAGGCGGACGGCCACTACTACATCTGCATGGAGTACCTGGCAGGGGAGGACTTCTCCACCATCCTCCGGGGCGCGGCGCGAAAACGGGAGTTCGTCCCCTTCTCGATCGTCGCCCGGATCGTGCTCGATGCCGCGCTGGGACTTCACTACGCGCACCAGTTCACCGACTCGAACGGCAACCCGATGAACGTGGTCCATCGGGACATCAGCCCCTCCAACATCTTCGTGACCTTCGAGGGGCACGTGAAGCTGTTGGACTTCGGCATCGCCAAGGCCGAGTCCCGGGCCACCAAGACGAACACCGGGGTGGTGAAGGGCAAGTACATGTACATGGCGCCCGAGCAGGCGCGCGGCAAGCCAGCGGATCGGCGGGCCGACATCTTTGCTCTAGGGATCAACCTGTACGAGGCGCTGACCCGGATCCGGCCGTTCGCCCGGGAGTCCACGCTGGCGATCATCGACGCGCTGACCAAGGGTGACTTCAAGGCCCCACGGCAGGTGCGGCCCAGCATCCCGGTTGCACTGGAGGCGGTGGTGCTCAAGGCGCTGGCGGTGGACAACACGCTCCGCTACCAGACCGCGCGGGAGATGGCCGACGATCTGGAGAAGGCGATGGCCAGCAACCTGGCCACCGGCAACGGGGTCGCCCACTACGTGCGCGAGCTGTTCGGAAGCGAGCGGGTGGGGCTGAAGATCCGGGTTCCGACCCTGGCCCAGATCCTCAAGGACGGCGGGTCCAGCATGGAGGCGCTGGTTCCGCGCACCGATGGCGCGCCGCCTGCCCCGCCCTCGGCGCTGAACACCCCGGCGGTGGACGCCACCACCCAGGAGGGCAAGGCGGTCAACACCGCGGAGACCCCGGCGCCCGTGCCCCCGCGCACCTCTGCCCGGAAGGCGGTGGCCATCGCCGCGGTGAGCATGGCCCTGGTGCTGGCGGGCGCCGGTGCGATGAAGCTGTTCATCTCCGAGCCGGAGCCGGTGGTGGGGCAGGCGACCCCGGTGCCGATGCCGGTGGCGCTGACCCCCACCGTGCTCTCGATCGCCTCCGAGCCGACCGGCGCCCAGATCACCATTAATGGAGTGGTCCGCGGCGTGGCCCCGGTGCGGATCGAGGCCCTGCCTCCCGGCGCGCACAAGGTGGTGGCGACCCTTGATGGACATGAGCCGGTGGAGCGCACCGCGCAGTTGGAGCGGGGCGGAGATCGGCTGACCCTGGTGCTCTCGCTTCCTCCCATCGCCGCGGCGCCGCCGGAGCCCGCCGTGACCGAGGTCGCGACCTCCCGGCCCACGCCGGCTCGCAGGGCTGCCGCGCGAGGCAAGCTGACCGTGGACACCGTCCCCTGGACGCTGGTCTACGAGGGGAAGAGGAAGCTGGGCGAGACCCCGCTGCTGGAGCTCTCCCTGCCCGCCGGCACCCATCTGCTCCGGTTCGTCAACGAGCAGAAGGGGATCAACACCTCGGTGGAGATCGAGATCCTGCCGAACAAGACCACGGCCAAGAAGCTGCGGTTCTAGACGGGAGGAGGAGGCTTGTCGGTCTTGGTCGCGATCGACGAACTGCTCCTTGAACCGCCCGCACCTTCGTCGGCGCCACGAGCGCCCTCGTCGATCCAGGTGGAACGAGGCGAAGCCCGCGGTGGAGATCCGTTCCTCGGCGCTCCGCAGCGGCAATCGCGGGTCCGGCCCGCCCCCCTGATCGCGGAGGTGGGCACGGTCGTGGGAGCGGAGGGGCTGGGGATCCAGACTGGCCGCCAAGAAAGACACCTGTGTCTGTGACCGCCGCCTACGGCACGAACAACACTTCCGACTCCCGGGCCGCGGTGGCCTCTGGGCGCTGCTTGCGGACCGTGCGCAGCAGCTTCTCCAACTCCACGTCGGAGCGGGTCGGTTCGTGGTGGAAGAGCACCAGCCGCTTGGCCTGGGCGCGGTTGGCGGCGGCCACCGAGGCCTGCCAGGTGGAGTGGCCCCAGCCGGTCTTGGGGGGACCCGTACGCCCCAGGTACTCGTCCTCGGTGTACTGGGCGTCGTAGATCAGGAGATCGGTGTCCTTCGCGAACACGCCCAGCTTCTCGTCCATCGACGAGCCGTGTTCGACGTCGGTGGCGTACACCACCGAGCGCCCGCGGTAGTCGACCCGGTACCCGAGGTTGCCTCCGGGGTGGTTCAGCTCCATCGCGGTGACCCTGGCCGCGCCGACCTTGGCCACGTCCCCGACCTGGAAGTCGCGGTAGTCCACCTGGGCGCGGAACACCATCTCCGCGGTCACCGGGAAGTAGGGCTGCTGCATCTGCCCGGCCAGGATCGCCTTGACTCCCAGCTCCTTGCGCTTGGGCCCGTAGAGCACGAACTGGTTCTGGGGCAGGAACATCGGGGTGAAGAACGGCAGACCCTGCAGGTGATCGTAGTGGTAGTGCGAAATGAAGATCGTGGCCCGGGCCGGGGCCTTGAGGGTCTCGCCCAGCGACCGCGCGCCCGAGCCGAGATCAAAGATCAGCACCTCGTCGCCGCAGCGGATCTCCACGCAGGCGGTGTTGCCGCCGAACCGGGAGGTGCTGGCGCCGGGGGAGGGGATGGACCCGCGCACGCCCCAGAAGCGCACGAAGAAGTCCGACTTCACAGAAGTTCCCGCGCGTCGGGTGGCCAACCGCTTGCGCGGCGCCGGACGCGGGGGTGGACGCGCGGTGCGCGGCGTCTTGCTAGCCGACGCTCGCTTCCGTGTCGTCCTCAACGAAGAGCTCAATGAGGTGCCCCGATCGCTCACGCTTGGTCCTGAGGTAGCCGACGTTATGCGGATTGTGTTGCGTGCGCGAAGGGATTCTACGACGGACAGGAATTCCCTCCTCCACCAGCCCCGCGATCTTCAGCGGGTTGTTCGTGATCAGATCCACCGAGCGGACGCCCAGCTGCCGGAGCATGTCCGCCGCGATGTCGTAGGTGCGCAGATCATCCGGGAAACCCAGTAGGCGGTTGGCCTCCAGGGTGTCCGCGCCCTTGGCCTGCAGCGCGTACGCCTTGATCTTGTTCCCCAGCCCGATCCCCCGGCCTTCCTGCCGCAGGTACAGCACCACCCCGGTGCCGTTCTGGGCCACGAAGTCCAAGGCCCGATCCAGCTGCTGGCGGCAGTCACACTTGAGGCTGCCGAAGACCTCCGAGGTCAGGCACTCGGAGTGGACGCGCACCGGCACCCCCTCCTTGCCCGCCACCTCGCCCATCACCAGGGCCACATGCTCGCGGTTGTTCCGCTTCTCCCGGAAGACGACCGTCTTGAAGGTTCCGCGCGCAGTGGGAAGGTCCGCCTCGGAGTAGCGCTCGACCACGTGGGTCGTCTTCTTGGTGGGGAGGACCGGAGGAGTGTCGGACATTGTAGGAGCCGTGAAACCGCCAATTTCAAACGTGGGACCGCCACGCGTCAAGCAAGCGGGCGTTCCCATAACCTCGCCGGCCCCTCAACGCGACCCCTTGGATGATCGGGACGATGATCGGTGAGGGCGAGCCCTGGCTGTCAGCTTGCCCAGGAGACGGGAAGGAGGGTGACCGGCTGACCAGGGGACAGCTCGGTGACTAAAGGGGGCACCTCGATAAGGTGGGTCGCGCTGGCCGCCGAACGCAGCGCCCCAGAGGTCTGGGTGGAGAGCGGGGAGGCGTACAGCGCGCCCTCCCGGAACTCGACGGTGGCGCGGACATAGTGGGTCAGCCCCGCCGCCTTCCGGTAGTCGCCCACCATCAAACCTCCCACCCGCGGGGGTTCCACCACTGTGTGACCGCACAGTCGGCGCAGGGCAGGACGGACGAACAGCTCGAAGGTGACCAGCGAGGAGGCGGGGTTCCCCGGCAGGCCCACGTAGAGGGTCGAACCCCTGGTCCCCACTGCCAGCGGCTTGCCCGGCTTGATCGCCACCCGCCAGAAGTCCATCTCCACGCCGATCACCTCCAGCGCCGGGCGGACGAAGTCGCGGTCCCCCACCGAGACACCGGCGGAGGTGATCACCACGTCGAACCCGTCGGTCTCGCGGAAGCGGGCCACCACCTCTTCCAGCGAGTCGCGGGCAATCGGCAGCACGGTGGAGATGCCGCCCGCCCGGCGCACCGCCAACGCCAGCCCCGGGGTGTTGGTGTCCACGATCCGGTCCCCCTCGGCCTGGCCCACCGCGCACAGTTCGTCTCCGGTGGAGAACAGCGCCACCCGGGGTGCGCGGGACACGGCCACCTCAATTAGCCCCTGGGCCCACAGCAGCCCGACCTCCGGGATCCCCAGCGAGGTCCCAGCCGGCAGCAGCAGCTCCCCGGCGCGGGCGTCCTCCCCGGCGGCGCGGACGTTGGCTCCGGGAGCAGGCACTTCCTGGAGCTCGATCCGTCCTCCCTCCGCCCGGACCTTCTCCTGCATCACCACCGTGTCCGCGCCGGGCGGCAACGGCGCGCCGGTGAAGATCCGGGCGCACTCCCCGGCGCCGATCGCCGTGGGGCTGCTGCCGCCCGCCGCCACCTCCGCTACCTGGCGCAAACTCACCCCGGGTCCGTCCAGGTCGGCGGCGCGCAAAGCGTAGCCGTCCATCGCCGAGTTGTTCCAGGGGGGCAGGGTACGTCGGGCATACACCGGCGCGCTCAGTGCCCGGCCCAGCGCGTCCTCGATGCGGACCATCTCCGGGGGGCCTGAACGGACGTGTCCCAGGATCCGCTCCAGGGCCTCCTGGGGTTCATGCATCCGCTTCAAAACGTTCATGGCGCCGCAGCGTACGCTCCAACCCCTCAAAACAACTGAAGAGTTTCATTGACAGAGCGCCTCGGTAGCCGTTACAAGCCGATTGACTTTTCAGGCTTTGCTGGCCTCACGTTGGCCCAAGCCAAACCATGGACATTCCATGGGATTTCCGGATCCGCAGCGCGGACTCCGAAGGGAGAGACCCGATGGCCAAGGCGAAGGTGGGGGCCAAGAAGGCAGCGCCCGTGAAGAAGCCGGCAGTTGCCAAGAAGCCGAAGGAGGGGCTCCTCAAGAGCGCCTCCAAGGGCGTGGCGTCGGCGGCTGCCAAGCTGGTGAAGGCCGCCCAGAAGATCGCGGCGCCCGAACCCAAGGCTGCCGCGAAGACGAAGTCAGTGAAGGTTCCCCCGGTGAAGACCCCTGTGAAAGAGGCCGCTGTGAAAGAGGCCCCTGCCAAGGCGTCCCCCAAGGTTGCGCCGGTGAAGGCCGTCGCCGAGAAGGTGGCCGAGAAGGTCGCCGAGAAGGTCGCCGAGAAGGCGCCCAAGGTGCCCAAGGTGCCAAAGGCCCCGAAGGTGAAGGGCTCCGACGTCCCCAAGGTCAAGGCCCCCCCGCCGATGACCCTCTCCCCCTTCGACGTCAAGCCGGACAAGCCGCTGCCCCGCGCCACCAAGCTCCCCAACCAGGGGGAGCCCCTGACCAAGCGCGAGACCGAGCAGCTGCTGACCGCCGGGGCCGGGCGGGGAGTGCTGGGCGAAGGCAGCCTCAAGGGCCGGCTGCTGGTGAAGGACGGGTTCCCGTACCTCCAGGTGATCGGCCGCGACAAGCGCGAGCTGAGCTTCCTGCTGCAGGGGCCGGATCAGGAGGTGCTGCCCGCCTACCAGGATCACAAGGTCTCGGTCAGCGGGATGATCCGCAAGACCACCAACTACGGCGGCATCGTCGACGTGCGGAAGTACTCGGCGAAGAAGCCGGAGGCCGAGGTGGTGGCCGAGCCGCAGGAGCAGAAGCTGCGGTACCTCTCCCCCGGCGAGGTGGAGCAGGTGCAGAACGCGGGGATGGGCGCGGGAATGCACGGCTTTGCCACCGTGCGCGGCAGCCTGGAGATGTCCGGCGACGAGTTCTTCCTGGTCGCAGCCAATGGAGGCACCCGCCACCAGGTGTCCTTCCTGCTGCAGGGCAAGGGCGCCAAGGGGCTGCGCAAGTTGGTTGGAGCGCTGGTCAGCGTCACCGGGGTGGTGGACAAGTCCTCCGGCTGGGGCGGGATCATCGAGACCGAGTCGGTGGAGGCCCGGCCGGTGGAGTTCCGCGCCGTCTCCCGCGACAACATGGAGGTGGTGGAGGCGGAGCAGCCCTCCGAGGGCACAGAGGTGGAGGTCAAGCTCAACCACGGCCTCTCCGTCCGGCTGTCCGAGCGCGCAGGCTACACCTGGGCCATCGAGCCCACCACCGCCAAGCGGCTGTCGCTGCGTGAGGCGAACTTCGAGATGCACTCCGGCGGCAACCCGCCCACCCGCGAGTTCTTCTTCACCCCTCGCAACCCGGGGTCGTTCGAGATCCAATTCTTCCTTGCCAAGGTGTACTCGCCGGCCCAGGTCATGAAGACCTTGAAGCTGGTGGTGCACGTCAAGGCCTGACGCGTGGCGGTCGCCCCGGATCAATTGTTGGCGGTCCTGGCGGAGGCGCAACGCCCCGTCGGGATCAAGGAACTGCTCAGACTCTCCGGCATGAACCCCGGTCACCAGACCGAGGTGAAGCGCGTGCTGCGGGAGCTGCTCAAGGCAGGGCAGATCGACAAGGACGGCAAGCGGTTCGTCCTTCCCGAGGATCAGCGAAAGGCCCACGCTCCGGCGGTGGAGGCCAGCCAGGCTCCTGCCCGCCGTCCGGCCGCGGCCCCTGCGGCACGGGGCGCCAGGCCGGGTCGGGTCGCCGTGCCCCCCAAGAAGCGTGGCGAACCCGCCGAAGCTCCGGTCCGGGGCGCTGGACGGGCCGCGGTGGCCGCTCCCCCCGAGCGCGCTCCCGGTGGCTATGCCGCCCGGGCCCTGGAACGTTCCTCCCGCGGTGGGGCACCTGCCCGGGGCGCTGAGCGCGGTCGTGGCGCTGGTCGCGACGAGGGTCGGGGTCGCGGTTCCCGGACCCAGGGGGGCGTTGAACCCCCGCGGGAGAAGGCGATTGCGCAGGTGGAGGGGATCCTCCATGTCCACCGCGATGGGTTCGGCTTCGTCCACCCGCTGAGCGGTGAGGGCGAGAACATCTTCCTGCCGCCCCAGGAGGTCCAAAAGGCGTTGGACAAGGACCGGGTGCTGGTGGACGTGGTCCGTGATCGCGGCCGCACCTCCGGGCGGATGGTGGACGTGGTGCAGCGCCGCCGCACTCAGGTGGTGGGCACCTACTTCGAGCGTGGCCGTCGCAGCTACGTGGTCCCCAACGACGCCAACATGACTGCCCCGATCCGGGTCCCTCCCACGCAGCTGGCGCGGGACGGCGACCTGGTCAAGGTGACCCTGGGCGTGGGCGAGGGGATGGTGGAGGCGGGCGAAGGCCTGTTTGGCGAGGTCGCAGGTTCGGTGGGCCGCCCGGGCGATCCGTCCGCCGAGGTGCTGGGGATCGTCTTCTCCCAGGGCTTCTCCGACGAGTTCCCGCCGGAGGTGATGGCGGAGGCGGACCGGATCCCGCTCCAGGTGGGCGAAGAGGAGGCGACCGAAGAGGATCGCCACGACCTGCGCAAGATGGCGCTGGTGACCATCGACGGCGAGGACGCCCGCGACTTCGACGACGCGGTCTACGCCGAAGAGGTGTCCAACGGCTGGCGGCTGGTGGTGGCCATCGCCGATGTCACCCACTACGTGCGCGAGGGCACCGATCTGGATCGCGAGGCCCTGCGCCGCGCCACCAGCGTGTACATGCCCGGCCGGGTGATGCCGATGTTGCCGGAGCGGCTCTCGGCGGGGATCTGTTCGCTGCGTCCGGATGAGGATCGGCTGTGCATGGTGGCGGACCTGGAGATTGATCGCTCCGGGACCGTGCGCCGGGAGGACTTCTACCCGGCGGTGATGCGCAGCGTGGCCCGCTGCACCTACAACGAGGTGCAGTCGGTGCTGGACGGGGAGGATGTCCCGCATCGCAACGCCTTCCGCCCGCACCTCCAGCGATTGATGACCGTGGCCCGGACCCTCAACGGGGTGCGGGTGAGCCGCGGCGCCATCGACTTCGACATCCCCGAGACCCGGGTGGTGCTGGGGGAGAACGATCTGCCGCTGCGCGTGGAGAAGCGCGAGCGCAAGGACGCGCACCGGCTGGTGGAGGAGTGCATGCTGGCGGCCAACGAGGCCGTGGCGAGGCACTTCAAGCGGATCGGCGAGCCTTCGGTCTACCGGTACCACGCCGAGCCGGACGAGGAGAAGCTGCAGGCCTTCTCCGCCCTGGCGGCCACCTTCGGGTTCCACCTGCCGGAGGGGGACCTGACCTCCAAGGCGCTGGCGGACTTCCTGGAGCAGCTGGAGGAACACCCGGAGAAGCGGGCGCTGAATCAGCTGCTGCTGCGCTCGATGATGCAGGCGGTCTACTCGGCGGAGAACATCGGCCACTACGGCCTGGCCGCCGAGCACTACCTGCACTTCACCTCGCCCATCCGTCGCTATCCGGACCTGCTGGTCCACCGGCAGTTGAAGAAGCGTTGGTCGCGTGGGAACCGCTCCCTGGACGAGTCCTTGGCGGAGGTGGAGACCGAGCGGCTGGAGGCGATGGCCGCCCAGAGTTCGGACCGCGAGCGCGCGGCGATGCAGGTGGAGCGCGAGGTCAGCGCCTTCTACTCGGCGCTGCTGATGAAGGACCGGGTGGGCGAGGAGTTCGACGCCACCGTCGGGTCGGTCACCGACTTCGGGTTCTTCGTGGAGCTGGACGTGGAGATGGTCGAAGGCCTGGTCAAGGCCGAGACCCTGGGACCCGGCTTCAAGCTGGACCCGGTCCAACACGCGCTGGTCTATCCGAGCGGCCGGCGGGTGAAGGTCGGCCAGAAGCTGCGGGTGCGGCTGGAGTCGGTCAACCTCTCCCGCCGTCAGCTGGACTTCGTGGCTCTGAACTTCGCCGGAGAGCAGCCGCTGCCCAGCGCGGTCATTGCCCCATTCAATTCCAAGCGCTTCTTGCCCAAGTCCCGCGCCCCAGGTGGCGATGCTCCGGGCCGGCGCCAGGAGCGGCCGCGCCAGGCCGAGGTGGAGCCGCGTCGACGCGCCCCGGCGGCGCCCTCCGCAAAGGTGGAGGAGCCGGTGATCTCTCCGACCTCGCCGCATCCCGGCTTTGATCGTCTCCGGGCACTGGCCGCCAAGAAGGGGCTGCTGACCCAGCCTACGCCGGGGCGCAGCTCCGGACGGGGCGCGGCGCGCGGCGAAGGCGGCGGCGGGTCCTCCCGTGGCTCCTCGCGGCTTGGGGCCCCGAAGAAGGAACGCTCCTCCTCCTCCGAGGGTGGGAGAGGCGGCCCCAAGAAGGGCGGCGGCGGCAAGCCCACCGGCAGCGCCAAGGGTGGCAAGAGCAAGGACGGCGCTGGCCGCTCCGGTGACCGGCTGCCCCGCGGCGGAAGTCCGAAGGGCCGCCGGGGCTAGCAACCCTGGCGGAAGGTCCAGGGCCTCCCTTCCAGAAGCCAGCCCGAGCGGGCGCTGACCCTCCGGGTTGGCGCCCGGGCCGCCGCCCGGCGCGGTCTCCTCACACCTTCAGCGCCACCACGGTGACCCCGTCTCCGCCCTCGTGGCCCTCCCCGGGCCGATAGCTGCGCACGTACGGTGAGTCCGCCAGGTACTGCCGGATCACCTGCTTGAGCGCGCCGGTGCCGTGCCCGTGGAGGATGATCGCCGCCTCCTCGCCGCTGCGGTAGATGCGATCCAGGAACTGCTCCACCTCGCGCATCGCCGCGTCTCCGCGCATCCCGCGGATGTCGCAGCGGAAGTTGCCGGCGGTGACCTCTGCCGGGGCCGCCTCCCTGGCCCGGGACAGGGCCTGGGTCTTCTTCTCGGTGCCAGAGGAAGGGAACTTCCCTCCCGGCTTGCCCTTGTGCGCCGGGGCCAGCTCGCGGACCAGGACCCGCATCTTCAGCGGGCCGGCGGCCACCAGGGCCTCGTCGTCGTCCAGCTCCAGCAGCTCCACGTCGCGGCCCAGGCCCACGTGGTGGACCCAGCCGCCCACCCGCAGATCCGGCGGTCCGCTCTCCGGCTTGGCCCGCAGCGCGGCGGCGCGGCTGGCCTGCAGCTCGCGCTCCTCCGCGGCCACCTTCTCCCCCAGCTCCCGCTGCGCCTTGAGGGTGGCGTCCACCGAGGACTGATCGCGCAGGGTCTGCAGCAGCTCCCGCATCTGCTCCTGGGCCTTCTTCATCTCCGCGTGCAGCGCCTCGCGGTGGGCCACCTCCTTCTCCCGGAGGCGGGACTCCATCAGCACCCGCTCCTCCTCGGCCGCGGCGCGGGCCACCTCCGCGGCGGCGGTGGTCTCCTTGGCGCGGTCCAGCTCCAGCGCCAGCTGCCGGCGATCCACCTCGGTGGCGGACAGCGCCTTGGCCAGCGCGCCGCCGGAGTTCTGAGCCAGCTCCCGGGAGCGGAGGACGATCCGCTCCGGCAGCCCCATCCGCGCCGCCAGATCAATCGCCGAGGAGGCCCCCGAGGCGCCGATCTGCAGCCGGTAGGTGGGGGTCATCTTCCGCGAGTCGAACCCCACCCGGGCGTTGACGAAGCGGGGATCCAGGTGGGCCAGGGCCTTGATCTCCTCCAGGTGGGTGGTGACCAGCACCACCGCGCCGCGGGTGAGCAGGTCCTCCAGCACCGCCACCGCGATCGCCGCGCCCTCGCGTGGGTCGGTGTCGGCGGCGATCTCGTCGATCAGCACCAGCCCGCCGCGCTCCGCCTCCAGCACGATCGACCGCAGCTCCAGGATGTGGGCGCTGAAGGTGGAGAGGCCGCGGGAGAGATCCTGGGCGTCACCGACCGCGGAGTGGATGGTGTGGTACAGCGGCATCCGCGAGCCGGGCGCCGCCGGGATCTGCAGGCCGGCCCGCAGCATCAGCGCGCACAGGCCCACGGTGGTGAGGGTGACCGTCTTGCCGCCGGCGTTGGGGCCGGAGACCACCAGAGCGCGCGCCTCGCCGGTCAAACGGACGTCGTTGGCCACCACCTCGGGGCCGCGCAGCGCCAGCAGCGGGTGGCGGACCCCGGTCAGGTCCACGTCCCCGTTGGCCGGGAGCACCTGGGGGGTGTGGGCGTCCAGGTCCCCGCACAGCCGGGACGCGGCCTCCGCCTCATCCAGCTCCGCGGCGGCGTCGATCCCGGCCTCGATCGCCAGGGCGTTCTTGCCCACCAGGTCGCTCAGCTCATCGAGGATCCGCCGCTCCTCCTCCAGCACCAGGGACTCGGCGATCGCCAGCTCGTTGCCCAGGCCGACCATCGCCTGCGGTTCCACGAACAGGGTCTGGCCGGTCTGGCTGGCGTTGTGGACGATCCCCGGCACCGCCCCCTGGTGGGAGGCCATCACCGGGACCACGTAGCGGCCGTTGCGGACCGAGTAGTAGCGCTCGCGCAGGTTGGGCAGGAAGTTGTCGTCGTGGAGCAGCTTGTCCAGCCGCTGCATGATGCTGCGGTGCAGGCCGCGGGTGCGATCCCGCGCCTCTTTTAACGCCGGGCTGGCCCGATCCGAGATCGTCCCGTCGGACTCGAAGCAGCGCTCGATCCGCTGGGCGATGTCTTCACGGTCCGGCAGGCGGCGGCTCACCGCGGCCAGGGCGGGGACGGCGTGCTCACGCTCGATCAGTGCGTCGCGGGTGCGGGAGAAGGAGAACAGCACCTGGGAGATGGCCAGCAGCTCGCGGGGCTCCAGCATCCCGCCCTTCTCCGCGCGGGGGACGAACAGCCGCACGTCCGCCATGGCGCCAAAGGGGAAGGCGAACTGCTCCTGGGCCAGCCCGCGCGCCTCCTCCACCACGTTCAGCGCCGCCTCCACCTCCGCGCCGGAGGCCAGGAAGGGACGGGCCCCGGCGCGCTGCTTGCCAGCCTCGGTGCGACAACGTGAGGAGAGGGCGGAGAGGATCTCCTGCCAGGCGAGGTCTTCCAGCGTTCGGGGGGCGAGGTTCACCCACAGGGTCAAACTGCGAGCAGGCAGGCGGGGTCAAGCAGAGGTTGGGGCAATCGCGCGGCCTTCTGTTAATCACGGGGGGGAGATGTGGACGGTTCTCGTCAGTTCCCTGCTGCTAGCCGGTCCCCTGGAGGAGGCCCACTCCCTGGAGGAGGCCGGCCAGGACGCGCAGGCGATCTCGCTGCTGGAGGCGGCAGTGCTCAAGGCCCCCCAGCAGGTGGAGCTGCGCCTGGAGCTGGCCCGCCTGCGGCTCAAGACCGGGGATCAGCTGCAGTCGGCGCAGCTGCACCTGGACTCGGCGCGGGTGCTGGCGCCCCAGGATCCGCGGCCGCACTGGCTGTGGGCGGCGCTGATGGAGGAGCAGGGCAAGCCCTGGGAGGCGGCCAAGAGCCTGGAGCGGGTGCTGGTGGTCAAGCCAGACCATCCGGACGCCCGGTTCCGGGTCGCGTCATTGTACGAGCGGCTGGGCGATCCGCTCCACGCCGAACACCACTACCGCCGGCTGGCCCGGGAACGTCCGGACTGGGCGGTGGCGCGGGTGCAGCTGGCGGTGGTGCTGGAGAACCAGGGCCGTCGGGACGCGGCGATCCAGGAGCTGGAGGCGCTGTTGGCGTTGGATCCGGACAGCGCCCTGGGCCGGCGGAAGCTGATAGAACTGTACGAGCGCGCCGGGCTGAAGGAGAAGGCCGCAGCGCTCCAGGCACTCCCCGCTGAGCCGAAGCTGCGGCCGTTGAAGCGTTCCCGGCGCTGAGCAGGTCGCGCATCTTCCGGCCTGGCCTCGTCGGAGGGTCGAAACAGGATCCCGGGTCGCGCGTAGGGACGTCCACACCGATTGGAGCTCCACCATGCTGTTGCCCGCAGTGCTCGCTGTCCTCGTCGCCGCCTCCCCGGTTCTTCCTGGCCTGGACGAGCTGACCGTGGACCTGGAGATGGGCCCCGCCCTCGTGGTCCAGAACGACAACCGCTACGGCGCCACCGGCACCCTGTACTCGGCGGACGACGTCGGCCAGCGACGCAACCTGTTCATTGGCATGCGGCTGTCTGTGGAGGCGGTGCTGGCCGAACGCCACCGGGTGATCTTCCTCTATGCGCCGCTGGATCTGACCACCCGGGTCACCCTGGAGCGGGACGTGGACTTCCGGGGGACGGTGTTCAACGCCGGGGAGGTGGTGGACCACCGCTACCTGTTCGATGGGTACCGGGGCAGCTACCTGTACCGGCTGATCCTTCAGGACCGCCTGCGCTGGGACGTGGGCGGCTCACTGCAGATCCGCAACGCCTCGGTGGAGCTGCGCAGCGTCGACTCCGGGACCTCCCGCTTCGCTGTGGAGAACGACATCGGGTTGGTGGTGGCGTTAAAGACCCGGCTGACCTGGATTCCCAACCCGGCCCTGTGGACCACCCTGGAGGCGGACGGCATCTCCAGCTTCGGGATCGCGAACGTCTCCGGCGCCCTGTACGACGTCTCGCTGTCGGTCGGGACCCCGGTGCGCCAGGGGGTGGATGTGTTCCTGCGACTGCGCTGGCTGGGGGGCGGGGCGGAGGTGCCCAACCGGAACATCGAGAACTGGGCCAACTTGTTCTTCGCCACCGCCGGGGTCCGCGGTGACCTGACCCGACTGTGACCAGGCGTGCAGTCAGCCTGCTCCCGGAGTCACTGCGGGACTTCAAGGGCAGGTGCTAGTTTACGCCGCCAATGGAACTCGAGGCGTTAAACCGGCTGCTGACGGTGGGCGTTCAAAATGGTGCGTCCGACATCCACTTCCGCCCCGGGGACACGCCAACCTACCGGGTGAACGGGACGCTGCGGCCGCTGAAGGGCGAGAAGCTCACCGCGGCCGAGACCAAGTCCATCGCGCTGCACTTCATCCGCGATGCCCTGGTGCGCAACCAGATCGAGATGATCCAGGAGTACGACACCTCGTATTCGGTCCCTGGCTCGTCCCGCTTCCGGGTGAACATCTACCGGCAGCGCGGCTCTTTTTCCTGCGTGCTGCGGATCATCGCCCAGCAGGTGCCGACGTTGGAGAGCCTGGGGTTGCCGCCGGTGCTGCAGACGATCGCCCAGCAGGAACGGGGGCTGATCCTGGTCACCGGCGCCACCGGGTCGGGCAAGTCGTCCACCCTGGCGGCGATGATCGACTTCCTCAACAAGCGGGAAGCGCTGCACATCCTCACCATCGAGGACCCGATCGAGTTCATCCACAACAACCAGCGCGCCTCGGTGTCCCAGCGGGAGATCGGGATCGACACCGAGAACTTCAACATCGCCCTGCGGGCGGCGCTGCGGCAGGACCCGGACGTGATTTTGGTGGGCGAGATGCGCGACACCGAGACCATCGACATCGCGCTCAAGGCGGCGGAGACCGGGCACCTGGTGCTGTCCACCGTGCACACCACCGACGCCGCCAAGACCATCAACCGGCTGGTGTCGGTGTTCTCCGCGGAGGAGCAGCCGATCATCCGGATGCGCCTGGCGGACAACCTCAAGGCGGTGATCTCCCAGCGGCTGCTGCCCAAGGCCTCCGGTCAGGGGCGGGTGCTGGCGGTGGAGGTGATGATGCAGAACAAGAGCGTGCAGGAGTACATCGCCGATGCGTCCCGCACCGCCGGGCTCAAGGACGTGATCGAACGCTCCCGCTCGGACGGGATGCAGTCCTTCGATCAGCACCTCGCGGACCTGTTCCGGGCCCAGGTGATCTCCTTGGAGACCGCCCGCTCCGCGGCCAGCAACCCCACCGACTTCGAACGGGCGCTGAACTTCGACTAGCCCTACAGCTCGCGGAGCAGGCTCTCCGCCTGATCCTTGAGATCCGGTTCGGTCGCCTTGGCCGCCTTTCGCGCGTGGGCGATGGCGCGGGAGCGGTCGCTGGTCTTCAGCGCGCGGGCCAGCAACAGGTTGGTGCGTGGATCCTCTGGGCGGTGGGCGTAGGCGGTCATCAGGACCCGCTCTGCGTGGCTCTCGCGTCCCAGCTCCAGCAACAGTCCGCCCAGCTCCATTGCGGGTCGGGGATCCGAGGTCCCGGTGGAATGCGCGCGCTCCAGCCAGATCTTGGCCTGCTCCTGATCCCGGGTGGCGCGGGCCACCTGGCCCAATCCCAGGGTGGGGGCAAAGCCGTCCGGATCCAGCTCATGCGCGGAGAGGAACGCCTTGCGCGCCTCTTCCCAGCGGCCGGCCACCCGCAGCGCCTCCCCCTGCATCACCAGATAGCCGGCGTTCTTCGGATCCAGCCGCAGCAATTCCGCCGCCGCGCCGGCGGCCTGCTTGGTGGCGCCCGCCTCCATGCACAGCTTGAACAGCTCCTCGAAGAGGGGGCGTTCGGTGGGCGAGCGGCGGATCGCCTCCGCCAGCGCGGCCAGCGCCTTGCCCCGCTCGCCCTTGGCGTGGTGGGCGCGGGAGAGCAGGGCGTAGGGCAGGGACCGGTTCCCGGCCAGCACCGTGGCGGCGTGGAAGCGGCGCACCGCCAGGGGCAGGTCCTTGCGGCGCATGGCCAGCTGCCCGGACTCCATCAGCGCGTGCAGGCTGGCCGGTTCGGCGGTGATCGCCCGATCCAGCGCCAGCTCTGCGTCCTGCAGTTCGCCCAGGGTGGCCAGCACCAGCCCCAGGTTGAAGTGCTCGTAGAAGCCGGCGTTCGGACGTCCAGAGAGGGTCCGCAGCTGCTGCAGCGCGTCCTCGTCGCCGGCCAGCGCCTCCAGCATCGCCAGGTGGCTCTGCGCCTCGCGGTGCTTGGGATCAAGGGAGACCAGCTTCTCCAGCGGGGCGCGTGCCTCCTCCAGGGCCCGGCGGGCCAGGTGGGTCCGGGCCAATCCCAGCAGCGCGTCGGGGTTCTCCGGCGTCTGGGCCAGCGCCTGGGAGAACAGCTGCACGGCCTGCTGGGTGTTGCCTGCGACCAGGGCCGCGAACGCCTCTTTCAACGGTTCGGTTGCCATCTTCGGCGCACCCTATCCATTCGGTGGGCTTCGTCACCTGCCGAAGGGACCGTAGGATGTCGCCGCCTTGAAAACCGCCAACCTTGCCATCGTCTTCACCGACATCCAGGGCTTCACCGAGCGGACCAGTCAACAGACGCTGGAGCAGAACCAGCGGCTGCTGCAGGTCCACTCCGAGCTGCTCCGCCCGCTGTTTGGCGCGTTCTCGGGCAAGGTGATCAAGTCCACCGGCGACGGCTTCCTGGTCACCTTCGAGTCGCCCACCCAGGCGGTGCTGTGCTGCGCGGCGATCCAGGATCGGCTCTGGGATCACAACCGGCTGGCCACCCCCATAGAGCGCCTGGACCTGCGGGTGGCGGTGAACGTGGGCGAGGTGCGGCTGGACTCCAACGACGTGTTCGGCGAACCGGTGAACATCGCCGCGCGGGTGGAGCACCTGGCGGAGGCCGGCGAGGTCTACTTCACCGAGGCGGTGTACCTGGCGATGAACAAGGCGGAGGTCCCGGCCCAGGAGGTAGGCGCCTTCGAACTCAAGGGCATCCCGGGGAAGATCCGGATCTTCAAGGTGCCCCGCGCCCCGTACCGGGTGGCGCCCGCCGGCATTCCCGCGCCCGAACCGGCGCAGGGCGAGCAGCCGCCGTTCGGAAACCTGGGCCTGGCCCGGGTCCAGGACACCCTGCGCACCGAGAAGTTCATCAACCTCAACGAGGCCGCCTCGGCCCTGGGACAGCGGGCGGGCGCGCTGGTGGGCAAGACCCGCGAGTTTGGCCGGCCCCGGCACCGGCGGTGGCTGCTGCTGGGCGCCGCGGCGTTGGCGGTGCTGATCCCGGTCGTGCTGCTGGCGGGCCGCTCGCCGTTGGACAAGGCGTTCGCCGCGCTGGAGGACGCGCCCCGGGCCGAGCGGGAGGTGCGGCTGCGCGAGATCAACGCGCTGATCGCCGCCGAGCCGGACAAGGCCGAGGCCACCTTCGCCCAGGGCCAGCTAGATGAGGCGCTGGAGGCCCCGTCTCGGGCGGTGCGCACCTTCGGCCAGGCGGTGAAGCTGGGCAACAAGCGGGCCGAGCGGAAGGTGGTGGACTTCCTGGAGCACGCCGACTGCCGGGTCCGGGAGACCGCGGCGGACGTGGCCGGGGACCTGCGGCTGGAGTCGGCCCAGGGGGCGCTAGAGGATCTGGCGGAGAACGGAGGGCCAGGGGAGGACGACCGGCCGTTCATTGGATGCAACTCCAGGCGCGCCGCACAGCGGGCGCTGGACAGCTTGAAGTAGCGTGGGCGGCCAATGGTGAAGACGGGGTTGGATGTGTGGAGCGCGGCGGACTTCGCGCCGCTTTGGGGAATGAAGGTCGGGGCGATCGTCAATCCCACCAGCGTGGACCGCCGCTTCCGCCACCTGGCGGATCTGCTCTCCGCGGCTCCGGGGGTGACCTTGGCTGCGCTGTTCGGGCCGGAACACGGGATCCGCGGTGAGGCCCAGTACATGGTCCCGGTGGACGACGTCGCCCGGGATCCGGTGACCGGGGTGCCGGTGTACAGCCTCTACGGTTCCAGCTTCGAGTCGCTCAGCCCGCGGCCCCAGTGGTTGGAAGGGCTGGACGCCCTGGTGTTCGACATCCAGGACGTGGGCAGCCGCTACTACACCTACGTCTACACCATGGCCCTGGCGATGAAGGCCGCCTGCCAGGCGGGGCTGAAGTTCTTCGTGCTCGATCGGCCCAACCCGATCGGCGGGACCCAGGTGGAGGGGAACCGGATCCGCGACGGCTACCGCTCGTTTGTGGGGCTGTACCAGGTGCCCAACCGCCACGGGATGACTGCCGGGGAGCTGGCCCGGCTGTTCAATGCCCAGGAGGGCCTGGACTGCGACCTCACGGTGATCCCCTGCGAGGGTTGGCGCCGCGACCAGTACTGGGAGCAGACCGGGCTGCACTTCATCCCCCCCTCACCCAACATGCCCACCCCGGACACCGCGCTGGTGTACCCGGGGATGTGTCTGGGGGAGGGGACCAACGTCTCCGAGGGGCGCGGCACCTGCCGGCCGTTCGAGCAGTTCGGGGCGCCCTGGCTCAACGCCCGGGACTTCGTGGCAGCCCTGCAGCAGGAGGACCTGCCCGGGGTGGCCTTCCGGCCGGTGGGGTTCACCCCGACGTTCGACAAGTTCCAGGGCCAAAGCTGCAACGGGGCGATGATGCACATCACCGACCGGCAGACCTTCCGGCCGCTCTTGACCGGGATCGCCATCTTCCGGGTGGTGGCCAGGCTGGGCGGAGAGAAGTTCCAGTGGCGTGCGGACGCCTACGAGTTCGTGGAGGACGTGCCGGCCTTCGATCTGCTGTGCGGGACCGACGCCGTGCGGCGGGGGATCGAGTCCGGCGCCCCGCTGGCCCAGCTGGTGGAGGGCTTTGACCAACAGGCCGCGGACTTCGAGGTCCAGCGGCAGCCCTACCTGCTTTACGGCTAGAGTCGAACCGTGATCGGCGTCTTCTCCGACAGCCAGGGTGACCTTGCCGCCTTCGACGCAGCGTACGAGCTGCTCAAGGGCAAGGGCGCCAAGCGCTTCATCTTCGCCGGCAATCGCTATTCGGATCTGGATGAGTGGATCCTGATGCGCAAGGACAAGGCGCGCGGCGGCCGCAGCTACAGCGACAACGACTTCTTGGCGGACGTCTCCAGCTGGCTGGCCGGATCCACCGACGTCAACGTCCGGGGGCCGGTGTTCGGTCAGGAGGAGGAGGAGCAGAAGGCCAGCCAGGAGGTGGCGGATCTGGACAGGCTACGGGACAAGTTCACCCGGGTGCCGGAGCGCGACTCCCTGGCCTTCCTCGATCCCTCGGTGGAGAAGAAGCAGGTGGACATGGCCGGGGACGCCCTGTGCTGCATCGTCCACGACAAGAACGACCTGGGGCGCGAAGATCTGATGAACGCCACTCTGTTCATCCACGGAAACGAGGCTTCGCCCAAGGTGGTGCAGATCGGCCCCCGCTTCTTCGTCACCGCCGGGAAGCTGGCCGGCGCCACCGAGCAGACCTGCGGGATGATCGAGCTGGTGAACCGCGTGCTGCAGTTCACCGCCTATACCCTGGACGGCAAGGTGGTCCTTCCCCCCAAGCCGCTGCAGGCGGTGGCCAGCAAGACCAAGCTGTCGGTGAAGTGATGCGGGTCGCGCTGCTGGGAGGTTCCTTCAATCCGCCGCACGTCGGCCACCTGATGGCGGCGCACTTCGTCCGCGCCACCCGGCCGATGGACGAAGTGTGGCTGATGCCCGCCCACCGTCACCCGTTCGGCAAGGAGCTGGTCTCCTTCCAGCACCGGGTCAGGATGTGCCAGCTGTTGTGCGACGACGCCGCCGGCTGGCTGAAGGTCAGCGAGGCCGAGCAGGACGTGCCCGGCGAGGGCCGGACGGTGGACACCCTGGAGCACCTCACCGCGCGCTATCCGGGGGTGGAGTTCACCCTGATCCTGGGCTCGGACATCCTCAAGGATCTGCCCAAGTGGAAGGCCTTCGACCGGATCCAGGAGCTGTCCAAGGTGCTGGTGCTGTACCGGGCGGGCTACCCGGCCAACCAGACCTTTGGCCCGCCGCTGGCGGAGGTCTCCTCCAGCGAGATCCGGGCCGCCTTCGAGCGGGGCCACCCTCCCGAGGCGCTGGTGCCCCGGGCGGTCCTGGCCTACGCGCAGGCCCACGGGCTGTACCCCCCGCGAGCGGACTGACCGCTACTCCAGGGCCACCGCGATCTGGTGGAACGGGCCCAGGCCGTCGTTGAACCGGTAGGCGAACTGGTAGACCAGCGAGAACGGCACCGCCGAGCCGAAGGCGGTCCGCAGCCACACCGCGCCGCCGGCCGCCTTGTGCCAGTGGCCCTCGGCGGTGACCGCCGAGTCCCAGAAGCCCTCCAGCTCTACCTGCCGCAGGAAGAAGGACGGGAACAGGTAGAAGGTGGACGGCCAGCCGCGGTCGATGATCAGCGGCAGCCGGTAGCGCGCCCCCAGCATCAGCGCGCTGGTGGTGGTGAAGGTGTAGTCCTCGTATCCGCGCAGGTACTCGCTAAAGCCGATCCGGCCAGGCAACGCGTAGCCCTGGGGAGCGGGGGTCTGGGAGGCGCCCTGGGTGACCAGGCCGATCGCCAGCGGGATGCCACCCACCCGGAGCAGTCCGTCCGGAGCACCGGGGAGGGAGCGGGCGCGCGCGGTGAGGCGCAAGCTGTGCAGCTTGAGCAGCGGCAGGGGGAGGGCGGCCGACGTCGTCAGCCGCAGATCCGCCATGGTGGCCGAGCTGCCCACTTGATCCGAATAGCCCGCCGCCTCGGCGCTGACCGAGTACCCCAGCCGCTGGCCCGCGTAGGGCGAACCCTCGCTGGCGCTAAACCCGGTGCCGACCTGCGGACCGATGAAGCGCACGTCGTAGCCGGGATCGCCGCGGAAGGGCTGGGCCTCGCGGCGGAAGGCGTGGAGGTTGAAGATCAGCGGGATGGTCCAAAACGAGCGGGAGGCGCTGAACTGGATCCCGGTGTCCACCACCTCGGCGAACTCGGTGATGGTGGTGCCCAGCACGGTCTGCCGGGCCCCGGCGAGGACCCGGAAGGCGTCCACCTCCAGGTACCAGGGTGCCAGCTGGAAGTTGCCGTAGATCAGCTCCAGATCCGGGGCGCTGAGGCCGGACTCGTAGCTGATGTTCAGCGAGTAGTTGTGGAAGCCCAGCCGGTCGCTGCCCTTGATCATCAGCCCGGCGAACAGGCCCAGCTGCGGCTTGTCGCCGACGCCGTTGTGCAGCCAGGGGCTGACGATCAGCCCGCGCAGCTGCGGGGAGAAGAGGCCGTCCAAAGGCTGGTAGGGCTCGTCGGAGAGGATCTTCGGACCGGCCTCCGACTTGCCGAAGGGTTCGTCGGGCAGAGGCGGGACTTCGGTCTGGGCCAGGGGCGCGCCCTGCCCAGCGGCGGGCACCACATCCAGCGTCCAGCCCCAGCCCTGGCGGTTGAGGAAGGCGATCTGGTCGTCACCCACCGCCACCGGATCGGCGGCCAGGTACGGGGCCTGGGAGACCTGGGTGAGGGTGCCGGAGTCCACGTCAATCACCTGGACCTGGGCCCGGTCCTCCACGGTGCGGGAGAAGGCGATCCGCCGGTCGTCGATCCAGGAGGGGAAGAAGTCGAACACCGCGTCCTGGGTCAGCGGGCGGATCTGGCCGTCCTCTTCGCGGATCGCCAGGTCGAAGGACTCGCCGCCCCGGCGCACGAACACCACCCGCTTGCCGTCCGGGGACCAGCGCGGCGCGGCCAGTGATTCGCCCACCCCGTAGTTCGTCAGCCGGGTCCGCTGGCCGGTGGCCAGATCCAGGCTGACCAGGTTGGAGATCCCGTTCTCGATCTCCACCAGCACGTAGGCCTTGCCGTCGTCGCGGACATCCCCACCCACGCCGATAAAGCCCCTCCAGTGCTGCCGGTACTCGCCGGTCTGGGCATCGAAGCGGACCAGCTTGGAGTCGCTGTTCCCCTCTGAATCCACGTCGTCCACCACCAGGTACAGCGAGGGGGAGACTGCGCCGGTGGCCAGGATGCGGCTGTAGGAGAGGCCGGTGATTGCTACCGAGGAGGCGGAGATGAAGTCCCGCCCGGGCTTGAACTGGGTGACCGAGCTGGAGAAGCGCACCCGGCCGTCCGCCTCCCACACGGTGAGGCGGTCCGGCTCATCCAGCTTGGAGGTGATCGCGGCGATGGCGCCGCCCTCCAGCGCGGTGATCCGGGCGAAGTAGCCCAGGTCCTGCTGCAGGACCTGCTGATTGGAGGGACGGTCGCGCTTCTGCAGCTTGGCCTGAAGATCCTGGTTGGCCTCGGTGATCAGCCCGTCCAGGGTGGTGCCGTACACCGCTTTGAAGCGCAGCGAGACCCACAGCGGCGAGAAGATGGAGTGGGCCTGGGTGTCGATCAGCTCCCACAGCTTCTGCTCCCCGTACTTCTCCACCAGCCACTCCACGAACCAGCTGCCAGTCAGGTAGTGCGCGCCCCACGGGTACATGTGGCGGTTCAAGGCGTTGAGGTCACTGCCCCGAAAGCCGCCCTGGGAGGCCAGCCCGGCCTCCAACACCCCGGTCCAGATCGGGCTGTGCGGCCGGCCCACCCGCCGGTCCATGCGGGCCTCGTAGTAGGTGGCCAGCCCCTCGGAGAACCAGGGCTCGATCATCGCGTTGGGGGAGAACACGTCCCCCAGGAGCCAGTTCACCAGCGCCCAGCCGCCCTCCACCTGCTCCATCTGCACGTAGTGCAGCGCCTCATGGCAGGAGACGTCCCCCACCTCGCCCAGCCCCAGGTTGAACCACTCGAACAGCTCCAGCGAGAGGTGGGTGGGCAGCAGCAGCTGCCGGGGGCTGCCGGCGATGGAGTAGTACGCGTAGGCGTTGTTGAAGTTGGCGGAGGTCAGGTAGGCCAGCACCGGCTCCCGCTGGCGCTGGACGCGGGGCAGCGAGCGGAGCTTCTCCACGCAGGTGTCCAGGCGGCCCAGCACCCGCAGCGCCAGCTCGCGCTGTTCGGCCGGGTAGTACAGCTCGACGTTCGCGGTCTTGAGGTGGTGCATCTCGTCGCGGCGGAAGGTGGCCATGACGTTGGAGGGGAAGCGCGGACCGGCGGGGGCGCAGGCGGTCAAGAACAGGACAACCAGCAGCCCCGAACGCAGCCAACCGGCACCAGGGGTGTGACTCAAGGACTCTCCTTCGCCTTCCGGGGGGACAAACCTTGGAAATCGGGGCGCGGTTCACGGTATGTCCCGCCCCCTCTCGCGTCCATTGGTCCGAACATGTCCCATCCCGCCCCTCCGCAGATCGTCGCCGCCTACGAGCAGCTCTCCTCCGCCCTCCAGACCGTTGAAAAACGGTCGGTCGATCTGCTGACCGAGCCCTGGGCGGACATCGAGAAGGCGGTGGTGAAGGTCCTGGGTGGACCGTTCCAGTTGGAGCGCCAGGATCACCAGGTGGTGGCGGTGGGGCTGTCCGCGGCCCTGGGCCAGCGGCTGATCCAGGAGCACGGCGCGTTCTGGTTCTTCGATCGCGACTCGCCCACCGGCGCCTCGCTGGGGTTCCCGGCCGCGCTGGTGATGCTCTCGCCGTTCGGGGCGGTGCTGGATGCGCTGAACGCCGCGAAGCTGGAGCGGCTGGAGTCGCTGATCACCGACATCCGGCGATCGCTGGCCCAGGCCAAGTTTTCGCCCACCGCGCAGCAGCCCCCGCGGCTGACCCCGGACGACTACCAGCGGCTGTTCGATCCCGGCTTCCTGCAGTTCGTGATGGTCGACACCCAGAAGGCGAAGACCGCCTGGGACTCTCCCCCGGAGAAGCTGGCCCGCGATCTGCGGGATGCGCTGGGCCGCAGCACCCGCATCCCCAAGGAGGTCCGTCCGCAGGTGGAGGGGCAGCTGGTGGGCGCGCTGGAGCGGCTGGAGCGCGGCAAGCCTGTGATCGACCAGGTGGCGCGGTTCCCGCGGGTGGGCGAGCTGATGGCCCACCTGTTCGGCACGGTGGACGGCACCGGCTTCGCGCCGGAGGAGCTGTGGGCCGAGCTGGTCCTGCCGCTGGCCTTCATTGGCGCGCCTGCCCAGCTCCCGCCGCTGGAGGAGGAGGACCTGGAGGCGTTCCGCCAGGGCGCGGATGTGCTGGCGCTGTTCGCGGACATCGTGCCGTTCCAGATCAAGGCGGTGGATGACGGGCTGCTGGGGGTGTTCCCGGTGGATCAGATCGGCCTGCCCCACGCCAACTTCGAGGGCGCGGGCAACGCCCGGCTGATCAAGGTCGGCAAATCGGCGCTGCAGCCGGTGCTGGCGGGGTTCGATCCGGCCAAGTCCAAGGAGGCCCTGGCGAAGTTCACCGCGCTCTTGGAGGAGAAGTCCGGGATGAAGCGCGCCGAGCAGAGCCCGCTGCTGGAGGCCGGCCTGCAGTTGCTGGGCGACCTCAAGCGGGTGGTCAGCGATCCCAAGCACGCCAACCACGAGCTGTTCCTGCGCCGCTCCACCGAGGGAGAGGCCGCCTCCGAACAGGCGCTGGTGCTGGTGCGCGACGCGCTGACCGCGCCGCGGATCATCCTGGCCTGAGTTTCGCCGTGGGCGGCGCCGGTTCCTCCGGTGCTGCCGAGCAGCGGCGGCGGACAGGGCCCGGACACGCGCCTCTCCCGGCAGCAGCCACGAGTCGTCGCCTGGGACGGCGCTCCGGCCAGGGCGGCCACCCCCGGCGGCAAAGAGCCGCTGCTTGGGGCGGCGTCGGAGAAGGTTTAGCGGATCAGCGCCCCGCGAACCTGTGAGTCGAGGGCGCGGTTGGTGCCGATGGCGCTGCCGCCGAAGCAGGTGCGCTGACCGGACCAGTCGGTGAACACTCCGCCGGCCTCTTCGATGATCGGCATCAACGCCGCCGCGTCCCAGGGGGAGAGGACATCGTCGATCATCACCTCCGCCCGCCCGGTGGCCAGCAGCAGATAGCCGAAGCAGTCACCCCAGGTGCGGCTGAGCAGGGAGCGCGAGGTCAGCTCCCGCCAGCGCAAGGCGCGCTGCGGATCCTTGAACTCGGTGTCGGTGGCCAGGAAGGTGGCCGCGGCCAGGTCGCTGATCGCCGAGACCTGGCAACGGTTTCCGTTCCAGAACGCGCCGGCGCCGGGCGCGGCCACCAGCCGCTCCTGCACCGGAGGGAAGTAGGCCGCGCCGGCCAGCACCCGGTCTCCCTCCATCAGGGCCACCAGGGTGCCCCACAGCGGGACTCCCCGGATGAAGGTCTTGGTCCCGTCGATGGGATCCAGAAGCCAGCGCCGTGGGGCCCCGGCGCGGGTCTCCCCGAACTCCTCGCCGAGGATGCCGTCGTGAGGGAAGCGGTCTTCGATCCAGGCGCGCGCGGTCCGCTCCGCGTTGCGGTCGGCCTCGGTAACCGGGGTACGGTCCTCCTTCCACTCGACGGTGACGCCCTCCCGGAAGTGCCGCAGCGCGACGTCCCCCGCCAGCCGAGCCACCTCGGCGACTGCTTCCATCAGTGCCTGCGCGGATTCGTTCGCCATGGGTCACAAAGCCTAGCCGATCCCCTGCGGCGCGGACCCGGAACGGTTATGCCGGGGCATGATCCAGCTCTACACATTCGCCACCCCCAACGGTCACAAGGTCTCCGTCGCCCTGGAGGAGTTGGGCCTCCCCTACGAGACCCACGTGGTGGACATCACCCGGAATGACCAGTTCACGCCCGAATTCTTGGCCCGAAATCCGAACAACAAGATCCCGGTGATCGTGGACCCCGAGGGGCCGGGCGGGAAGCCGTTCACCCTCTTCGAGTCCGGCGCGATCCTGATCTACCTGGCGGAGAAGACCGGCAAGCTGCTGCCCCAGGATCCAGCGGACCGCTACCGCGCGATCCAGTGGCTGATGTTCCAGATGAGCGGCCTGGGGCCGGGCTTCGGACAGCTCAACCATTTTACCCGCTACGCGAAGGAGAAGGTCCCCTACGCGGTGGACCGCTTCACCAAGGAGGCGGAGCGGCTGGTGGCGGTGCTGGAGAGCGCCTTGACCGCCTCGGAGTACCTGGCCGGGGAGTACTCGATCGCCGACATCGCCACCTTCACCTGGGTGCAGTCCTCCAGCCACTACTTCCCGGACCTGTTCGGAAGGTCGAAGCACGTGCTGCGCTGGCGGGACGCGATCAGCGCGAGGCCCGCGGTGCAGCGGGGCCTCAAGGTTCCGGATCTTTCAAAGAGGTGAGCCGCCGGATCAGGTGACCACGTCGGTGAAGGACTCCTCCCACCAGCCGTGACCGAGCAGGGGAGAGACCTCCTTCACCTCGCACACCACCAGGTTCAAGACGGGATCGACCTTCACCACCCACAGCTTGGCCACGTCCCGGTCGTCGCTGGAGACGAACCTGGCGGGTCGGCCGATCAATGGCTCCAACTCCGGGACATCGTTAGCGGCGACCCCGAAGGTCAACCGCAGATCGCCCCCGCGCGACTCCAGGGTCTCATCGCCGAACTCGGGGGCAGAGGCACCAAAGCGTCGGCCGTCCACCTCGACAAACCAGCTCTCCAATGGACGCATCGGGAAGCCTCCTTCTCCGGAAGGTGTGGCCGGAGGGTCGAGTCCGCCAATGCGCGTAGGCTTGGCTGAAGGCTGAGGCTCCAGGCGCAGCGGGCGCTTGGGCTCTGGTAGGCGTAGGCGGAAGGTCCAAGCAGAGGTCAGTTACCAAGAAGTGCTGTGTTACGCACTTTTGACACCATTCCCAAGCTACCGGCATGGTAGCCTTCCATGCCTGAAGGCCACCACGCCCACCAACCACGCCCACCTGAGATGGGCGTGCCTACTTGGCCACACTGCCCACGCTTTGCGGCCATCTCGAACTATGCACACCCTCACCACTTCGCCAGGATACGTTGACCGATGAACAACTCGACCCCCATCCACCTGGCCATCATCACTTTCATTGCACTGGCTCTCGCCGGGGTGGCCATTGCCCGCCCTCCACCAGGCGGGGGAGGCAAGCAACCTCCCGATGGTGGGACCGTCACCATTATGTCAGGTCAATGCCCCGACTCGCCCGCTGACGTTGTGGAGTGCGAGCTGCCCAACGGATGCGTGGGCTTTTCGAGTTGCTATGGAACCGGACGCTGGACCAGTTGTGTTTGCGCGGGCGAAGGACCCGGCCGTTGCTTTAATGGATGCGGGGTACAGGGCACCTGGAACTGCTCAGAGACGTGCCAAGTCATTAGCGCCTGCACCGCGTGCACCACCGAAGTGTGCGACGGCTGCGATAACGACTGCAACGATGGTGTGTCGGATGAGGCGGCGCTGGTAGGCCCCGCCTGCACCAAGTCCAATGGATGCAGCAACGGGCGCCAGCAGTGTGTCAACGGCGCCTGGTCCACCAACTGTCCCGGCTGCGGCGGCGGCTCTGGGACTGCTCCATGTGCCAACTCGTGTGGCGCTCCTGGAGATGCTGGCTGCGACTCCTCTTGTGTGCCTGCTCTCTCTCAGTGCAAAGGTCCAGAGGTCTGTAACGGGACCTGTGACGATGACCGGGACGGGAAGGTGGACGAGGATCTCCACTGTCCGGCCTGCATTCTCTAATTCTTGGATCCCACATGCGACTGCTTTCTTTGACTCTATTTGTCCTTATGGCATGCGGAGACGCTGGGCCCTCCGCAGACAACTCGCAGCCGGCGGGTCTGCCCGCGGCGAAGGGCGGATCGGCTCGCTGGGCGGGCGCTGTGGTATCGGAGCGGACTGTTCCTTCGTTGATGGCCAGTGTGAGCAGTCAGCAACTATTCGGGCAGCCCTGCAACTCGGCCCGCGATTGCGCCTCCGCGCTCTGCCTGCGTGATGGCTCGCAAGGCGCCCGCTGCTCGCAGTCGTGCGGCGATTCGAATCCGTGTCCTGACGGGTGGATCTGTGGACGAGTGTCTATCGAGATCGACCGAATGATCTGCTCCAAGCTCTCCGCCACCGAGGCAGTTTCCGAATGAACCGCACCCCATCCCGTTACCGCGTACTCTCGGCTCTCCTGGTGGCGAGCGCAGGCGTCGCCTTTCTCGTGGCACACGCGAGTGGG
>JALYOC010000098.1 GCA_030857095.1 Myxococcota bacterium | reverse complement strand
CGAACGACCGGCCGCCCGCGCCGAGCGTCCCGATCGTCCGAGCACCGCCGGCCGCTTCGTCTACGGGGTGAACCCGGTCCTGGAGGCGCTGCGTGCCCGCCCGGAGGAGATCGACGCGCTCTATCTGACCGAAGGCGAGGTCTCCCGCAACGCCTCGGCGGAGATCTTCTCCCGTGCCCGCGACGCGGGGATCCGGGTCAACAAGGTCCCCCGCGAGCGGCTTTCCAACATGTCCGAGGGCGGCGTCCATCAGGGGGTGGTGATCGAACTTGTGGAGTTCACCTACGTGGACCCGCTGGACATCCTCAAGATCGCCGAGGACCGCGGCGAGCCCCCGCTGCTGGTGGTGCTGGACGGGATCCAGGACCCGCACAACCTGGGCGCGATCATCCGCTCTGCCCACGCCCTGGGCGCGCACGGGCTGATCATCCCCAAGGATCGCGCCGCCTCCGTCACCGGGTTGGTCTCCAAGACCTCGGCCGGCGCGGTGGAGCACATGCCCATCGCCCGGGTGACCAACGTCAGCCGGACCCTGGAGGAGCTCAAGCTCAAGGGGGTGTGGACCGCGGCCGCCGATCCGGACGGCGAGCAGACGCTCTGGGAGGCCCGCCTGGAGGGTCCGATGGCGATCATCGTGGGCTCCGAGGGACCGGGCGTCCGGCCGGGCGTCCTGGCTCACTGTGACCTCAAGGTGCGGATTCCGCTGGTCGGTCAGGTGGCCTCGCTCAACGCGTCGGTCGCTGCCGGCATGTTCTTGTACGAATGCGCTCGCCAGAGGGCACTCTCTTCGGCGAAAACCCCCTCCGAGTCGCCGCACCCGGTGGATTGAGGCGGCGAAAAGCAGTTCCTCACCCGGAGCGCGAAAACGAGTCTTGACTTCTCCGGACTCCATCCCATAAAAGGGCGCGCCTTTCGGACAGTTGGGGCGGTATCCAGTGGAAATTTCATCGGATTCGGCGGGGTTGGGCGGGCAGAGGGTGGACTGAGATGTGCCGGTGTAGCTCAGTCGGTAGAGCACCTGATTTGTAATCAGTAGGTCGCGGGTTCGAATCCCGCCGCCGGCCAGCAACACGGGGCCCGCGGCCCGAGTGAGAAGCCGCGATGGGGAACGCAGTCGAAGAGGACGGTAGGAAAAAAGAAGCAGAGCCGGAGGGGTACCCAAGTGGCCAAAGGGAGCAGACTGTAAATCTGCCGGCTCTCGCCTTCGTTGGTTCGAATCCAACCCCCTCCAAGATGCGGGAATAGCTCAGTTGGTAGAGCGTCAGCCTTCCAAGCTGAATGTCGTGGGTTCGAATCCCATTTCCCGCTCCAGTCGTTGAGCTGAAGCAGAAGAGTAGAAGCAAGCCCTGATAGCTCAGTTGGCAGAGCGCGTCCTTGGTAAGGACGAGGTCTCCAGTTCAATCCTGGATCAGGGCTCCATTTTTGTGAGGGACACAAATGTCTAAAGAGAAGTTCGACCGCAGCAAGCCGCACGTGAACGTCGGGACCATCGGTCACGTTGACCACGGCAAGACCACCCTGACCGCCGCCATCACCAAGGTGCTCTCCAAGTTCGGCGGCGCCGCCGCCATGGCCTACGACCAGATCGACAAGGCCCCCGAAGAGCGCGAGCGCGGCATCACCATCTCCACCGCCCACGTGGAGTACCAGACCAAGAACCGGCATTACGCCCACGTGGACTGCCCGGGTCACGCCGACTACGTGAAGAACATGATCACCGGCGCGGCGCAGATGGACGGCGCCATCCTGGTGGTCTCCGCGGCCGACGGCCCGATGCCCCAGACCCGCGAGCACATCCTGCTCGCCCGTCAGGTCGGCGTTCCGTACATGGTCGTCTTCCTGAACAAGGTCGACATGTTGGACGACCCCGAGCTCCGCGAACTGGTGGAGATGGAGGTCCGGGACCTGCTCAAGAAGTACGAGTTCCCGGGCGACAAGACCCCGATCATCGCCGGGTCCGCGCTCAAGGCGCTGGAGGGTGACACCTCGGAGATCGGTGAGGGCGCAATCCTGAAGCTGATGGATGCGCTCGACAACTACATCCCGACTCCGGAGCGGGCGATCGACAAGCCCTTCCTGATGCCGGTGGAGGACGTGTTCTCCATCGCCGGTCGTGGCACCGTGGCCACCGGCCGCGTCGAGCGTGGCAAGGTCAAGGTCGGCGAGGAGATCGAGGTCGTGGGTCTGAAGGCGACCCAGAAGACCGTGATCACCGGCGTGGAGATGTTCCGCAAGCTGCTGGACGAGGGCCTGGCGGGCGACAACATCGGCGCGCTGCTCCGCGGTCTGAAGCGTGAGGACATCGAGCGTGGCCAGGTATTGGCCAAGCCGGGTTCGATCACCCCGCACACCAAGTTCAAGGCGCAGATCTACGTGCTGACCAAGGAAGAGGGCGGACGTCACACCCCGTTCTTCAATGGGTACCGCCCGCAGTTCTACTTCCGGACCACCGACGTGACCGGCAACGTGCAGCTGCCCGCCGGCACCGAGATGGTGATGCCGGGCGACAACATCGCCATCGAGGTGGAGCTGATCACCCCGATCGCAATGGAGAAGGAGCTGCGGTTCGCCGTCCGTGAGGGTGGCCGTACCGTGGGCGCCGGCGTCGTTGCGGAAGTGATCGCCTAGGTCCAAGCGTTTACTGAGACTTGAAGTTCGAGGGTCGGAGGAGTAATTCCTCCGGCCCTCAGCTTTCGAAGGACAAAGACATGCCCAAGGGTAATCGCAGCATCATCTCGCTCGAGTGCACCACCTGCAAAGAGCGGAACTACACCACCACCAAGAACAAGCGGAAGAGCCAGGACAAGCTTGAGTTGTCCAAGTTCTGTCCGCGGTGCCGCAAGCATACGGACCACAAGGAAGGCAAGGTCTAGGCAGTTCAAGTAGGCCAGTAGCTCCAACGGTAGAGCAGCGGTCTCCAAAACCGCGTGTTGGGGGTTCGAATCCCTCCTGGCCTGCCACTCTCTGGCGAGCGCCGGATCTCGTGTAGGCGAGATCCGGCCTTCGCCGTTTTTACGTTTCGCGTCCCGCCCGCACACGGAAGATCACGAAGATGGCCGACGAAGCCTCCACACAAGCCAACCGCTCGGGCATGGACCCGAACCGGCTGGTCGTTTCATTCCTGATCACCTTTGGGGTGGTCTTTGCGCTGTTCCTCCAGAACGTGCTGGCGCTCCTTTGGGCGTCTGTCGGCTGGGGCGACCCGATGATCATCGAAGGCCTGGAGGGCTGGACGCTCACCGGCCTGCTGGGCACGGCGATCTCTGCGGGGCTGATGCTGTTTGCCTATTTCAACCACAAGGCACGGCACGCAGGTCAGGACATCGCCTCCGAGCTGTTGAAGGTGACCTGGCCGACCTGGGGCGAGACCCGGGTGTCCACCATGGCGGTGGTGGTGGCGTCGGTGGTGGCGGCGGTGATCCTGTTCGGGATCGATACCCTGGCCTTCACCCTGATGGTGGAGTGGCTGCCGAAGGTGTGGGGAGGTCTGTAATGGCGGACGGCGGAGCAGCAGAGAAGAAGTGGTACGTGGTCCAGACCTACTCGGGCTACGAGAACAAGGCCAAGAAGAGCCTGGAGGAGAAGATCCGCAAGGAGGGCCTCGGCGATCTCTTCGGGCAAATCCTCATCCCCATGGAACAGGTGGTGGAGATGAAGGGCGGGGAGAAGAAGAGCTCCAAGCGGAAGTTCTTCCCCTCCTACATGTTCGTGGAGATGGAGATGAACGACCGGACCTGGCACCTGGTCAAGAACGTTCCCAAGGTGGCCGGCTTCTTGGGCGGTACCCCCATCACGCCTCCTCCTCCCATGACCAACGCGGAGGTGCTGCGGCTGACCTCCCAGATCACCGAAGGCACCGCCAAGGCCAAGCCCAAGGTGCAGTTCGAGGACGGGGACACGGTGCGGGTGATCGACGGGCCGTTCGCCAACTTCAACGGGTCGGTGGAAGAGGTGAACCCGGAGAAGGGCCGGCTCAAGGTGCTGGTCTCGATCTTCGGCCGCGCCACCCCGGTGGAGCTGGACTTCATGCAGGTGGAGAAGACCACCGGTTAGCTTTTTTCGTAGGCAGGGCAGTGGGTCACAACAGGTGGGAGGCGGGAACACCGCCGTAAGCACCACCCAAGGAGCAGCACGTGAAGAAGGTTACAGGGCAGGTCAAGTTGCAGATCCCGGCCGGCAAGGCCAACCCCGCTCCGCCGATTGGACCGGCGCTGGGTCAGCAGGGCGTCAACATCATGGAGTTCTGCAAGCAGTTCAACGCTGCCACGCAGGTCCAGGCGAAGGAGTCGCTGATCATCCCGGTGATCATCACCGTGTACGCGGATCGCTCCTTTACCTTCATCCTCAAGACGCCTCCCGCGGCGGTCCTCCTCAAGAAGGCGGCCGGGCTGCACACCGAGAAGAAGAAGGGCTCCGGGGCCAAGCGTCCCGGCAAGGAGAAGGTGGGTCAGGTGACCCGGAAGCAGCTGGAGGAGATCGCCAAGATGAAGATCCAGGACACCAACGCCGGATCGATCGAAGCGTGCATCAACACCATCGCGGGCACCGCCCGGTCGATGGGCCTCGACGTGGTCGGCTAACTCCTTCTTCAACCCTCCTTCAACCTCAAGAATCGGAAACCAAGTCATGCCCAACAGTGGAAAGAAGTTCCGCGCGTCGGCCGAGCTCGTCGACCGCAACAAGCGTTATGGCGTCACCGAGGCCTTCAAGCTGCTCAAGCAGACCGCCGAGAAGCGTGGCACCAAGTACGACCAGTCGGTCGATGTGGCCCTGAACCTGGGCGTGGATCCCAAGCACGCGGACCAGATGGTCCGTGGCGCGGTGGTCCTCCCCAACGGCATCGGCAAGACGGTGCGGGTGGCGGTGTTCGCCAAGGGTGACAAGATCAAGGAGGCCGAGGCCGCGGGTGCGGACGTGATCGGCGCCGAGGATCTGCAGAAGAAGATCGAAGAGGGCTTTTTGGACTTCGACACCGTGATCGCCACCCCGGACATGATGGGCGTGGTCGGTCGTCTCGGTAAGGTGCTGGGCCCCCGCGGCCTGATGCCCAACCCGAAGACTGGCACCGTGACCCCGGATCTGACCAAGGCGATCAAGGAGGCCAAGGGCGGCAAGGTCGAGTTCCGCGCCGAGAAGGCCGGAATCGTCCACGTCCCGGTGGGCAAGGCGTCCTTCGACGCCGAGAAGCTGGAGCAGAACTTCACCGCGCTGATCGACCTGGTGATGAAGCTCAAGCCGGCCACCGCCAAGGGCGTCTACCTGCAGGGGATCGCCGTCTCCACCACCATGGGGCCCGGCATCAAGGTGGACACCTCCGAGATCCTGGCCCGGCACCGGTAGTCAGGATGGACGCGCACGCAGCGTCCAGGTGACGCTGCGGCGCGTTAAGCAGACTTATCCTTCGCTGTAGTGACGAAGGCTTGCCTGCCTGCTCGGAAGTTGGGCGGTAGGACAGTGTGTTCACAACAAAGCTGGACAGGGGGCCGGGGATGCCGCTATAGGCCCCCGGCTTCTGCATCTGGACTGCCAACCCGCGGTGGGCGAAGCGTCCAGAGAATAATGACCTGGTCCTAGACAGCAGGGACCGACCAAAACGAAGGGGCTTCGGTTGGCAACCCGAAAGGGGTCCGGCGCTCCCAAGGTGTGGACGGTTCAAATGACCCGCAAGGGTCGCCCTACCGAGACTAGCGACGTGAGTGGGTTTTGATTTTCGATCCTCTCGCTCTCGCCCTCGTGGCTCCAGGCGAAACGCACCGAAAGGTGCACGTGAATGGAGGTGAGTAAGAGTGCTGAAGAGCGAGAAGGAAGAGCTGATCAAGGAGCTCAACGACAAGTTCACCCGCGCGAAGTCCGTCGTCCTGGCGGAGTTCAACAAGGTGAACGTCGACACCGTCACCCGGCTTCGCAAGAAGCTGCGGGACAGTGGCATTGACTACAAGGTCCTCAAGAACACTCTGGCGAAGCGTGCTGCGAAGGGCACGTCCGTCGAGGTGCTCAGCGAGGACTTCACGGGTCCGGTGGCGATCGCCGTTTCCTACGGTGACGTGATTGCCCCCGCGAAGATCATCTCCGAGTTCATCAAGGACATGGAGACGATCAAGATCCGCAGCGGTGTTGTCGATGGCAAGCGCATCGACAAGGCCGGGGTCCAGACGCTGGCGAAGTTGCCGGGTCTGCCCGAGCTGCGGGCCACCCTGTTGGGGATGCTGAACCAGCCTGCAGGCAAGCTGGTCCGTACCATCGCCGCCCCGGGTTCCCAGTTGGCGCGCGTCCTCCAGGCGAGGAACGACGCCCAGGGGTCCAACGCCTCGTAGTCGATTTTGCAGTTCCGAAGTCCCGTCTTTGAAATCGAAGTCAAAACCAACCTTTTAAACCGAGAGAAGAATCAATGGCTGACCTGAACACCATCATCGACCAGCTGTCCGCGCTCACCGTCATGGAGGCGGCGGACCTGGTGAAGCAGCTGGAGCAGAAGTGGGGCGTCTCCGCCGCCGCCGTGGCCGTTGCCGGCCCGGCCGCCGGTGGGGCTGCTGCGCCCGTCGAGGAGAAGACCGAGTTCAACGTGGTCCTGGCCAACGCCGGCGCCAACAAGATCAACGTCATCAAGGAGATCCGCGCGATCACCGGCCTGGGCCTGAAGGAGGCCAAGGACCTGGTCGAGGGCGCTCCCAAGGTCGTCAAGGAGGGCGTCAACAAGGACGACGCCGCCAAGTTCAAGGCGCAGCTGGTCGCGGCCGGCGCCACGGTCGAGATCAAGTAGTCGAATACGCCGAGGGGGGGCCTGCCTGTATGGCCCCCCTTTGGACAGCTTGCCGGCGCATCCGGGTGAAACCGGGTGCCGCCGGCCTTGCCGTCTTAGGGTTCCGCAGCACCGTCACACCAGAGTCCGCCAAAGTCAGTGCCGCCGCGCCGCAGTCCGCGCGCCCCGCTGGAGCAGTCCGGAAGTTCCGACGTACCCGCCACGCCGCCTGGAGAATCGATGGCCACCCCGCAGATCCAGAACAACTTCCGCGTTCGGAAGAGCTTCGCGAAGATCCAGAAGATCATCGACATTCCGAACCTCATCAACATCCAGAAGCAGTCCTACGACAAGTTCCTCCAGGCCGACGTTGCCCCTGACAAGCGCGAGGATCTGGGGCTGCAGGGCGTCTTCAAGTCCGTCTTCCCGATCCGCGACTTCAACGAGACCTCCTCGCTGGAGTTCGTTAGCTACCACCTGGAGAAGCCCAAGTACGACGTGGACGAGTGCCACCAGCGTGGCATGACCTACTCGGCGCCGATCAAGGTCGTGGTCCGGCTGGTGGTCTGGGACAAGGACGAAGAGACCGGCGCCCAGTCGATCCGCGACGTGAAGGAGCAGGAGGTCTACTTCGGCGAAATCCCGCTGATGACCCAGAACGGCACCTTCATCATCAACGGCACCGAGCGGGTGGTGGTCAGCCAGCTGCACCGTTCGCCGGGCGCGTTCTTCGATCACGACAAGGGCAAGAGCCACTCCTCCGGCAAGCTGCTCTACAACGCCCGCATCATCCCGTACCGCGGGTCGTGGCTGGACTTCGAGTTCGACCACAAGGATCTGCTCTACGTCCGCATCGACCGCCGCCGCAAGCTGCCGGTCACGGTGCTGATCCGCGCCCTGGGCGCGGTGCAGGACACCGCCAAGAAGAACCCGCTGGAGTTCCGGGGCTCCACCGAGGAGATCCTCAACTACTATTACGCCACCGAGACTGTGTTCCTCACCTCCACCTCCGAGTTCGAGAAGTCGGTGGAGCTGGAGCTGCTGCCCGGTCAGCGGGCCACCCGGGACATCAAGACCAAGTCCGGTGAGCTGATCGTCAAGAAGAACCGCAAGTTCACCCGCGCCGCGATCAAGAAGCTTGAAGTGGCGAAGATGAAGACCCTGCCCATCGACTCCGATGAACTCTTCACCAAGGTCTCCGCCTACGACGTGGTCGACGAGGCCACCGGCGAGGTGATCCTGGAGACCAACGAGGAGGTCTCCCAGGAGAAGATCGAGGAGCTCTCCAAGCGCGGGATCAAGGAGTTCAAGGTCCTGTTCATCGACAACCTCAACGTGGGTCCGTACCTGCGTGAGACGTTGATGATGGACAAGATCGAGACCCCCGAGCAGGCGATCATGGAGATCTACCGCCGCCTGCGCCCGGGTGATCCCCCGACGCCGGAGACGGCGATCAACCTGTTCAACAACCTGTTCTTCAACGGGGAACGCTACGACCTCTCCAAGGTCGGCCGCCTCAAGCTGAACTTCAAGTTCGGCCTGGAAGAGCCGTTGGACCAGCAGGTGTGCACCAAGCGGGACATCCTGGAGGTGATCCGCTACCTGATCGATCTGAAGAACGGCAAGGGATCGATCGACGACATCGACCACCTTGGCAACCGCCGCGTTCGCGCGGTGGGCGAGCTTTTGGAGAACCAGTACCGCATCGGTCTGGTCCGGATGGAGCGGGCGATCAAGGAGCGGATGAGTCTCCAGGAGATCGAGACCCTGATGCCTCACGACCTGATCAACGCCAAGCCGGTGACGGCGGTGATCAAGGAGTTCTTCGGCTCCTCCCAGCTCTCGCAGTTCATGGATCAGACCAACCCCCTCTCCGAGGTCACGCACAAGCGTCGGCTCTCGGCGCTTGGGCCCGGGGGCCTGACCCGCGAGCGCGCCGGCTTCGAGGTGCGCGACGTGCACCCCACCCACTACGGCCGGATCTGTCCGATCGAGACCCCGGAAGGTCCGAACATCGGTCTGATCGCGTCCTTGTCCACCTACGCCCGGGTCAATGAGTTCGGGTTCGTGGAGACCCCCTATCGCAAGGTGGAGGGTGGGGCGCTGACCGGCGATGTGGCCTTCTACTCGGCGCTGGAGGAGGAGAAGCACACCATCGCCCAGGCGAACGCCGAGTTCGACAAGAAGGGCAAGTTCGTCAACGAGATGGTCTCCGCCCGCCGCGCCGGTGAGTTCGTGCAGGCGCGCGCCGAGGACGTGGACCTGATGGACGTGTCCCCGAACCAGCTGGTCTCGGTGGCCGCGGCGCTGATCCCCTTCCTGGAGAACGACGACGCCAACCGCGCGTTGATGGGCTCCAACATGCAGCGCCAGGCGGTTCCGCTGCTGCGGACCTCCGCCCCGCTGGTGGGAACGGGGATGGAGGCCATCGTGGCGCGCGACTCCGGCGTCACCGTGGTCGCCCGCCGGGACGGGATCGTGGAGGCGGTGGACGCCTCCCGCATCGTGGTCAAGGCGGACGTGCCGGCCGGGGTGGAGGTCACCTCCGAGGTCGACATCTACAACCTGCTCAAGTACCAGCGCTCCAACCAGAACACCTGCCTCAACCAGAAGCCGATCATCCGCAAGGGTGACCGGGTGAAGAAGGGGGACGTGATCGCGGACGGTCCGGCCACCGAGACCGGTGAGCTGGCGCTGGGCCAGAACGTGGTGGTCGCGTTCATGCCCTGGCAGGGCTACAACTTCGAGGACTCGATCCTCCTCTCCGAGCGGATCGCCAAGGACGACATCTTCACCTCGATCCACATCGAGGAGTTCGAGTGCATCGCCCGCGACACCAAGCTGGGCAAGGAGGAGATCACCCGCGACATCCCCAATGTGGGTGAAGAGGCCCTCAAGGACCTGGACGAGGCGGGAATCATCCGCATCGGCGCCGAGGTGAAGCCCGGTGACGTGCTGGCCGGCAAGATCACCCCCAAGGGTGAGACCCAGCTCTCTCCGGAAGAGAAGCTGCTGCGGGCCATCTTCGGCGAGAAGGCCGGCGACGTCCGGGACAGCTCGCTGCGGGTGCCCCCGGGTGTGACCGGCACCGTGATCGGCGCCAAGGTCTTCTCGCGCAAGGGCGTGGAGAAGGACGAACGCGCCAAGCAGATCGAGTCCATGGAGGAGGCGAAGCTCCTCAAGGATCAGAACGACGAGATCAAGGTCATCCAGGGCTCGGCCTTTGCCCGCCTCCGCAAGATGCTGGGCGGCAAGGAAGTGGAGGGCAAGCTGGTGGACGACAAGGGCAAGATCCTGCTCAAGAAGGGCGACGTCCTCAACGACGAGCTGCTCTCCACCGTCCCCTACAAGTACTGGAACGAGATCTCGGTGGGTGAGCCGCTGGACTCCAGGGTGCGCGACAACCTGCGCAACCTCGAGGAGACCATCGAGGCGGTGAAGCTGGCCTTCGGAGAGAAGATCGCCCGCATCAAGAAGGGCGACGAGCTCCCCCCCGGCGTGATCAAGATGGTCAAGCTGTACGTGGCCATCAAGCGCAAGCTGGCGGTGGGCGACAAGATGGCCGGTCGCCACGGCAACAAGGGCGTGGTCTCCCGGATCCTCCCCGAGGAGGACATGCCGTACCTGGAGAACGGCCGGCCGGTGGACATCGTCCTCAACCCGCTGGGCGTCCCCTCCCGAATGAACATCGGGCAGATCCTGGAGGTCCACCTGGGCTGGGCCGCCAAGGGCGTGGGCTTCCAGATCCAGGAGATGCTGGACGCCAAGTTCTCCGCCGACGCGCTGAAGAAGCAGATCCGCGCCGTCTACGACGACAAGGCCTTCGGCGAGTTCCTGGACACCCTCCCGGAGCGCGAGGTGCAGATCCTGGCCAGCAAGCTGGTCAAGGGCGTGCACGTGGCATCCCCGGTGTTTGACGGCGCCCGGGAGACCGAGCTCCACGAGCTGTTCGACCAGGCCAAGCTGCCCCGCTCGGGTCAGATGGTGCTCTTCGACGGCCGCACCGGTGAGCCGTTCGACCGGGATGTGACCGTGGGCGTGATGTACATGCTCAAGCTCCACCACCTGGTGGACGAGAAGATCCACGCCCGGTCGATTGGGCCCTACTCCCTGGTCACCCAGCAGCCGCTGGGCGGCAAGGCGCAGTTCGGCGGTCAGCGTCTGGGAGAGATGGAAGTCTGGGCCATGGAGGCCTACGGCGCGGCGTATTCGCTGCAGGAGTTCCTCACCGTCAAGTCGGACGACGTGGTGGGCCGGACCCGGATGTACGAGGCGATCGTCAAGGGCGACAACGTGCTGGAGTCCGGGCTGCCGGAGTCCTTCAACGTGCTGCTCAAGGAGCTGCAGTCGCTGGCCCTGGACGTGGAGTTGCTGGAGACCGCGCCGCCCGAGCGGCAGCGCGGGTTCACCTTCGGCGACGCCGGCGGGGGCAGTGGCGGCAGTGCCGACGAGGACTCGACCGGCACGGACGCGTAGCGGGCAGGCTGGCCGAAAACGGGCGGGACGGCCGGGAGGAGGTTAAAGGCCTCCTCTGGCTGTCCGGTCCACCCTTCAAAATTCGATTTTTTGCAGCACCAGGAGCAACCCAGTGAAGGACATCTTCAACTTCTTCGAGAAGCCGAAGGACCCGCTCTCTTTCGCCGCCATCCGGCTGGCGCTGGCATCGCCGGAGAAGATCCGGCAGTGGTCGCATGGCGAGGTGAAGAAGCCCGAGACCATCAACTACCGGACCTTCAAGCCGGAGCGTGATGGCCTGTTCTGCGCCCGGATCTTCGGACCGGTGAAGGACTACGAGTGCAACTGCGGCAAGTACAAGCGCATGAAGCACCGGGGCGTGGTGTGTGAGAAGTGCGGCGTGGAGGTCATCCAGTCCAAGGTCCGCCGGGAACGCCTGGGTCACATCACCCTGGCCACCCCGGTTGCCCACATCTGGTTCCTCAAGTCGCTGCCCTCACGGATCGGCAACCTGCTGGACATGACCCTCAAGGATCTGGAGAAGGTCCTGTACTGCGAGGCGTATGTCGTCACCGATCCCAAGACCACCACGCTGCTGCGCGGCGAGCTGATCTCCGAGGAGAAGTACCACCGGCTGCTGGCCGAGTTCGGTGAGGACAGCTTCTCCGCCGGGATGGGCGGGGAGGCGGTCCGGACCATGCTGCAGGCGATCGACATCCAGAAGATGTCGGAAGAGCTGCGCCGCGACATGCGGGAGACCACCTCCGAGGCCAAGCGGAAGAAGTTCGCCAAGCGCCTCAAGGTGACAGAGGCCTTCCGGGTCTCCGGCAACAAGCCGGACTGGATGATGCTGGACGTGATCCCGGTGATCCCGCCGGATCTGCGCCCGCTGGTTCCCCTGGACGGCGGCCGGTTCGCCACCTCGGACCTCAACGACCTGTACCGCCGGGTGATCAACCGGAACAACCGCCTCAAGCGACTGCAGGAGCTCAACGCCCCGGACATCATCATCCGCAACGAGAAGCGGATGCTGCAGGAGGCGGTGGACGCGCTGTTCGACAACGGCCGTCGCGGCAAGACCATCACCGGCCCCAACAAGCGGCCGCTCAAGTCGCTGTCCGACATGCTCAAGGGCAAGCAGGGCCGGTTCCGTCAGAACCTGCTCGGCAAGCGCGTGGACTACTCTGGCCGTTCGGTGATCGTCGTCGGCCCGGAGCTCAAGCTCCACCAGTGCGGCCTGCCGAAGATCATGGCCATCGAGCTGTTCAAGCCCTTCATCTACAACAAGCTGGAAGAGAAGGGCTACGTCACCACCATCAAGTCTGCCAAGAAGATGGTGGAGAAGGAGCGTCCGGAGGTCTGGGACATCCTGGAGGACGTGATCCGCGAGCACCCGATCCTGCTCAACCGCGCTCCGACCCTGCACCGTCTGGGCATCCAGGCGTTCGAGCCGGTGCTGATCGAGGGCAAGGCGATCCAGCTGCACCCGCTGGTCTGCGCGGCGTTCAACGCCGACTTTGACGGCGATCAGATGGCGGTCCACGTGCCGCTCTCCATCGAAGCGCAGATGGAAGCCCGCGTGCTGATGATGTCCACCAACAACATCCTCAGCCCCGCCTCCGGCAAGCCGATCATCGTCCCCACCCAGGACATGGTCTTGGGCATCTACTACATGACCCGGGCCCGGGAGTTCGCCCGCGGCGAGGGGCGGATCTTCGCCTCTCCGGACGAGGTCCGCGCCGCGTACGATCACGGCGAGGTGCACCTGCAGGCCAAGGTGGTGTGCCGGATCGAGGGCGTCCGCAAGGACACCACCGTGGGCCGGGTGCTGCTGTGGGACGTGGTCCCGCGCACCCTGGGCTTCGACGCCATCAACAAGGTGATGGATAAGAAGCAGCTGGGCGGCCTGATCGACCTCTGCTACCGCCTCACCGGCGAGAAGGAGACCGTGCTGTTGGCGGACCGCATCCGGTCCCTGGGCTACACCCACGCCACCAAGGCCGGGATCTCCATCGCCCTCAAGGACATGATCATCCCGCCCAAGAAGCAGGAGTTCCTGGACTTCGCGAGGCGGGAGGTCGGTGAGATCGAGACCCAGTACCAGGAAGGTCTGATCACCGACGGCGAGCGCTACAACAAGGTGATCGACATCTGGGCGGAGGTCACCGAGAAGGTGGCCGCCGAGATGATGCTCTCCATCTCGCAGGAGGAGGCTTCCGGCGAGGGGAAGGACGGCAAGCGGGAGACCCGCAAGCAGGCGTCCTTCAACAGCATCTACATCATGGCGGACTCCGGAGCCCGTGGTTCGGCCCAGCAGATCCGTCAGCTGGCCGGTATGCGTGGCCTGATGGCCAAGCCGTCTGGTGAAATCATCGAGACCCCGATCACGGCCAACTTCCGTGAGGGGCTGACCGTGCTCCAGTACTTCGTCTCCACCCACGGCGCCCGGAAGGGTCTGGCGGACACGGCGCTAAAGACGGCCAACTCCGGCTACCTGACCCGCCGTCTGGTGGACGTGGCGCAGGATGCGATCATCACCGAGTACGACTGCGGCACGATGGACGGTCTGTTCATCAGCTCGCTGGTCGAAGGTGGCGAGATCATCGAGGCGCTGGGGGAGCGGATCCTGGGCCGGGTGGCCCTGGACGACATCCACGACCCGGTGAACGGGGAAGTGCTGGTCCACGCCAACGAGGAGATCGACGAGAACAAGGTCTTGCGGATCGAGAACTCGGGTCTGGATCGGGTCAAGATCCGCTCGGTGCTCACCTGCCAGGCCAAGCGCGGGATCTGCGTGGAGTGCTACGGCCGCGACCTGGCCCGGGGCCGCAAGGTCTCCATCGGCGAGGCGGTCGGCGTGATCGCTGCCCAGTCCATCGGTGAGCCGGGTACGCAGCTGACGATGCGGACCTTCCACATCGGTGGCGCGGCGACCCGGCGGGCGGAGCAGTCCTCGCTGGAGAACCGGTTCGCCGGAACGATGAAGTTCCAGCAGCTGTCCACCGTGCGCCGGAACGACGGCACCCTGGTGGTGATGAACCGCAACGGCGAGATCGTCGTGGTGGACGAGTCCGGCCGCGAGCGCGAGCGCTACGGGGTCATCTACGGCGCCAAGCTGATGATCCAGGAGGGTCAGAAGGTGGAGGCCGGGACGCTGCTGGCGGAGTGGGATCCGTTCGCTACCCCGCTGCTCACCGAGCAGGGCGGGACGCTGCGCTACGAGGACATCATCGAAGGCGTCACGATGAACGAGACCATCGATGAGGTCACCGGTCTGTCCCGGAAGACGATCATCGAGTCCAAGGATCCGGAGGCCCGTCCGCGCCTTTCGATCCGCGACGCCAAGGGGGAGACCAAGACCCTGTCCACCGGACAGCCGGCCTCCTACTACCTGCCGCAGGGTTCGATTCTCTCCGTCAACGACGGGGACGAGATCAGCGGCGGCGAGGTGCTGGCCAAGGTCCCGCGCGAGACCACCAAGACCAAGGACATCACCGGTGGTCTGCCCCGCGTGGCCGAGCTGTTCGAGGCGCGCAAGCCGAAGGATGCCGCGGCGATCGCGGAGATCGACGGCGTGGTGTCGTTCGGCAAGGACACCAAGGGCAAGCGCAAGCTGATCATCACCCCGGAGGTGAGCGGCGAGCAGCGCACCGACCTGGCCAAGGAGTACCTGATCAGCAAGGGCCGCCACATCAGCGTCCACGCCGGTGACCGGGTGAAGGCCGGCGAGCCGATGATGGACGGGTCGGCCAACCCGCACGACATCCTCAAGGTGATGGGCGAGAAGGAGCTGGCCCACTACCTGGTGGACGAGGTGCAGGAGGTCTACCGGCTGCAGGGCGTGAAGATCAACGACAAGCACATCGAGACCATCGTCCGGCAGATGCTGCGCCGGGTGCGGGTCACCGAGGTGGGCGACACCAACTTCCTGGTCGACGAGCAGGTCGAGAAGTGGGTGTTCGAAGAGGAGAACGAGAAGATCATGTCCGCCGGGAGGCGTCCGGCGGTCGGCGAGCCGCTGCTCCTTGGAATCACCAAGGCGTCGCTGTCCACCGAGTCGTTCATCTCCGCGTCGTCCTTCCAGGAGACCACCAAGGTGCTCACCGAGGCCGCGATCAACGGCAAGGTGGACTACCTGCGCGGCCTCAAGGAGAACGTGATCATGGGCCGCCTGATCCCCGCGGGAACCGGTCTGCCCAACTACCGGCACCTGGACATCGCGGTGGAGTCGCCGGCGGACGAGATCTCGGACATGGAGGCGGCCCTGGTCGCCACCCATGGCGAGAGCGGCGGGGACCTGTTGCCTCCCCCCGGCGCCTCGGTCGGTGGTCCCGGCACCGAGACCGGCGCGGCGTAGCTGAACTGAACGCCTGAGAAGTTCCAGGAAGGGCCGCTTCTCCGGCACGGAGGGCGGCCCTTCACTGCGTTGGGGGTCAAGGACCGGGTTCAGCTGGCCAGGCGCTGCCGTCTCCGCGCCAGCGAGCTGCCCAGCACCCCGCCGTAGACCAGGTGGGCCAGAAGAATGGTGATCTGCCGCTGAGGCGAGTCCTTCGGCGGGGAGGGCATGATCCGCAGCGCCGGCACCCAGCCGGCGTAGCTGACCAGCCAGACCAGGGTTCCGAAGGCGGCGCCCTTCCAGGTGGCGGTGGCGGTGGAGTCGATCCGCCCCGCCAGCATCGAGAACAGGGCCCCGGCGCCGGCGCCGAAGCCGAAGTGGGCGGCCATCGCCGCGGTCTGCTCCTCCTTTCGGGAGCGGTGGATCCCCAGCGCGTCCAGGGCGGCGGCGGTGATCTTCCGCGGCGGCAGCTTGCCCAGCATCCCCAGCTTCTGGGCGCCCCTCATGAAGCTGGTCATGGCGACGGTGGCTTGGGTTCCGGAGGCGAGTCCGGCTGCGGCGGCGGCGGTCAGTGGGTTCACCGCGAGAACATGTGCACCCGCGCGCGCACGGCCTCCGCGGTTGCTATAGGAGCGGGCAGGGGACCGGGCGGGCGCCCCTCGGTCAGGCCGCCCGTAAGATGCTGAACGATTAGCCTGACGCGACGCAGCAGGGCTGCCTTGACGCCTTTGGCGCGCTGCGTTATCCACTCCCAGCCGCAGTGAACCGTACAAACTCGGTCACGGGGGAGGACACACATGGCAACGAAGAACGTGAAGTCGAAGAAGGACCTGCAGCAGTTCCTCAAGGGGCAGCTGGTGGACGCCCAGAAGCGCTTCCACACCCTGGAGACGGACGCCGAGAAGGCGCTCAAGGATCTGGTGGTCCGCGGCAAGGAGTCCCGCAAGGACCTGCAGGGGCTGATCAACCGGCTGAACACCACCGACCTGACCCTGAACACCGTGCTGGACAACACCACGGTGAAGCAGATCTCCAAGAAGGCCGAGCAGGCGGGCAACCAGATGCGCAAGGGCCTGGACGGTCTGCAGTCCCGGCTGGTGCAGGCCTCCGGAGTCGCCAGCCAGCAGCAGGTCAAGGAGCTCAAGGGCGAGCTGAACCGCCTCTCCAAGAAGATCGACGCGCTGGTCGGCGGCAAGAAGCCGGCGAAGGCCGACGTCCGCGCCTCGTAAGTAGGTTGAGCTGCCGAAAGTTCCCACATTGGGGACTTCCGGGGGCAGGCCCCGCCGTGCTCTGTTCCAGTCGGTATGGACAAGGATCGGCGGGGTTTGACCGAAACGTTTGAACGCCTATGGGGCCAGGCGCTGGTCGCGGTGGGTGCCGCGGAGGAGGAGGCCGCCCGCGCGGTCGCCAAACTCCAGGGCGCTGCCGGGTGGAGCCAGGAGGAAGCCCGTCGGCATGTGCGTGAGCTGACCGAGCGGTTGCAGCAGCAACGCAAGGACCTGGAGCGGTCGGTGGATGACCGGGTCAAGGCGACGCTGGCCCGGGTCAAGGCACCCCGTCGTGAGGAGATTGCAGAGCTGCGGCGTCGACTCGACCAGGTGGCCGAGCGGATCAAGTCGCTCGAGAAGTGATGATCAGACGCGCCTTCCAGGCAGTGGCCTCATGGTGTTCGGCCTGCGGCGTGTTGCCGCTGCTGCTGGGCGCCAGCCTGGTCGTGCCCGGGTTGTTCCACCGAGGGTCTCCCCAGCCGGTGGTGGTGGCCAAGCCGCTGCCTCCCAACCCGGACCTGGAGCTGATCGACACCATCCTCACCAAGCGGGCGCCCGACCTGGGCGTGACCCTGCGCTCACAGCTGGCGGTGGCGATCTCGGATGAGGCCCGGCAGGCCGGCTTTGATCCGCTGCTGATCCTGGCGGTGATCGACGTGGAGTCGGACTTCGAGGACGAGGCGGTCTCCAACAAGAACGCCCGGGGGCTGATGCAGATCCAGCCCACCACGCTGCACTTCCTGGCAGGCAAGGAGGGGCTGCGGCTGAGCATGACCGAGGTGGAGCGCGATCCGATCGTCCGGGTCCGGCTGGGGATCCGATACCTCAAGCGGCTGCAGGACCAGTTCCGGGGCGACCTGGATCTGGCGCTGATGGCCTACAACGCCGGTCCCTCCCGAATCCGCCGCGCGCAGAAGGAGAAGGAGGTGGAGCCCTTCCGCCGCTACGCCCGGCTGGTCCGGCGTGACTTCCGCCGCTTCCGCGAGGGCGAAGGGCTGGGCGGCGACTGGGCGCTGGCCGTCCGCGAAGTGCAGCGGGACACCGCGCAGGCCCGCGGCGAATAAGCCTCCGGACGGCTTCGTCCACCCCCCCGTGTTTCTTGTGCGCTCCATGGGTTCCTGCGATAAGGCGCAGGTGCCTGGGACGACTCGGTTTCTCATGAAACCCAGGGGGCTTTCGATGGTTCGTATCCCTTTCGTACGGCAACTGCTGGTCTCGCTGTCGCTGATTCCGGCGATGGCGCTGGGCGGCTCGGTGTTCCTCAACGGCGTCAACATCGATGGGCTGACGGACGTAAAGTTCGAGAAGGCCACCGTCCGGATCGACGCCAACGGCAACGTGCTGATCGACGCGCCCCACTACAAGGTGGTCCAGGAC
>JALYOC010000062.1 GCA_030857095.1 Myxococcota bacterium | reverse complement strand
CACCAGGGCAGCCCGCCGCCCATCCCGCGCCGGTAGCCGCGGCCCATGTGCCGCGGCCGGCGAGAGCCGAACAGCCCGCGGATGAAGCTGATGAACACCAACGCCATGCACAGCAGGCCGCACAGCGGACTGGAGGAGCCCCGCGCCCGCCCGGTGCTGCGGGTGGCCCCGCCCACCGGCGCCGGCAGCGGCTTGCCGGTGGCGGCCAGCGCCATCGCCGCCACCCCCGCCTCGATCCCCGCCGCCGGATCCCCGGCCCGGAAGTGGGGGGCGATCTGCTCCTGGAGGATCCGCGAGGCCTTCAGGTCGGTCAGCCCGCCCTCCAGCCCGTAGCCGACCTCGATCCGCAGCTTCCGCTCCTGCATGAACACCGCCAGCAGCGCCCCGCTGTCGGTGTCCTTGCGGCCCACCTTCCAGGCCTCCACCACCTGCATCGTGGCGTCCTCCAGCGCGGCGTCTCCCAGGGTGGGGAAGATCGCCACCGCGATCTGCACCCCCGACTCCTGGTTCAGCTGCAGCACCCGCGCCTCCAGCCGCTGCTTCTCCGTCCCCGAGAGCACCCCGGCCCCGTCGTAGACGTAGCGCGCAGGCGGGGGGGGCACGGTGAAGCCCTGGCCCATCTCGGCGGCGGTCAGCGCCAGCACCACCGCCAGCATCGCGGAGGCGCCCATCCTAGAACTTCACCTTAGGGGCTTCCTTGGCCGCGGCGTCCGACTGGAAGTAGGGCTTCTCGCGGAAGCCGAACATCCCCGCCGCGAAGCTGCCCGGGAACTGGCGCACCGACACGTTGTAGGCGGCGACCGAGTCGTTGAAGCGCTTGCGCTCCACGCTGATCCGGTTCTCGGTGCCCTCGATCTGTGACTGGAGGTTCTGGAAGTTGGCGTTGGCCTTCAGCTCCGGGTACGCCTCCACCGCCACCATCAACCGGGAGAGGCCGGCCCCCAGCTGACGCTGCGCCTCCTCGAACTGGCGGAACTTCTCCGGATCATCCAGCAGCTCCGGGGTGACCTGGATCGACCCGGCCCGGGCCCTGGCCTCGGCCAGTCCGGTGAAGGTGCTCTGCTCGAAGGCCGCGGCCCCCTTCACCGTCTCTACCAGGTTGGGGATCAGGTCCATCCGCCGCTGGTAGACGTTCTCCACCTGGCTCCAGGTGCGGCGGACCTCCTCCTCCTTGGAGACCAGCGAGTTGCGGGTCCCCATCAGCCACACCCCGCCCAGCACCAGCGCTACCACGATCGCGATCAGTCCAAGCTTCATGGCTGCCCGTTTAGTCCCTCTCCTGGGGGGGGGAGAAGGGCAGTCGGCTGCTTTCCGCTCCCTGAGTTGCACCGCTCAACACCTTAAGGGGGGCGAAATTGCCCCGCGGTTCCGCCTGGCGCCCTCAGGCCGCGCCGGCTTGCGAACCGGAGCCTCCGTGCGCCAGGAGGAGCAAGCGGGCAGGCGACGGTGTCTCGTCCTGCACTGTCGTACCTGGGCGGACGCCCCACCTTACCCACGGAGGCACACATGGAAGAGAGACCCGGGGCCATCTTGCTGGTGGAGGATGATCGCGACATCCGTGAGTCCTTCCAGGACTTGCTGGAGCTGTCCGGCTTCCGGCTGCAGGTGGCCGAGAACGGACGGCAGGCGCTGGATCAACTGGCGCAAGACCCGCTTCCCGCGGTGGTGCTCCTGGACATGATGTTGCCCATCGTCAGCGGCAACGAAGTGCTGGCCGCCATGCGCCAGAGCGACCGGCTGGCCCGGGTGCCGGTGGTGATCCTCTCCACCGGGACCAGGCTGATGGATGCCAAGGACCGGGCGCGCTACGCCAGCACCTACGGGGTCTCGGCGGTGCTCCCCAAGCCGGTGGATCCGGTCCGGCTGCTGGAGATCCTCCACCGGCTGATCCCCTCGGCGGTCGCGCCTCTGCTCCCGGCGGAGGAGCCCGCGGCGCCGATCTAGGGCCGCTTCACGGACAGGCGAAGCGGTTGGTCAACAGGTACCCCCGAAGCTGCTGATACCAATGGTCCACCGCCTGCTGTGCTCCCCGGCAGTCGAAGGTCGTCCATCCGGACGAATACCAGTCATCCTCGCAGGCCACCGCGCGCTCCGCGCAGCAGGGGTGGTGGCGCTCAAACTCGTCCTGGAGGGTCTCCACCCGGCGGACGGTCTCCACCAGCGGGTTCTGGGCGCGCCAGCGGCCTCCCCCCAACGGATTCCACGCCGAGCGCGTCCCCCGACAATCGCGGGAGCTGGCCGAACCCACCGGCAGCCAGTCCAGCTGCGGCGCCACCAACAGGAAGGCGGGCGCCCGTGCGCCGCGGAACTCCTCGAACCGCGAGGTCCAGTGTTCGGCGAACCCCTCCGGGTCGTCGTCGAAGCTGCTGTCCGGTCCCCCGCCGTGGCAGCGATCCTGGAGGTTGGTGGCGTCGAACAGCACCAGCGGGGCCGGGCCCTGGGAGCAGAGCACCTCTGCGTCCCCGGTGTTCCCGCCGCTGGCGCACTCCGCCGCTGGGACCTGGCGCAGGTAGCTGCCCATCGTCCCCAGCCGGGCGCAGGAGCGGACGGTGAACGCCTCCCCGAAGCGGGCCATCACCTCCGGGTCGGCCCGCAGGCGAGCCCGCAGCCGGCCGGCCAGGGTCTGCTCGTAGCCGGCGTCTCCAGGCTCGAACAGGCCGTCGGCGGTCAGCGCCGCCTCCGCCCCTCCGCACCCTGCCAGCACCGCGGCGCTGGCGCCGTAGACGTCGATGGCGGTGGGGCAGAACGCGTAGTCGGCGCCGCCGTCCGCCAGCCCCGGCTCCTGGGGCCCGCCGGCGTCCCCGGCGTCGGGGGAGCGGAGCGGATCCTCGCAGCCGGCGGTCAGCACCGCGACGGTGGTGGCCAGCGCAAAAAGCACGAGGCGTTGCCGCATCGGCGCACCTTAGCCCAGCGAACCCGCCTGTCCGCTGCCAGCCCCCCGCGACCCTGTTCGTGCCCTTCCGCCGCGGCGCCCACGCCTGGGCGAACCTGGAGCGGGGTTGGGCAGGAAGCGCGAAGGGGCCGGCTGCGCCCCCCTGGCGCCCGGCCCCTCCGGTACCGCGTAGGGTTCGCCTAGAACACGGTGGTGGTCAGCGGGAGCTGCAGGCTGTCCACGTCCGCCACCCGGATCCCGGCGTCGGAGATGGCGTAGACGAAGTTGTCCGCCATCACGCTGCGCCGGATCGCCGGGGACCAGGAGTAGGTCCAGGTTTCCGAACCCCAGGTGTGGGTCTCCGAGCGGATGAGGTCGTTCATCCCCAGCGCCCCCTTGGGCGTAAAGCCGGTCTCGGTGCTGACCTTGAACACCCGCAGGTCGGACACGAAGGAACCCCAGTACTCGGTCTCGGTGCTGGCCTGGGTGTTCCAGTCGGCGAAGGGGATGGCCAGCAGTCCGCGCTCCGGGAAGTAGTTGAAGGCCTTGTGGTCATACGCGGCCTCCGACCAGCCGGATGCGGTGCCCACCTCCTGGGTGAACTTCAGCCGCGGGTTGGCAAAGTCAGTCACATCGAAGATCGACAGCTGCAGCGACGAACCCCAACCGCCGGCCGAGGTCCCGATGGTGAGCAGGTGCCCCTCATCCAGCGGATGGATGTAGGTGGAGAAGCCGGGGACCTTCAGCTCGCCCACCTTCCGGGGGTGGGTAGGATCGCTCAGATCGAAGGTGAACAGCGGATCCACCTGCAGGAAGGTGACCACGTAGGCCTTGTCCCCCATGAAGCGCGCGCTGTAGATGGACTCCCCCTCGGCGATCGCCTCGGACTCGCCGACCTTCACCAGCGAGGAACCCTGCTGGCCCAGGACGGTGATCCGGTTGGTGGTGCTCCACTGGCCCCAGGGGTTGGCCTCGTTGGCCTCGTCCTCCACCCGGGTGTTGGCGGTGGTGGCCACCCGAAGCACGCCTTGGTGTTCGTCCATGGAGAACTGATCCACCAGGTGTCCGTCCACCCCGCCGGAGGCCACGTACACCGCCCGGGCCGGGTTGGTGATGTCGAACTTGTGCAGGTAGGTGTGGTCGGTCTGGCCCGGCTCCGGCCACCACCACCAGTGCCCGCTGGCCACGTAGAGCGCGGTGGGGGAAGCGTAGACTTCGCCGGCCTCCGCCAGCACCGAGGCGCGCTGCAGCCCGGCGCCCAGGGCGGTGGAGAGCGCGGAGGGATCGAGGGGGAGGGTGACGACGCTCACCACCCCGAGCCGGGTGGGGGCGTTGGCGCGGGAGAACTCCGAACACTGGTAGCCCAGGGTGTGGAGCTCACCGTCCGCGCCGAGGTACCGGCCCTCGGGCAGCCACTGCTCCAGCGGGGCGGCGCGAATCAGCCGCTCGTTGGAGGCGATCAGCGCGTCGATGGACGGACCCCAGGTCAGCGGGTTCTGCCAGTCCCCCGAGGGGTACCACTGCACCGCCTCCGGCCAGCGCAGCGAGTCGCCGGTCACCAGCCGCACCCGGCCGTCCACCAGCCGGGAGTTCACGTAGTACCCGGGCAGGTACAGCTCGCGGACCACCCGGGGGCTGGCCAGGGTGGAGACGTCCACCACCGTGACCTTCAGCGTGTTGGAGGAGGCGTAGTGGCAGGTCACCGGATCCTCGCAGGGCATCACCGACAGCCCGCCGCCGGTCTGGGCAGAGGCCCAGTCGGCGTACACGCTGGAGAAGATCGCCAACCGGTCTCCGTCCAGGTACATCTCGCGCGGGTAGCCCTCCAGCGCCAACCGGGCCACCGTCTGGAGCTGATCCGCCGGCCAGCTCTGGTTCACGTACAGGGTGGTCCCGGAGAGCACGAACATCCGGGTGCCGTCATTCTTCACGAAGTCCGCCTCGTCCACGCCCTCCACCTGGGTGTTGGTGGTGGTGTAGGCGGAGGGACCGCTGGCCCGCGGACTTCCTCCGGCGCTGGCGTCCTCGGCGACCATCACCGGGATCCCTCCCCACCCGTAGGAGGACTCCTTGAGCTGCAGCAGCTGCGCCCGCATCTGCGCCACCGCGGTGTCCTCGATGTAGGACTCCAGCTCGCCGCAGTTGTCGAAGTTCTCCAGCGCCACCTGCGACTGGATCGGCTGGTTGCGCCCCTCCGACGGATCACACCCCGCCAGCAACCCCGCCCCCACCAAGCCTGCTACCAAGAACCTGTGCATCCTCATCCGGTGCTCCCCCTGCATGACTGCCCAATTCCGGCCCGGCGCGAACTGACGTGGTGCGCCTCGTGCGCTGGAGCGATTGCGACCACTGTGCCAGCCGCGCGCCGCCGGAGTTTCCGGGGGTTATCGAGGACCCAACCTCAGAAAGCTGAGGAAGCGCGGGGTGGGGACCGGAGGAATCTGAGAGCCGGAGGTCGTGCATCTTCTAGATTCGGCCGGTGAGCTTCCGTTCGCTGATCCCGCTGTTGGCGCTGGGGCTGGGCGCCTGTCGTCCCACTCCGGCGCCGGAGTGCCAACGGTTGGTGGCCTGTGCGGGGGTGCTGATTCCAGGCTCCGCCGGCGAACTGCAGCAGGCCTACGGACCGGACGGGAGCTGCTGGGTGAGTCGGTCCACGGCGAAGGTGTGCGCGCGGAGCTGTGGGGAGGCCTTGAAGGGACTGGAGACCGAGCCGGGGTTCGCCGGGGCCGCCGCCTGTTCCAGGCGGTAAGGCCCCGGGAGCACCCGGAGCACTACAGCAGCTTCATGAAGGCGACCAGGTCCGCCTTGTCCTGATCCGACAGATCACCCATCTCCACCATGTTGATGAAGACGTCGTAGTGCTCCACCACCTCCTCCAGCGTCTTGAGCGAGTTGTCGTGGAAGTAGGGAGCGGTGTTCTTGAGGTTCCGCAGGCTGGTCATCTTGAAGACGTTGACCAGCATCGGCTCGCCGAAGGTCAGCCCCACGCCCGGATCGGGGGTCTGGATCGCCGTCTCGGTGCCATCCTCGGCCACGAACACGTAGGTGAGGACCGGGTTGTCCAGGTAGTTGAACTCGGAGATCCCCACGTCCGAGGCGCGCATCTCCGGCCCGGTGTCCGGCCCGGTCTGGCCATTGAGCAGCGGTCCGCTGTGGCACTGGCCACACAGCGAGGCCTCTCCCACGAAGAACTCCCGGCCTCGGCGCTCGGAGGCGGTCCGACCGGTGGGGAGGGTGGGCGTCGGCCCGCCGCGGGCGTAGGCCAGGGTGGCCCGGGAGGAGAAGAGGACGCTTTGCTGGAAGAAGGCCACGTCATCCAGCTGCCGCGAGGTGGGCGCCAAGCTGGCCTCGGCGTGACCGTGGATGGCGCCCGCCGCCTGGTCCTGCAGCGTCTGGTTGCGCATGTCCAGCATCAGGAACGGATCCAGCGCCGGCGCGTCCTGGGTGCTGGGAATGCCCCGTCGCAGGGTCACCGAGCGCGCGGTGGGGTCCTCGGCGATGTACACGTTGGGCGGCAGCGGGAGGGTGACATTGACCGTGGCGTCCCGCAGCAGCAGCGAGTAGCTGGCGCCATCTCCCTGGTCGCTGTCGATGGCCCGGAACAACGGGTCGCGGCGGTCGCGCGCGAACCGGCGATTGGCCTCCGCGGGGGTCACCGTCCCGGTGCTCAGCGAGTGGCAGGTGACGCAGGTCCGGTCGTTGCCGCCGAACTTCTCGGTGGTGAAGACCTTGGCGCCGCGCAGCAGCGACTGGGCCTCCGACCAGCTCAGCTCCGAGGAGAGTTCGGCCATCAGGGTGTCCGGATCGCTGCCCGGGTCCTGGACGGTCAGGCTGCTCTCGCCACAGGCGGTGAGCATCAACAGGGCGATTGCAGACGGGGACAGGGTGCGCAGGGTCATCAGGAACTCCTCCGAGTGGCGCTGCCATTAGCACCCACCGTGCCAGCCAGGCATCTTTGCAGGGGGGCGGAATCATTGAAGGTGGCGCGCCACCCCCGGGGACCGAATTCACACCCCGGGCGGGCCTCCCCTCCTCCTGCGGGGGTGCCTCCCAGTCATTCCAGCCCCTTGGGCGCAAAGGGACGGTTTTCACACCGTGAATTCCTTCCCCGGCTACGCTGGAGGTGAATGGACCCGGACTCTGTGAGCTGGAAGCCGCGACAGCAGGTAACGCCCACGGTGTTGGTGGCGGAGCTGGAGCCACGGCTGTGCGAGGAGTTCCGGCAGGCCCTCCAGCCGGATCATCGGGTGGTGGAGTTCGGGTCCTCGGGGGCGCTGGAGGCTTGGGTGGCCAGGGGAGGAGTGGGGGAGGTGGATGCGGTGATCCTCGGCGACCAGCTCTGCGATCCCGGCATCCTCCAGGTGGTGGCCCGGCTGCGCGAGTCCGCCGCCGCGGGAGACGCGGCGTTGATCGTCAGCCATCAGGCGGCCGCCTCCCCCCAGCTGGACGCGTTGGCCGCGCAGGGGGTGGTCTTCTACTTCCTGCGCAGGCCGTTCCGGCATTCGGTGGTCCGGCAGGTGGTGAGCCGGGGGGTGCAGGCCACCTTGCTGCGGCGGGAGAACGCGCGGCTGCGGGAACAGCTGGACCGGATCCACGGGCGGCTGGCGCGGGAGAACCGCTTCTTGCGCACCCGCGCCGCCTGGACCGGAGAGCTCAAGGGGCTGTTGGGACAGAGCCCGGCGCTGCAGCAGGTCCTCTCCGAACTGGAGCGGGTGCGGGTCACAGACGCCACCGTGCACCTCCACGGCGAGACCGGCACCGGCAAGGAGTTGATGGCGCGGGCGCTGCACCAAAGCGGCCCCCGCGCCCGGGGCCCGTTCCTGGCGGTGAACTGCGCCGGGATGCCCGAGTCGCTGCTGCAGAGCACCCTCTTTGGCCACCGGCGCGGCTCCTTCACCGGCGCGGACCGGGACCACTCCGGGCTGTTCACCGAGGCGGACGGGGGCACCCTGTTCCTGGACGAGGTGGCGGAGCTGCCCCCTTCGCTGCAGGCGGCGCTGCTGCGCGCGGTGCAGGAGCGGGAGGTGACCCCGGTGGGCGCCACCCGCCCGGTGAAGGTGGACGTGCGGCTGATCTCCGCCACCCACGCAGATCTCCGCGCCGAGGTGGAGGCCGGCCGCTTCCGCGAGGATCTCTACTTCCGCCTGATGGTGGTGGCGGTGCGGCTGCCACCGCTGCGGGAGCGGCTCTCCGATGTGCCGCTGCTGGCCAACCACTTCGTCAACCTGCACCGCCAGCGCCTGGGCCGCCGCGGCGGTGACCTTACCGAGGCCGCGCTGCGGGTGCTGACCACCTACCACTGGCCGGGAAACGTGCGCGAACTGGAGCACGAGATGGAGCGACTGGTGGTGCTCTCCGACGAGGAGACGCCGCTGGGGGCGGAGCTGCTCTCCCCCCCGGTCAGCCGGCCCGACGGCACTGCGGGCGGCCTTCCCCGCGAGGAGGGGATCTTCATCCCGGAGGGGTTCTCCTATGACGACGCGGTGGAGCTGCTGATGCGGCGGCTGATCGACGACGCGCTGGCCTCCACAGGGGGAGGGATCGCGTCGGCCGCCGCACGGCTGGGGATGGAGCGGAGCCGGCTGGGGAAGCTGCGCCGCCGCCTGCAGACCGGAGCTCCCTCGTGAGCCTCCCGGCGCGCGCGGAGGCCCGGCGGGAGGTGCGGAGGCCCTGCTGGCTGCAGACCGGAGGGGGGCGGGTGCTGGCCCACACCAGCGATCTCTCCTCCCAGGGGCTGTCGGTCCAGCTGCCCTGGACACAGAAGCTGACCCTGCCCCAGCCGGGGGACCTGCTGGAGTTCCAGCTGGCGTTGGGGGAGTCCCAGCTGGTGGAGGGCACCGCCCGGGTCAGCTGGGTGGATGGTGACGACCGGGACAGCCACGACCGGCGGGTGGCGGGGTTGGGGCTGGAGCTGGTCAACCTGGAGGAGTGCGGGGCGGAGGCGCTGGGGAGCTTCGTGCTCCGGTTCCGGCACAAGCTGGTGCTGGTGGACGACGACCCGGAGGCCGCCGAGCTGTATGCCGGGCTGCGGGATCAGTACGAGGTGTTCCATTGCCAGACCCCGGACCAGGCCCTGGAGGTGCTGGCCCGGGAGGAGGTGGCGGTGCTGCTGACCGCTGAGGATCTCCCCGGGATGGACTGCCTGCAGTTCTTCCACCGGGTCTCGGAGACCCTGCCCAAGGTGGCGGCCTCCCGGGTGGTGGCCTGCGAGTACACCGCGGTGGGGCAGCTGCTGTTGTTCGTGAACCTTGGCAAGCTGTACTCCTACCTGCGCAAGCCCTTCGACGCGCCGGACCTCCACCAGACGGTGCGCCGCGCCGTGGACGGGTACGTGCTGGCCACCGAGCAGCGGGCCCTGTTGACCCAGCTGGCGCGGGCCAACGAGCGGCTGCGGGAGGAGAACGCGTTTCTGCGCCAGCGCTCCACCGGCCGCCAGGGCTTCGAGGAGATCGTCGGCCACAGCGCGGAGCTGCGGCGGACCCTGGAGGAGCTGGTCCGGGTGCAGCGCGCGGACAGCACCGTCCACCTCCACGGCGAGACGGGCACCGGCAAGGAGCTGTGCGCGCGGGCCCTGCACTCCGGAGGGAGGAGGCGCGCCGGCCCGTTCGTGGTCCAGGGGTGCGCCGGGATCTCCGAAGGGCTGGTCCAGAGCACCCTCTTCGGCTACCGCCAGGGCGCCTTCACCGGCGCCGACCGGGACCATCCGGGGGTGTTCCAGCAGGCCGACGGGGGGACCCTGTTCCTGGACGAGGTGGGTGAGCTGTCCGCCCCCGCCCAGGCAGCCCTGCTGCGGGTGCTGCAGGAGGGCGAGGTCCACCCCCTGGGGGCGCCCCGCCCGGTGCCGGTGGACGTGCGGATCCTCTCCTCCTCCAGCCGCGACCTGCGGGAGGAGGTCCAGCGAGGGCGCTTCCGGGAGGATCTCTTCTTCCGGTTGATGGTGCTCTCGGTGCGGATCCCGCCCTTGCGCGAGCGGCAGGGAGACGTGGCGGTGCTGGCGGCGCACTTCCTGGATTCCCACTGCGAACGGCGGGGCAAGAACCTGCGCGGGTTCACCGGGGAGGCGATGCGGGCCCTGGAGCAGTACCGCTGGCCGGGAAACGTGCGCGAACTCTCCAATGAGATCGAGCGGGTGGTGGTGTTCGCCGACGAGGACCAGAAGGTCCACGCCGGCCACCTCTCCCGGCACCTGCGTCCGCGCACCGTCTCGGCCACCGAGGTGCCGGTGGTGTCAGGGCCGGGCCAGTGGGTTCCCTCCGCGCTGTTCTTCGACGAGGCGGTCCTCTACCTGGAGCGGGCGCTGGTGCAGCAGGCGCTGGAGAAGGCGGCCGGGAATGTCACCCAGGCCGCGGCCGCCCTGAAGATGGAGCGCAGCCGGCTGGCCAAGCTGAAGGAGCGGCTGTTTCCGCCGTCTGGCTGATCCGCCCCGGGGCCCTGGCGAACCCCTACGGTTCGGCGGCGGCGCCGCTGCTCTGCGGATCTCGGGTGGGCCGGAGGATGAAGTCCTGCAGGTTGTTGTTGGAGTCCCGGCCGTTGCCGGCGGACACGTCGGCGCCGGCGGTCATCGACTCCGCGGTGGAGGCGGCGTGGGCCTTGCGCTCGATGCTCTGGTCGCCGTCGGCGGCCAGCGCCGGAGCGGACTCGGCGGCGCCGCTGCCCCAGCCCACCTGGTCCGCCACCGCGTCGCCGGGAGCGATCAGGATGATGCTGCCCCCGCTGGCGCTCATGGTCAGCCCGGTCTGCGGGGAGCCACCGCGCATCAGCCGCTCATCCGGGGTGCCGCCAAAGCCGTTCTGCCCCACCAGGTAGAAGCCGTGGGCGGGGATGGAGGCGGCGGCGCCGAACTCGTGGTACCGGCCCACGCTGCCGCCGGTGCTGCGGTAGTCCAGCTTCCAGCCGGAGAGGCTGATCGCCGCCGGGTGGGGGTTGTACAGCTCCACGAACTCGTCGCTGGGGCTGGCGGCGGACTCACCGGCCAGCTCGCTGATCACCGGAGAGGGGCCGGCGTCCACGCCGCCGTCGGTGCCTCCGTCGGGGTTGGGATCGGTCCCCGCGTCCCAGTCCAGGATCTCCTGGCCGCAGCCGGGGGCCACGGTGACCAGCAGCGCGGCCAGCGCGCCGCTGACCAGCAGCGCCGGCCTGAAGGTGCGGGTTCCCATGGTCAGAAGCGCACCTGGACCGAGTTGCCGGTGAACCGCCAGCCCAGTGTTTGGGAACCGGCGGCGGAGCGGGCCAGCACCGCCTCCACGATCCCGGTCCCGGCCAGCGCCAGCCCCGCGTAGAACGCCACGTGGTAGGCGACGTGCAGCGCCTCGGCCAGGGGACGGTCCTGGGGATGGAAGTAGCCGACCCGCAGGAACTGTCCGTCCACCTTCAGGGACTCGAACAGCCCCAGGGTGGTGGCGGCGGTGGCCAAAAGCGCGGTCTCGGCCACCAGGAAGGCCACCCCCTTGCCGTGGTCCCCGTTGGCGAACTGACCCACCCCGAAC
>JALYOC010000034.1 GCA_030857095.1 Myxococcota bacterium | reverse complement strand
GGCTGCTCAAGCCGATCGGGATCCGGGTCTCGCGGATCGCCCAGGGCCTGCCCATGGGCGGAGATCTGGAGTTCGCGGACCAGGCCACCGTGGCCCGGGCCATCGCCTCCCGGCGCGACCTGTAGGGGGAGCCTCGCGGGTCTCCCTCCACGCCGGCCTTCAGCGGTTGCCGAACGAGGCCTACCGCTGGACGGTGTAGCCGAACGCCTGGGTCAGGGTGATCTCCCGGTCGGTGTGCGCAGGGAAGCGCAGCCGGGAGACATTCTTGGCCAGGCAGGCGCCCACCCCGGTGCTGCCCAGTGCGCCCTGGACCTCGGTGGCGGACACCTTGCCCGAGGAGACGATGGTGAACTTCACCAACACCTTCCCCTGGTCGGAGGGGAGCTCGGACTTGAAGGACTCAAAGCACTTCATGATCGACCCGGTGCCCCCGGAGACCACCTTGGAGATGGCCGCCGCGTCCAATTGCACCGGTTTGGGCCGGGGCGGAGTCTTACGGATCGGGCGCTCCTCTCCCGGTCCTTCTCCGGTGCGCGGCTCGGAGCCGGCGGCCAGGACGGTGCCCGCGTCCAGCTCGGGCTGCGAGGCGGGCGCGACCGCGTCCAACGCCGGGGGGCTGTCCACCGCCACCGGAGCGGAGACCTCGGCGACCGGCGGCGGCTTCTCCTGCAGCAACCTCATCCCCAGCACCGCCGCCACCGCCACCACCGCGCTGGCCGCGACGCTGAGCAGCACCACCCCCAGGCTGGAGCGACGGGCCCGGCCCGGTTCGGTTCCCGGGCTGGGCGCGGCCGCCGGATTGCCGGGCTGCGAGCCGACCCGGGTGGCGCCTTCGCTGATGGAGATCCCCAGCGAAGGCGTCAGCTTCGGACCCGACGCCGCCTGGGTCTTGGCATCCGGGTGGAACCCCGGCAGCTGCAGCCCGGTGGGAACCAGGCTCTGCAGGGTGGGGATGCGGGTCTTGATCGCCACCCGCTCCTCGCCGAACAGGCCCTTGAGGTAGCGGGAGACCGAGGCGGCGTCGGTGACCGAGGGCTGGGCGGCCAGGAAACGCTCCAGGTCGGTGGCCAGGGCCAGCGCGGAGGGATAGCGATCCTCCACCTTGGCAGCCATCGCCTTGAGCACGATCGCCTCCAGCTCCACGGCCAACTCCGGGCGCAACTGCCGCGGCGGCTTGAAGTCGCAGCGCAGCACCGCGTTGAGGATCGCCAGGTCGTTGTCCCGGGCGAAGGGCCGGGTGTTGGTCAGCGCCTCGTAGAGGGAGACCCCCAGCGAGAACACGTCCGCGCGGCGATCCACCCCCGTTCCCCGGGCCTGCTCCGGGGCCATGTACATGTACTTGCCCTTCACCACCCCGGCGGTGGTCTGGGTGACCCGCGACTCCGCCTTGGCGATGCCGAAGTCCAGCACCTTCACCTGGCCGGAGAAGGTCACGTACAGGTTGGAGGGCGAGATGTCCCGGTGGACCACCCCCAGCGCCTGGCCCTGCTCGTTCTTGAAGTCGTGGGCAAACTGCAGCCCGTGGGCGGCGTCGGCGATCACCCGGCACACCACGTTTACCGGCACGTACTCACGGTTCTTGCCTGCGGCGCGGACCACGGTGGAGAAGTCCTCCCCCGCCAGGTACTCCATGCAGATGTAGTAGCAGCCGTCCGCCAGCCCCAGATCGTTGATCTGGACGATGTTCTGGTGGGACAGCTGCGCCGCCAGCCGGGCCTCATCCAGGAACATGCCCACGAAGTCGGGCACGTGGGAGAGGTTCTGCAGCATCCGCTTGATGACGACGTTGCGCTCGAACCCCTCGGCCCCCACCTGCTTGGCCAGGAAGATCTCCGCCATCCCCCCCTCGGCCAGCTTCCGGACCAGGACGTACTTGCCGTAGGCGCGGACCTGATCGGCGTTCTGGGAGGGGGTGGAGCTGGGGTCCGACATGTCTTCCTACCGGGCCCTGTTCAGCGTCCGGACGGTGAACACGTCCGCGGCGCCGGGCCGGCTGAGGCGGAAGACTACCTGCGGATTGCGCCCGCTGACAGCCACCTGCGCATCGAACCGGTTCTTCTCATCCAGCTCGATGCTCCTCCCGTTGACCAGCAGGCGGGCACCCACCGGCGCCACCCCCTGCACCTGCACCCGGGATCCGGCGCTGGGCTGGCCATTTCGGGGCGAGCGCACCACCAGGTTGGGGACCGAGTTGTCGTAGGCCAACTCCAGCTTGTTCATCTTGCCGCCGCGCAGTTCCTCACCGGAGGCGGAGACCGGGGTGGCCGACCACACGTAGCTGCCCTCCACCAGGGCGCCGGCCTCCAGCGCCAGCTGCGCCTTCTCCACCGTCTTCTCCGCCACCGGCTTGGCCAGGGCGCCGGAGCGGAACACCACCACCTTGTACCGGGCCGCCTGGGGATCGGACGGGTAGGTGAAGGTCACCGCCGGCAGCTTGTCCTGGTAGAAGATGGTGGTCTTCTCCCCGTTCTCCGGGACCTCATTGCGCAGCCGGGCCAGATCCTTCATCGCCGGTTCGGGTGAGAAGTAGGCGCTGCCCTGGTCCACCGGGGTCGTCCCGTCCGCCTGGAAGATCCGCCAGTAGAGGTTGCCCCGCCGCGGCAGGGGCACGTTGAGGAAGTTGGTTCCGACCTCGCCGGCGATCAGCTTGTCGGTGAAGGCGGGGTCCGGGGCCACCTCCACCCGGTAGCTGCGCTCTGCGGGCCCCACCCAGGTCAAGGTCGCCTCCGCCAGCCCCGGATGGAAGACCTTCAGCCCCGACCGGGAGGGCAACTGCAGCTCGGCCCGCTCCACCGCGGCCACCTGGAAGGCCGCCCCGGCCTTGCCCAACCGCGCGGTCTGCCCCGCCTGGACCCTCCGTTCCACCCCGCCGCGCGCCACCACCACCTCGCCGGTGACCGCGCTGACCTCGAAGCCCTCCCGGGTCTTGGCCACCCCGAACTGGCCACCCACCGTGCTGTGCAAGGAGAGGTCGCTGATCCGCACCCGGCTGGCCTGCCCCGGCGCCAGGGAGAGGGTGGCCGCGCCCTTCTTCAGCTCCAGCCCGGTCTGCTCCTCCCCTCCCGCCTGCCCGCTGCCGGTGAACAGCGCCTCCGAGTCCTGCTCCAGCCAGACGCGCGAGCCGGAGCCCAGGGAGATCAGCGAGCGGCCCTTGCCCACCCGGATCGCATCTCCCGACCCCAGGGCATCGCCGGTGCGGCTCACCCCGCCCCACCGCTTCTGGTCCTTCTTCTTCAGCTCCACCTTGCCGGAGGACGCGAAGATCACGACCTCGATCGGCTCCAGCTCCAGCGAGCGGGCAGCGGACTCCGGCGGCGCCCGGCCCGACAGCGCCTGCCTGCCCTCGGCCAGGGCCAGCGTCTCTCCGGCGCGGACCTCGGTGGGTCCTCCGTTGCGGGAGAGGAACTCCACCGAGCCCACCAGCACGTTCACCTGGGAGGCGTCCGGCCCCACCGACACCTGCACCTCGCTGGGGCCGTCGGCGATGCGGGTGATCCCGAAGGGGGTGAGGATCTGCAGCGAGACCGCGCCCGCTCCCCCGGCGCCCATCGGCACCCGGGAGATCACCAGACCGCGCGACACCTCCAGCACCAGCCCGTCCCCGCGCTCGTCGATCAGGAAGCGGGCATCCGGCCCGACCTCCAACACCCGGCCGTCGGGGAAGCGGATGCTGGCCCCTGCGCCGGAGGAGGTCTCCAGCGCATCCTTGAGGAACAGATAGCCCAGCCCTGCGGCGCTCTGGACCCCGCCCCGCTCCAGCACCACCCGCCCCTGGAGCTTCTCCAGGTGGGCCACCGCCTTGGGGCCGGCGGTCTCCAGCTGGGCGGGCTCAAACAGCTCACAGGCGGGCAGCAGGGCCAAGGTGAGGACCAGCGCGAAGAGGGGGGCGGGCTTCATCTAGCGGGCGGGGTAGAGATCCACGTTGAAGATGGCCTGGTCGCCATCCCTCACGGTGACTGTCTTCTGTTGGGAGAGGTAGCCGGGCGCGGAGATCCGCACCGTGTAGGTGCCGCCGGTGATCCGGACGGCGAAGGTTCCATCCCGGGAGGCGGTGGTGCGCAGCTTCGCCTGGGGGATCTCCAGGGTGGCGGCCAGCGGGCGCCCACCGCGGGAGCGCACCACCCCGGTGAGGGTGGCCTGGACCTTCTGTTCCACCTTCACCAGCTGCAGTGGGACGGTGGCGGTCCTGGCCACCACTACCGAGGCCACCTCCTCCAGCGGCCGGTAGGTGTCGGCGTCGATCTGCAGCGCCACCGGACCGGGAGGCAGATCGGAGATGGTCACGTTCCCGCCCGGGCCGGTCCGGTACTCCTGCCCGTTGAGCCGGATCCGCGCGCCCACCACCGGCGCGGCGGTCTGCTGATCCACCAGCACCAGGGCCAGCGCGCCCACCTTGGGCGGGGCTTCCACCACAGGGACGACGATCTGCTCTACCGGTGGCGGCGGAGGAGGGGGCGGCCGCTCCAGCAGGGCGAACTCCAACCCCAGGCCGGCGCGGGAGAGGGTCTGCGAGCCGGCCACCGTGCTGCCCACGGTGAGGGTGTCGCGCACGTACTGGTAGTCCGCCACCACCGACCACAGCACCCTGCCCAGGCTGCCGCCGTTCCAGATCAGCGCCCCGCCGGCGGAGAAGCCGGTGGTCTGTGCCGCGGCCCCGCTGCCGTCCTGGGCGAACAGCCCCAGCGGGTAGTCGCCGCGCGCCTCCAGCCGCAGGGAGAACGGCAGCTGGACCGAGGCCCGGGCGCCGAACACCGGGCCATGTCGGGTGGCGGCGGAGAAGGCCGGGGTCACCGAGTTGTCGCCGAAGGAAGGCAGCTGGGCCAGCCCGTAGCCGACCAGGCCCTCCAGCATTATCGGGCCCAGCGGGAGCCGGGCGGTGGGCCCCAGGTGGGCGCGCCACAGGCTGCCGCCGGTGATCCGCTCACCCGCGGAGCCCAGCAGGGCGAAGCCCTCCCGCTGCCCGGCGAGCGCCAGCCCGAAGTGACCGCCACCCACCCACCATGCCCCGGTCAGCGCCGCGTCGTTGGGGGTGATCCCCGAATAGGTGAGCCCCGGCCCCAGGTCCGTCTGCTGGCCGCTGCGCAGCGCCAACCCGAAGCGCAGCCGCAGCGTTCCCTGCTCTCCCACCGGAGCGCCCGGGGACTGCTGCGCCGAGGCCAAAGCACCCACCGACAGGGCGGTCGCCAGGACCGCGCGGAGCACACAGTGAGTGATTCGGTGCAAAGTGGCCCGGATTATAGGAGGCTACGCAGGACTGACCCAAACGACCTGTCGAACTCGCCCGTTCGGCGGTCGATTCGAAGTGCAAGAGGGGGCGCATGCACGTTGTCTTGCTGCCATCGGTGGCGTCTGCTAGAGATCCCGGGTTCTCAGCCGCTCCCGCTAACCCTCCGAATTCACTTTAGAAACGCCCGCGCGGAAAGCCAATGGCCACGCAACTGGTGATGTACGAAGAGGAGTTCGCGAAGATCAACTCCGTCTGCGACCGGCTGACGAAGGACGCGAACGCCAAAGTGGTGTTCCTGGTCGACAAGAACGGCCAGCTGATCTCGTCGGCCGGCCAGACCCAGAACATCGACACCACCTCGCTTGCCTCGCTGACGGCGGGCAACGTGGCGGCGATGGGGGGTCTGGCGAAGCTGATCGGCGAGAACGAGTTCCCCAATCAGTTCCATGAGGGAGCGAAGGACTCGCTGTACATGACCATCGTCGGCAGCCGGGTGGTGCTGGTGGTGATCTTCGACAACCGGACCTCGCTCGGCCTCGTCCGCCTTCGGATCAAGAAGGCGGCCGATGAGCTGGCCAAGATCTTCGATGCGCTCCTCAAGAAGTCCGATGCCGGCGGGGGTGGCAACTCCCCGTTCGCCGAGATCTCTGACGACGACATCGACAACCTTTTCAGCGAGTAGGCCGCAAGGAAGCCATGTCCTTCATCAATTACTCATCCCGAGAGATCAACTGCAAGATCGTCTATTACGGACCGGGGCTCTGCGGGAAGACAACGAATCTTCAGTACATCTACAACAAGACCAACCCCGAGACGAAGGGCAAGCTGATCTCGCTGTCCACCGAGACGGACCGCACGCTCTTCTTCGACTTCTTGCCGCTGTCGCTGGGTGAGATCCGGGGCTTCAAGACCCGCTTCCACCTGTACACGGTGCCGGGTCAGGTCTTCTACGACGCCTCCCGCAAGCTGATCCTCAAGGGCGTGGACGGCGTGGTGTTCGTGGCCGACTCGCAGGTCGAGCGCATGGAGGCGAACATGGAATCGTTCGAGAACCTGCGCATCAACCTGGCCGAGCAGGGCTACGACCTGAACAAGATCCCCGCGGTGATGCAGTACAACAAGCGGGATCTCCCCAACGCCGTGTCCCTGGAGGAGCTCCGCAAGGTGATGAACCCGCGGAACGTCCCCGAGTACCAGGCGGTGGCGCCGACCGGCGTGGGGGTGTTCGACACCCTCAAGGCGGTGGCCAAGCTGGTGCTGACCGAGCTCAAGAAGGGCAGCTAGGCCGGGAAGAAGGGGACGCGCGACGGCATGGACATCCTCTCCTCGCTGTCGCGGTCACCGCTGTTCGACATGCTGGCCAACCAGGAGCTGGAGGCGATGGGCCAGCTGGTCGACCGGCACCGCTTCGCCGCCGAAGAGCTGATCTTCGAGGAGGGCGAGGCGGGGGACTGCGTGTACGTGATCGTCACCGGCGAGGTGCAGGTCGAGCACCTGGACCCCAGCGGGAACCGGCACTACCTGGCGCAGCTCGCCGCGCCGGACTTCTTTGGAGAGATGGGGCTGCTGGACAAGGTGTACCGCTCGGCCACGGTGAGGGCCAAGGAGGACACCGAGCTTCTGCGGATCACCACCGACAAGCTGGCCGAGTTTCGCGGCACCTACCCCGACGGCTACACCCTGATCATCCTCAACATCGCCCGGGCCCTGGCCACGAGGCTAAGAGAGGCCAACGATCGCCTGGGGCCGCTGCCGGGCAAGGGCAGCCTCTAGAAAAAGGGGACAGGCTACATTTCGCGCGAGCCCAAGGGGCGATTCACCTCGTGGCACGGGCGAAATGTAGCCTGTCCCCTTTTTCGCTATCGAACGGGAGACCACCGGATCTCCGCCAGGAAGCGCTGGGTCTCCGAACGCAGCGGAGCGGAGAGCCCGGCGTTGACCGCCAGCAGATCGCCCACCGCCAGGTCCAGCGGCGCCCCGTCGATCCGGTCGCAGCTCCCGCCGGCCTCCCTCACCAGCAGGGCCCCCGCGGCGAGGTCCCAGGCCTGCAGGCCGAACTCGAAGAACCCGTCGTAGCGGCCACAGGCCACGTAGGCCAGGTCCAGGGCCGCGCTGCCCATGCGACGAATTCCCTGGGCCCGCTTCATCAGCCGGTTGAACAGCCCCAGCGGCGCGTCCGGCTTCTCGCGTACGTCGTAGGGAAAGCCGGTGCAGAGCAGGGCCCGGGAAAGATCGGCGGTGGGGCTGACCGAGATCGGCCGGCCGTTGAGAGAAGCCCCCTGGCCCCTGCCGGCGGAGAACAGCTCGTCGCGGAGCGGATCGAAGATCACCCCCGCCAGCAGCCCGTCCGGTCCCTCCACCGCCACGCTGACGCAGAAGTGCGGGACCCGGTGCGCGTAGTTGGTGGTCCCATCCAGCGGGTCCAGCACCCAGCGGTAGCCGCCAGTGCCGGGGGAGTAGCCGCTCTCCTCCGCCAGCACCGCGTGGTCCGGATGGCGGGCGCGCAAAAACGAGATCAGCTCCGCCTCGCTGGCCTTGTCCGCGTCGGTGACCAGATCGATCCCGCCCTTGAACTCGATGGTGCGGACACCCTCGAAGCGGTCGGCCAGGATCTTCCCGGCCCTGCGGGCGGCCTCCTCCGCGTCGGCGCGCAGGGTGGAGACCTCCCCGCTCATGGCTGCTCCGCCAGCAGCTCCTCGATCTCCCGCTGGTAGCCGCCCAGCCGGGTCTCGTCGAACCCCTCGTGGACCACCCGCACCTTGCCCTTGCGGTCGATCAGCACCGAGGTCGGCAGCTGGTTCACGTTGAGCAGCTCGGCGGTGACCGCGCTGTTGGGATCCAGCGGAACCGGGAGGGTCAGCCGGTGCTGATCCACGAACCGGTCCACCGCGGCGGAATCGTCGTCCACGTTGATCGCGTAGATCTGCAGCCCCCGGTCGCCGTACTCCTTCTGGAGGTCCTGGTAGACCTGCAGCTGGGTCACGCAGGGCTCGCACCAGGTGGCCCAGAGGTCCAGCAGCACCACCTTCCCCTTCTCGTTGGCCAGGTCCATCACCCCGCCGGCGCGGTGCAGCGGCAGCTTCAGCGAGACCGGGCGGCCCACCAGTTGGGAGCCGGCATAGTTCGGGATGGCCGGGCGCTGGATGCAGGAGCTCAGCAACAGTCCCGCGGACAGCAGCAACAGGCGTCTCATCGGGTCGCCCCCTCGCGCAGCCGGGAGATCAGCTTGTCGATGAAGCCACCAAACGCGCCGTTGCTCATCACCAAAATCACATCTCCCAAGGTGGCGCCCTGGGCCACCTTCTCCACCAGCCGGGGCACGTCGGTGTCCCCGTCGGCGTCGATCCCCTGCCGCTTGAGGTCCTCCACCAGCCGGGGGACATCCAGCTCCTCCCCGGTGGGGATCTTGTCGTGCCGCTCCGGGACCTTGATCGTGGCCCGGTCGGCGTCCCCGAAGGAGTGCGCGTACTCCTCCTGGTGGATGTTGCGGCGGCTGGTGTTGGAGCGGGGCTCGAACACCGCCCACACCCGTCGCCCCGGGTAGCGGCCCTTGACCGCGGACAGCGTCTCCCGGACCGCGGTGGGGTGGTGCGCAAAGTCATCAAGCACCAGCACCCCGTTCACCTCCGCCCGCTCCTCCTGGCGGCGCTTGACCCCGCGGAAGGTGGCCAACCCATCACGCAATTGCGCGAAGGACAGCCCCAGCCCGCGGCAGGCGGCGATCACCCCCAGCGCGTTCTCCACGTTGTGGGCCCCGCCCATCGGCAGCAGCAGCTCGCCCAGGGACTGGCCGTCCTCCAGCACTTCAAAGCGCGCGCCCTCCGGACCAAAGCGCAAATGGGCCGGGGCGTAGTCCGCCTTCGCGCCCTCCTGCCCCCGGTAGGTCCGCACCCGGGCCTGGCCCGCCCGGGCCAGCTGGAGCGCGTTGGGATACGCGGTGGACACCGCCAGGGTGCCGCCTTCGGGGATGATCCCCACCAGCTTCTGGAACGAGGCCTCGTAGTGGGGCAGGTCCCGGTAGATGTCCGCGTGATCGAACTCCACGCTGGTGAGGATCACCGTGCGTGGCTGGTAGTGCAGGAACTTGGGGCCCTTGTCGAAATACGCGGTGTCGTACTCGTCGCCCTCCACCACGAACTCCGGGCCGTTGCCCAGCCGGTAGTTGCCCGAGTAGTTCTGGGTCACCCCGCCGACCAGGAACGACGGGTCGCGCCCCGCCTCCGCCAGCACATGCGCGATCATCGCCGAGGTGGTGGTCTTCCCGTGCGTCCCGGCGACCACCACCGAGTGGCGCGGCTTGAGGAACAATTCGCCCAGCGCGGCGGGGAAGCTCATCTGGGGAAGCCCACGCTCGCGCACCGCGGTGGCCTCCGGGTTCACCCGGCGGATCACATTTCCGATGATGACCAGGTCCGGCTTGGCCAGGTCCAGGTTCTCTGGGCGGTAGGGGGTCATCGCCCCGATTCCCCAGGTCTTGAGCATGTCGCTCATCGGCGGGTACAGGTTCTCGTCGCTGCCGGTGACCTCGAAGCCGGCCGCCTTGAGCATCCCGGCGAAGGAGCCCATGCCGGTGCCGCCTACCCCCACCAGGTGGATGCGGCGGATCTTCGAAGGATCAATCGAGTGGACGATGTTGCCGTTGTCGTCGGCCATTGGTGTCTTCCCTACCCGCCAGAGAGCGTGACCGCCGCGTCGTGAAAACGCGGGCGGAACTCGCGAAGCCGCACCTCCTGCCGTCCAGGCAGGGTGCGGTTGGTGTTGAGCGCGACGACCAGCCGCCGCGAGAGATCAATCCACAGGCTGGTGCCGGTGAAGCCCAGGTGCCCCACCGCGCCCGGCGCCAACTGCCCCAGCAGCGAACCTGCCGAGGAGCCGGTCTGGGAAGGAGTGTCGAAGCCCATCGCCCGGGTACTGCCGGCCACCTTGGGATCGCGGGCCAGCACCCGGCGCCAGAGCGGCGCGGGGGCCAACTTCGACGCCCCGTCCAGCTCGTCCAACACCGCCTGGCCGAAGCGGGCCACGTCCTCGGCGGTGCCGAAGAGGCCGGCGTGACCGGCGACCCCGTCCAACACGAAGGCGTTGTCGTCATCCACCTCGCCGGGGCGGGAGGGCTGCTGCGGAATCGGTTCCAACATCCCCTCCTGGCCGGGTGCCGGGTCGCGGGGCCGCAGCGTGCCGGTGGAGGCCAGCGGGACCTGGGGCGAGGGACGGGAGAGCGGGCGGTAGTGGGAGGTCAGCCCCAACGGCCGGGCCACCTGCTGGTCGAACACCTGGTCCAGCGTGTCGCCGCCGGCACGGGCCAGCGCCTCGCCGAGGAGGATGAAGCCCACGTCGCTGTAGACCGCCTTCTCACCGATGGGACGGGAGAGCGGCATCTGCTCGGCGGCGCGCACCACCTCCGCGCGGACCTCGGCGCGGGCAGCGGGGGAACAGTCGGGGTCCAAGAGCTCGGGGACGTGCAGCATCACGGGGGCGAAGAAGGGAACGAACGCGGGCAGACCGGAGCGGTGATAGAGCAGGTCCGCCAGGGTGATGCCGGAGAGCGCGGCCGGACTGTCCGGAAGAAAGCGCGCCAGCGGAGCGTCGGGCCCCACCTTCCCCTGCGCCCACAGGGACAGGAAGACCGCGGTGGTGCCGATGGTCTTGGAGACCGAGGACAGGTCGTAGTGGGTCTGGGCGGTCGCGCCGCCAGAGCTGCCCGCGAAGATTGTGGCCCCGTCGCGCAGGACCACCGCCTGGCCGGAGGGGAACACGCCCTGGGCCACCGCCTCGTCCAGCATCGTTTGCAGGGTGCTCACGCGAGGTGCGCTCCGGTGGTGGCGCTCTCCAGGAACTCCAGCCGGCGCGCGGTGGCATCCAGCCGGACCTGGACGCCCAGCGGGACAGCCAGGTTGAGGGTCCCGTGGCCGATGGAGAAGCCCGCCGCGCAGGGCAGCCCCTCGGCGCGGGCCAGCTCCACCAGGACCTGGGCGCTGGTGTGGCTGCCGCTGGGTTCGTCGCAGCCGGTGAACTCGCCCAGCACGATTCCCGCCAGCTGGTTGAACACCCCCGCCAGCCGCAGGTGGGTCCACATCCGATCCAGCCGGTAGGGCCGCTCGCCCACGTCCTCCAAGAGCAACACCGCCCCGCGCAGGTCCGGGAGGTACGGGGTGCCGATCAGCCGGGAGAACACCGAGAGGTTGCCGCCCAGAAGCCGGCCTTCGACGTGACCGGGGACGTAGGTCTCGGTGCCGGTGAGCGGAGAGACCGGCGCGCGGGATTCCAACACCTCCCACAGACGGTCCACCGCCTGCGGAGGGCTGCGGCCCAGCTGGGTGAGCACCGGCCCGTGGATGCTGACCCGGCCCACCGCCTGCCAGGCGCAGTGCAGGGCGGTGATGTCGGAGAAGCCGATCAGCGGCTTGAGCGGGAAGCTGGCCGGCTCCAGGCGGGAGAGCAGCCGCATCGCCCCATAGCCCCCGCGAGCGGAGAAGACCGCGCGGGTGTCCGGATCGACGCAGGCGTCGGTCAGCTCCGAGAGGCGGCGTTGATCGTCGCCTGCCAGGTAGAGGGCCTGGGAGAAGAGGTCCTCCTGGAAGGACGGTTGGTAGCGCGAGCGGAGCACGCCCAGGCCCACGTCAAACCCCTCGCGGTCGAACGGCCCGGCGGGCGCGACGATCGAGACCTTGTCAGAGGGAGCCAGCGGCGACGGCTTCGAACCCACGGCGGAGGTCATAACACCCGGACGGGCGGGCACCGTAAGCTTCGAGGCGCCGATGCCATCGACTCCCCTGCCCGCCCCCAAGAGAAGGTTCCGGATTCCGTGGGGGCTGCTGCTGTCCCTGGCCGCCTACTACGGCCTGGTCACCCTCTACGTGAACGTTCAGTACTGGCAGTCGCCTGGGTACCTTGCCGCCGAGCACGTGGTGAAGGCCGACCGGCTGCTGGGTCGCGAGGACGGGAGGGACGCGAAGCGAGAGGCGCTGACCGAGGCCTACGACCACTATCTGGAGGCCGCCCGGCTGATGCCCCAGGAGGGGTGGCTCCACAAGAAGCTGGAGACGCTGAACTGGAGGTTCGACGGCAGGGGCTGGGAGGTCCCGCTGGAGCTGAGGAGGCGGGCCGATGCGCTGGGGCTGGTCTGGCAGAGGATCGCCACCGCCCAGAAGCCAATCATGGCGGTGGGAGCGCGGGACCGCGGCTGGGATCCGGACTCGCTGCTCAGTGGTCCGGGAAGAGCGTTTGCCTGGTCGTTGGTGGGCGCGTTCGGGATCGTGGTGATCTGGGCGCAGCTGACCTTCAACGCCAAGCGGGTGCGAGCCAAGGAGCACGAGGCCGGCCTGCAGGAGCTGGAGAAAGACGTCCAGGAGCTGGGCGAGTGGAGGAAGGGGCTCAAGTCCACCGCGGTGGATGAGGAGCGGACGCCTCCGGAGAGGAAACCGGTGCGGAGGGCCGCGGGTCCAGCGAGGCCCGGCGGTCAGCAGGCCAGGCCCGGGCCCGCGGCGAGAAGGCCGGACGGGGCGCCCAGGCCGAAGCGCCCGACCCGCCCGCCGGAGGAGTGATCAGCCCCGCTCGAGCACCGCGCCGAAGAAGCAGTCGGTGTCGTGAAGGTGGGGCGCGGGGCGGAGGAAGCCGTCGCGAAGCAGTGACGGGTCTTCGGAGAGTGGTCGGAGGGCGAAGTCGGATGACGAGGACGAGAGGAACCGGGAGACCACCGCCTCGTTCTCTTCCCGGGTGAAGGTGCAGGTGCCGTAGACCAGCCGGCCGCCGGAGCGGAGGTGGGAGGCGGAACGGGCGAGGATCTCGGTCTGGAGCCCGGCCATCCGGGAGACGACGTCTGGCTCCAGCCGCCAGCGGACGTCCGGGCCCCGCCGCAGGGTGCCCAGCTCCGAGCAGGGGGCATCTACCAACACCCGGTCGGCCAGGAGGTCGGCGGGAATCCCGGCCCAGAGGATCCGCACGCAGGTGGCTCCCGCCCGGGCGGCGCGGACCTCCAGCCGACGCAGCTTCTCCAGATCTGGGTCCCACGCGTAGACCGTGCCCTGGTTGTTGAGTGCCGAGGCCAGCTGCAGGGTCTTCCCGCCTGCCCCGGCACAGGCGTCCAGAATCACGTCCCCGGGCCGGGCCTGGAGAAGCCCGCCCAGAAGCTGGCTGCCCTCGTCCTGGACCTCGAACCAGCCGTCGTGGTGGGCTCCGGTCCCCAGGAGGTTGGCCCGGCCCTGGACCACCAGCCCGTCAGGAGCGAAGCGGCAAGGCGTCGTTGAGACTCCGTCCGAAGGGAGCCGGGCGGAGAGCTGCTCCCGGGTGCAGCGAAGGCGATTGGCGCGGAGGACCACCGGGCCAGGAACATTCATCGAGGCCGCGACCAGGGAGGCAGCCGCGCCGAAGGTGGAGCGGAGCTGGTCGGCGATCCAGTCCGGAAAGGAGTAGCGAACGGCGAAATCCGAGAGGTCAGCGGGAGAGGAGGTCGGAAGCTGGCAACCGAGGAGTTGGGAGACCTCGGAGGCGCCCAGGCCGCCCAGTCGGTGGATTAGGGCGAACAGGAGGAACGCCGGGTCGGTGGTACCCCAAGCACCCTCCCCCAGCTCCGCCGCCAACCGCCGACGCCACAGGCCCACCCCGAAGACCGACTCCGCCGCTACCCGTCGTTGGGAGGCCGTCCAGCCACGGTTCCCTCGGAGAAGCCGGTCCAAGACTCGCTCTGCCGGTGAACCTTCCAGCACCCGCCGCACTCCGGTCAGCACCGCCTCCGCAATGCCCGCCAGCGCCAGCCAGGGAATCTCCTTCAGCCGGCTCTCTGGATCGATCGTCACGGTTGACAGTCGGCGATGCCTTCCTTAAAAGACCCCGCCTTCGCAGCACTCAGCAGCAAATATTCCCTGATAGCTCAGTTGGTAGAGCGGGTGACTGTTAATCACCATGTCCCAGGTTCGAGTCCTGGTCAGGGAGC
>JALYOC010000180.1 GCA_030857095.1 Myxococcota bacterium | reverse complement strand
GGCCTCCTCCGAACCGACCTGGGCCCCGGTCAGGGCCAGGGATAGCCGGCGGGCCAACCCCACCGGGTTGCGCTCCATGCGGGCCAGCCCGAAGCGCAGCCGCGCCACCTCCCCGAAGGCGCGCAGCACCTTGGGATCGAACCGGGTCTCCCCGGGGGGCGTGGGCGCCCCTCTGGAGCCGCTACCTCTCAAACACGGTCCTCCAGCAGGATGGACTGGGTCTGCTGCTGCAGCTCGGCGACCTTGCCGGCAAGGGCCTGCATCGATCCGGCGACCCGCTGGACCGCGTCCTGGTTCTGCCGGGCGACCACCGAGATGTTCTCCACTGCCTTCACCACCTGATCTCCGCCGGCGCGGACCTGCACCGTGGCGTCGGCCACCTGGCGGGTGCGGGAGGACATCCGGTCCACCGCGCCCACCACCGTGGTGGCGGTCTGGGCCTGATCGGCCGCGTTGCGGGAGAGGGTGGAGGACAGCCCGCGCAGCGAGCCGACCTCCTGCTCCAGCTCGGAGGCGGAGCGCGACTGATCTCCCATCGCGCCGGTGAGCCGGGAGACCAGCTCCTTGATCCGGCGCACCGAGTCCACCATCCGGCGCATCCGCTTGCCGGTCTCGCCCAGCAACTGCACGCCCTCCGCGGTCTGGGTGGCGTTGTCCCGGGCCAGCCGCAGGGTGCCGTCCATCTCGTTGCGCAGGTTGCCGACCATCTCGCCGACCTCCTTGGCCGCGGCCACCGAGCGCTCCGCCAGCTTGCGCACCTCCTCCGCCACTACCGCGAAGCCACGGCCCATGTCTCCGGCGCGGGCGGCCTCGATGGCGGCGTTGAGCGCCAGGAGGTTCGTCTGGTCGGCGATGTCCCCCATCGTCTCCACGATCCGGGTGATCTCCCGGGAGCGGGCCCCCAGCGCCTCGATCGCCTGGGTGCTGGTGCGGGTGGCCTCGCCGACGCGCTCCAGCCGGGAGACGGTCAGGTCCAGCGCCCCGCCTCCCTCTGCGGCCTCGGTGTCGATCTGCTGCGCGAACTGCTGCAGCTCACCCGCGCTGTTGGCGCCGCCGCGGGCGGTGGCCGCCACCTGTTCGATCATCTTCCCGCCCCGGTCCAGCGCGGCGTGCAGCTCGCGCGCCGCCTTGAGCACCGCATCCGCGCCAGCGCCGATCTGCCTGGAGCCCTGGGCGGCGGCGCCGGAGTCCTCCGCCAGCTCCACCGCGTTGCGGCTGACGCCCTGGATCTGGGCGGCGATCTCCTCCATCGCCGAGGAGGTCTCCTCGGTGGCGCTGCTCTGCTGCTGCACCCCGTCGGTCATCTGGGTGGTGGCGGCCAGCACCGAGGTGGCGGTCTGCGAGACCTCCTCGGTGTAGCTTCTCATCCGCTGCAGGGTGCCGGAGAGCCGGGTGCGCATCTGGTTGAAGCTGGTGGCCAGCACCCGCAGCTCCTCGTCCGAGGGCAGGGCCACGCTCTCCCGCATGTCTCCGTTGGCGATCCGCCCCGCGGCGGCGGTCAGCTGATCCAACGGCCCGAGGATGGTGCGGGAGACCATCACCGAGGCGAAGATCGCGCCTAGCACCATCAGCGGCACCAGCAGGGACATCACCCCCAGGGTGCGCTGCTTGACCTCGCCCATGACTTTTTGACGCTCGTCGAACTCCCTCCAGCCGGCGTCCACCAGCTGACGCAGCTCGGAGATGGTCGCCCCGTGCTGACCGGGCCCCACCGCCGCGGAGACTGTGAGGGGAAAGTCCCCCAGCTGCCGGGCCAGCGACTCCACCTCGGAGCGCAGCACCGAGCGTGCGGAGGCCTCGCGCAGCCGCTCCACCTCTTCGCGCAGGGTGCGCTGCTGGCTGCTGGAGGGGTTGGCGGGCAGGGTCTGGAGCTGGCCGATCAGCGCCTCGGCGGCCCGGATCTGCTCCACCGACTCGTGCTCCAGCGCCACGCCCTCCTCGGCGCCCGCCATCGACCACAGGGCCACCGCGAAGAAGCAGGGAAGAACCAGGAGGTTCGCTGCGAACCCCAACCACAGACGGCGTTTGACGGTCATCTTCATACCTTGGGCGCCTCGGCGCCGGGGAGAACCAGCAGTGCATCCAGATCCAGCAGCAGCGCCACCTGGGCCCCGACGCGGACGGTGCCGGCCAGATAGCCGGCCAGGGGAGAACGGACCTCGCTGGGAGGCGGGAGCAGCTCGGACCGGGGGACGTGCACCACCTGCTGCACGTGGTCCACCAGGAGGCCCACCCAGCGCCGGGCCAGCTCGCCCACCAGCACCCGGCTGGCGGGGGTGAGGGTGGCGGGGGTCAACCCCAGCCGGCTGCGGATCTCCAGCACCGGCAGCACCACCCCGCGCAGGCTCTGCACCCCGCGGACGTGCGGGGGGGCCTGGGGGATGCGGGTGATCCCCTCGGCGCGGATCACCTCGCGCACGTGATCCAGCGGGGCCGCGTAGAGGCTGCGCTCGATCTCGAACAGCAGCAGGGAGACGCGCTCCACCCGCGGCTCGGGGGCACCGACCAGCGGAGCGTTCTGGGCGATGAACTGCGCCAGCGAGACCGGGGGGTTGCTCATGGGATCTCCTGCGAGGCCGGAGCCTGCAAGGTGGCGGCGACCAGCCGCGAGGGATCCAGCCTCAGCAGCACGTCACCGGAAGGAGCGAGGGTGGCGCCGGAGACCGGGGACGGCCCCAGCCAGGCGGTGTCCAGGGTGCGGAAGACGAAGTCCTGGTGGCCGCCCAGGCGGTCCACCTCCAGCGCGCCCACGCCGTTGGCCTCGAAGAGGACCGCGTAGCCACCGGTTCGGGCGGAGATCCCCAACAGCGCGCCAGCGTCCACGAACGGCACCAGCCGGCCGGGCTGTTCGATCCAGCGCTGGGCGCCCAGGCGGCGAACGGAGAGATCCGCGGTGCGGGCGGTGTGGAACACGTTGGCCGCCGGCAGCGCGTACTTCTCCCCGCCCAGCTCCACCAGCAGGGTGCGCTGCAGCGCCAGCGAGGCGGGCAGCACCAGGGTGAACAGGCAGCCCTGCCCGGGACGGGAGGTCACCTCCACCGTGCCCCCGGCGGCCCGCACCACCGAGCGCACCGCGTCCAGGCCGACGCCCCGACCGGCCAGTTCTCCCAGCGCCGCGGTGGAGAGGCCGCTTTCGAAGATCAGCGCCTCGGCGCCCCGGCGGGAGTCCAGCCCGCGCGTCTCCGCCTTGGCGCGGATCGCCGCTGCGTCCAACCCCCGGCCGTCGTCGGCGACCAGGATCCGCACCAGCCCCGCCTGCTGGGTGACCGCGATCGAGATCCGCCCCACCGCGGGCTTGCCGGCGGCCACCCGGACCTCCGGAGACTCCAGCCCGTGGGCGATGGAGTTGCGCACCAGGTGGATCAGACAAGTGGAGCAGGCATCCAACACACCCTTGTCCACCTCCACCGACGTGCCCTCCACCTCCAGCTGGATCTCCTTGCCGCCGCGGCGGGCCTCGTCGCGCACCAGGCGGTCCAGCCGCGCCAGCAGCGGCCGGAAGGACTGGAGGCGGACCGACAGCGCCAGCGACTGGAGACGGCGCACCACCGGGGTCAGCCGCTCCACCGCCGGTCGCACCTCGGGGATCACCTGGGCCCGGGCAACCAGGTGGGCGTGCTGCACCCACAGGTCACTGGTGGTGGAGATCAGCTCGTCCAGCCGGAACTGTGGCACCCGAACGCTGTCCTGGTCCGCCTCCGACGATCCGCTCTCGGTGGCCGCGTCAAACGAAGGTTCGGCCTCTCCCAGCCGCACCAACGCCGGGGCAGCGTCGCTGGGCGCCCGGCCGGCGCCGATGGCCTGGATGTCCTCGCGCACCAGGGAGAGCGCGGAGATCAGCCAGGTGGCCGCGGCCGCCGAGTGGGTCAGCGGAGCGGCTGCGTCCTCCAACCGGTGCAGCGCCTGCTGAAGAGGTCCGGCGCCCAGGAAGCCGGCGTTGCCCTTGAGTGTGTGCAGGTGGTGCTGCACCGGGGCCAGCAGCGCCTCGCGGCCCTCGGTGGGAAGGTCTCCCTCCAGCGCTGCCAGGCACCGCTCCAGTCGATCCACCAGGCCCAGTGCTTCGGAGGCGAACTCACTGGCCAGTGCTGCAAGGTCATCCATCGGACCCAGAGCCTGGCCTTCCGCTCAAAGGTTGAAAATCGCACGAACGTGGTACAAGTACGAACAGCTCGTTCTTCCAGGTGAAATCTCCAAGTGGACTTAGATGAGGGTTGGGCCAAGGCGCAGGCTGCGTCGTCGTGGACAGGGGACGCACAGCGGTGGCGGTCAGAGGTGGCAGAGACGATCCGCGCCGCCACCGGTGCGGTGTTTACAGCGGTGTACACCTGCCCACCTGACCGTCCATTGGAGTCCTCCGGCGCGGTCGCTCCGGAGAGTCACCGCAGCCTGATGGAAGGGATCGTCCGCGAGCAGTTGCCGCGGGTGGAGCGCACCGATGACCGGGCCGAGGTCTGGTCCCAGCGCACCCGCGGCACCGCGTACGCGCCCTTAGACGATGCACGGGAGGTGAAGCTGGCGGAGAAGATCCGCAGCGAATTGCTGCGGCCCAACGGGATCGGGGGCCTGCTCACCGCGTACCTGCTGGGGACTGAAGGCCAGGTGCTGGGGTTCCTGGTGGTGGCCACCGAGCGGCCCTCGCGTGAGGCGTTGAAGGACTTCGGCGCCGAGCTGGGCGTGGTGGCCACCATCGCCGCCCAGACCGCGCAGGCGGCGCTGTCCCTGGCGGCGGGCTTCGGGGCCCGCGCCTGCCGCGCGGATCCGGAGGCGCGCAACCTCTCCGGACGGGAGCGGGAGGTGGTGACGCTGGTGGCGGAGGGGCTCTCCGACGCGCAGATCGCCTTGCGCCTGAAGATCTCCGAGCAGACGGTCGGCTCACATCTGCGGAAGATCTACGCCAAGCTCCAGGTGCACTCGCGCGCGGAGCTGTTGAAGCGGGTCGGGCTGCGCTGAAGGGGCAGCCTCAGGACGCTTCGGGCACCCTCCCCCACCTGGCGCCTCTGCTTCAGCGCTTCCAGGCCAACATCATCCCGTCGCGGACGGTGACCAGGACCTTCTCCACCCGGGGGTCGTTGGCCACCATGGTGTTGAAGGCTACGATCGCCCGGTCCGACTCTTCCTGGGGGGCCAGCACCCGGCCGCTCCACAGGGTGTTGTCGGCGACGATCAGCCCGCCCTGGCGCACCAGCGGCAGCACCGCGTCGTAGTAGGCGCCGTAGTTCTCCTTGTCCGCGTCGATGAAGACCAGATCCAGCGGCCCCTGCAGGGTGCGGATCGTCTCCAGCGCCGGGCCCATCCGGATCTGGATCTTCTTCCCGTGGGGGCTCTGGGCGAAGTAGCGACGGGCCATCTCCTCCGCTTTGGGGTTCACCTCGCAGGTGTAGAGCTCCCCGTCCTCGGGCAGCCCCTCGGCCATCATCAGGGCGGAGTACCCGGTGAACATGCCGATCTCCAGGATCCGCTGCGCCCGCGACAGCCGCACCAGCAGGCGCAGGAAGTCGCCCTCCAACTGCCCGACCTGCATCCGGGGGGACTCCATCGACGCGAAGGTCTCCTCGCGCAGCCTCTCCAGCAGCGCCCCCGGCTTCTCGCTGTGCTGGGCGGCGTAGTTCTCGATGGCGGGGTCGATCATGGGCATGGTCCGCGCCCTTACCACGGAGGCCCCCCCGACTGGGGAGGTGGCGATCCGTCCGCGGCCGGACATAATGCGCGGCCATGCACCGGAATCTTCCTGCTTTGGCCGCGGTGATCGCCCTGGCCACCCTCTCTTCCTCTTGTCGGCGTGACGCCACCCACCAGGGCGGCTGTCTGACCGGGGAGGAGGGTTGCTCGCTGCCCACGCCCTGCGCCCAGCTGGAGTTCGCCTGCCCGAGCGCCGACGCGCTGGAGGTCCGGCGGATCGGCGAGGGCGAGCCCCGTCCCACCACCGGCTGGGGCGCGCTGGCGGCCAAGGACGACGTGGTGCTCAGCAACGGCAAGGTGCGCTTCGCGGTGGCGGCCATCGGCCACCAGATGCACCTGGCCCCCAACGGCGGGACGATCATCGACCTGCAGACGGTGGGCGCGCAGAACGACGTGATCAACGAGATCTACACCGCCGCCGGCCTGCTGCCGGAGGACGCGGTCCGCTACACGAACTTGAAGATCATCGACGAGCGCCCCAACCGGGTGGCGGTGCAGGTGGACGGCGCGCTGGACGGCCGCCCCGGGGTGCGGATCCACACTCTCTACGAGCTGCGCCCCTGCGAGCCCGGCGTCCGCGTCCGCAGCGAGCTGATCAACGAGACCCCGGACACCCACATGCTGTTCCTGGAGGACGCCTACTTCTGGGGCAACCACACCGGACCCTGGCCGTTCTCCCCCACCCCAGGCGGCGGGTTCGTGCACCCGCCGGTGAAGCTGACCGCGCTCAACGCCGCCTACCGGTCCTTCCCCTACTTCGCCGCCACCCTCCAGGGCGCCACCCCGGATGGGTCGCCCAACGCGGTCTACGCCACCGTGGCCTGTAACGAGAAGATGATGGAGGGGTTCCACAGCATCGCGGTCTCCGCCGGCGGCGGCCCGCGTCAGGTGATCGCCCCCCGGGACTACACGGTGTTCGAGCGCTTCATCGCCGCGGTCCCCGGCAACGACGTGGCGGACGGGGTGGACCTGGCGCTGGCGCTGCGCCAGCAGCTCCATGACGAGGCCTTCATCACCCTCACCGGCCAGATCGACGCTCCGGTCGGCACGGTGGGCGACGCGCGCGTGGCCAGCGTGCTGATCAGCGAGGGCCAGGCCGGCCAGCCGGCGGAGGAGCGGACCCCGCTGACCCAGGTGCTGCCGGATTCCAGCGGGCGCTTCTCGGCCCGGGTCCCGGCGGGCAAGGCGTATCTGCTGGAGGTGCTCTCCCATGGCCGGGTGGTGGTGGAGCGCGAGCTGCCCAGCACCAGCGCGGACACCGACACCGGGGTCTACACCCTGCCCGGGACCACCCCGGTCACTCTCAGCGTCACCAACAACGGCGGCGCCGCCACCTACGCGGAGATCTTCATCCTCCCCGCCGACGCCGAGGCCGAGGAGGCCTCCTCGGGAGACTTCCACGGCGCCTGGGAGGAGTGCGCGCCCTACCTGGGTTCGGAGGGCGCCCCCAACCCGGCCTGCAACCGGGTCCTGGTGCGTCCCGGGACGCCAATCACCCTGGACATCCCGTTTGGTCGCTACCATCTGTACGCGTTCAAGGGGCCGTTCTGGAGCATCGACTTCCAGCCGCTGACCCTGGACAGCACCGCGCCGGTGGCCCTGGCGCTGGACATCCGCAACCTGGGGGTGGAGCCGCCGGGAACCCTCAGCGCGGACATGCACATCCACGGCGCGGCCAGCCACGACAGCTACATGCCAGATGAGGAGCGGGCGGTGTCCTTCGCCGCCGCCGACATCGACGTGGCGATCGCCACCGATCACGACGTGGTCTACGACTACCGGCCCACCCTGGAGCGGCTGGGGCTGGACACCACCATCGCCACCGTGATCGGCGTGGAGACCACCAACTGGATCCCCTGGTTCCGGATCCCCGGGTACCAGTACCCGCTGACCCTGGGCCACACCAACTACTGGCCGCTGCGCTACGACCCGGCGCTGCCCCGCAACGGCGCCCCCTCCGACGAGTACAAGGAGCCAGGCGCGGTCTACGACGAGGTGGTGGAGCGCGGGCTGTTCACCGCCAGCAACCACATGGTCCAGCTCAACCACCCGCTCTCCGACGCGGAGCTGGGCCGGGACCTGGGCTTCGCCAAGGCGCTGTTCTTCGACGCCACCCGCGACCTGCCGGCGGTGGACGACGGCACCGGCAACGGGGTGTTCATCCGCAAGCCGAATGGGCCGGGCAAGCATTCCAACGACGACTACCAGGCGCAGGAGGTGATGAACGGCACCGTGAGCGGCAAGCTGCTCCCGTACCGCGAGTTCTGGTTCTACCTGCTCAACCAGGGGAAGCTGCGGGTGGGCACCGCCAACAGCGACTCGCACCACCTGGGCGACTCCACCATCGGGATGCCACGGACCCTGGTGTTCGATCCCTTCAATCCCCCGCTGTTCACCGACATGCGCAGCTTCGAGATCGAGTCCTTCAACGAGGCGCTGCGCGGCGGCACGGTGGTGGGCACCAACGGCCCGGTGATCGTGGCCAGCGTGGACAGCGCCCCGGACGGGGATGACGTGCTGTTCAGCATGAGCCCGGTGATCCCGGCCGCCGACGCGCGGATCCACCTGAGGGTCACCGCGGCTCCCTGGGTGGCCGTGGAGGAGGTGCGGGTGGTGGTCAACGGCAAGGTGGCGCGGACGATCAGCGGCACCGACCTGGTCCACCCGGCGGACCCGCTGGGCAACACCCAGCTGCAGCGTTTCTCCGGGGACCTGCTGCTCAGCGAGCTTTTGGCGGGGGTCACCGGCGACGCCTGGATCGTGGTGGAGGCCGGCCGGAAGCTGATGCTGTGGGGCGACCTGGGCGGCGGGTTGAACAACGCCCTGGATGGCCTGCCGGACACCACCGACAACAACGGCGATGGCCGCGTGGACGCCGCCGACGTGGCGGAGGGACAGAAGGTGGGGCCCATCAAACACCCGCCGGTGCCTACCCTGGAGAGCGACCCGGAGTTCCACTTCGCGCGGATCACCGGCGGCGGCTTCCCCTACGCCTTTACCAACCCCTTCATCCTGGACATGAACGGCAATGGCCGTTTCGACGCTCCCGGCATCACCGGAGGACGCGCTCAGTGAGAACGACGCTGCTGTGGGCGGTATTGCTGTGGGGTGCGCAGGTCCAGGCCGCCGCCGAACCGGTGGTGCTGGCGCAGGCGGAGACCACCCGCTCCAGGCCGAAGCCGAAGCCCGCCCCGGTGGCGGAGGAGCCGGACCTGGAGCCGCTGGCCCCCAAGCCGGCGTCCTCGCCGGTCACCGGGCTGGCCGCCTGCGCCCAGGGTCCCGACCAGGCGATGATCGAAGGCCCGGTGGTGCTGGGCTTCTTCGCCGTGGATCAGGCCACCGGCCGCCGGGCGTGCCCGCGCACCGAGGTGGGCCTGGTGCTGGGCGGGGACGCTGAGATCGACATCCCCCAGTACCGCGCGCTGATGGGCGGCGGGGCCACCTTGTTCGGCTCGTATGCGGTCAATGATCGGCTGGAGGTGTTCGGCACCTTCGAGGCGTTCCGGATGACCTATTCGCAGAACGCCTCGCTGAGCGTGACCGTCCCTGGCGTGGGCCAGCTCTCCTTGGGCGCGACCTACGCTTTGTGGACCTCTGGGTCCTCGGTGCTGGGCGTGACCGGGCGGCTGGTGTTGCCCACCGCCTCCTCCACCGTGAACGTGCGCACCGCCGCGGTGGAGCTGGGGGCGCTGTTCTCCCATCGGCTGGGCTCGGCGTTCGAGCTGCACGGCCTGTTGGGCAGCGACCTTGCCTTCGGGATCACCTCCGCCACCTCCCAGCCCCGCTTCGGCTTCCTGGTGGGCTTGGGCGGTCAGTGGGCTCCGGTCAGCTGGTTCGCCCTGGCGCTGGATCTGCAGACCCACTTCGGGGACCGGGGATCGTTCGACTACCTGGCACCGGCGCTGGGCCTGCGGTTCAAGGTCCACAAGGCGATCGGCCTGGAGCTGGGACTGGCCACCCATGTGCTGGGTGACCGGTCGATCAGCCTCTCTCCGGGCCTGCGCACCGAGTCGGTGGTGGCGCTGCGCACCAGCTACCGCTTCTAGAAGGAGACGTCGTAGAGGGCGCCGTACTTGGCGCGCAGGTAGGCGATGAAGTCCTCATCGGTCAGCCCGCGCCCGGTCACCTTTTCGATCAGCTCCTCGGCGCCGTAGCGGTAACCCTGACTGTGGATCTGCTCCCGCAGCCAGTCGCGCAGCGGGAGCAGCCTCCCCTGCGCAATCCCCTCCTCCAGCCCGGGCAGCGCCCGCCGCGCCGCCGCCCACAGCGAGGCCGCGTACAGGTTCCCCAGTGAGTAGGTGGGGAAGTAGCCGAAGTCCCCGGTGGACCAGTGGATGTCCTGGAGCACGCCGGTCAGGTCGTCCGCAGGGGTGATCCCCAACAGCGCCTGGCTGCGCTCGTTCCACTCCCCGGGGAGATCCCGGGCCTCCATGTCACCGGCGATCAGCGCCCGCTCCAGCCCGTAGCGCAGGGAGATGTGCAGGTTGTAGGTCAGCTCGTCGGACTCGATCCGGACCAGGGTCCGCTTCACCCGGTTGGCCGAACGCAGGAAGTCCTGCAGGGACACCCCGGCCAGCGCCTCTCCCATCGCCGCCTGGAACAGCGGGTAGTGGTGGCGCCAGAACGGCTCGCTGCGCCCGACCTTGTTCTCCCACAGCCGGGACTGGGACTCGTGCAGCCCCATTGAGGGAGCGGCGGCCAGCGGGGTGCGGTAGTGCTGGGGGGAGAAGCCCTGCTCGTACAGCCCGTGGCCGCCCTCGTGGATGGTGGAGAACAGCGCCGGGAACGGGCTGTCTTCGTGGAGGTGGGTGGTCAGCCGCACGTCGGTGGGGTGGGTGCCGCCGCTGAAGGGGTGGATGCTCTGGTCCTGACGGCCCGCCTCCAGGTCGAAGCCCATCGCCTCCAGGAGGGTGAAGGTGAAGCGCCACTGGGCCTGGAGATCGAAGCGGCGGCCGGCCAGCGCGTCCGCACGGGAGGCGGCGGCCTCGGCCAAGGTGTTGACCAGCGGGATCAGCTTCTTCTCCAGCGCCGCCAGCACCGGGGTCAACCGCCGAACCCTCATCCCCGGTTCGTAGGCGTCCAGCAGCGCGTCGTAGCGTTCACCTTGGTGACCGATGCAGTCCGCCTGCTCGCGGCGCAGCGCCACCAGCGTCTCCACCGAGGCACGGAACGGCTCGAAGCGGCGCTGCTTGCGCGCCTCCCGCCAGGTGGCCCCGCCCAGGGATTGGGCTTCGGCCAACTCGCGGACCAGCCGGGTGGGGACGTTGAGGGCGCGGCGGCGCTCGGCGTCCAGCACCCGGACCATCGCCCGGTGATCGGAGGTCAGCCCCGGCGACTCCAGCGACGCGCCCATCAGCTCGCCCAGCGCCGGCTCGGTGAGCCGCTGGTGGTACAGCCCCTGGAGGGTGGCCAGCTGGTCGGCGCGGGCCCCCTGCCCCTTGGGCGGCAGGTAGGTCTCCTGATCCCAGGTGGCCAGGCCGATCACCCCCGAAAGGTCCTTGAGTTCCTGCATCCGCGAGTTCAGCTGCCCCAGGGTGTCGACCATGGGCGGGCAGGCTAGCAGGCCTGCGCCGGGCCCGGCCCCGGATGGCACGCGTGGGTGCACAGAATTGCTGCTACAAGCCCGCGCTCGCATGGCCAACACGTTCAAGTTCTTCATGGAGGGCCCCGACGAGGAGTCCTTCTTCCGCTTCCTGAGCCAGTACAACTTCGAGGTCTATCCGCGCCGGGTCCCGCCGAACTGGAAGCCGTTTAGGGCCAACGCGGAGACGGTGGGCAACCTGCCCGACGAGGATCTGTACCTGGCCGCCTCGGACATCGGCGCGGTGCTGGTGGACAAGGTCAAGCGGGGGCCGGACAAGGGGACCTGGCGGGTGGATGAGGTCCGCTCTCCGGTGATCTTCTACGAACGCTGCCGGATGAACGAGGACGGGGAGCTGCTGGCCGGCAAGGTGTGGGCGGAGATGGAGGTCACCCCCCAGACCGGCCGCCGGGATCCGGCGCCGGACCGCTTCCGAAGCCTGGTGATCGAGGTGGAGGAGTTCTTCAAGAAGCGCTTCCGCAAGGCGGACCGCCCCGGCTTCTTCGTGGGGCCGCACTGCGCCAAGCGGGTCAAGGAGGGCCTGGTGCTGCGCGACTCGGTCCACCGCGGGACGACGGTGGGGGTCTACAAGTAGCCCTTGCGCGAGCTTGGGACCACCAGCGCCGGCGGAGCGACCGGGGCCGCCTTGGGGGCCTGGCCCTTCCCCACCAGGGCGATCACCACCCCCAGCAGCACCACCCCGGCGCCCAGCATCGCCACCGGGGTGATCCGCTCTCCGGCGACCAGCACGCCCAGGGCCAGCGCCACCACCGGGTTCACATACGCGTAGCTGGTGGCCACCGCCGGGCGCACCGTGCGCAGCAGGTAGCCGTAGGCGCTAAAGCCGATGATCGATCCGAACACCGCCAGGTAGGCCAACGCCCCCAGCGAGCGCGCGGTGGGTGCGGTGGGAAGCGGCTCGAACAGCAGGCCCACCAGCAGCATCACCACCCCACCGGACAGCATCTGGGTGGCGCTGCCCATGGGGCCCCTGGCCATCGGCAGCCGGCGGCTCCACACCGAGCCCAGCGCCCAGGACACCGGGGCCAGCACCAGCAGCAGCGCCCCCACCGCGCTCCCCCGTAGGTTGCTGTCCAGGTTGAGCAGGGCGATCCCAGAGGCGCCGATTCCCAGGCCCAGCCAGTCGCGCCAGCGCGGCCACTCTCCCCACAGCCCGCTGAACAGCGCCGCCCACAGCGGCATGCTGGCCACCATCACCGCCGCCAGCCCGGAGCTGACCCCCAGCTTCTGGGCCAGGGCCACCGCGCCGTTGCCGAAGCCCAGCAGCAGCACGCCGGTGAACAGCCCGCTGCGCCACTGCGGCCAGGTGGGGTGGGCGCCCCCGCGCAGCCGCAGCCAGCCGTACATCGCGCCGCCGGCGATCAGGAACCGGGTGCCGGCCATCAGCAGCGGCGGCAGCGACTCCACCGCGAAGCGCATGGCCAGGTAGGTGGAGCCCCAAATGAAATAGACCGCCACCAGCGCGGCGATCACCCTCCCCCGCTCTTCACGCACCACGCTCTTCGCTCCCGGGCCACGCATCGCGCGCATGTATAAAGACCTGCCGCCCAGTCCGCTGGCGGTTTTCGGTCCCTGCGGCTGTTTGGCGGCAGGGACGGCGACGCTGCTCGGGGGATGCCCGCCTGCCCGGTCGCAGAGAAGAAAAAGGGGACAGGCTACATTTCCGACTGGGTGCGTCGAAAATGTAGCCTGTCCCTTTTATTGGCGTGGTGCGTTGGTCACCAGCTGCCGCTGGAGCCCCGCCCAGAAGAGCTGCCGCCGCCGAAGGAGCTGCGGCTGCTGGAGGACGAGCTGCTGGACCGGGTCAGCCGGGCGGTGTGCCGCTGGTAGGTGCGTTGGTAGCCGCAGTGTTCGCAGTGCTCGGTCACCTCCACCGTGCCCCCGTGGTCGTAGTTGGCGGCCACCAGGGTGCGGGTGCTGTTCTTCTTGGTGACGTGGCTGCAGGAGCCACACTTGCTGTAGGTGGTGAAGAGGGTGCCGTAGCGCAGCACCAGCGCGTCCCTGCACCGGCCACACCACCAGACGTCGTACTCCACCGATTGGAGCTGCTCCTCCTTCTTCTGGCCCACGGTGAGGTGCGCGTCGTCCCACGCCTCGTCCAGCAGCTCCCGCGGGGTCTGGCAGTCCTGACAGGTGCGGGGACGCCGCCGGGCCCAGCGGCGCAGCCCCAGTCCGCCGACCACGACCATCCCACCCAGCGAGGCCCACACCCCGGTGCGGTGCTTGTCCAGGGTCCGGCTCATCCGCTCTCCCGCCGAGCGCGGGTAGACGCCGTGCCTGGCCACCAGCGGAAGCTTCTGGGCCTCCTGCGAGAAGGCGTCCTGCGCGGCGGGATCGTTGACCTCCGCGAACAGCTGTCCCGCGTGGTTGCCCAGCTCCTGGGCCAGCTCCTCCAGGGCCGGGTGGCTGACCTGGGGAGCGGAGACGGCGGCCAGGCCGCGACGCGGCGCCACCACCACCAGCCACTCGTCCTCGGAGAGGCGCAGCTCCTCCCGCGCCCAGCCGGCCACCTGGTGCGGCTGATGCTGGTCGGAGTTGAAGAACAGGAACACCAGCGGCGGCAGCCCGTCCGCCTCCTGCGCCCAGGCCAGCTCGCTGAGCTGGCGCTCCAACGGCGCGGGGACCACCGCGTCCGGATCCACCACCCGGGAGGAGCGGGAGAGCGAGACCGGGAAGCGGGGCGAGTCTGGGGGCGCGGCCAGGGCCGCCAGCGGCGCGAAGCCCCGGTTCAAGGCGGTCTGCTCCAGCAGCTCCACGATCCCCCGGGCTCCTCCCAGCAGGGCGGCGTTGGGATCCCGCTGCCGGAACCCGGCGATCACCCGGTCCCGCATCACCGCGTCGCTGCGGGCCACGTCCTCGTCGGAGTCCACGCCGCTGCCGAGGAGGATCTCCGCCTTGCGATCCCCGAGCGCGGCGAACAGCAGCACTCCGTCGTCGCGGCCGGCGTGGCCGATCCCCCAGGCGTTGAAGGCCCGCAGCGCGTACCGCCGGGGCGATTCACCGGCGGTGGTGTCCACCACCAGCACCCCCAGCTGGCCCTTCCCGGAGGCCTTGAGTCGCCCGGCGATCTGGTTCAGCTCGAAGCGGGTGGCGTCGGTCAGCTGTCCGGAGGTGTCCACCACGAACTCGCCCGCCCGGGGCATGGGCTGGGCAAGGGCCGGCGCGGAGAGGACCACCCAGGCGGCGAACAGGAAGGAGCAGCGGGTTGGCAAGGTAGATGACCTCCGGGGCGAGGGGCCCAGCATAGGGCACCTCCCGCGGGGAGATCAGTTCTGCGGTCGACGACGCGGCTGCTGCTCCGCCGCCGGATCCGGCCAGAAGCACCACTTGAAGTGGCCAAACTCGCGGTCGATGGAGAGCAGCGCCACCACCCGGTCGGAGAGGTAGCAGACCTCCACGTCCTGGTAGACGTCGCACTGGTTCTCGCAGCCGTCGCGGCCGTCGGCGCAGGTGCCCTCCGCCAGCACTCCCGAACCGCAGGGGCCGCCGCAGCGGATCCGGACGTTGGAGCGGCTGTCCCCCACCGAGACCTTGCAGCGCCCGCCCACCGCCACCGGCACCGGCATGGTGGCGCGGCGGTCGTCGCAGCCGGTCAGGGACACCAGGGTGGCCGCAAGCAGGGTGGGGAGCAGACGCATCGGGACCCGGAGCAGAGCCGAGATCCGCCACCGAAAACCAGCACCAACTGAACCGATCACCCTCCCGTTCAACCGCACTGCAATGAAGTCCTAGTTCACCCCGACCGCGGTCCAGGACTCACGCACCAATCGGACCTCCACCGAATCGGCGCCGAACAGGTCGGTGGCCGCCTTGACCGTGGCCTCCCGGGCCTGCGCGAACGTGGTGTTGGGGGTCATGTAGAACATCAGCGCCCGGCCGTAGATCTGCAGCCCCTTCTCCACCCCCACCCCGCCCTGGACCTCGATCCTGGAGGTGCGGTTGGTGCCGCCCTCGGCGAGCAGGAAGAAGGCGTTGTTCATGATCCCCGAGCTGCCGTGGACCTCGGTCTGCTTGGGGTAGTTGGAGTAGTGGTCGATGGAGTAACGGTCCTTGGTGGGATCGTTCATGTAGCGGAGCCCGTCGGTGGCGTCGCCGTTGTTCGGGGTCCAGCAGTCCTCGCCCAGGGTCCAGTCGAACTTCACCGCCGAGTTCTTCTGGGAGGCGAACCACTCCACCCCGGTGCCGAGGATGTCGCTCATCGACTCGTTGATGCCGCCGGACTCGTTCCGGTAGATCAGCCCGGCGGTGCGCTCGGTCAGCCCGTGGCTGATCTCGTGCCCGGCGATGTCCAGGGTGGTCAGCGGGCCGGAGGTCTTGCCGTCCCCGTCGCCGTAGGACATCTGCTTCCCGTCCCAGAAGGCGTTGACGTAGTTGCTGCGGACGTGGACGTTGCTAAGCAGCTTCTCGCCCTTCCCGTCGATGGAGTCGCGGCCCAGCACCTGGCGGTACATATCGTAGGTCATCTGGGCGCCGTACTGCGCGTCCACCGCGGCGTGGGAGCGGGGCGAATCGGAGACCTCGCCCCACAGGTTGTTCTGGTCGGTGATCGGGGTGGAGCCATTGCCGCTGCTCTTGTTGTTGGCGTCCCGGGTCTCAACGCCCTTGCCGCGGCCGGTGTCGTTGAGGGTCCAGCCGCCGTCGGCGTTCTGGGTGGCGCCAATCTCCACCTGGCCGGAGTACAGCGAGCGGTCATCCGCCCCTGCCTCCCCGGTGCCGGTGCCCTGGTTGCCGGGCCGGCCCACCAGGTCTCCCTGGTTCTTGGGGAGCTCGATCCCGCCCATCTGGTTCCACTGGTCCAGGATCTCCCCGGTGGCCCCGTCCACCATGTAGTTCATCCGCTCCGGACGCGCGGTGGTGAAGTCGGTGACCTCCACCCGGTAGGCCTTGGTGTACGAGCCATCCGCCTTCTGGAACAGCACCTGCTCGACCACCGGGGCGTGCTGGGACGCTCGGCCGAAGGTCGCGGTGGCCTTGGCCAGCGCCTCCGCCGGGGTGCGGACGCAGGCGGCGCCAGAGACGTTGGCCGGAATGGAGGAGAGGCCCTCGCCGCCGGTGAGGCTGAGCACGTTGCCGTCCACATCCAGGTGCGCCACCACCTGCTCGCCAAAGACCTTCAGCCCATCCTGCAGCCGGTCCATCCGCACGTGGGTCATCCCCAGCACGTCCATCTCCACAGCGCGGGGCTGGAACTCCGGGGTGCCCTGCCCGGTGCCGCCCAAGCCCAGGTTCAGCACCAGGAACTGTTGGGTGGAGGCGATGGCCTTCTGGGCGGCGGGGCTGGTCAGCGCCAGCGGCCCGGGAGCCACCGGGTACATGTCGCCGGGGAGGATGCTCTGGGTGATGCGGGTCTGGCCGTTCTCGGCGCGGGCCAGCAGGGTCTGCGAGGAGGCGGTGGCGCCATCGAAGCCGGAGGCGGCGGGAGTCACCGGGGCGCGGACGGCGGCGGCAAGCGAAGCGACGGAGACCGCGGCGAGCGGGGCAACCGGGGTTTCAGTGCGGCGGACGTTCATGGGAGGCCTCGGGGGGGGGGCACGCCAACGGGTGCGCCGATGTGGGATGCTGTGAGTCTTGAGCCGATTATCGGAGGCCGCGCGGATGTGTTGCTATGTAGGTTGACGCGGCGCTTCTCGATTAATTGCCCGTGATTTCCAATGGTTGCGGACGACATGCCTCGATAAAAGGTACAGAATGACCCAGGGTAAGCAAGCGTACTGCCAGTGTGGCTGTACGATTCGCGCAGTGAGGTACGATCTCCCCCTACCCCGCTGGAACCCCTGATACAGATGATGGGCGGCTGATCGCCGAGCAGGCACCCGCATCATTATATGCGGGAAATCCAGCCTTCCCGGCGGAGGAGGCGATTACCCTGGCGAGGTGAGCCTTCCGCGACCGACTGGAGTGCTGCTGCTGCTGGCGGTGGGGTGCGCCCCCACTCGGGCGGCGATTGGAACCGACGCCGCGCAGGCGATCCCCACCGAGTTCGCTCGGGAAGTCGAGCGGGCGGAACGGCTGGGCAAGGAGCTGTTCGTCCAGGACGTCTTCTCCGCCCGCGCCACCGACGTGATGATGGAGGCCAAGATCCTCCCCGGAGACGAGACCCTCCGCGGCTGGCTGACCGTGCCCTCCGAAGACGGCGGACGCACCGTGCAGTGGATCTCTGGAGACCGGGGACGGACTGGGGCTGGCCTACGAGCTGACCTTTCCGCCCGGCTCGGACCGCGAGTCAGACCTGGAGCGCTACGCCCCGCCGCGCCCGCTGGAGGCGCAGACCCTGGGGATGTTCAAGGCGCGGGAGACGGCGATCAAGCGGCTGACCGGGATCTGCGGCACCGGCATCAACCCGGTGATCCTCCCCGCCTCGCTCATCGGCCAGGAGGGCTGGCTGGTGTACCTGCTGGGCGGCTCCAACCGGAGGGGAGAGGTGGTGCTGGCCGGACACCTTAGCCCTCCACGCGGATCTGCTCCTTGTCCTTCCCGGTCGGCGCATAGGAGAGGAACTTCAGCTCCGGGTGCTTGTCCTCGGCGTGCTGCAGCGCCCACTCGTCGCGGAAGAGGATCAGCGGCAGCCCGTCGCGGTCCTGGACCGTCTGGCGGTTCCCCTCCCAGTCGAAGCTCTTGGAATCGAACTTCGGGCCCACCACCCAGCGAGCGTGGGTGAACGGGAGCTGATCCAGCACCACCTTGGAGCCGTACTCGTGCTCCAGCCGGAACTGCAGCACCTCGAACTGCAGCTGACCGACCACGCCCACGATCGGATCCCGCATCCCCATCTGCAGCTGTTGGAAGATCTGGACCGTGCCCTCCTCTGAGAGCTGCTCCAGGCCCTTCTCCATCTGCTTGCGCTTCATCGGGTCCTTGGAGCGGACCTTGGCGAAGTGTTCGGGGGAGAAGCGGGGCACGCCCTCGAACTCGAAGCCGGAGTCCTCGGAGAGGGTGTCGCCGATCCGGTACTGACCGGGATCGAAGAGGCCGATCACATCCCCCGGCCAGGCGTCCTCGATCGCGGTCCGCTCGGCGGCCATGAACTGGCTGGGCTTGGCCAGCCGGACCTGCTTCTCCAGCCGGGAGTGGTGGGCGTTCATCCCCTTCACGTAGCGCCCGGAGACCACCCGCAGGAACGCGATCCGGTCCCGGTGGGAGGGATCCATGTTCGCCTGGATCTTGAACACGAAGCCGGCGAAGCGCGGGTTCTCCGGCAGCCGCTGGCCGGCGCTGGTGTCCCGGGGCAGCGGCGGCGGGGCCAGCTTCAGAAAGGCGTCCAGGAACGGCCGCACCCCGAAGTTGGTCATGGCGCTGCCGAAGAACATCGGGGTGATCTCCTGCGCGTCCACCTTCTCCTGGGAGAAGACGTCCCCACCGATGTCCAAAAGCTCGATGTCCTCGCGCAGCTGCGCCAGCTCGTTCTCGTTGACGAACTGGAGGATGTCCGGAGAGTCGATGGAGACGCTGCGCTCCGCCGCCTCGGACTCGCCGTGGCGCCCCTCGGAGCTGAACACATGCACCACCTTCGCCCGCCGGTCGTACACCCCGCGGAACTCCGGCCCCATCCCGATTGGCCAGTTCATCGGGTAGGCGCGGATCCCCAGCACCTGCTCCAGCTCGTCCATCAGCTCCAGCGGTGAGCGGCCGTAGCGGTCCAGCTTGTTCACGAAGGTGAAGATCGGGATCTTCCGCAGCCGGCAGACCTTGAACAGCTTCTTGGTCTGCGGCTCCACGCCCTTGGCCGCGTCGATCAACATCACCGCGCTGTCGGCCGCGGCCAGGGTCCGGTAGGTGTCCTCGGAGAAGTCCTGGTGACCGGGGGTGTCCAGCAGGTTCACCGCGTGGTCCCGGTAGTTGAACTGCAGCACCGAGGAGGTAACCGAGATCCCGCGCTGCTTCTCCAGCTCCATCCAGTCGGAGGTGGCGTGCCGGCTGGCCCGGCGCGCCTTCACGCTCCCCGCCAGGTGGATCGCGCCACCGTACAAGAGCAGCTTCTCGGTGAGGGTGGTCTTGCCCGCGTCGGGGTGGGAGATGATCGCGAAGGTGCGCCGCCGCGCGACCTCATTTTCCAGCTCGGTGGCCATATCGGGGCGAGCGATTAGCACAGAGTGACCGGCGCCGAAGCACGCTGGTCAGCCCAACTCGCCAGCTCTCTGGGTTGCCGTGGCACCATTTCGGCACCAAACTGGTTCCATCATGGCTTCGATCACCCTCAAGAACATCCCCGACCCTCTGTTGAAGGCGCTGCGGTCGGCGGCACAGCGGGATCGGCGCAGTCTCAACCAGCAGGTCATCCATCTGCTGGATTCGGCTCTGCGCGGCCACGCCGAGCCACCGGTTCCGCGCGCGGTCGAGGCCCAGCTGGCGGCCTGGCGCAAGCTGGCAGGGAAGTGGGAGTCGGACGTGGAGCCGACCCGGGAGGCAGAGGCGCTGATGGCCAGAAGGACGCAGGGGCGAGAGGTGGACCTCTGAAGCTGCTGGACACCGACACCTGCATCGCCCTGCTGCGGGGGAACACCGCGGTCCTGGAGCGCCGGGCCGCGGTCTCGGAGGAGGTGGTCACCACCTGGATCACCGCCGCCGAACTCTACTACGGCGCCGCGAAGTCCAAGGCGCCCGAGGGCAACCGGACCCTGGTCACCCGCTTCTTGGCCACCCTCCCGGTGCTCGGGCTTGACGAGGGAGCGGTGCAGCTGTTCGGAGAGGCCAAGGCGCTGCTGGAGCAGAAGGGCCAGCGGCTGGCGGATGCCGATTTGTTCATCGGCGCCATCGCGTTGGGGCGGGGAGCCACGGTGGTGACCGGGAGCCGCCGCCACTACCAGCGGATCCCCGGAGTGCTGGTCGAGGACTGGATCCGGGGGGGAAGGATCCACCCATGATCCATGCGAGCGAATGGATCATGGCTTCGAACCGACCCTTGCGACCCAGTTCATTGCCATAATCCTCTCGATGTCATGGATTATGGATCGAACTTCGTGGCGCAACCCGCGAAGTGGGGCTATTTTCCATCCGATAGCATGGCTTCCAGACGAAACACCCTCTCGCCGGACCCCTGGGAGGAGCGTCTCGCCGTCGCGGTGCGCGCCCGGCGCAAGGAACTGGGGCTGACCCAGCGGGCGGTCAGCGATCTGGCGGGCTGTGGGCCGGTCTTCATCTACGACCTGGAGCGCGGCCAGAAGCGCACCCTGCGGTTGGACAAGCTGCTCGACGTGCTCCACGTGCTCGGGCTGGAGCTGGCGCTGGAGGCAGGCAACCAGCGTCTCCGGGTTGGCGGCGGATGAGCCTGCCCACCGAGGTCCAGGTCGCGGAGGTGTGGAGGGACGATGCCCGGGTCGGCACCATCACCCGCACCGCGCACGGCTCGGACTTCGAGTACTCGCAAGAGTTCTTCCAGCAGCACGCCGGACAGAAGGGAGGAATCGCGGTCCACCTGCCCTACTCGCGCCGCCGCACCGGGACCCATGGCACCAACCTGCACCCCTTCTTCGCTGGCCTGCTCCCCGAAGGACTGCGGCTGCGGGTGTTGGTGTCGCGGACCAAGACCTCCGAGGACGATCTGCTCAGCTTGTTGATCGCCGCGGGCACCGACACCGTGGGCGATCTGGCGGTGGTCCCCCAGGGGGATCAGCCCCGGGAGCTCGCCCTCGACACCGGCCGGTGGAAGCCGGAGGCCGTGCTCTTCCCTGAGCTGTTGGCCCAAAGCCTGGCCCGCACCCGCTCCGGCGAGGACGAGCCGCTGATCCCCGGGGTGCAGGAGAAGGTCTCCGCCTCCACCGTGTCCTTCCCCCTCCGTCCACCGGGGCGTCGCGCGTATCTCCTCAAGCTGAACCCGGAGGACAAGCCAGAGCTGGTGCAGAACGAAGACTTCTTCATGCGGATGGCCAAAGGCTGCGGGCTGAGGGTCGCCACCACCCGCCTGCTCCGCGATCGCGAAGGAAACCCCGGGCTGCTGGTGGAGCGCTTCGACCGCCGCTGGCTCAAGCAGGACCAGCGCCTCGTGCGCATCCACCAGGAGGATGGCTGCCAGTTCCTCAACCGCTACCCCTCCGAGAAATACCGGCTCAGCTGCGCGGAGCTGGCGCGGGGGATCCAGCACACCTGCGCGGCTCCGATCCCGGAGCTGGCCCGCTTCCTGGTGCTCGTCGCCTTTAGCTACCTGGTTGGCAATGGGGACCTGCACGCCAAGAACGTGAGCATCCTCGCCGATGGCCCCGCCGGCGGGTTCCGGCTCTCACCCGCCTACGACCTGCTGACCACCCTCCCCTATGGGGACCGGCGGATGGCGATGAAGCTGGAAGGCCGGGACGACAACCTGACGCGCGCCCACCTCATCGCTTTCGGCGCCCGCCACGGGGTCAATGCGCGGGCGGTGGGTAAGCTGCTGGACCGGCTGTCCACCGCCGCCAGGCCCTGGATCGCGCGGCTGGAGGAGATCGGCTTCGACCGCCGACGGACCAAGTTCCTCCGGGAGACGATCCGCAAGCGGCTCCAGGATTTGAGTCCGTCCTAGCTGCTGGCCGAGGTGTACTTCCCAATCGCCCGCAGCCACACCACCCGGGCAAAAGCGGCGAAGGTCAGCGCCCCCACCAGCGACCCTCCGAACTGCAGCGGGGTCAGCCGGCCCAAGAGCGCCTCCGCCGGATAGGTGGTCATCAGCGCCAGCGGGATCACGAAGGTGAACACGAACTTCACCGCGCCCTTGAACACCGAGGCCGGCCAGCGGGCGGCGTCGAAGATGGACTGGAAGAGGTAGGAGAGGTTGTCCACCTTCACCACGTAGAAGGCCGCGGCCACGGTGAGGATCCACAACGAGTACAGCAGCAGGGTGGACAGCCCCAACAGCACCAGCGAGGTCAGCACCCCCAGCAGCGAGGGCCAGTGCCCCATCTGGGTAAACGCGTAGACGAAGATGCCCACCGCCGCGAACAGGTGGGTGATGCGCCAGGGCTGGAACTGGTTGGTGGAGACCAGGAACTGCGCGTCCGCCGGCTTGAGCAGCACGAAGTCCAAGGTGCCCTTGCGGATGTGGTCCACCACCGCGGTGAGCGAGGGGCTGATCGCCCCGTCGATGATCGCGTCCAGGGTGACGAACCAGCCGGTGACCAGCAGCGCCTGGGGCAGGGTCCAGCCGACGATGTCCGCGCGTCCCTGGAAGATCACGAAGATCGGCAGCACCACCGGGAACACCGAGAACAGCGAGATCGCCCCGTCGATCAGGAAGTCGTAGCGGTACTGCATCGCCAACAACAGCGAGGCGCGCAGCTGGGTCCAGAACAGGGTCAGGTAGCGGCGCATCGATCTATCCCCCGTACGCCGCGAAGCGGGACAGACCCTTGCGCCACAGCAGCAGGGTCAACCCCAGGAAGAAGGCCACCCAGCCCCACTGCGCCGCCAGCAGCCACAGCGCCCGATCCAGCGCCAGCCCGTTGGTCATCACCTCCACCGGGAAGCCGATCTGGTAGCGCCAGGGCAGCCACTCCACCACCGCGCGCAGCCCGGGCGGGAACAGCTCCACCGGGACGATGTACCCGGACAGCGCCATGAACAGGGTGAACCACACGTCCAGCACCTTGAGCGAGCTCTCCATGAACAGGCTCAGCGAGCCGATTGCCAGGTTCACCAGCAGGGTGATCAGCCACGCCCCCAGCATCGAGGCCATCCAGATCGCCCACATCCCCACGCTGTGGGCCAGGTGCGTGGTCCCCACCGCGACCAGGGAGATCACCAGCACCGGGATCGCGACCACGATCCGCAGCGGCATCACCCCCAGGTTCTCCGCCGCATAGGTGGCCAGAGGATGCACCGGGCGCAGCAGCCGCATCGCCAGCGCGCCGGAGCGGACCTCGTAGTTCATCTCCCACGCCGCCCAGGAGCCGGTCAGCTGCCGGACGATGAAGGTGGCCAAAAAGTACGCGGTGAACTCGTCCTGTCCGAAGCGGCCCACCGGGGCGTCCGCCGCCACCGCCGACCACAGGGCCAGCATCACCAGCGGCATGGTGGTGGACAGCACCCAGATCAGCATCTCCGCCCGGTAGGCCACCGCGGAGGCGATGCCCACCTTGAGCAGCGCGGGGAAGGCCAGCGCGGTGCTGCGGACGCTCATGCCGCCTCCGGCGTGGTGCCCCGGGCGTCGCGGGTTCGGGAGAACAGCTCGCTCATCACCTCTTCTAGAGGTGCGTTCTCCACCGTCAGGTCGCGCACCGGCAGGGTCTGCAGCGCGCGGGCGATCACCGCGTTCACCTCCCGCTGGGGCACCTGGAGGATCGCCGAGGCGTGGTCCGAGGAGACCACCTTGCCCAGCGCCTCCAACAGGCCGCGGTCCACCTCCTTCTCCAGATTCAGCACCACCCGCTTCTCCGGGCGGATCTGCTGCACCAGCGCGTCCAGCCCGCCGTCGTAGGTCAGCACCCCCTTGTCGATCACGATCACCCGCGGACAGAGCGCGGCCACGTCGTCCATGTAGTGGGAGGTCAGCATCAAGGTCGCGCCGTGGCGCTGGTTGTAGGTCTTGATGAAGGAGCGGATGGTGACCTGCATCGACACGTCCAGGCCGATGGTCGGTTCGTCCAGGTACAGGAATTTGGGCCGGTGGATCAGCGCCGCCGCCAGCTCGCACTTCATCCGCTCGCCCAGGGACAGCTGCCGGGTGGGCTTCTGGATCAGGTCCCCCAGCTCCAGCAGGGTGACCAGCTCATCCAGGGTCTGCTTGAAGTCAGCGCGGGAGACCTCGTAGATGGCGCGGTTCAGCTCGAAGGTCTCGGACGGCGGCAGGTCCCACAGCAGCTGCTGCTTTTGTCCCATCACCAGCATGATCTGCTTGAGGTAGGCGTCCTCCCGCTTCTTGGGGGTGCGTCCGCCCACGGTCACCTCCCCCTCGCTGGGGTGCAGCAGCCCGGAGAGCACCTTGAGGGTGGTGGTCTTGCCCGCGCCGTTGGGGCCCAAAAAGCCGACCCGTTCGCCCGGCTGGATCTCGAAGGAGATGCCGTCCACCGCCCTGACCGAGGTGTACTGGCGCTTGAACAGCGAGCGCAGCGCGGCGGCGAGGCCGGGCGAACGCTTGTGGACCTTGTAATGCTTCTTGAGGCCGCGGACGGAGATCATCGCCCGCCAGGGAATAACGCGCTCCTTGGCCAAGCGCGATGGCAACTTGGGATCGCCGTCCGGCCCGGGATGCAGCAGGATGCGCCGGCCGTTGGAATCCGACCGTGAGCGACCGCTACACCAAAGACCTTGAGCGTTGGGTGCCCCGGCTGATCGCCGTCTGGCGCAAGCACCGCAACCAGAAGAGCGCGCCGCAGGGCCCGCCCGACCGCCTGACGCCCCAGGAGCTGCGGGACGTGGCCTCGGGGGTGCGCGAGCTGTCCATGGGGCTGACCCGCGAGCGCAAGCTGGCCGGCGCCCGGTACATGGACGACCCGAAGCTGCTGGGCGCCTACCTGCTCTTCTATTGGCCGGTCTCCTATGCGCAAGCACGCCAGGTGCTGGGCGAACTCTCGCGCCGGCCGCGCTCGGTGCTGGACCTGGGCAGCGGACCGGGCCCGCTGGCGTTCGCCGCGCTGGACGCTGGCGCCTCTGAAGTGATCGCCGCCGATCGCAGCGAGCAGGCCCTGGCCCTGTGCCGGGCGCTGGCCGCCGAGGCCGAGCAGGGGATCGGCACCCGGGTGTGGGACCCGATGGGCGGCAAGGGCAAGCTGCCGGACGGCGAGTTCGACACAGTCACCCTGGGCCATGTGCTCAACGAGCTGTTCGGCACCGGCGATCCGGCGGTGACCCGCCGGGCGGCGATGACCGAGGAGATCCTGGCCAAGGTGAAGAAGGGCGGCTCGCTGGTGGTGTTGGAGCCGGCGCTGCGCGACACCTCGCGCGAGCTGCTCAAGGTCCGGGACGTGCTGGTCTCCCACGGCTACGCCATCCGGGCCCCTTGCATGTTCCGGGGCCACTGCCCGGCGCTGATCAAGGAGACCGACTGGTGTCACGCCGAGCGGGCCTGGTCTCCGCCGAAGATGCTGGAGGAGATCGCCCGCGCGGCGACCCTGCACAAAGAAGCGCTGAAGATGAGCTACCTGGTGGTCGCGCCCAAGGGCGAGGCCTGGCCGGAGCTCCCGCCCGGTCGGCTGTTCCGGCAGGTCTCCGAACCGCTGGCCGGCAAGGGCCGTCACCGCTTCATCGGCTGCGGGCCAGAGGGCCGGGTCGGCCTGGCGATGCAGGAGAAGCACCGCAACGAGAAGAACGAGGCCTTCTTCCACCTGCAGCGCGGAGACGTGCTGAGCGTCTCGGCGACCGAGGAGAAGGGCGACGGCTTCGCCCTGGGCGCCGACTCCGAGGTGAAGGTGGTGGCCCCCGCCGGACGAGGTCTGCCGGAACCCTGGGAGCGGTAGCTGGAGGCGCTGCGCAAGGTGGGGGTCACCGCCAAGGTCACCCAGACCGCCTGCTTCCGCGAGGGTGCTCCGCACTGCCACTATCTGGTCGAACCGCGCGTCGCCGACGAGCGCTGGGGCGCCGGGCCGGGTCAGGAACAGCGACCCCTTCTGGTTGAGCAGGGCCGGCTCCACCGCCTCCACCACCCCGGCCGCCTCCTGCCCCAGCGGGAACGGGATCTCCTTTGACGGGTAGAGCCCGGTGCGGAACTAGACGTCGATGAAGTTCACCCCCGCCGCCTCCACCCGGACCAGGACCTCTCCTTCCCGGGGAGACGGGACCTCCACCTCGTCCAGGCGCAGCACTTCGGGACCACCGGTCTGATGCACTCGGATCGCCTTCATCGTCGTCGCTCCTGCTTCGGCTGCAGGGATTGGCGCAGAAAGGTCTCCAGCGCGAACAGGATCTGCGCGTCAAGGTCGTGTTGGGTCTGCCCCCGCGAGGCCAGGGCGCGAACCCCGACCTCCAGCGAGTGGTTCCCGCCCTCCACCACGTATCGCTGCGAGCGGGCCTTCATCCGGGGGCGGACCGCGTCGAGCGCTTGCAGCGGACAGAGGGGATCGCGCGAGCCCTGGGCGAAGAACACCGGGGTGGTCAGCTCCAGCAGCACCGCGTCCCGCAGCCTCCCCGCCGGCGAACGCAGCGGGTAACCAAGGCAGACCAGCGCATCCACCGGCTCGGTGAGGGAGACGTGGCAGCCGATCCGCGACCCCATCGATTTGCCGGCCAGCACCACCGGCCCTCGGTGGCGCTTTCGGGCCTTGTGCAGCGCCTCGGTGTGCGCGGCGATCAGCACCTCCGGGCGATCCGGCCGGCCCCGCCCCTCCAGCTGATACGGGTAGTCGAACCGCACCACCTTGCCCAGCGTGCCCAGCCGCCGGCTCCAGGTTTTCATCCAGTCACTGGACGACGGGGCGCCGGCGCCAGGCGCGAAGAGGAACAGTGGCGAGGCGGCGGGCTTCATCGGACGGACAGCTAATTCCAGGGCCTGCTTTCCTACCAGGAGTCCGTGCCCCCAGGTCGCGCGGCCCCCGGCGAGCAAGAGGAGTAGGCTCTCATTGATGGAAGACACCTCTCCCAGAGCGCGGGCCCGCTACTTTGAGATGCTCAGGAAACGCTCGCCCGACGAGCGGTTGAGCACCGCGGCCGCGTTGACGACTGCGGTGCGCCGGCTCGCGGAGGCCGGAATCCGGCAGCGGAACCCCAAAGCCTCGGACCTTGAGGTCAGGAACCTGCTGGTCGAACTGATCTACGGCAAGGCCACTGCTGAGCGCCTCGCCTCCAGACATCGCGCGCAATGAACGACGTCGTCGATATTGCGCTCAAGGTCGGCTCCTCGCTGGACGAGGCACAGGTTGCCTATTTTCTCGGGGGCAGCCTGGCCAGCTCGATTCAGGGCGAGCCGCGGTCCACCAACGACATCGACTTCGTGGTGGACCTGTCGGCTGCCCAGGTCACTGCCCTCTCCCAGGCACTTGGAACAGACTTCGATGTCGACGAAGAGTCGCTTCGCGAAGCAGCCATTGCGCGGAGTTCCTGGAACATCTTCTTCCTGCCGCTTGCCGTGAAGATCGATCTCTTCATCCTTCGAGATGGCGCCTTCGACCGGGAGGAGTTCGCTCGCCGCAGAAGAGTCAATCTCGGGGGAGCGAGCCTCTATGTGAAGTCGCCCGAGGACACTGTCCTCCGGAAGCTGCTCTGGTTCCGGGAGGGAGGCGAGGTCTCCACGACACAGTGGCGTGATGTCGTGAGGGTCCTGGCGGTCTCCGGAGCTCAGATGGATCCGGAGTATCTCGCGCGCTGGTCGCGACACCTGGGGTTGGTGTCGCTCCTGGATCGCGCACAGAGCGAGGCCGGAGCCGCTACCGGGGGGTGAGCGCCCGCCCCAGCTCTTCGTAGAGGTGGATGGCGCTCTTGATCGAGCTCTCCCAGTCGCCCAGGTGCAGACTCTCGTTCTCGGAGTGGGCGTTGGTGTACGGATCCTCCACGCCGATCAGCAGCGCCGGGACCCCGCCCAGCTCTTGAGCGAACGGCTCCACGAAGGGGATGGAGCCACCGCAGCCGATGGTCACCGCCTCAGTGCCGAAGCCGGACTTCAGAGCGCGGAAGGCCGCGGCAAAGGCCGGGTGGGAGGTGTCCGTGTACCACCAGCCCGCCGCCTGCTCCGGCTTCACCTCCACCTGCAGACCCCAGGGCGCGGCCTTCTTCAGCGCGGCCACCAGCCGCTCCTGCACCTCCACCGGATCCAGATCGGGGACGATCCGGATCCCCACCCGCGCCCAGGCCGACTCGCAGACGATGTTCCGGGCGTCCTTGCGGCTGCTGGCCTGGATGGCGTTGATCGACAGCGAGGGCTGCCGCCAGTTCATCTCCCACGGGTGCCTGCCGCCGCCCACCATCTCCACCCCGTCCAGCAGGCCGACCTGCTTGCGGAAGTGCGCCACGTCTCCGGGCAGCGCCTGGATGCTCTGACGCTCGGTGGCGGTGAGCGGCTTCACCTTCTCGGCGATCCCGGGGATGGCGATCGACCCATCGGGGTTGCTGAGGGTGGCCAGGATCCGGCACAGGCCCATCACCGGATCCGGGATCGGTCCGCCCCACATCCCGGAGTGCACCGGCTGCTTGAGCGCCTTGACCTCCACCTGCACAGTCACCAGCCCGCGCAAGGCGGTGGTGATGGAGGGCAGCCCGGTCTCGAAGTTGGTGGTGTCGGTGAGGACGATCGCGTCCGCCTGCAGCAGCTTGGCGTGCTTGCGCAAGAACTCGGTGAGGTGCTCGGAGCCGCTCTCCTCCTCGCCTTCGATCACCACCTTCACGTTCAGCGGCAGCGAGCCGTTGGCCTTGAGCCAGGCATCCACCGCCGAGGTGTGGATCACCACCCCCGCCTTGTCATCCGCCGAGCCCCGGCCGAACAGCCGGCCCTCCTTCTCGGTGGGCTCGAACGGCGGGGTGTTCCACTTCTCCTCATCGCCTACCGGCTGCACGTCGTGGTGCGCGTACAGCAGCAGGGTCGGCTTGCCCGACGCCTTGAGCACTTCGCCGTAGACGTAAGGATGCGCGCCGTCGATCTCCAGCAGTTGCACGTTCTCGAACCCGCGCTTGCGCAGCAGTGCAGCGGTGGCCTCCGCGCTGGCCCGGACCTGAAGGGGATCGAATCCCTGGAAGGACACGCTGGGGATCCGCACCAGCGTCTTGAGGTCCTCGAGGTAGGCGTTCCGGTTCGCGGCGAAGTGCTGGAGGGCTTTGTCGGTGGACATGAGCAGCGGCATAGCGCCGACCGGGGTGCCTGTCAGCGGCGTCGTCTCAAGGCTTGTCGCTCAGGGAGACGTTCCGGAAAGGTCCAATCAGCGGGGAGGCCCGGACGAGCGGGCTCCGCTCAGCGCAGGAGCTTGGTCCCGATCATCACGCAGTCCAGCCCGCCGTTGTCCACCTTCCAGCTGTCGGCCACCGGCAGGCCCAGGGCCTCGGCGTACTCCGGGTCCCCGGTGAGCAGCACCGCCCGCCAGCCGGAGAAGCGGGTCTTGAGCGCCTTGCCGAAGGAGCGGTGCAACCCCGTCAGGTCCGACTCCCCGCCGACCCGCTTGCCGTAGGGAAGGTTGGCCACGATCAGCCCGGGCGGAGCCCCCGCGGCAGGCGCGATGGTCAGCGCATCCAGCCGGCTGAGGGTCAGCTGTTCGAACACCCCCGCCCGCTTGGCGTTCCTGCGCGCCACCCCCAACGAACCGGCGTTCAGGTCAGAGCCGGTGACGGTGGAGGGCATTGCCCGCTCCTCGGCGGTCGCGCCGGCCTTCTTGGCTGCCCAGGCCGCGGCGTCGAACCCCTTCCAGCTCTCGAAGGCGAAGGTGCGCATCGAGCCCGGCGCCCTCCGACGGGCGATCCAGGCGCCTTCGATCAGCAGCGTCCCCGAGCCGCACATCGGATCCCACAGCGGCTCCTCTCCGGTGTAGCCGGCCATCAGCAGCATCCCCGCCGCCAGCGTCTCCCGCATCGGCGCGTGGGACAGCTCCTGACGGTAGCCGCGGCGGAACAGCGGCTCTCCGGCGCAATCCACGCTGACGGTCAGCCGTCCCTCCTCCAGCCGCAGCAGCACCCGGGTTCCTCCGCCCTCGGTGCGCCACACCTTGCGCGCCGCCGCCTCCAGCCCCTGCGAGGTGGCCTCCACCCGGACGGGGCCGAAGCGCGCGATGTCGATGCTCCGCAGCAGCACCTCCAGCGAACCGGAGGCCGGTCCTTCAAACACCCGCCACAGCACCTGCCCCGCGGACCGCAGCCGCAAGCACGCGTCCTGGTGCAGCCCCTTGCCGCCGACCAGCTCCAAGCCTCCTGACACCTCGCGGACCGTGCCCAGCGCCGCGGCCTCCTTGGCCAGGGCAGGCTCCAGTCCGGGGGAGGAGGACAGAAAGACGGTCTCGGTGGAGGTGACCATGCGGTGGCCCGCGTATCACACTGGAGCCGGGGGCCCGACCTTGGCAAAAGGACAACCAGGAGAAGCCCACCTTGGCAGAGCTCAGCCCACGCAGGCGCGTCACCAGAGAGATCGACACCACCGTGGCGGAGGTGATTCGGGAGACGCCGGATACCACGACCCTGGTCCTGGCCACCCCCGAGCCGCTCCGCGACTACCGCGCCGGACAGTTCGTGAACATCGAACCCCAGCAGTTCCCCTCGCTGGCGCCGATGATCGCGCACCTGCAGCACCTCAAGGGCCGCAAGGAGCACCACCGCGCGTACTCGCTGGCCTCCGCGCCCCACGAGGGTCGACTGGCGATCACCATCAAGGTGGAGCCGTACGACCCCACCCGGGATCGCTACCCTCCCCTGCTCTCACCGCACCTGACCTACGCCATGCATCCCGGCGACCGGCTGAAGGTCAGCGGCTTCATGGGGCCGTACACGCTGCCGGACGACGTCACCGATCAGGCCAGCCAGATCCTCCACGTGGTCGCAGGCTCCGGCGCGGTACCCAACTTCTCGATGATCAAGGACGCGCTGCACCGGGGCCTCCCACTGCGCCACACCCTGGTGTTCTCCAACCGGACCGCGCAGGACATCATCTACCGCCAAGAGTTGGACGCGCTGGAGCAGCGGCACCCGGATCGCCTCCAGGTGATCAATCTCCTCACCCGCGAGGCGGACGACTTCGCCTACGACGCGCGGCTGCGGAAGGGCCGGGTGTCCCAGGAACTGCTGACGGAGCTGATGCCGGACCCCAACGTCTGCCTGGCCTATGTCTGCGGCCCGGCGATCACCTCCTGGGAGCGGCGCGCCGCCCTGGAGAAGGGGGAACAGGCCACGCCGCGCTTTTTGGAGAGCGTGATCGGCTACCTCCAGGAGCTGGGCCTCCCCTCCAAGCGGATCAAGCGCGAGTCGTACGGCTGATCAGCCGAACTGTCCTCCTCCTCCGGCGCCGGACGCGTCGGAGGTTGCACGCACATCCGGGCGCTGGGGAGGATGCGCGGCATGAAGGCCCTCCGCTTCGCGCTGCTGTCGTTGGTGACCACCGCTCTTGCCGCGCAGGCCCAGGAGTATCCAGAGAGGGTCGGGCCCCCCAGTGCGCTGGCCGCCGTGGGCGATTCGATCTCCACCGGCTTCAACGCCTCCACCACCCGGTTCGGAAACCAGCCCTACCACTCCTGGAGCACCGGCTCCGACGGCGGGGTGGTCTCCCAGTACACCCAGCTTGGGGAGCTGGGCGGCGCCCCGGTGGCCTACAGCCTGGCGGTGGCCGGCGCGGTGATGGGCGACCTGGCCTCCCAGGTGAACAACGCCATCGCCCGGCGGACCGCCGATGGCGGCACGGTGGACTACGTCACCTTGCTGATGGGCGCCAACGACGTCTGCCGCGGCAGCGAGGCGGCGATGCTGGAGGTGGACACCTTCCGGCAGCAGTTCGCCGGCGCCCTGGATTCGCTCAGCGCCGGGCTGCCCGATGCCCGCATCTTCGTGGCCAGCATCCCGGACGTCTTTCGGCTCTGGGAGGTCCTGCACACCGACGCCAATGCCGTCTACGTCTGGGACGTCGCCAACACCTGCCAGTCGGTGCTGGCCAATCCGGAGAGCACCGCCGCGGCGGACGAGGAGCGGAGGGCGCGGGTGCGTCAGCGCGTCGTCGACTTCAATCAGCAATTGGCGGAAGTGTGCGACGGGTCTCTGCACTGTCGCCACGACCAGGGCGCGGTGTTCGAGGTCGCCTTTTTGGCCAGCGAGGTCAGCACCCTGGACTACTTCCATCCCTCGGTCACCGGGCAGTCGCGGGTGGGCAGCGTGACCTGGACGGCCACGTTTGATTTCACCGATGTGATTGCGCCGGTCAGCACCGCGGAGATCGTGCCCTCGGGCAGCGAGGATCTGATCACCCTCTCCTCCACCGATGACGTCGCGGTCCGGGGCATCGAGTTCCACGTCACCGGCGATAGCCGCTGGGCCCGGTACGACGTCCCGTTGTCGCTCTCGGAGGGAGCCACCCTGGTCTTCCGCGCGGTGGACATCAACGGGAACATCGAGGCGGCCCAGCAGTACCGCCGGGGAGGACCGCTGCCGGCGGATGGAGGCACGGGCACCGATGCGGGGACCGAGCCCGACGCTGGCGTCCAACCGATCGCTGATGGAGGCACCACCGACGACACCCCGGAGGGTGGCTGTTCCTGCGGCAGCGGCGGGTTCCTCCCGGTGGCCGCCTTCGCTCTGTTGGGAATGCTCCGGCTGGGGGACCGGCGGCGGCGGCTTCGCTAGTCCGGAGGGTGGCTGGGCGGCCACCGGCTCCCCCCGGGACACCGCTCCGCGATGGACGCGCAGCTCGGCCTTTCGTTCCCCCCGGCTGCGTTCCGCCGTTCTCCCCGCTATGTAGGAGGCATGTCTCCTCCCGCCGCCGCGCAGGTCCTGCTGGACGGTCCCCTCCCTCCGCTGGCCCGGGGCCTTCCGCTGCTGGGCAGCGTCACCGAGCTCTCCCGTCACGGGATGATCAACTTCCTGATGCAGGAGTGGAAGCGGCTGGGCGACGTGTTCCGGATCCAGTTGGGGCCGCGCACCCTGGTGGCGGTGGCCGACCCGGTGGGCGTGGAGCGGATCCTCGCTTCCCACCGTGAGAACTACGTCAAGGGGAAGACCTACGACGGGATGCGGGTGCTCACCGGCCAGGGCCTGCTGACCCTGGAGGGGGAATCCTGGCTGGTGCGGCGGAAGATGGAGCAGCCGGCCTTCCACCGGGAGAGCATCCGCAAGCTGACCACCTCCATGGTCCAGGTCACCGATTCGACGCTGAACCGCTGGCGCGCGCGGCACCCGGACGGCGGCGTGCTGGAGGCGCACCACGCGATGCTCACCCTCACCCTGGAGGTAGTGGGAGAGACCCTGTTCGGGCAGTCCTTCGGGGAGGAGCACACCACCGCGGCGGGGCAGGCCTTCACTGACGCCCTGGCGCTGCTCTCCGCGCGCAACAACTCCTCGGTGAACGTCCCGCTGGCGGTGCCCACGCCGAAGAACCAGCGGCTCAAGCGCGCGCTCAAGACCCTGGATGAGATGGTGTTCGGGATCATCGCCACCGCCCGCGCCCAGAAGGATGGCCAGGCGCGCCCCACCCTGCTCTCGATGCTGCTGGACGCCAAGGATCCCCAGGGTGAGGGGCTGACCGATTCGCAGCTGCGCAACGAGGTGATCACCCTCTTCCTGGCCGGCCACGAGACGACCGCCCTGCTGCTGACCTGGGGCTTCACCCTGCTGGGTCGTCACCCGGAGGTGGTGGAGAAGATGCGCCAGGAGGTGGACACCGTGCTGGAGGGGCGGCTGCCGACCACCGAGGACGTCCCCAGGCTGACCTACCTGCGCCAGGTGGTGGATGAGATCCTGCGACTGCGCTCGCCCACCTGGGCGGTGGCCCGGGACACGGTGGCGGACGATGTGCTGTGCGGCTTCAAGATCCGCGCGGGGGACGTGGTGCTGCCGGCCTCCTACCTGGCCCACCGCCACCCAAAGTTCTGGACCGACCCGGACCGGTTCGATCCGGAGCGCTTCTCGCCCGCCCAGTCCAAGGGCCGCAACCAGTGGGCCTACTTCCCTTTCAGCCTCGGCCCCCGGATGTGCATCGGCAACGTGTTCTCCCTGGTGGAGTCACAGATCGTCCTGGCGATGCTGCTGCAACGCGCGGAGTTCGAGCTGGTCCCCGGTCCGGAGGCCCAGCCGGATGCGCAGATGACGCTGCGGCCCACCGAAGAGGTCAACGTGCGGTTCCGCTGGCGGTAGGCGGCGGCACGCCCTCAACCGGATTCCACGGAAGGGGGTGCGGACCAACATCGTGCAGGTCGGCAC
>JALYOC010000175.1 GCA_030857095.1 Myxococcota bacterium | reverse complement strand
TGAACAGCCGGGCGTCGGTCAGGTTCGCCTTGGCGTCGCGATCCTGGTCCACGTAGTAGTAGTTGCCGGAGTCGTCCCGGGCCAGGGTGTGACCGGACCGCCGCCAGCGCGGCTGGAGGAAGGACAGCCCCTTGAGCAGCCGCGCCTGCCGGGCCCTGGGCACTGGCTTGAAGGCGATCTTCTTCTCTCCACACTGCAGCAGGTACCCCTCCTTCTCCTTGAACCCGAAGGAGCGCATGTAGGGGACCGGGACGCGGGCATCCCAGAACACGAAGTCGAAGCTCTCGGTGCCGCTGGAGCTGCCGCCGATCACCCGCTGGGCGTAGACCCGATTCTTGTCCCCGGAGAACACCGGCGTGTTCCCGGTCGCGAACGGCTTGAGCACCACCAGGTGTCCCTGTCCGTCCACCAGAACCTGGAAGTCGGGGCGCGCGCCCTCGAAGACGAAGGGCTCATCCCGGCCGCCGGGCGCGGTCTGCTTCTGCGCCACCACAGTCACCGCCGGCGCCGCCGCCGGCTGCGCGGGGACCGCGGTGGCCACCGTGCCCTTGGTCCCGAACAGCTCGGAGACCGCCTGGGGAAACGCGTCCAGCACATCGTCGATGCTCTTGTCCTTGAGCCGGCGATCCACCTGCGAGGCCACGGTGCCGTTGTTGGCGTTGAGCAGCTTGAGGTGCAGCAGCCAGCTTTGGCCCAGCTTGGAGACGCTGCCCACCAGCACCCGGTCCACCCCCAGGGCCAAGGCCACCTCGGCCACGCAGGAGTCCTCCGAGCAGCCCAGCAGCGCCTTCTGCCGCTCCAGGGAGAGGATCGACCCCAGCTCGTCGGGAGACATCACCGCGATCCCGGCCTGCTTGCGGGCCTCCCCCAGCACCGCCTGGGTCAGCGACCTGGCGGTGGAGGCGTTGACCCCCTCTCCTCCCTCCAGCGGCAGCAAGGCCACCTTGAGGGGAGCAGCAGCGAGCAACAACGCCAGCATTCCATTGAGCATGTGCCCGTTCTAGACGGCGATGGAGCGGGTCCTCAAGCCCGGCCAGGGGCGCTAGCGGCTGGCCACCGCGTTGCGCCCGCTCTGCTTGGCCCAGGTGCAGGCCTGCTGGGCGGCGTCCAGCAGGTTTCCCCACGGTTCGCAAGGCTTCAGCTGGGCCACCCCCACCGAGACGGTGACCCGGCTGGAGGGGGTGGCCAGCCGGGCGGAGATGTTGCGGCGGATCCGCTCCGCCAGCTGCACCGCCTCCCGTTCGGCCATCGGGTGCAGGAGCAGGCCAAAGGCGCCGCCGTCCACCCTCCCGATCGGCCCCCGGCCGTCGGCCTCCCGGGAGATCAGCTCCGCGACGCGGGAGATCACCTCGTCGCCGCGGTCGGTGCCGTGCAGGTCGTTGTGTTCCTGCAGTTCGTCCACGTCCACGTAGAGCAGCGACAGTGGCCCGTGGTGACGGTGGGCGGCGGAGACGGCGCGGCCCAGCTCCTCCTCGAAGCGCTGACGGGTCCACGCCCCGGTGGACAGGTCCACCCCGGTGACGAAGTCGCTCATCTTTGTCCGGGCGCCCTACTCCGCCCGCGGGCGCTTCTGTTGGACCTTCTCCAGCCCCTGGTAGTAGCGGATGGCCTCATCCCCCACCTCCTGCAGGTGCTGGTTGTTGAGGTAGGCGCTGATCGGCGCGGCGATCACCGGCACCGCCCGCCCGAACAGCTTCCAGCCCCCCTTCTCCAACAGCAGCTGCGCCACCTTCCCCAGCAGCTTGGGTCCGGACCGCTGGAGGGGACCGATCCCGTTGAGCTGCCCGAAGAGGTCGATCAGCTCGCCGCGCGCCTTCTCGGTCTTGAGGTTCACCTTGTGCAGGGTGGCCAGGTCCACCAGCAGCACCAGCTGTAGATACGTCAGCACCAGCAAGTCGGCGGGCAGCGAGACCAGGCCGAACACCCCGCTCACCCCGCCCACCATCCCGGCGATGGCCTTCTTGCCGTCCATCAGCCGCTGGGCCTTCTCCTTGGGGGTGGCCGAAGGGTAGGTCTTGTCCAGCTCCACCAGCCGATCCCTGGACTTGGTGACCTCCCGCAGCACCAGGTCAGAGAGGGTCTCGTTGGCCAGCTTCTTCAACTCCCGGGGGGAGAGCTTCTTCACCCCGGTGGTCAGCGGATCCCACAGTGCCATGGCAGCCCTCAATAACCGTTCTCGGCCAGGTACAGGTCGACCAGCGCGTCTTCGGTGAACCACAGCTGGTGTTGCACGTGGTTGAACCAGCGGGACTCCGGCTTGGCTTCCCGGATCTCCACCAGCACCCTCCCCATTCCGGTGTCGGAGACGAAGGCCCGGGCCAGACAGCTGCCCCCCGGCTCCTCTCCAAAGCCGCCCTCCAGGCAGAGCGCGTCGGTGGTGGCCAGGCGGCGGACGTAGGTCTGGCCCAGGTACTTGGCGTCCTGGCACGAGGCGGCCGCCCCGGTGCCGGACAGCTTCTGGCAGCGGTCCTCCGGCGGGCCTTCAATCAGGGGGGCTCCCTGGAAGAGGGAGGCGCCGCTGCGCTCCCGGGTGGGCCCGGTGTCCTTGAGGACGCAGCCCCCGGACAGCATCGCCAGCCCGACCATCATCCAGCGCAACCTCATTCCTGCCTCCCCACGCCCTGGGTGAACTGCTCCAGCCGCTGCTGGTCCTGAGCGGACATGTTCAAAAAGCGCACCCCCATCCCGAAGTTGGTCTTGTCCGGGACGTTCACCACCTCGCCTTCGCAGACGATGGGGAGCTCACCGGGGAGGTTGACCGAGACGGTGACCCGCGACCCGACCGGGTTGGGGATGGAGCGTCCGAAGAACGCCCCGCCCGGGGAGAGGTCGCTGGTGGAGTGGAGGGAGAACCCGTGCGGGTCGCGGATCTCGATCGGAATGGAGACCGGGACCCGCGCGGCGCGGCGGCGATCGGCGCTCGGCGGCTGGGCAGTCACCGCCGGAGCATCGCACCCGGGCCGGCCGGGTTCAAAGGTGAGGGGATGAAGAAGTGTGGCGGACTACGCCTGGCCCAGCGGGCGCTGGTCGTTGAACAGGTAGCGGTGGATCCGGCGCACCGCCTCCGCCGAGGGCTGCCGGAAGGCCAGGCGCATCCCGTCGGTCTCGCGGTGGGAGCCCACCACCTCGGCGCGCAGCTCCAGCGGGAGGCGGAGGTCGTCCGGCAGGTGCAGCCGCAGCTCCAGCAGGGTGCCCACCGGGTGGGGGCGGCCGGACTGGGTGGACAGCCCGAAGGTCGAGAGATCGAAGGTGGTGCGGTAGTAGGGACGCTTGGCCCCCACCTCCTCGCAGCACAGCTCGATCGGGATCCGCGGGGTGGCGCGGCGCTCGCGGTGGTTCGAGGTGCGCGCGCGGGGCTGGGTCTGGGAGAACATGAACTTGAGCGAATCGGTAAGGGACGCAGCGTCGGTGAAGGGGACGCCGTAGCGGGGCCGGGGAGCAATGATGTTCGCGCTGGGGTTCACACCTACATTGTCTTTCACCCCCCTACCAAGTTGTGACCACAGTCGAAAAATAGGCCAGGCTATGTTTTCGACGCATCGCGTCGAAAATGTAGCCTGTCCCCTTTTCTGACGCTTAGCGTTGGAAGGTCAGTTTCTGCTGGAACTTCAGGGGGATGGAGGCGGTGCCGGACTTGATGGAGCCGTCGAAGCCCACGGTGGCGGAGCCCTGCTGCAATGCCAGGGCGGCCTGGGTGGCCTGGGCGAAGTGGATGGTCAGGGGGAGGCGGACGGTGCGGGTGCCCTTGGCGTCCAGGCCCAGGTCGTTGGCCAGCAGGGTGCCGACCTTGGCGCCGGCGATGGTCACCCCGCCGGAGAGAGCGGAGAGGGGCAGCGCGAAGCTGTTCTTGTTGGTGATGTTCAGCGGGAACTCCACCGTGGCGCTGGTGAAGCCGAGGTGGGTGATGCGGGGCGCCAGCAATTGGACCTGCGGAACCTTGGGAACCTCGAAGGTGCCCTGCTTCTCCAGCGGAAAGGTCATCACCCCAATCGGGGTGTTCACCCCGATGGTGCCGGCGGCGCGGTAGGCGGCCTGGTCCTTGTTGAGGAAGGTCTCCAGCACCGGGGCCACGTCCTGGAAGCGGACGTTGGCGGGGAAGACCAATTCGGCGGACCCCTGCGCCGGGATGTTCAGCCCCAGCGGGGGCGCTCCGGCCACCACCTGCTTCTCCTCCACGAACAGCCCGTAGCTGAGGCTGGCCAGGGAGAGGCCGATCGGGTTGGGGTTCTTCATCTCCCACACCAGGTTCACGGTGGCGTCGCTGAGCGAGAAGTTCCCGATGCTGGCGTTCTTGAAGGTGAACGAAGGAGGGGTGAACGCCGCCTGGAGGAACTGGCTGAGGTAGGCGCAGCCGCTGCCGAAGAGTCCAACCGAGAGCAGCAGGGGGACGACGAGTCGCAGTGAGGTCATGGCGGGGTCACCGTAGAGGCGTTCCGGGCGGACGGCCAGCGCCACCCTGCCATTCACCGGACGGTCCGAGGGGGGCTGGCCTTTCCTCCGCCCGCGGAGAGACTTAAGTGTGGGAACCATGAGGTCCCCCCGCGACGTGATCCCCGCCCTCCGCACCGCCCCCGGCTTTCTGCACAACGAGGCGGGTCAACCGCTGTTCGGCACCTACCAGGGGGTGATCCCGGACGTGGATCTCTCCCGGCTGGGCGGTGCCTACCAGCTCTCCGGCGCGCGGCGGCTGTTCAAGGAGAAGAAGTGGCACTACCAGCTGGTGGCCACCCCGGAGGTGCTGGTGGCCTACGCGGTGGTGGACCTGGGCTACGCGGCCAACGCCTTCATCACCGCGGTGGACCTGCGCACCCGCGAGGTGGTGGCCGACCAGAGCTTCATCGGGGTGCCCGGGCCGCTGGCCGGCGTGAACAACCGTCCCGGAGAAGGTCTGGCGGCGCGGCTGATCTCTCCTCTGGGCGCGTCCTTCGCGGTCTCCCGGGCGGAGGGGAATGAGAAGTACCGGCTGAGCGTGGAGGTGCTGGAGCTGCCGATTCCGCGGCGGATCAGCCTCCGCGGCGAGGTGCTGGCCGCGGGCGGTCCTCCGGCGCTGACCGTGGTGGCGCCGGTGGGCGAGGACGGGGTGATCAACGTCACCCAGAAGTGGGCGGCGCTGCTGGCCTTTGGCCACCTGAAGGCGGGAGGCCGGCGCTACCTGCTGGACGGAGGGGTGGCCGGGCTGGACTACACCCACGGCTACCTGGCCCGGCACACCGCCTGGCGCTGGGCGATGGGGCTGGGGCGGCTGCCGGACGGCACCCCTGTCGGCCTCAACCTGGTGGAGGGCTTCAACGAGGACAACGCCGACGCCAACGAGAACGGCCTGTGGGTGGGCAACCGGCTGATCCCGCTGGACCGGGCGCGCTTCGACTTCAACCGCCAGGACCTGCTGGACGACTGGAGGATCCGCACCACCGATGGCTCGGTGGACCTGCGCTTCAAGCCGCTGCACGTGCACCGGGAGGAGCGGGACCTCAAGGTGATCAAGAGCCGCTTTGCCCAGCCCTTCGGGACCTTCACCGGGACGGTGCGCGTGGAGGGGGCGACCCTCCCGGTGAACCTGGCCGGGGTGACCGAGGATCAAGACATGATCTGGTGAGCGGGCAGACGCTGCCCTCCGCGCAGCCGCACCGCCAGCGCCTCCACCCGCTCCACCAGGCTTCCATGGTGGCCCTTGGCGCGCAGCGCCCAGGCCAGCGCCCAGGGGACGTTCAGCGCCGCGTCGGCGGTCAGCGCCTGCTGGTAGTCCTGCGCGTAGGTGGGCGGCACCCGCAGCGACCAGTTGGTGGCGTTCACCGTGCCCGGCGCGTTGTACAGCTCGCGCAGCCCCAGCAGGTCGGTGAAGAACACCAGGGCGTTCTGGGCCGGGGAGGCGAACAGCTCGGCGGCCTTGGCCTGGGCCAGCACCCGCGGTGAGCGGGTCAGCTCGCGGGCGAAGTCCTCCCGGCGGGCGGGGGTGGGACACAGCCGCTGGGCCAGGTAGGCGGCGTGGGCCGGCAGCTGGCCGGCGGTGTCCCAGTCATCCACCACCCGCCACAGCGGCCGGGTGTCGTGGTTTCCGACCATGATCCAATCCGCCGGCTGGGCGTTCTCGCTGCGGTAGCCGTCCGCCGGGTTCTGCAGATCCACCTTCTGGGTGACCCGGAAGCGCCCCAGCCCGTGGCGATCCATCACCCGCCGCAGCGGGTAGGGCTGGGTGCTGAGCACCTCGCACACCAGGTCCCGCACGTCCCGGCCGCTCTCCTTGCAGGCCGCCGCGATCACCTCGAACTGCAGCGCGTAGCGGGAGACCTGTTCCTCTTCCAGCTGTTGGACCCAGCCGTCGGCGTGGCGGGGTTGGGAGCGATCCAGCTGGTCGGTTCGGGCGATCGCGTGGCGGGCCAGCTGGGGGTGATCCGGCAGCTCCGGCGAGGAGAACAGCCGCGCTCCGGCGCGCACCGAGCCGAGCCGATCCTCCCCCTCATCGCGGTACACCCAGGGGCAGACCAGACCGTGGGGGTGGTCGATCCGCACCCCGTCGTACTCGGAGAACATCTTGCGGACCCGGTCGGTGAGCACCCGCAGCGCCGGACCGGGCTTGCCGTCCGGCCGGAGGAACAGCGCCGGATCCGGGACGTCGTAGTTCCAGTCCTGCCCGTCTGGGTTGGTGCGACTGGGCGGGGCGCCCATCTTGTAGCCGTCCAGGAACATCGCCTGCTGGCTCCACACGTCCTGCGGAGCGCGGCCCACCTGGAGATCGCCGTACAGCTTCATCCCGGCGTCGTTGAGCCGGGTGCGGAAGTTGCGGTGCTGCACATGGACTACGAACTGGGAGAAGGCGTACTCCACGAACAGGGTGTGGCGCATCGCGATCTCCCGCCGGCGGGCGGCGGCCAACGCCTCCTCCTCGACGGTGCGGGCAGCGAACAGCCGCTGATCCAGCGGGTCGGGCCACTGGCGCCAGTAGCCCTCCCCGGTGTCCTGGCAGATCGCCTGGTACATCGCGTCCGCCTCCAGCCAGGTGGCGTGGGCACCGGTGAAGGCGGAGAACTCGGCCACCACCTCCCGGCGCGCCTCGTCCGGGGCCCCGGTGCCGCGCAGCAGCTTGAGGCACGCCTCCGGCAACGCCCGGTGGACAGCGCGGTGGACGTGGCGGTGGGCGGCGCGGCGCTGGGAATCCTCCGGCCGTTCGCGCAGCAGCCCGGCGACCCGCTCCGGTTCCAGCAGCCGGCTCCACTTGCCCTCGGTCAGCTCCACCAGCTGCGCGTTCATCACGTTCCGCGAGAACTGGGTGCCGTCGTAGGGGGAGGGGTTGGTCTCGGAGAGATCTCCTTGCGGCCCCAGCTGCACGCCGGTGAAGCCCAGCGAGCGCACAAACGCGATCAGCTCCCAGGCGCCGTGGGAATAGGGGGTCCCGCGGCCCAGGTCTTCGTCGGCAAGGCCAGGGAAGCTGGCGTCGTGGATGCCGAACACCAGGTTGCGGATCCCCAGCGTGGCCAGGGCCTCACCCACCAGGCGGGTGTCCTCTTCACTGAGCAGCGCCAAGTCAGCGTTCTCCCCGGGTTTCGTTGGTCGTGCTCACCCGCCAGAGCGTAGCTGCCAGGGAGGGCTTGCACGAGCGCTCGCTTCCCACCGGAGCAGTAGAGCCCGCCTGCCGAGTGAGGGAAGGGTGTTCAGTTTTGATGAGTGGAGGCGGACCCCTTCAAAGGGCCTCCGACCAACTTCTCGCAAAACAAAAAAGGAGAGCAACCCATGATGAGGACGAAGTGGATTGTGGCGAGCGCGCTGATGGGCTTCGGAGGGCTGGCGCTGGCCGGTGACTCCCAGGCGGAGCGGGAGGCCCAGGAGGAGGGCGAGGAGGTCCGCACCTCGATGGAGCGAGGAGCGGATCAGACCGAGGATGCGATCGACGAGAGGACCCAGGAGGCCCAGAAGCGGGCCGGTGAGATCGGCGAGCGCGCCTCCGAGGGAGCGGAGGAGGCGGGCAGCGGGATGGCAGCGTCCATCGACGAGGCGACAGACGCGGTCCAGGGTGAACCGTCGACCTTCGCGCGGGGGAGCCTGGAGGAGGGGCGGGTGAACAACACCCTGACCACCAACGCCTTCGGCTACTTCACCGGCACCGGCCTCAACGCCACCTACCAGCGGCCGATCAGCGACAAGTTCTCCGCGGTGGGCGGCGCCTCCTTCTCCCGTACCTCCCAGGGCGCGGGCGCGGCGACCCGCTTCGGACTGCAGGCCGGGGTGGACTACTTCATCCTGGGCCAGCACAACGAGGGGCTGCGGATCGGGCCCCGGGTGGAGACCGCGTTTGGGGGTGAGACCGCCGGCGAGAACTCCGCCTTCGGCAGTCTGAGTGCCGCCGCGGAGCTTGGCTACAACTGGATCTCCGCCCGCGGGCTGACCGCCGGGTTGGGCGCCGGGGTGGCCGCCGGGTTCGGTGGGACCAGCGACAACGGCACAGGTGAGCCCAAGTCCGAGGACGTCGACAACCTCAACGCCGGCGTGCTGCCCTACGCGCGGCTGAACGTGGGCTTTAGCTGGTAGTCGCAGGCCGAGGGTCAGCAGCAGAGGAGGCCCGGTCCGCCGGGCCTCTTTCTTTGCCCGCGCCGAACACTTCGTACAGGACCGGGAGCACGATCAGGGTCAGCACCATCGAGGAGAGGATGCCGCCGATCACCACCGTGGCCAGCGGCCGCTGCACCTCCGCCCCCACCCCGGTGTTCAGCGCCATCGGCAGAAAGCCGATCGCCGCCACCGCGGAGGTCATCAGCACCGGGCGCAGCCGGGACAGCGCCGCGTCGCGGATCGCCTCCGGCAGGGCCAGGCCCCGGCTCAGCAGCTGCCGCACCCGGCTGACCAGCACCATGTCCCCCAGCACCGAGATCCCGGAGAGGGCGATGAACCCCACCGCGGCGGAGATGGAGAAGGGCAGCCCGCGCAGGTGCAGCGCCAGCACCCCGCCCACCAAAGCGAAGGGCACGCCGGCGAAGATCCGCAGCGAGTCTTTCACCCGGCGATAGGTGAGGTAGAGCAGCCCGAAGATCAGCGCCAGGGCGATCGGCACCACGATCAGCAGCCGGGTCTGGGCGCGCTCCAGGTTCTCGAACTGTCCTCCGAAGCGCAGGTAGTACCCGGGGGGAAGCTCCAGCTTCCGGTCCAGGGTCTGCCGCACCTCGCTGACGAACCCGCCCAGGTCGCGGTCGCGCACGTTGGCCTGGACAACGATCCGGCGCTTGCCCCACTCCCGCTGCAGGGTGGTGGGACCGGAGACCTGCCGCAGGGTGGCCAGCCGTCCCAGGGGGACCCGCTCGCCTCCGGGCGCGGAGACCAGCACCGTTGCCAGCCGGGCGGGGTTGTCGCGGTATTGATCCTCCAGCCGCACCGCCAGGGCGAAGCGCCGCTCGCCCTCCCGCACCTCTCCGGTGACCCGGGTCCCCACCGCAGCCACCACGTCCAGTACGTCGCGCGCCGAGATGCCGTAGCGGGCGATCGCCGCGCGGTCCACCCGGACCTCCAGCACCGGCTGGCCGGTCAGCTGCTCCACCGTCACGTCGGTGGCGCCGGGGATTTCACGCACCAGGCCTTCAATCTCCTGGGCCTTGGCCTTGAGCAGGTCCAGGTCGTCCCCGAACAGCTTGATCCCCAGATCGCCGCGCACCCCGGCCACCAGCTCGTTGACCCGCATCTCGATCGGCTGGAGGAAGGACATCCGCATCCCGGGCATGTCCGCCAGCTCGGCCTTCAGCTCGTTGGCAAGCTCCTCCTGGGTGGTGGCGCGCTTCCACTCTTCGCGCGGCCGGAGGGTGATGAACACGTCGGCCAGCTCGATCCCCATCGTCTCGGTGGCCACCTGGGGTGAGCCGGTGCGGGTCCACACCCGCCGGACCTCATCCGGGAACTTCCCCAGCACAGTCTTCTCCAGCTGGGTGCCGTAGCGGACCGACTCGGTGAGCGACACCTCCGCTAGACGGATGGTGTTGATCACCAGCGTCCCCTCCGAGAGCCGGGGAACGAACTCGCTGCCCAGCCGGGTGCCGGCCACGCTTGCGCCCAGCACCAGGGCCACCGCCCCGCCCAGGACAACCCGGGGGTGCCGCAGGGACCACTCCAGCACCGGGCGGTACAGCCGCTTGAGGAACCGCACCAGCCGGGGCTCGGAGTGGGCGGTGCCCTTCTTGAGCGCGAAGCTGGCCAGCACCGGCATCAGGGTCATCGAGATCAGCGCGCTGCCCAGCAGTGCGAAGATCACCGTCAGCGCCATCGGCCGGAACAGCCTCCCCTCCACCCCCTCCAGCGCCAGGATCGGCAGGTACACCACCATGATGATCAGCTCGCCGAACAGGGTCGGCTTGCGGACCTCCACCGCCGCGTCGCGCACCACCTCCAGCACCGGACGCGGGCCGCCCTCCGCCAGCCGCTTCTCGGCGTTCTCCACCATGATCACCGAGGAGTCGACGATCAGCCCGAAGTCGATCGCCCCCAGGGACATCAGGGTCCCGGCGATGCCGAACTGCACCATCGCCCCGAAGGCGAACAGCATCGAGAGTGGGATGGCCGCCGCCACGATGAGCCCGGCCCGAAGGTTGCCCAGGAAGATGAACAGCACGGCGATCACCAGCAGCGCGCCTTCGAAGAGGTTCTTCCTGACGGTGCGCAGCACCAGCTCCACCAGCTCGGTGCGCTGGTAGACCGCCTCCACCTCCACGTCGGCGGGGAGGGTCCGCTTGACCTCCTCCAGGCGCTTGGCCAGCGCGGCGGTGACGGCGTGGGAGTTCTCGCCGATCAGCATGAAGCCCAGCCCCAGCACCACCTCGCCCTCCCCGTCCGCGGTGGCGGCCCCGCGCCGGATCTCCCGCCCCACCTCCACCCGGGCCACGTCCCGGACCCGCACCGGGACGCCCTCCCGCGCGGCCACCACCACCTCCTCGATCTGCGGGCCGCTCTCCAGGATCCCCACCCCCAGCACCAGGGTGCCCGCACCGCCCTGTTCAATCATCCCGCCGCCGACGTTGAGGTTGTTCTCCTCCAGCGCCCGGTACAGGTCGCCCAGCCCCAGGTCGAACTTCTGCAGCCGGCGGGGGTCGACGATCACGTGCCACTGCTTCTCGGCGCCGCCCCAGGTGTTGATCTCCGCGACCCCGGAGACGGTGCGAAGCTGGGGGGCGATCACCCAGTCGTGCAGCGCGCCCAGCTCCTCCAGGCTCTGGGTCCTGCTCTTGACCACGTACTGGAACACCTCCCCCAGGCCGGTGGAGACCGGCCCCAGCGTCGGGCGGGCAATCCCCGCCGGCAATTCCACCTCGCCCAGCCGCTCGTTGATCACCTGCCGCGCGAACCAGACGTCGGTGCCGTCCTTGAACTGCAGGGTCAGCTGGGAGAGGCCGAACTTGGAGACCGAGCGCAGCTCCACCAGCCCGGGCAGCCCGCCCAGGACCTGCTCGATGGGGATCGTCAGCTGGCGCTCCACCTCGGTGGGGGTCAGCGCCGGAGCCACCAGGTTGACCTGCACCTGGGTGGGGGTGGTGTCCGGGAGCGCGTCGATCGGCAGCGAGCGGAAGGCGAGCACCCCGACCACCCCCAGGGCCAGGGTTCCAACCAACACCGCCCCGCGGTGGCGCAGCGACCAGTCGATGGTCCGGGTCAGCATTGCCCTACTCTTCTCCCGTCTCGCAGCAGCCGGCGCCGATCGAGTCCTTGAGCAGCTCGGTCTTGAGCAGGAAGGCGCCGGTGGTGACCACCTGGGCCCCCGGCGCCAGTCCCTGAAGCACCTCGGTCCGCTCTCCGTCCCGGGCCCCCAGCTCCACCGCCACCGGCTGGTAGACCGTGCCTCCCTGGTGCAGGAACACCAGGGTCCGGCCCTCGGCCCGCTGGATGGCCGAGGTGGGGATCATCAGCGCGTCGTGCTCGGCGGCGACCATGATCCGCCCACGCAGGAAGCTGCCCGCCTTCAGCGACCGGTCCGGGTTGGGCAGCTCCACCCGCGCGGCGACGGTGCGGGAGTGGAGATCCACGCTGGCCGCCACCCGGGCGACCACCCCGTCCCGGACTTCGTGCTGCCTGGCCTCCAGGGTGACCCGCACCGGCTGTCCCGGCCGGACCTCTCCGGCGTCTGCCTCCGGCACCTCCAGCTGCGCCCACATCGTGGACAGGTCCGCGAGTTCGATCAGCACCTGGTCGGCGCCGGCCCGCTTGCCGGCCACCGCGTCCCGCGCCACCACCGTGCCGGCAAAGGGCGCCACCAGCGTGTAACGGCCGGTGGCGTCTGCGCCGCTGGCCCCGGTTGCGGTCAGCGCCCCCCGGGCGGCGGAGTGCTCGGCTTGCGCCGCGGCGAACTCCCGCTCCGCCTCCTCCAGTTCGGTCCGGGAGGTGAGCCCCTTGTCGACCAGGGAGGTCTCCCGCTCCAGCCTGCTCTTGGCCACGCGGAGGCGGGCCTGCGCGGAGCCCAGCTGCGCCTGGTCCGAGCCCACCGCGGCCGACGCGAGGATCAGCAGCGGCTGGCCCTTCTTCACCTCGTCCCCCACGTCCACCATCGCCTCTTGCACCAACGCCTCGCCGCGCGCGGTGAGCTGCGCCAGCTTGTTGCGGTTGAAGGAGAGCTGGCCCACCACCTCCAGGGTCCGGGCGAAGCGGCGGCGCTGTGCGGGCGCGGTCTGGATCCCCACGTCGCGCACCGTCTCCGCCGACGCCAACCGGACGCGGGTCCCAGGCGCCGGATAGGGAGGGACTTTTTCGCCGGCCGCGGTGACCCGCGTCGGATCGCACACCGGACACACCGACTGGGGGAACCGGTGTTCGCGGCAGTAGTCCCCGGCCAGGATGAACTTCGCCACCAGGTCCGGGTGACAGTGGGTGCACTTGGACTCCGGGACCCCGTGCTCCAAGCACCAGTCCTTCGGCTCCGCCTGAGCGGTGAAGGTCAGCTCCGGGTTGCACTGCAGGCACTGGGACTCCGGCACTGCGTGCTCGGCACACCAGTCGCCCGTCTCTTGGAACACCGCCGCCAGCTCCGGGGTGCAGCGGGTGCAGAGCTCGGCGGGGACGCGGTGTTCACACAGCCTGGGGCTGGTGGCGGCTCCGGCATCGGGGGCCACAGCGGCGGAGGGCGTGGCGGCTGGCGGGGAGGTGCCGGGGCCCCTGGAGCAGGCGGCCACTCCCCCCAGCAGGACCAGCAGGACCCACGCGCCGCTGCGGCCGCGCATCACTTCACTCCCTGCTTGGCCAGCTCGGGGTGGCACTCCACGCACTGGGACTCGGGCTTGCTGTGCTCGCCGCACCAGTCGTTCTTGGCCTTGAACACCGCCTCCAGCTTCGGGTTGCAGCGGGTGCACAGGGACTTCTTCACCCCGTGCTCGCACTTCGCGGGCACCGCGGTGGTGGTGGGGGCGGGATCGCCGGCCAGCGCCAGCGGGGAGAGAGAGACGCAGAGGGCGACGGAGACGACTCGCAGGATGCGCATGGGAAGACTCCAGGGGGCCTTGGATGGCCCACAGACGCGGTGCCAAAGGCACCGACAGGTTTGACTCAGGAAATGGGGCGAGACTCGCCCCCCGGCGGACACACTTCTCCCGTGAGGGAGGGGGTCAGGCTCTCGGAGGCTGGAAGATGTCGCCGCCGGCCGAGGTGCTTCCCTGCTGCTGGCAGGCGATCAGGATCCGCTCGGGGACCAGGTTCGGCTCGGGGTCGAGCACGACGGTGGGCACGCTGAGCACGCTGCGGACCGGACAGCAGAAGCAGCCCACACAGCTCTCGTCGCAGGCGTCCTTCTCCTGCTGCTGCTCCTCGCCACAGCAGTCATCGACCTGGGTGATCTCCACGTCCGCACACCGGGCGGAGGCCACGGCGACGGGGACGCTGGTGGTCAGCACCAGCAGCAGGACCACGATGGAGCGGGACAGGCCGGACACTTGCGTAAATGTTTACGCGCGCGACGGACCCCGGTCAAGGAACCGGGGCTTCGCGGATCAGCCGGGTGAGCAGCCTCTCCATCCCGGCGGAGTCCCACTGGCGGGGGCCTTGGAAGCGAGCGACCAGCCGCCCATCCAAGATCAGGAAGGTGGTCGGCAGCTGATCCACCCCGAAGGAACGCATGAGCGCCTGGGAAGCATCCAGGCGCAGATGGAGCGCTGGATCCGGCGGGCCGCCCAGGAAGGTGCGCACCACGTCCAGGTCCGGATCCTCGCTGACGATCACCACCCGCATTCCTTCGGGGGGATCCTTGGCCAACGCGGTGAGCGCGGGAGTCTCCTCCCTGCACGGTGGACACCAGGTGGCCCAGAAGGAGACCAGCAGCGCGCGGGCCTCGGGCGCCGCGGTGAGTTCGGGCGCCGGGCCGGAGAGCCGGACATAGGCGGGCGGCGAGGGTTCACGACAGGCCAGCGTGAGCGCGACAAGAAGGGCGGTGCGGAGCTTCATCGGAGGCGTTCAGGCGGAAAACCAGACTAGATCAGAGGACATGAACCTGCGTGAAGGCAAAGCCAAGGGCGGCGCCTACGGACTGGCGGCAGCCGCGCTGTTCGGGCTCAGCGCCCCGACCGCCAAGCTGCTGCTCCCGCATGCCAGCCCCCTGGTGCTCTCCTCCTTGCTCTACCTGGGCGCCGGGTTCGGGCTGCTGCTGTACCAGGCCATCCGGCGAGAACCGAAGGTGCCCGAGGCCCGGCTGGAGCGCGGGGACCTTCCGCTGTTGCTGGGGATCTCGCTGCTGGGAGGCGGGGTGGCGCCGGTGTTGATGCTGACCGGACTGGAGCGGGTCTCCGGCATCTCTGGATCCCTGCTGCTGAACCTGGAGGCACCCCTGACGATGCTGATCGCGGTCAGCTTCCTTGGCGAGCACCTGACCCGGCGGGAGGTGATGGCCTCGGTGCTGATCGTGGCGGCCGCCGCGGTGCTGGGCTACCGCTCGGGGGACCTGGGCGTCTCCTGGACGGGAGTGGCCGCCATCGCCGGGGCGTGCCTGTGCTGGGCGGTGGACAACAACCTCAGCCAGCGGCTGTCGGGGAAGGATCCGGTGGCGATCGTCCAGGTGAAGGGACTGACCGCGGGGACCGGAACGCTGCTGCTGGCGCTGGCCACCAGACAGGTGATGCCGGGCCCGGAACTGGTCGGCGCGGCGCTGGCCCTGGGCGCGGTGAGCTATGGCCTTAGCCTGCTCTTCGACATGAGGGCGCTGCGGTTGCTGGGCGCGGCCCGGGAGGCAGCCTTCTTCGCCACCGCGCCGTTCATCGGCGCGGCGCTGGCGATCCCGCTGCTGGGAGAACGCCCCCGCCTGGCGGATGTGGTGGTCGCCGCTGGGATGGTGGCCGGAGTGGGGCTGCTGGTGCGGGCGCGCCACGGCCATCTCCACACCCACCCGGAGCTGGGACACGACCACCTGCACGTCCACGATGAACACCATCGGCACGCACACCGGGAGCCGGCGGACGGACCCCACTCGCACTTCCACCAGCACGTGCGGTTGACGCATGACCATCCGCACGTCTCCGACCAGCACCACCGGCACCCGCACCGCTGAATTGCGGCACCCTCTATACGCCTGTACAGTCCCTGCGCATCGGTTCAGGAGGTCACGCGCGTGCGACGGGAGGAAGACGGGGCGTTCCGGGGTGAGGTGAAGCGGCCTTGGGGGTTCTCCCGCGGGCTGGACAGCGTGCTTGGCGCCTGGCGCGCGGACACCAAGGTCCGCCGCTGCACCGAGCTGGACGAAATCTTGCCGGGGAAGGACGCGCGCTTCGCCCCAATGCCCGACGCGCTGGACGAGCGGATCCGCGGCGCGCTGAAGCGACGGGGGGTGGAGCAGCTGTACTCCCACCAGGCGGAGAGCTTCGCCCATGCGTCCTTGGGGCGCAGCTTCGTGGTCTCCACCCCCACCGCCTCGGGAAAGAGCCTCTGCTACAACCTGCCGGTGCTGGATCGCCTGGCGCGGGATCCGGAGGCGCGGGCCCTGTACCTGTTCCCCACAAAGGCGCTGTCCCGGGATCAGGAGGAGGCGCTGCGCGGGCTGATGACCGAGGCCGGGCTACCCCACGGGGCGCTGACCTACGACGGCGACACCCCGGGAGACGCGCGCAAGAACGCCCGCGAGCGCAGCGGGGTGGTGCTGACCAACCCGGACATGCTGCACACCGGGATCCTCCCCCACCACGCCAACTGGGCGCGGCTGTTCTCGAACCTGCGTTACGTGGTGATCGACGAGCTGCACACCTACCGGGGGGTGTTCGGCTCGCACCTGGCCAATGTGCTGCGGCGGCTGGAGCGGGTGGCCCGCTTCCATGGCTCGTCGCCTATCTTCATCTTCGCGTCGGCCACCATCGGCAATCCGAAGGAGCACGCGGAGCGGATGCTGGGGCGCGAGGTCTCGCTGGTGGCGGAGAGCGGCGCCCCGTCCGGGAACCGCTGCGTGATGATCCACAACCCGCCGGTGGTGAACGCCGAGCTGGGGATGCGCGCGTCCTATCTGAAGACCGCGGTCCGGCTGGCCAGCGACCTGGTCCGCGCCGAGGTGCCGACCCTGCTGTTCGGGCAGTCGCGCAACTCAGTGGAGGTGATGCTGAAGTATCTGCGGGACGCGTTTGCGGATGATCCGCGGATCGACCCGCAGAGCCTGCAGGCGTACCGGGGCGGGTATCTGCCGGGGACCCGGCGGAGCATCGAGGCCTCGCTGCGCGCCGGGGAGGTCCGCTGCGTGGTGGCCACCAACGCGCTGGAGTTGGGGATCGACATCGGCGGGCTGGACGCGGTGGTGTGCGCCGGCTACCCGGGCAGCATCGCCGGGCTGTGGCAGCGCTTTGGTCGCGCCGGCCGGCGAGGGTCCACCTCGCTGGCGCTGTTGGTGCCCTCCAGCGGCGCGCTGGATCAGTACCTGGCCACCCACCCCGCGTACCTGACCGGCGCCCCGGTGGAGCAGGCCAGGATCGATCCGGACAACGTGGAGATCCTGGTCCAGCACCTCAAGTGCGCGGCCTTCGAGCTGCCGTTCGAGGAGGGGGAGTCCTTCCGCGAGGTGGGGGTGGACTCCACCCGGGACGCGCTGGAGTACCTCTCGCAGAACGAGGTGCTGCACGTCTCGCCGACGTCTAACGGCAAGTCGGTCTACCACTGGTCCACCGACGCCTATCCGGCCAACCACGTCTCACTGCGGACGGTGGGCTGGCACAACGTGGTGGTGATCGAGGTCCCGTTCAACCGCACCATCGCCGAGATGGACTTCCGCTCCGCGCATACCCTGTTGCACGAGCAGGCCATCTACCAGCAGGAGGGCGAGCAGTATCAGGTGGAGAAGCTGGACCTGGAGAACCACAAGGCCTTCGTGCGCAAGGTGGCGCCGGACTACTTCACCACTGCCATGACCTACGTGAAGGTCAGCGTGCTGGAGGAGGAGCGGGCAGCAAGGCTGTGCGAGCTGGCCACCGGCGGCGGCGAGGTCTCGGTGGTGGAGAAGGTGGTCGGCTACAAGAAGATCAAGTTCCACACCCACGAGAACGTCGGCTACGGCGACGTGGTGCTGCCGGAGATGCAGCTGCACACCACCGGGATCTGGATCACCTTCCCCGAAGCGGTGGTCCGGGCGATGACCTCTCCGAGACCGGCGGTGATCGACGCCTTGCGCGGGGTGGCCAACGCGCTGCACACCGTGGCGGCGATCGGCCTGATGATCGATCCCCGCGACCTGGGCCACACCCTGGGTAGCCGGGCCGAGCCGGATGGACCGCCACGCAAGGAGGCCGGCGGGGGGGCGATCTACGACCCCACCCTCTTCCTCTATGACTACATCCCCGGCGGGGTGGGATTGGCGGCCCGGCTGTTCGAGGAGCGGGAGGCGCTGCTGCGCCGAGGACGACGGCTGATCGAACGCTGCACCTGCGAGGAGGGCTGCCCGGCCTGCATCGGCCCGGTGGTGGGACTCAATGGTTCGGCCCCGGTGAGCCACGCCGAGAACCGGAAGCGGCTGGCGCTGGAGGTGCTGTCCCAGGCTGGGATTGTGGGGGAGCAGTAGCTCCTGCGGCGGGCACCACGGCTCAGCTCACTGCAGCAGCTTCGCGCCGATCCGAATCCCCTGCTGAATGGACGCTACCCCGGGGACTCTCGCCAACAGCCGGTGGACCGTGGCTCCTCGAACAGGTGGGGGTTCATCAGGCCTCCGTGACTCAGGTCCGTCCCCGCCTTCGCTGGAGGCGATCCATCAGCCCCGACCAGAGCTTCAAGTCTCCTACCTCTCCATTGCGGAGAGTGCGTTCAGAGCCATGGGATTCGGCTTGCCGGCAGTCATCCAGTACAGATGCCGGTCGTTCGCGGCCAGCTGCTCCGCGGATAGTGCCGGGCCCGCCTCCGACGGGGGCCGGGAAATATTATGATCATAATAATATTCCCCGGGGCCTGAGCCGCCGGACGCTGTTTGGGCAGTCGCGGCTTGCGGGCGTCGGTGACCGCGCTCGAAGATCCCATGCAGGACCGCCAGCAGCTCGTCCCGAAGCGAGTTCATCGGGCAGGCCTCAACGCTCACCCCGGAGAATCGAAAGCGGCTGGCGCTGGACGTGCTGTCCCAGGCGTGGATTCTGGGGGCCGGGCCCGGGCCCAGCCTCAACTCACTGCAGCAACTTCACGCCGATCCGGCGCCCCTCCTGGATGGGCGCCACCCCGGGGATTCGCGCCAGCAGCGCGCAGACTGCGCTCGAGCGGTGGACGCGCAGTTCGTTGAGCAGGTGGGAGTTCATCAGGCTTCCCTGGCTGCGGAGGTAGCGCCAGGCGACGTTCAGCATCCAGGCCGGAACTTCGTCGGGCTGGTGTCCCCGGGCGAGGCTCCGCTCGGTCTCGACCCAGACCGAGGTGGCGGTGAGCAGCGTCACGCGGTTGGGCTTCTTCCCGCTCAGCGTTCGAAACACCGGGTCCTTCGCCACCTCCTTCCGCAGCGGGCGCAGGAGGTCGGGATCGATCGCCTCCTCCGTGGACGCTGGGCCTTCCCTGCGGACCCAGTACTCGGTGACTGGATGTTCCAGACAGTCCTCAGCCCACCTCCAGGCCTCGGCGATTGGCCGGTCGCGCAGGCTGCCCTCCAGCAACATCCCGGCTTCGACGTTGCCGGCCAGTCCGGCAGTGAGGTTCGCGGACCCGATCACCGCCCGGGCCCGCCCGTCGCCGCGGATCCCCAGGTAGACCTTGGGGTGGAAGGTCCCGCGCGAGGGGTTGTAGACATGGACGTTCACGCCCAGGGACTGCGCCAGGTTCAGGGCGGCGGGAGTGGCGGGGCTGAAAGCGGTGGTGGCGGCCAGATCCACCACCCGCTTCTGGGTGCGCAGCGTCTGTAGCTCGGTCTGGAGGAGACGGACTCCCGCCTCGGCGGCGAAGGCGACACAGATGATCACCCGCTCGGCGTCGGTGAGGGCGTGCCGCACTCCTCGGAGCAGGGAGCCATCCCGCGTGGTGACGAACGCCGCCTGCACAGGGGGCATCCTAGTCTGGCCGCCGCCCAATCCTCGATCCCCTCCTCCATTTCGGGCATACCTGGGACCAGCATGAACAACGCACTGCGCGCGGCCCTGGTGACGGCAACCCTTCTCTCCCTCGCTGGCTGCAAGGAGGAGGCGGCGGTTCCTGCTTCCGTGGCGGCCACCCCGGTGCCGACGGCCCAAGGCGCCCTGGTGGGGACCATCGCCGAGCGGCTGGACGCCGCCAGCTACACCTATCTGCGGCTGCAGACCGCGGGCGGCGAGAGCTGGGTCGCGGTGCCCGCCACCAACGTCGCGGTGGGGACCCGGGTGACCATCCAGGATCCGAAGGAGATGGGCAGCTTCGAAAGCAAGACCCTGGGCCGCACCTTCAGCCAGATCACCTTCGGCAGCGCGGCCTTGGCGGAGGGCGCAACCCCCTCGGTCGCCCCCCGGCCCGCTCCCAGCCCGGCGCCCGGGGCGATCAAGGTCGCCAAGGCCACCGGCAACGACGCCCGCACCGTGGCAGAGGTGTTCGCGCAGCGCGCGGCGCTCAAGGACAAGCCGGTCTCGGTGCGCGGCAGGGTGGTCAAGGTGACCGCCGGGGTGCTGAACCGCAACTGGCTGCATGTTCGCGATGGCTCGGGAGCCGAGGCCACCTTGGACCACGACCTGATCGTCACCACCACCGCCGAGGTCCAGGTGAACGAGGAGCTGACCCTCACCGGGGTGGTGCACACCGACAAGGACCTGGGCAGCGGCTACTCCTACAAGGTGCTGGTGGAGGACGCGACGGTCAGCCGGTAGCGGATCACGCGTGCTGAGCGCAGCCCTCGCCGCTGGGCTTCAGCGCGCCCAGCCTCCGCGCCGCCTGGGTCAGGTGGCTACAGGGGTACGCCAGGGTGGTCCTCTTGCCGCGCCCGGGTGGCGAAGCTGCGTCGTTCCAGCTCCTGCCTTGGCCAGGAGCCCAGCTCGGCGGCGGCCACGTAGGTGCTGTGCAGGAACTGCCTTAGCTGGAAATCGGGAGAGGAGGCCGACCGGACCGTGTCGTAGGGCAGCACGAACTCGCCCAGCGCCGCATCGAAGCTTGCCTCGTGGGGCAGCACCCGGGTGGTCGGGAAGTCGGCCGGCATCGGATAGGCGTAGGAGTAGAAGAGCGGGCGGGGGACCTGGGCGTTGCCGATCCAGAAGCCGGCGCTGCTGACCTCGTGCGAGTACGCCTCCTCCATCACGAAGTCTCCGCAGTGGGGTGCGCCTCCCGGGTGGACGGGGGCGCGGCGGCCGGAGTAGCGGGACGTGGCCAGATCGAAGCTTCCCCAGAAGAAGTGGACCGGGCTGGCCTTGCCGGTGAAGTCCGCGCGGAACTCCTCCAGCACCCGGTGCATCTGGGTCAGCGCCCGGAAGAAGCTGCGTCCCCACACAGGGTCGAACCGGCGAACGGTGCGGTCGCGATCCAGCAGGATGGTCTCGGGGATCTCCACCGCCAGCGGGGTGATCGAGACGTCCACCCCCAGCCGGTGCAGTCCCTGGAAGAAGCGGTCGTAGAACTCGGCCACCGTGGGCGCGTCGAGCGGAAAGCGATCATCGTCGCCCTCGCTGGTCCGGATGTGCAGCTGCGCGTCCAGCAGGTCGAACTCCACCTCGAAGGCCAGCCCTTCATACGGGATCGGCGAGGTACCCAGTCCGCGGGCGGTCACGTAGAGGGGGACCTGCCACCAGTGGTTGATTAACGGGGCCAGGGACAGCCGGGTCTTGCCGACCACCTGGGTGAACAGGTGCAACGCCCTGGAGCTCTCCAACCAGCCCTCGGAGGTCAGCTCCGGCCAGGCTTCCAGCGTTGAGTCCGAGCTCCGCATGCGCCACCCCTTGGGGTTCAAGCTGCGTCGCCCCCCTTCGAAAGGGAGCCACCAGGTGGCTGGCGCCCGGCCCCCCGAACGCTTCGTTCGCCGGGCGGGGGAGCGTGCGCTTCCAACCCCGTCTGCCTGACCAGGGCCAAGGCTTCAGCGGCGGGCGTCCACCACCGACAGCCGGCGCCGCTCCGCCTCCTCCCGCAGTTGGCCGATGCGGGGCGCGTCGCCGATCACGATCACCGTCCAGCCTGCCTTGGCGATCGCCTCGCACAGCTCCACCGGGTCTCCCTCCCCCAGCGCGGAGGCGGTGACCAGCACCCCGCCACAATCCCTTCGCGCCGCGGCGCGCACGCCCTCCCGGAGCGTCCTCCCGCCTCCCACCTGGAGGGAGGGGAATCCTTCGATCCCCGCGGCCACCTCCAGCGCCTGGCGATCCGAGTCCGGGGCGAACACCAACGCCTTCTGGGGCAGCCGCTCCAGGCCCAGCGCCCGCGCCATCGGGGTCAGCGGGAACAGCCGCGCGGTGAGCCCGGCCGGGCCGCCGATCTCCTCCACCCCCTCCAACTGCACCGCCGCGCCGACCACCTCCACCAGTCGCTCGCGGACATCGGTGGTCTGGGCGACCAGCCGCTGCAGGACCTCGTCGTCCGCCCCCGAGGCGTACAGCGCCCAGGCGGCCTGGAAGACCAGCTCCTCTGGAGTGGTCACCGCGCCGACCTGCACCCGGGCCGGACCCTCCACCGGACGAGGCCTCACCGGCGGCACCGGGAGGGTGACCGGGTCCAGCCCGTCGGGCCAGCGCTCCACCAGCGCGTCCAGGTAGCGGGTCACCTGATCCCAGGCGCCCCGCCAGACGAAGGGGACCGGACTGGAGAAGGGCTCGTCGCGGTTCAGCTGGCGGTGATGGGCCACCCGCGCCGCGGTCCACACCATCAGGTCCGCCATCCGTGGATCCAGTCCCCGGCCCACCTCGGAGATCGCCAGCAGCAGCCCCGGCCCGTCCACGCCCTGGCCGGTCCAGGGCTGGGTCCAGCGGTGGAAGGCCATCTGCACCAGGCTGCTGCGCAGCCAGCCGGTGATCAGCTCCACCCGCTCCGGATGGGAGAGCGAACCCAGCGCCTCGCGGATCCCCGGAGCCCCGCCCGCGCGCAGCTTGCGGTCGACTGCGTCGGAGACCTCGGCGCGGCGACGCTGCGGGGTGCTCTCCAGGCTGGCTGAGTTCATAAAGGGGATTGTGGCGCGAAAGGGGCGGCTTTGCCTGATCCCGGCCGGTCGGTTCGAAACTCCGGCCCAGGGAGCGGAGCCTGCGGGCTGGGCCCGGGTCAGCGAAGGCGTCCACCGCAGCCTCGCCCCGCCGCAGGTCGTCGTCCTGGGCGGCGGGGGGGCTGTGCTCAAGTTCTTCCTTTGCAAGCCAACGAATCGGCCGCGCTGGTTTAGCGCCGACCCGTTCTTCTTCCTACGCTCGGGGGATCGTACGCCCGGGCCTTCAGCGGTCTGGCGGGAGAGGCAAGGCGCAGCGATGGCCACAGAAGACTCGGAGGGAGCTGCGCTGACCCGTTTGCTGGCGGCGTTGAGCGAGGGCGAAGGGGCGCCGCTGCCGACCAGCGCGCTGGGGCGGATGCGCCGGACCGCCACCGCCGCGGCGCGAGCCGGGACGTCCCATCTGCTGGGTCGGCTGCGCGGCCGTCCGGAGGCGGATGCCGAGGCGATCCAACGGCTGGTGCTCTCGCTGGGCCAGCTCAAGGGGGTAGCGATGAAGATGGGGCAGATCCTCAGCTACATCGACGCCTCCACCCCTCCGGAGCTGCGGCAGCTGTTGGCGGTGCTGCAGAAGAGCTCGCAGCCCACCCCGTTCGCGGTGGTGGAACAGGTGCTGCGGGAGGAGCTGGGCGACCGGGCGACCCGCCTGCTGGAGACCCTGGAGCGTCGGCCGGTGGCGACCGCCTCCATCGGGCAGGTACACAGGGGGAGACTGGAGGATGGGCGACCGGTGGCTGTGAAGGTGCTGCACCCGGGGATCGCCGACGCCATCCGCTCCGACTTCCGTTCCGCCCAGACCGGCAAGGCGATGGTGAAGCTGATCGCGCCGGGCTCCAACGCGTCCGACCTGGTGGACGAGGCGGAGCGGATGTTCCTGGAGGAGTGCGACTACGCGCTGGAGGCCAGCCGACAGCGGCGCTTTGGGGGGCTGTACGCCGAGCACCTGGAGCTGGCCATCCCCGAGGTGTTTTCCGAGCTGAGCTCGTCCCGCGTGCTCACCACCGCCTGGAGCGAGGGGATGGGGTGGGAGGAGCTCCTGGGCACCGCCTCCCCCCAGGCGCGCAACCGGGCGGGGCGCGCGCTGTACACCTTCTACGTGGGGACCCTGTACCGGCACGGGCTGTTCAACGGGGATCCCCACCCGGGGAACCTGCTCTTCACCTCCGACGGCGCGGTGACTGTGCTGGACTTCGGCTGCGTGCGGGAGTTCAGCCCCCAGGAGGTGGAGCAGCTGCGGGCGCTCTCCCGCGCGGTGCGGGCGGATGATCCGGAGCGGGTGGCGGAGGCCTTCACCCGCCTGGGGGGACGGGAGCCCACCACCCCCGCCCAGCGGGAGACCACCCGGCGGCTGCTGCGCGGCTTCTTCGGGCCGGTGCTCTCACCGGGCGCGCGCAGGATCGACAACCGGGACTTTTTGCAGGTCGCCGAGGTGCTTCGGAACAAGCGGGCGATGCTCCAGCTGCGGATCCCGGGGAAGCTGCTGTTCCCTTTCCGCATCCGGTTCGGGCTGCACGCCCTGCTCGCCCGGTTGGGCGCGGAGGTGGACTGGGCGGCGCTGGAGGAGGAGTTCGCCGGGCCGGCTGACAGACCGCCGCGGTAGGCTGAACTCCCCTTGAACCTGAAGCAGAAGCTCGCGCGGCTGGCGCCCCTCGCCGGCCCCGGGCGCACCGCCACCTCGGAGGCCCTCCCTCCCGAAGCCCTCCTCTCCGGAGGAGGCGCGGTGCTGCCCAGCGTTCCTTCGGCCCGGGGGGAGCAACAACCCCTGGACCTGGCGCTCCCTGGCGGGTTGTCGGGAGCCGACCCCCACTGCCCCGCGCCCGCGGCCATGCCGAAGTCCGCGGGTGGGCCGGCTTCTCCCCGCTCGCCCACGCCGGCCTCCGGCTCCGAGGCCAGCCACCGGATCCGCCGCGGGCTGGCGGTCCTGGGCGCCAAGGGCGGCCTCGGCCGGGGGAGCGACCCGCCGCAGCGGGCCTCCCCGGGAACTTCCGCGCCGCATTCGTCTCCGGTGGGACCCTCCACGCCGAGCCCCGAGGGACGGCAGCAGCTCCCGGTGGAGACGGTGGCCACCGCCGCTGGCGCGCTGCACCTGCGCGCCCTCCCCCACCCGGTGGACCATCACCACGGGACGGTGCGGCTGGCCAACGCCGCCAGCGTGTCCACCGCCACCGTGGCCAAGCTGGCGCTGGACCCGTCGTTGGAGGGGACCGACTTCTCCCGGGCGCTGTTCCTGGACCTGGAGACCACCGGCCTGGCGGGCGGCACCGGGACCCTGCCGGTGGTGGTGGGACTGGCCTGGTTCGAGGACGGCGCCTTCCAGATGGAGCAGCTGTTCCTGCGCCGGCCCGGCGAGGAGCGGCCGATGCTGGCCCGGGTGGCGGAGCGGCTGGCTTCCGCCTCGGGGGTGGTCACCTACAACGGCAAGACCTTCGACTGGCCGCTGCTGCGCAGCCGGTTCGTGATGAACCGGATGAAGGACCCCTCACCGCCCCCGCATCTGGATCTGCTCCACTGCGCGCGGCGGATCTTCAAGTGGCGGGGCGGCGGCGCCAAGCTGGCGGAGATCGAGCGGGAGGTGATCGGCTACCACCGGGTGGGCGACGTGGACGGGGCGCTGATCCCGGAGCTGTACTTCCGCTACCTGCGCAGCGGCAACCCCGGGCCACTGGCGCCGGTGCTGGAGCACAACGTCCACGACATCCGCCTGCTGGCGGCGCTGCTGGCCCACCTCTGCGAACAGTTCGAGGCCGCGCCTCCCGCTGGCGACCCCCGGGATCTGCTGGGCTACGCCCACCTGGCCTTTCGCGCCGAGGATCTCCCCCGGGCCTCCGCCTTCTCCGCCGGGGTGATCTCCTCGCTGCAGGGGCCGGAGAACTCGGGCCGGGCCGGGGCCCGCAACCTGGCCGCCGAGGCGCTGACCCTCTCCGCCCGGGTGGCGCTGCGGATCGGCGAACCCCAGCTGGCGGCCGACTCGCTGGAGCGCGCCCTGCGCGGCTGCCGGCCCCAGGTGCGCTCTGAACTGCACCTGGCCCTGGCCAAGATCTACGAGCACCGGCTGCGGGACTTCGCCTCCGCCCTGCGCCACGCGGCGCTGACCTCTCCCACCGAACCGGGGGAGGAGCAGACGCGGCGACTGGAACGGCTGGCCCGCCGGGGCGCCCGGACTGCTCCCGGCTCCTAGAGGAGAGTGATTCCGCGAAGGACGGCGCGAACTCAGTTCCGCACCGGCGAAGCGGCGGTTGCCTGAGCGCCTCTGACGGCAGGCCTTGGTGAAGCGCGCGTACGCGCCGGTCTCGTCGCGCGACCCGGCCGCCTCTCACTGGGTCTTGAGACCCGTGGGCCGGGACCACCGGTCGAAAATATTAAGATCTTCTTCTTATTTTCGGGCCCTGACCGCCGCGAACTGCCCGGGAAATAGGATGGCCCGACGAGTTCCACCCTGACCAGGCTCCGGAGACCTCCAACGGGGCATTGACGGTCGGTTCAGACCAGGGAAGGCACGCTCAGGATCCCGTAGGCCTTGGAGAGCTCGTCACGGTCACGTGCGTCCACGATGGCCTGGATTCCGGGCAGGCCTTCGCGGTTCTTCGCCACGAACTTCGCCAGCGCCACCGGGTCCTGATTGAGCGAGACGTTCAGCACCGAGAACTGGCGTTCCTTGTACTTCTCCTCCAGCCGTCGCAACTCTACGAACAGCTCCACTGAGCCCTGGGCCCAGGTGTGCCAAAAGCTCACCAGGATCGTTCGCCCCGCGAAGGCCTCAAGGTGGATGCGCGCGCCCCGCTCCTCGGCCGCATAGAGCCGAAGCTCGGGTGGCGCGTCCCCTGGGCGCATCGCTCCCAGGTAGCGGCGCGCGACCTCGGTCCGGGCCGCCTCGGGATTCATTCTCTCCATCCTGGAGAGGGCGGCATTCGTCGCGAGGACACCGGCGTAATCCGCAGCCTGAACCCGGTGCTCCGGGGTGTCCAGCAGCGCCACGCCAGTGAGCAGCCAGAGGTGCCGCTCCCGGCCACTCGCGCGGTCGACCTTCTCTGCCAGAGAGCGAGCCGTCCCTTCGAGGCGTCCGGCGGCCCGCTCAGCCAGCTCGTCCAGCTGGAGGCGGCTATCGGCTGCCGCGGTGAAATCGGCGCGAGCGGAGATCAACAACTGTCTGCTCTGCTCCTCGTGCCAGCGAACGATTTCGTAAAGGAGGGAGTCGGCCGGCTCGGCGAACTGCACCACCGTCGCTGCCTCCTGGTCCCTCAGCTCGCCGGGGGACAGGGTGACCACCATGCTGACCTTGTCCCGCCTCGGATTGAACTTCGACCAGTACTGCCCCTGAGGTGTCGGCTCGTACCAGATCGCTCCGCCGAGACTCATGGGTCCTCGGGAAGCGCCGACGACGAGGACTCCTTCCCGAAGGTCGGCGGTGTCGACACTGGCGACGAGGCGGCCATCACCGAGCGAGCCGAAGCGGAAGGTCTTCCCCCTCTTCGAGAGGAGGTGAGCGGCGGAGAGGTCGTCGGGGATGTTCGGCGTCCCCAGCCTCACGTCCACCTGGACGTCGCGGCCCTGGTCCAGCAGTGGGAGGGTTACGGGCTCGTGGAGCGGTGACATCAGGCGAAGGACGCGGACACCGCCAGGTGGAATGCCTGCTTCCAGCGCGCCTCCGACCACCGACTGTCCCCGCGAGCCCAGGTAGACGTGGATCCACTGCGGAACCTCTCCATCTGCGCCGGTGATCCGGACCGACACCTTGCGCTCTCCGCTCCGGGGCCCGAGCGGCTGAGCAGCGCGCAGCCTCCGAAGAAGACGACGAGCATGGAGAGCGGAAGACAACGGAGCATTCTCCCAGCGTACCGCAGGGGACGACACAACCCGGCTGTGCTACGAGCCGGCCCATGGCCACTCGGCTCTATCTGAAGAAGGGTTGAACCGGCTGCACCAAGGCGCGGGAGTTTCTCGCGCAAAAGGGCGAGCCGTTCGAGGAGCGGGACCTGGTGAAGCAGCCGCTGACCGAGGCCGAGCTTCGGGAGTTGGCCCCGCGCCTGGGAGGAATCCGGGCGCTGGTGGGTCCCAAGCAGCAGAAGAACCTGGAGCACCTCTCCGACGAGGCGCTGCCCCGGCACCTGGCCGAGAACCCCGGACATGTCCGCCGGCCGTTGATCGACACCGGGAAGCTGCTGCTGGCCGGCTTCACCTCTGAGGTCCGGGACCAGCTCAAGTAGTTCTGCAATGCTGGGCCCATGCGCGCTCCCCTCCTCTCCGCCTTCGCTGTGCTGACCACGGTTGGCTTGCTGGCCCGCGCCGCCGAGGCCCCCAGCGCCGAGCTGTGCATCCAGGACGGGGATGGCGGAGAGCCGACCCGCGACGTGAGCATTGCCTCGCGGATTCCGGTGCTGCGGTCGGACGCCAACTACGACCTGGCCCCCAACCGGGTGGATGGCTTTCCCGATCCCTGCCAGGCGCTGGTGCGCTGGGAGCTGAGCGGGCTGGGGGAGTCCTTCGTGGCAGTGAGGGCGGCGATGGTGCTGCAGGTCACCGATCCCAGCGGGGGCGGGGTCTCGGCGCACCTGGTCCGGCGGGCCTGGGAGCCCGGGGTGGCCCACTGGTACCTGGCCGGCGAGGACGGGGGTCAGTGGGCGGCGCCCGGCGCGTTGGACAAGGACCTGGACGCGGAGGAGACCTCGATCGCCTATTTCGTCCCCTCCCAGCCCGGCGAGCTGCGGGTGAACCTGGGCGAACGCGGGGCGGAGGTGGCCAACGCCTGGCTGGCCGGGACCCGCCCCAACCACGGCCTCGTCCTACGGGCCTTCGATCAGGCGGATGCGCTGGAGTTCGAGAACTCCGACGCCGCCGGCGCGCCCCGGCTGGAGCTGACCCAGACCGATGGCGGAGTGGTGGTGGTCGGCAACGAGGCGCTGCCCCCGACCCAGACCGACACCAGCTTGTGCAAGGCCGCACCGGACAACCTCAACTTCCGCGGGCTGGTGGTGGGTGGACCGAACGTCGGCCCGTCCCTGGCGCTGCTGCACTTCGACACCGGCGCCCTGCCCCCCGGCGCCGTGGTGTTGAGCGCCCGGCTGGAGCTCTCCGGCCACGGCGCGACGGTCCAGGCCCGGGAGCTGCTTCGGGGCTTCGACGAGGAGAGCGCCAGTTGGACCCAGGCCTCGGACCTCCAGGGCTGGACCGCCGCCGGCGCGCTGAGCGAGCTCGACCAGTCCCCGGTGCCGCTGGGCGAATACACCCCGGTGGCGGCCCGCGGGGCGCTGGAGTTCAACGACGCGGGGGTGGAGGTGATCCAGGGGTGGATCGCCGGCACCCGCGCCAACCACGGGCTGCTGCTGTTCCCCCGCTCCGACGACGGGCTGAGCGTCTTCCAGGAGCGCAGCTCCAGCGACCCGCTGGGCGTCCCCGCACTCTGCGTGCGGTATCAGCCCAAGGAGGCGGTGGAGCTGGGGACCTGCGGCTGCAGCAGCACCGGGACGGGGCTGCTGGGAGGGCTGGGACTGCTGGGGCTGCTCCGTCGCCGGCGCCGCCTCGCCGCCTAGCGGCGAGAGCCGGACCTGCCGCCCGGCCCGACCTCAAACCGGCTGGGTGACCTGCCGGAGGATGTCCAGGGACTCCAGCGCCTTGCCGGCGCCCATCACCACCGAGGAGAGCGGATCCTCGGCCAGGAACACCGGCAGGCCGGTCTCCTCCCGGAGCAGGGTGTCCAGGTTCTTCAAGAGCGCGCCGCCGCCGGCGAGCACGATCCCGCGGTCGGCGATGTCACCGGCCAGCTCGGGGGGCGTGCGCTCCAGGGTCAGCTTCACCGCCTCCACGATCCCGTTCACCGGCTCGGCGATGGCGTCGCGGATCTCGTCGGAGGTGATGGTCAGGGTGCGGGGGACGCCGGCCACCAGGTCCCGGCCCTTGATCTCCATCGTCATCACTTCATCGGTGGGGTACGCGGTCCCGATCCCGATCTTGATCAACTCCGCGGTGCGCTCGCCGATCAGCAGGTTGTACTTGCGCTTCACGTACTGGATGATCGCCTCGTCCAGCTTGTCGCCGCCGATCCGGACCGACTTGCTGAACACGATCCCGGCCAGCGAGATCACCGCCACGTCGCTGGTGCCGCCGCCGATGTCGACGATCATATTGCCGGAGGGCTCGGTCACCGGCAGCCCGGCGCCGATCGCCGCCGCCATCGGCTGTTCGATCAGGTAGACCTCGCGGGCCCCGGCGTTCTCCGCCGCCTCGCGCACCGCGCGCCGCTCCACCTCGGTGATGCCGGAGGGGATGCCGATCACGATCCGCGGCTTGACCAGCGTCTTGCGGTTGTGGGCGCTCTGGATGAAGTACCGGAGCATGGCCGCGGTGATCTCGAAGTCGGCGATCACGCCGTCCTTCATCGGCCGGATGGCCATGATGTTGCCCGGGGTCCTCCCGAGCATCTCCTTGGCCTCCTTGCCGACCGCGAGGACCTTCTTGGCCCCCCGTGCGTCCTGCTGCACGGCGACCACCGAGGGCTCGTTGGACACGATGCCGACACCGCGGACGTAGATCAGCGTGTTGGCGGTGCCGAGATCAATCGCGAGATCGCGCGAGAAGAGTGTGTGGAGCCAGTCGAGCATAGACCTACTGGGAGCGAGGCGGCGCGAAGCTAACAGCGCTGGCGCATAGGCGGAAGGAAACTCGGCGGTCGCGGACATACGGTGCCATCCGGACAGCCGGCGAATTTGGATTAGTCCCGCCCGGTACACTGGCTGGCGGAGCCCGCTGGGCAGGCAAGCGGGGAGCGGCCGCGAGGTGGCCGGGGCGGCCGCTCATCTGACCTCGAGGATGCGCTGCAGCAGCTTCGGGTCGTCCGGGAGCAGCCCGGCCTTCACCAGCCGGGGGGTGAGGGTCCGGTAGCGGGGGGCCTTGGCGAAGACCTTCTTGAACAGGGGGAGGGCCTCCCCGGTCCGCTTGAGCCCCACCAGGGACACCGCGTGCCAGAACACCATCTCCTCGCTGTCCGGGACCAGCTTCTCGGCGGCGGCGTAGGCCGCCAGCGCTCCGGCCGCGTCCCCCTTCTCCACCGCCAGGTCCCCGGCGTTCATGAAGTTGTAGGCCCGCTGCAGGGTCATCAGCCGGCGCAGCTCCACCAGCGGCGCCGGGTGGTCCTCGATCCGCAAATCAAAGGTCCGGTCCATCCAGCTCTTCCCGGAGGACTGCGCCTTGACCACGATGATCGCCGCCGACTGCTTGCCCCGGATGTCCCCGCCCTCCGCCTCCGCCGCCTCCAGCGCCGCCAACATCCGGTCCGCCAGGTCGCCGGGGGCGGACTGGAAGGCTTTGGCCATCGCCGGCCAGATCCGGTCGTTGTCCATCAGGTTGGCCTGCACCGAGAAGTCCTTGCCCGCCTGGTGCCCCGCCCCCTGGATGCACTTCTCCCCGGTGTGGGTGGCCACCCGTCCCTGGGCGTCAATCATCGCCACCTGGCGGACCGCCCGGGCGTCGTCGGTGGCCAGCAGTCCTCGCAGCGTCTCCGGGGCGCTCTTCCCGGCGCGCATCAGCTCCAGCCCCAGCTTCCCGTAGGCGGGATCCACGAAGGATTGGGTGGCCACCACCCCCACCCCGGCCTCCGCCCAGGTGACCACCGTGCCCACCGAGAACCAATGCGACTGGACCGCCACCCCCATCTCCCCGGTCTTCGGGTCGCGGGCCACGATGGAGTAGGTGGCCACCGGCCGCAGCGGCGGGGTGGCCTGGCTCAGCGTGGCGGCAAGCACGATTGAAAGCAGCACGGGTCCCTCCGGGGTGCGCGACGGGCCCTTGTAGCAGGCACGCTCCGCAGCGGGGGACTTAACCCTTGCGGCGGCGGCGCCCGGTGGAGGTCAGCATCGGAGGGAACCGTTCGGTACCGGCTACAGCCGTCAGCCGTCAGCCGTCAGCCGTTGATGCCTACTGACCAGTCGGGCCCCCCAAGCCAATCGACCTGCGGGTCCTGGCCTCGTTGCTGGTGCGCTATTGCGGTGAGGTGGAAGAGCCGGCGGCATGAGGCAGACTGCGCGGATGCGGACCTACTGGTGGGACTTCGCCGATGGCCACGAGGAGGGGACCGCCCGCATGTTCCTGCTGCACCTCAAGGACTTCCTGCAGGATCACCAGCTGGAGACCAGTGAGACCGGGGTGGCGCGCACCGGGCCCCGGGGCTTTGCCGCCTGGTGCAAGGTGGGCCCGGAGGCGGGCCAGCGGGTGATCGAGAACGTGCTCAAGCCCTCGCGCTCCTCCGACGACTCCTAGCGCCCGGGCGCCTCCAGCTCACCGCAGTGTCGCAGACCGGTCAGCCGCAGCACCCGGGTCTCCTGATCCACCTCGTAGAACACCTCTACCCCCGCGTAGGAGAAGCGCAGCACCGGTGGGCGAAAGTGAGGAAGCCTGAGCCACACCGGATCTATCGGCGGAGCCACCGCCGCCAGCTCGGCGATGTTCTGGATGATCCGCTGCAGCTGCTCGCGGACCGCCAGGGGCAGCGCCTGGAAGAGGCGCTCTGCGCTCTCGGAAAGCAGGATTGTGAGGACGGGCCGCGGCTGCGTGCGCATGGCGGGTCCCGATGCGAAGAGCGGGCCGCCTCGTTGGCGGTGAAAGTACGCGCGGTTGCGCGGAGGCAGCGCCACCAGGGAGTAGATCTTTCGTTGAACCCCATGAAAAACCTCCACGCTTTGAGCATTGGTTGCAATCCACGCCGGCTCCTTTGGGACGGCCGGGGGCGCGCCTAGCATCGGGCGCCTGCGCATGGGAGACGCGAGATCACCGACGCTGGGGCTGGGGCTGCTGCTTTGCGCCACGGCGCTGGTCTCCTGCCGCTCTCTGCGACCAGAAGACCTCCCGGCGGAGACGGTCCACCGTTACCTGGTGGTGATGCAGCGGCGCCCGGTGGGGGTGATGTCCACCGTGGAGCGCGGGGCCGCCGAGCGCGAGACCTGGTTCCAGTACCGGGACCGCGGTCGCGGCCCCAGTCTGCGACTGGACTGGACGGTGCGACCCGACGGCCTCCCCACCCGGCTGGGCGTGCGCGGGGACGACGAGGACGGCAATCCGGTGGAGGAGGCCTTCACCCGCGGGGAGACCACCGCCCGCTGGAACAGTCCGATCGATCAGGGTACCTCCGGACAGGCCGGGGCCTTCTACGTCCCCGCCAGCCCGGTGCCGGAGGTGCTGGCAGCGCTGGTGCGCGCGCTGCGCTTGGCCCCGGAAGGGAGGCTGCCGCTGTTGCCCGCCGGCGAGGCCAGGCTGGAGGTGCTGGACACCCTGGAGGTGGGCGAGAAGGTCACCCTGTACGCAGTCCACGGGTTGCAGTTCGGTCCCTCCCTGGTGTGGCTGGATGCCCAAGGGGTGTTCTTCGCCTCCGGCGGCCCCTATCTGGCGGTGGTCCGTCGGGGTCAGGAAGAGCTGTTGCCCCGACTTTTCGCGGCCCAGTCCCGGTTGCTGGCCCAACGCGAGAAGCAGCGGGTGCAGGCGCTGTGGAAGGTGCCCTCAGGGCCCATCTTCGTGCGCGACGTGCGGGTGGTGGATGTTCGCACCGGGACCGCGCGGGAGAAGCAGGCGGTGGCGCTGCGCGGAGGATGGATCGTGTGGGTAGGCCCGGACAGCGAGGCCCGCCCTCCCCCGGACGCGGTGGTGGTGCAGGCCGCCGGGCGGACCCTGGTCCCCGGGCTGTGGGACCTGCACAGCCACCCGGAGTCGATGGGGGAGCTGCTCCACCTGGCCGCGGGGGTGGTGGCGATCCGCGACCTGGGCAGCGACGCCAACGAGGCCCAGGCCCGCCGCCGCGCCACACAGGCCCACACCCTGCTGGGGCCGCGGGTGTTCCTGGCCGGGCTGATTGACGGCGCGGGTTCGCTGGCCGCGCCCGGCGCAGTGGTGGTGCGGGACGAGGCGGAGGCCGCCCTGGCGGTGGACCAGTTCGCGGCCGCAAGGTTCGATTCGGTGAAGGTCTACAACTCGGTGTCCCCGGCGCTGGTGCCGGCCATCGCCGCCCGCGCCCACCAACGGGGCCTGCGCCTCTCCGGGCATGTGCCGCGGGGGATGACCGCCGCCCAGGCGGCGCGCGCCGGGATGGACGAGCTGCACCACGCCTACTTCCTGTTCCCGTCTCTGTTCGCCCGGCAGTTGGAGGATCACCCCCAGCCGATGCAGGTGCTGCTGCGAGAGGCGCCCTGGCTGCCGGTGGACGGCCCCCAGGTGCGCGAGCTGATCCGCCTGCTCCGCGAGGAGGAGGTGGCGGTGG
>JALYOC010000128.1 GCA_030857095.1 Myxococcota bacterium | reverse complement strand
CCCCCAGCGCGGCGGAGGCCACCGCCACCTTGGTGGTGTCCACCGAGAGCGGGACCCCGGTCCGGGCCCTCAGCCCGCGGATCACCGGGAGCACCCGGCGCAGCTCCTCCTCTGCCGCCACCGGCCGGGAGCCGGGACGGGTGGTCTCCCCGCCGATGTCCAGCAGGTCCGCCCCCGCCTCCACCAACGAGAGCCCGTGGGCGATGGCCGCTTCCGGGTCCAGGTAGCGCCCCCCGTCGGAGAAGGAGTCCGGGGTGACGTTGACGATCCCCATCAGCAGGGTCCGCCCGCCCAGTTCGAAGCTGCGGCCGCCCACCTCCAGCACCCGGGGCGGATCGAACTGTGAGGCCAGCGCGGCGGACAGCGCCCCCCGCAGCTCGCACAGCTCCGGCTGGCCGTGGGTCAGCGAGATCACCCGCTCCAGCTGTTCCCGTCGGCCGGAGAGCAGCGCGCTGCCCGGGCGCTTGTGCTGATCCCCGGAGAGGTACGCGGGCGCCTCCTCCCGTCCAGGGGTCTCACACGCCTCGCCCAGCCCCTTGAGGAACCGGCCCTCCACCCGGGTCAGCCCGGTCAAGAGCAGGGTCAGGTGGGGCAGCTTCTCCCCCAGGTACTCGCGGGCGCGGGTGGGCAGCCCCAGGCGGGAGAAGGCGATTCCCAGATCGCCTTGGCGATCAGCGGTGATGACGCGCGCCAGGATCACGATGCCTCTAGAAATTAAAAAGGCCGGCGAGGCAGAAATTGCCTCACCGGCCGTACCCGAGCGGGGTTGCTAGGCCTTGTTCGGCTCGAGTCCTTTGGGAAGCCCCTCCAGCGCGTCGAGGATCTTCCGCTTCTCCTTCTTCTCCGGCGGCAAGGGCATCGCGGTCACCCGCGGCGGCGGGGGCGGCCTGGAGATAGATCCACCCTGGACGATGACGTTGAGGTCCTCGGCGTCCAGCGTCTCGTATTCGATCAGCGCGTCGGCGATCTTCTGCAGCTTGTCCTGGTGCTCGGTGAGCAGGACCTTGGCGCGGTTGTAGGCGCCGACCACGATCTCCCGGACCTCGCCGTCGATCTCCCGGGCGGTGGCCTCGGCGTAGTTGGGCTTGCTGGCGAAATCACGGCCCAGGAAGACCTCGCTCTCGCCGCTGCCGAAGGCCAGGGGGCCCATCTTCTCGCTCATCCCCCACCGGCAGACCATGGCCCGGGCGTACTCGGTGGCCCGCTCGATGTCCGAGGAGGCGCCGGAGCTCATCTCTCCGAACACGATCTCCTCGGCCACCCGGCCGCCCATCATCATCGCGATCTGGTCCAGGATGGTCTTCCGGTAGAGGTTCACCCGGTCCTCGACCGGCAGCGCCTGGGTCAGGCCCAGCGCACCGCCGCGGGGAATGATGGTGACCTTGTGAACCGGATCACAGCCGGGGAGCAGCTTGCCGACCAGCGCGTGGCCGGCCTCGTGCACCGCGGTGTTCCGCTTCTCCTTCTCGTTCATCACCATCGAGCGGCGCTCGGGCCCCATCAGGACCTTGTCCTTGGCGGCCTCGAAGTCGGTCAGGTCCACCCGATCCTTGTTCTGCCGGGCGGCGAAGAGGGCTGCCTCGTTGACCAGGTTCTCCAGTTCGGCGCCGGTCATCCCTGGGGTGCCGCGGGCGATCTGCTCCAGGTCCACTTCCGGCGAGAGCGGGGTGCGCTTGGTGTGGACCTTGAGGATCCCGATCCGGCCCCTCACGTCTGGGCGGGGAACGGTGATCCGGCGGTCGAAGCGGCCCGGGCGCTGCAGCGCCGGATCAAGCACGTCCGGACGGTTGGTGGCGGCGACCAGGATCACGCCCTCGTTGGACTCGAAGCCGTCCATCTCCACCAGCAGCTGGTTGAGGGTCTGCTCGCGCTCGTCGTGACCGCCGCCCAGCCCGGCGCCACGGTGCCGGCCAACGGCGTCGATCTCATCGATGAAGATGATGCAGGGGGCGTTCTTCTTGCCCTGCTCGAACAGGTCGCGGACCCGGGAGGCGCCCACGCCCACGAACATCTCCACGAAGTCCGAGCCGGAGATGGAGAAGAAAGGCACCCCGGCCTCACCTGCCACCGCCCGGGCCAGCAGGGTCTTACCGGTGCCCGGGGGCCCCATCATCAGCACGCCCTTGGGGATCCGGCCGCCCAGCTTGGTGAACTTCTTGGGGTCCTTGAGGAAGGCGATGATCTCCTCCAGCTCCTCCTTGGACTCGTCGATCCCCGCCACGTCGGCGAAGGTGACCTTGTTGTGGCTCTCGGAGAGGAGCTTGGCCTTCGACTTGCCGAAGCTCATCGCCTTGCCGCCGCTGCCCTGCAGTTGGCGCATGAAGAAGATGAAGAAGAACACCAGCAGCAGGATCGGCATCCACTGGGAGAGGATGGTGATCCAGAGGCTGTTCTGTTCTTCCGGGGCGTAGGTGACATCCACGCCCTTGAACTTCTCCAGCACCGCACCGTCCGCCTCCGGGCCGGCGCTCTTGAACTTCTCGTTGGTGTCGGTGAAGACGCCCGAGTACTCGGTGCCCTTGATGGTGAGGGAGGTGACCTTCTTGGCCTCCACCGCGGAGATCAGGCTGGTGAAGCTCACTGGCTTCACCGTCTCGGTGGTGTTGGCGAAATACTGGTAGAAGGCCAGGAAAAGGGCGATCAGGATCACCCAGAGGCCGATGGTCTTGTAGCTGGAGCGCACGGTCCGAACAGGCCTTTCTGTTGCGCCGCGGCCCTAACTTCCGCGGCGAAGTCCCAAACAGCGGACCCCCTCCCGGACATTCTCCGGGGCTGGGGAACGACGTCCTTTATAACCTAGCGGATCCGTGGTCGCTCGCATTGCTTGGTTTCAAGAAGCGATCAGGTGCCAACGTCCAGAACCCACCGGAGTCCGGGGCCACACCCCCGCCACCCCCAGAATCTCCCCGCCGGCTGAGACGACCACTGGCAACCCGTCCCGCCGCTCCTGGGGAACCTTGGCATTGACCAGCAGATCCTGAAGCCTGGACGTCTGCCCGGTGGGCAGTCTCACCCGGTCGCCCGGCTGCCTGCGGCGAATCGTCACCGGCAGTGAAGAGGCGGGGATTGGCAGTGACCACACCCCGGGAGTCGGTTGTTCCACCAGCGCCAGGGTCAAGCCGGAGCCGGCGTCCTGGACCGGGTGGCCAGGGGTCAGCGGGTAGGCGTCGGTTCCCGCGGATCCCGCAGCGGAGCCGATCAGGCGCAAGCGCCCGCCCTCCATCCTGACCTGGGTCTCCCGGTCCAGGGCCAGATGGCCCCCCTTCGCCAGGCAGTCCTCCAACTCTTCCAGCCTCGGGCTGTGGACCGGGAACCCCTGCCGCTCCAGCAGCGAGACCCACAGCCGGGAGCGGATCGCCGGCAAGAGCGCCCGGAGGCCCACGGTGTCCAGCGAGCCGTCGCAGAGCCGCAGCCGGGTCAGCGCGTCTTCCGCCTGGGCCCGCAGCGTCTGATCGTCGGTGGCCGCCAGGCGCGCAAAGCGGGCCAGGTGCACGACGGCCTCCTCTCCCAGCGCGTCGGTCAGCGCCGGGATCACCCCGCGGCGGACCCGGACCCGCAGGAAGGCGGGGTCGGTGTTCATCGGATCGGAGGCGAAGCCCACCCCCTGCTGGGCCAGATAGGCCTCCACCTGGGAGCGGGTGACCTCCAGCATCGGGCGGACAAAGGCGTTCTTACGCTCCAGGATGGAGGCAGCCCCCCTCAGCCCGGCGCCACGCCCCAACCGCATCAGCAGGGTCTCCGCCTGATCGTTGGCGGTGTGGGCGGTGGCGATCCAGTCCAGCCCCCGCTCGGCGCGGACTGCCTCCAGGTGGGCCTCGCGCAGCACCCGGGCCCGCGCCTCCAGCCCGGACTGGTGCCCTACCGCCACACGGCGGACGTGGCAGGCAAGCCCCCGGCGGGAGGCCTCCTCCTCGACCCGGGCAGCCTCATGGGAGGCCTCCGGGCGAAGGCCGTGGTCCACGGTGCAGATCTCCAGGCGAAGCCCCCACCTGGGCGCTAGTTCATGGGTGGCGCACAGCAGCGCCATCGAGTCCGCCCCTCCGGAGACGGCAAGCAGCCCGGCGGAGCGACTCAGGTCCAGGCGCTCGAGCGAGGCCTTGATCGCTTCGATAATGGGAGGTCGGCGGGCTCTGCGGGACATGCGACACCGGAAGCGGAGGTGATCACTCGTCCTTTTCCGCTTGACAGTCGTTTGTTGAAGCTGTCAGCCCCGCGTCTTATCATTGTCTGCAGGCCCGAAAGTGCCCAAAACTTCGGTGAAATACGCAGCGCGCTGATCGGTGTTGGTAGTGCAAATCGAATTTGGTGTTGGACCTAGGGGTCCCCCCCTCCCCCTCTGGGTCCACGGGATTGCCGGAACTCCGGCGATCCCTCTTTCCGAAGCGCCCCGGTTCGAAAGAGCCGGGGCGCTTCCTTTTCGGCGCCTCTGCCGTCGGGGCGCAGAAGGTCGCGGAACCCGCCGAAAACGTTGACCCGAGGGGGAGACTGTCGGATAACCGCTCCAGGTCCAGCACCGACATCCCGACTGGGCCTCTTTCTGGAGATCGACGCAATGGCTGGCACCGACAAGCGAAAGCAATCGCTCTACTTTCCCGAGGAGATGCTGAAGGAGATCCAGGAAGAGGCGACCCGGCAGGACCGGTCTCTCTCGTGGGTTGTTCAGCAGGCCTGGAAGATCGCTCGTGATCGGATCAAGGCCTTCCCCGCGGTCAACGACGTTTCGGGCCCGGGCGACGAAGCGCTCCCGGACACCCGCGAGGAGTAGTGGTGGTCTATGCCCGGTGATCACCGGAAACAGTCGCTCTACTTTCCCGAGGAGATGCTCAGCGAGATTCAGCGGGAAGCACTCCGTCAGGATCGCTCCATCTCCTGGATCGTCCAGCAGTCCTGGAAGATCTCGCGCGCGGAGATCAGGAGGAAGCCTTCGCTGAACGATGTGCTCAGCGGCGCCCCACGTCCTCCGACGCCGGGCAGCTCCCAGACCTGATCGCCGTTTGTTGCTCCCGCCCTCCCCGGCCCTCCCTCAGGGGGGGCTGGGCTGGGCACAGCCTGTGAACACGATGCGCGACGGATCCACCGTCAGCGCCGTGCCCAGGGTTGCGTGACGCTCCCGCATCTCCCGCTCCGCCAGGTCGGAGTCGATCCCGCCGCGCGCCGGGCGCCGGGAACGATCGGCGTCCAGCCCCTGCAGCACCTCCTGGGTCTCGGCGCCGAAGTTGATCAAGAAGTCGGTGATCGCCACCCGCACCAGCGCCTCCGGATCGGCCACCACCGCGTTGCCCTGCACCAGCACCCGGCTGCCCACCCGAAGCTCGGTGATCCGCCCCGGCGAAGGCGTGGTCCCGGGGATGGAGCAGTCCAACTGCAGCGAACTGCCCAAGGAGAGGTGCATGAAGTTGCCCGGCCCGCCCACGATCGGCTGGGTGGCGTCGGAGAGGTTGTCCACCCCTGCCACCAGGATCTGCACCAGCTCGGCGACCTTCACGTCCAGGGTGATCACCGTGTTGTCGAAGAGCAGGATCTCGTGGAGCGCGCCGTTGAGCAGCGGCCCTTGCGGCAGCACCGGACGGGAGACGCAGAAGCCCTCGGCGCGGATCCCGCCCCCGTTGATCAGTCCCAATTCGGGGGGTCCCAGCGAGGACTCGCCCAGGCGCAAAAAGGCGTCCGCCGCCAGCTGCCCCAGGGCGTTGTTGGTGTGCCGGGCAAACGGGCGGTCCAGGTAGACGTCGTGGGCCAGAAAGCCGATCTCCTCCTCTGCGTCCTCCACCACCGCGCAGGGGTCGTTGTACTGGACGCAGCCGGCGCCCAGCAGCACGGTCAGCAGCGGGGCCCACTTGCGCATCAGTAGCTCCCCCTCAAGGTCAGCTGGCCGGCCACGCCCTCGCGCGGGACCCCGCCCGGCATCCGGTCCATCCGGAAGGAGTCGTCGGCCAGGTCGAAGGCAAAGGCGTTGTGCACCGACAGTGACGCCTCCCAGTGTTCGAACACCCGCTCGGTGCGCAGCTGCACGCCGATCAGACTGTAGGCCGGCAGCCGCCAGCGGCGGATGTTCTCCAGCGGGGTGCGTCCCAGGTTGCGACGCTCGGCTCCGCTTTGCAGCAGCAGATCCACGTTGAGCCAGTCGCCCACCGGCATCGAGATGTTGGCGTTCACCTGCCACTGCGGCGTGTCGGTGAGCAGCCGCACCGGCTCGCGGGCCTCCAGATCCTCGGCGCGGAACCAGCTGGCGTTGACCCAGGCCCGTGCCCGCTCGGTGACCTCCAGCCGGGCCTCCGCCTCCGCGCCCAGCACCCGGACTCCCAGCCGGTTGCTGATCGGGATCACGTTGCCGGAGATGTCGGTGGGGGCGATGGCGTTGTTGAGGTAGCTGAAGAAGACGTTGGCGCGCAGCCGCACCCGGGCCTCGCCCGCGCTCTGCACCAGGTCCGCCCCCAGGTCCACCGTGTCCACCGTGGACGGCTCCAGCAGCGGGTTGCCGGTGAAGCGGCCCCCGTTGAACTCCGAGTCCGGGGTGGTGGGAAGAAGCTCGCTGGGGGTGGGCGCGCGGAAGGCCCGGCCATAGCGGGTGGTCAGCACCAGCGAGGGGATGGGCGCGTAGGCCACCGCCAGCCGCGGGTTGAGGCTGGGGATGAACCGCCGGCCGGAGAAGCGCAGCGGCCGGGCCTCGGGGTCCTCCACCTGGGGCACCTGCACCAGATCCGCCCGGAAGCCCACGGTGACGGTCAAGGGGGCGATGATCGTCCACACGTCCTGGGCGTAGAAGGCGCCCTCGAAGCGGGACAGCGCCAGACCGGGGTCCTGCAGCACGCTGCTGGTCCAGGGGGTCAGACTCCCCCCGGGCGTGAGCCGCAGGTCGGCCGGCTGGTAGTTGACGGAGGTGGACCGTTCGTAGACCGAGCGGTAGTCCGCGGAGAGCCCCACCGTCAGACGGTTGGTGGGGATCAGGGAGAGATCAGTCTCCACCGAGGTCCCCACCCCGAAGGCGCTGGCCCGCTGCTGCTCCAGGATGCCGTCTGCGAACAGGTGGCCCTCCGGGCACGGATCACCAAAGGAGATCTGCACTGTGCAGTAGCCGCCCAGGATCCGGTCTCCGGTGAAGTCCTCGTCCCAGTAGGTGCCCGCCCCTGGCGACTGCTGATAGCGGCGGGAGGTGGACTGCTCGTCCGCGCGCACCGAGGCCCGCAGCTGGATGGTGGGGGACAGGTCGCGCTGGTAGCGGACGTCCCCCAGCACCGCCCGCCAGCCCAGCGGCGACTGGGCGCCCAGGGTGTCGAAGAGGCCGATCAGCGCGTTGCGCTGTTCACCCAGAAAGCGCAGCTGGGCGGAGAGCTGCCCCACCGAGGCGGTGACGCCGGCGCCGAGGAACCAGCGGTCGTCGCGGGTGGTCCCCACCGGCTGCGCGGTGTCCCGGAGGTAGCCCTGGTCGATCATCTCCGCGCCCAGCGAGTCCTCCGCCACCGGCCGGACGGCGCCGCCGTGGCGCACCAGGTCCAGGGTCCCAGACACCCTCACCTCCCCCAGCGAGGTTCCCCCGGCGAGGTGGCCGGTGAAGGCCCCCAGGTTCCCGGCGCTGGCCGCGACGCGCAGGCCCTCCTCGCGGTCGGTGAAGATGTTCACCACCGCCAGAAGCGCGCCTGAGGCCTCCCGCACGGCGGACGGGCCGCGGACCACCTCGATCCGGGCCACGTTCTCCACCGGGAGGTCGATCAGCGCCCGGCCGTCGTAGAAGTGGTTGAGGCGGTGGCCGTCCAGGAACACCAGCACCTCGGCGTCGGCGCGGATCCCGCGTACGCCAATCCGGTGGAACCCGCTGGTGTCCCGGCTGACGAAGAGGCCCGCCAACGCGTGGAGCACGTCGGGCAGCGATCGGGCGCCCAGGGCGCGGATCTCGCTCCGGCCAAGGGCGGTGGAGGTGATCGGCGTCTCGCGGACCTCGGTGCCATGCCGGCCCAGGGAGGCGCTGGTGTCCTCCGCCGCATAGAGCGCCAGCTCCTCGGCCAGCTCGGAGCGCTTCTTCGGCGAAGGCTGCTCCGGCTCCTGGGCCCAGGAGGTGTCGTCACCTGGGTCCTGCGGCGGTGGGACCGGGGAGCGATTCTCGGAGTCGGCCCGGCGGTCGGCGGCGTTCCGACGGTCAGCATCCCGGCGTTCCGCTTGCTTCCGCTCCGCTTCCCGGCGGTCGGACTCGCGACGGTCAGACTCCCGGCGCGCAGACTCCCGGCGTTCCGCCTCCTTCCGCTCCTCCTCCCGGCGCGCGGCCTCTGCGCGGCCCTCGGACTCCCTCTGCTCCGTCTCCCGTCGATCCGCCTCGGCGCGGCGGTCGGCCTCCCGCCGCTCCTCCTCGGCCCGCCGGTCGCCCTCCCCCGTCCGCGGGGTCTTGACCTCTCTTGGCACCGGCACCCGGGCGGGCGCCGAGGCGCTCATGAACAGGCTGACCCGGGCCCCGCGCCTGGGCTGGCCCTCGATGAAGTATTCGATCACCGGGGGCTCCAGCTCCCAGGAGGGCAGCTCGGCGCGGTACAGGTCCCCGTAGCGCAGGGTCATCGCCAGCTCGCGGTACTCCCCGCCCTGCTTGCGGAAGCGGACGTAGATCGTCTTGAGGTCCTTGCCGTTGACCAACAGCCCGTCGATCCGCAGCGAGTCCGAGGCCTTCACCCGGGCCGGGGGGTTGTGGAACATCGCCGCGCGCTGCTGTGCCAGCACCGGGAGTGCGAACAGCAAGGCCACCGGGAGAATCCAGGACGTCGTCGCGCGCAGGCTCAAACCTTCGCCATCGTCGCCCCCTCGGTGCGGGAGTCAAGCTGTGGCCCGACGGTTTTTTGCGGTGCCCCGTTGAAGGTGCGACCCTGCCTCCACTCCATGCGCGCGCAGCCCTCGCTCGAGCTCGCTCTCTTCCGAAAACAGAAGGCGGTGATCTCCAGGATGTTGGAGACCCCCTCCAAGGCGTTCCGTCAGTACGAGGCCCGCTATCGCCGGCGCACGCGCCGCTATCAGACCGCCCTCTCCCGCGAGCAGGTGCTGCAGGAGGCGCGCACCGCGGATGTGATCTACGTGGGCGACTACCACACGCTCCGGACCGCCCAGGAGGCGTTCCTGGAGCTGGCCCGTGCGGCGATCACCTGGGGCCGGCGGGTGGTCTTCGCCCTGGAGCTGGTGGAGGGGCGCTACCAGACGGTGCTGGACGCCTACCTGGCGCGAGAGCTGCCCGAAGAGCTGTTCTTGCAGCAGCTGGGGATCCGCGCCGACGCGGTCAGCATCTGGAGCGGCTTTCGACCCCTGCTGGCCTTCGCCCGCGAGCAGCGGCTGCAGACCATCGCCATCGACCGGCGGGCCCAGGGGCCGCGCTCGCTGACGATCCGGGACGCCTACGCGGCGCGGAAGGTGGCGGCGGCGGCCAGCGCTCCGGACCGGCCGCTGGTGCTGGTGTTGATGGGCCAGTACCACATCGCGCCCTGTCACCTCCCGGCGGCGGTGACCGCACAGCTGGAGGATCCGTCGCTGCGAGGGCTGGTGGTCTACCAGAACTGCGAGGACCTCTACTGGCGTGCCTCCCGCGAGGCGCCCGGCGCCGCCGCGGTGCGGATCCGCGACGGCGAGCTGTGTCTGATCAACACCTCCCCGGTGGTGGCCCAGCAGAGCTTCCTGGATCACGTGGAGGCGGACTCGGGAGACGCGCTGTTGCCCCCTTCCGCCCTGGCACCCGCCTTCGGCCGGGTGGCGCGGCTGATCGCCCGGCAATTGGGAGTGGACCTGCAGGATCAGGTGGACACCGTGGCGGTGTGCAGCGTGGCCGATCCAGACGTGCTGGAGCGGCTGCAGCAGCGGGCCCGGTTCACGCCTCTGGAGCTTCGAGGGCTGAGGCAGCGGCTCCTGGATCGGGACAGCTGCTACATCCCGCGCGCCCGGCTGGTGTACCTGGCCTCCCTGTCGCTGAGCCACGCCGCGGAGGAGGCCGCCCACTTCGTGCGCCACCTGTGCGTGGGGCCGGGGATGGATCGCGAACGCTCCCGGAGCGAGGCCTTCTACGCCCGCTGTCTGGAGGAGGCGCTGGGCTTCGTCGGTTCGCGGCTGGTGCACCCGGACCGGCCGGCGCCTCGACCCGCGGACCTGGCGGACACCTTCCGTCACGGACGCGGCCAGGCCAAGTCGGTGGCCGCCTACGTGCTGGCGCATCGGGCGGCGCAGGACGGGACCCAGGTGGCCCGGGAGAAGCTGATCCCCTCCGAGGCCAAGGTGTTCGATGGGGTCAGCCACACCCTTGGCTATCTGCTGGGGGACGCGCTGGACGTGGCGCTGCGGGAGGGCCGCCTGCGGCGGACCGAGCTGAGCGCCCTGTTCAGCGATCCCTTCGACGCCGCCGAGGACGACTACTTCGCCCTGTTGGACCGGGTGAAGGTGGCCTCGCCCAGAAAGCGCGCCCGCCGCTGAGCGGTGCGGGGAATCTGCTATTTCTTCCCCCATGCAGATGAAAGATCGCGTCGAGGAGCTGGCCCGGATCCGCGCCGAGAAGGAGGCGATGGGCGGCACCGAGCGGGTCGAACGCCAGCGCGCGCGCGGCAAGCTGGACGCCCGGGCCCGGCTGCAGCTGCTCTTCGATCCCGGGACCTTCGAAGAGTACGGCGCGCTGGCCGCGGCGGAGGGGCGGATCCCCTCGGAGGAGGACGCCTCCCGCCCCACTCCGGCGGACGGGGTGATCACCGGGGTGGGCGAGATCCACGGCCGGCCGGTGGCGGTGGCCGCCTACGACTTCACCGTGCTGGGCGGTTCGATTGGCGAGGTCGGCGAGCGGAAGGTGACCCGGCTGCGGGACATGGCGCTCAAGAGCCGGATCCCGATCGTCTGGCTGGTGGACTCGGCCGGCGCGCGGCTGGAGGCGGGAGGAGACATAGACCCGCGGCGGCTGGCCGGCTTCGCCGACACCGGCTACCTGTTCCGCGAGCAGGTGGTGATGAGCGGGGTGATCCCCCAGGTGGCGGCGATGGTGGGGCCTGGCGCCGCCGGCACCGCGTACATCCCCGGCCTGGCGGACTTCGTGCCGATGGTGAAGGGCAACAGCTCGATGGCCATCGGCGGCCCCTACCTGGTGGAGTCGGTGGTGGGAGAGAAGGTCACCGAGGAGGAGCTGGGGGGATCGAAGATCCACAACGAGCTCTCCGGGGTGGCGGACGCGGAGTACCCGGATGATCCCTCCTGCCTGGAGGCGATCCGCGAGTACCTCTCCTTCTTCCCCTCCCACTGCGAGGACCGCCCGCCCCGGAAGGCCAGCGCCCAGCCGGTGGATCAGCGCGACGACGAGATCCTGAAGATCGTCCCCGAGAACCCGCGGCAGGCGTTCGACATGCACAAGGTGATCTTGTCCCTGGTGGATGAGCGCCGGTTCTTCCCGATGAAGGGGCGCTTCGCCCGGAACCTGATCACCGGCCTGGCGCGGATCGACGGCTATCCGATCGGGATCGTGGCCAACAACTCCATGTTCTACGGCGGGATCCTGGACGTGAACACCTCCGACAAGGCCGCCCGGTTCATCAACCTCTGCGACGCCTTCAACATCCCCCTGCTCTTCCTGCAGGACACCCCTGGGTTCATGGTGGGGACCAAGGTCGAACAGCAGGGGATCATCCGGCACGGCGCCAAGATGATGTACGCGGTGGCCTCGGCCACCGTGCCCAAGTTCACGGTGGTGGTGCGCAAGGGCTACGGCGCCGGGTACTACGTGATGAACGGCCGCGCCTACGAGCCGGACCTGATCGTCGCCTGGCCCGGAGCGGAGATCGGGGTGATGGGCCCGGAGGGGATGGTCTCCATCGCCGCCCGCAAGCTGCTGGCCCAGGCAGAATCCCCGGAGGCGGCCAAGGCGCTGAAGGAAGAGTTGGCCGCCGGCCTGCGCCAACACATCAGCATCTACCGCACCGCCGCCCTGGCCATGGTGGACGACGTGATCGACCCCCGCGACACCCGCCGGGTGCTGGCCCGCGCCCTCAAGCGCACCGCCAACAAGCGGGTCGAACGCCCCCGGAGGAAGCGGGAGATCTCCCCGGTCTGAGCGCACCGCGTCAATAAAGGGGGCAATAAAGGGGACAGGCTACATTTCCGGGCACGCCGTTTGCTTCGGGGCTCCGGCTGGAGCGCTGGCCGCAGGGGCCTAGACGCCGCGATGTCTACACAGCGCCTCGAGGAGGGGCCGGAATTCCTCCTCGCCACGAAGACCCTCGCGCCAGCGGGCGGGGATCGCCGCCACGCCATCCCGGGCACCCGCCGCCCCACCGGCGATCGCCGCGGTGGTGTCGGTGTCCTCCCCCAGCGAGATCGCCGACTTCACGGTGAGTTCGTACGGGCCCTGCTCGAAGGCCCACCGCGCACAGAGCAGTGAGTCGGCCACGTAGCCGGAGCCCCTCCCCCGCTCCATCGTGTCCGGATGCAGATGCTGCTCCAGTTCCAGTCGCTCCGGTCCTGCCGCAGGAAGCATCCCTCGCAGGGTGCTCAAGGACGGCATCGGCACAGCATCCGCTGCGCCCCCAGCTGCGGCAACCCCTACCGGATGGTCGCCCGTGGATTGGGCCAGGCGAGGACGAAGCCCAGTTGGTGCTCCAGCAGGTGCTGGAAGTCCGCCAGCAGCCTGGGCGTGTTCCTCACCTGCCGCGGCGCCAGCCCCTTGAGCAGGCAGAAGGCAGCCAGCGCGCCGGCGGCTTCCCCCACGTTCCACTCCACCGGATGGAGCCGGTAACAGCCGTTGGTGATGTGGGTCGAGCCAATGTTCTTCGCGGCCGGCAACAGGTTCTCCACCCGGATCGGGATCAGCGCCCCCAGGGGGATCTGGAAGGGCCAGCTGCTGATGTCCACGTAGGTGCGCTGGCGCGTGGTGGGGTGGAGATCGATCCGGTAGCTCCCTGTCCCCACACTGTCGGGGAAGACCTCGGCGCCCTCCACGGATCCACGGGCCTCCACGCCAATGTGTTGCTCCAGCACCGTGAACTCCGCCTGGATCCGGCGGCTTTCGCGGACATAGACCTGCTTGGCCAGCCCATCGCGGGTGCCCACCACGTCGTGCCTCAACCGCAGCCCGGGGTACCCCACCCCACCGTCGTGCCGCGGCGCCTCGGTCTGCATCCAGTACAGAAACGAGAGGCTCAGCTGCCGGGCGCCGCGAAGGTGCCTGGCGCCCTCTTCCGGGGTGCCCCCCACCAGCGGCCCCAGCCAGTAGTCATTCTGGGGCCAGTTCACCAAGCTGATGTCGCTGGGAAAGAGCTCGGGCGGATAGTGGCCCCGGTAGAAGATCCGCCGGAAGCTCCACAGATCACGCGAGGACGGGTCCACCTGCTCCTCGAAGACGGCCATCTTCCGCACCTCCAGGGTGATCGGATCGATGAACGTCCAGCCCAGCTGGGGACCCGGCCAGAAGTCCGCCCGATAGCCGTGCCAGAAGGCGTAGTCCTCCGGCTTCTCGATGGTGTGGTCCTCGCCGGGCAGGTAGTCCATGGCGAAGCAGGCTGTCACCGACTGCTGATCCAGCGGATCCGGCGCCCCGGGAAGGGCGTGCGGCTCTCCGGTCTGGGCCTGGCTCTCCGCGCCGACCCGGTGCTCCACCTGCCCCAGGGCCAGCAGCTCCCCCAGATCGGTGGCGTCCAGCACATAGGGCGCCCGGATGGAGAACCTCCCGCCGGCGGCCTCGTCCAGGAAGGTCACCGCCCCCACCCGATCTCCCTCCCGCTCCACCTCCACCGGGACACAGTTGAGCACCAGCTCCACCTGCCTGCTGGCCAGATAGGGGGCCAGAAGCTCGTAGAGCACCGCCAGGGCCACCCGGGGCTCGTGGCACAGCGGGCTGACCCAGCCCTGACCCGGGTTGAGCTGCATGTCGAAGCGGGCCTGGGGCCGCAGCGGGTAGTTGCGCCGGTAGTACTCGCGGATGCCCCGCCGCAGGCGTTGGTAGTTGGCGGTGCAGCCGGTGCCCTCCACCCAGGGGTGCTCGTCGGGAGGGACCGCCTGGGTCGTCAGCTGGCCGCCGATCCAGTCACAGGCCTCGGTGACAATCACCCGCTTCCCCAGCCGCAACGCGGCAAGCGCGGCCGCGACGCCGCCCAGTCCGCCTCCCACGATCAGGATCTCCGTCTCAGACTCTCGCGTCATCACGTTCTCCCAAGGAGTGGTTCAGGCCCCGGGCTGCTCCTGGAGTTGGGGGGCGGTGGACAAGGTCAGCAGTTGGACCGCGATCTGGTTGTTGCGGTGCGCCCGCCGCTGGAGGTCGACCAGCCCCGTGGAGAGGGAGGCCCGCAGCAGCTCCCGCTGATCCCAGGCCCGATCGATGATGGCGATCAGCTGACCTGCGCTCACTTCCGACAGCTCCGGAGTCCGCAGCTGCAGCTCCTCCAGGAACCCGGAGACCTTGGTGGCGTACGGCAGCGCGGTGAAGGGCACGCCCGCCAGGGCCGAGAAGATCAGGAAGTGCAGCCGCATCCCCACCGTGAACTCGAAGCGCTCCAGCAACGAGACCAGCTGGCCCGGGGTGTAGTCGCGTTTGAGCACCGTGGCCCGCTGCGCATGGCTCATCTGGCCCACCACCCCGTGGCTGTGCTGCACATCAAACGCCCGCCGCTCCATGGGAAAGAAGACGACCTCTGCGTCGAACCGGTCGATCATGAAGTCCGCCGCGTTGGCCACCAGCCGGTGGTAGTGCTCGACCCTCAGATCGGGAGCGGCAGGCCCCGGCTCCCGGACGGAGATGCCAATCAGGCGGGCCCCCGGGTTGATCGCCTCGGAGCGCAAGATCTCCTCCCAGGTCAAGGGCTCCGCCCGGAGCAGCACCGCGGGATCGGCGGTGAGGAGGACCTGCTGGGTGATCCCCAGCTCCTCCAACAGGCGCTGGGTGTGACGATCCCGGACGGTGATCGCCGCGGCCTGCTGCAGCGCCTCGCGCACGCGCACGCGCACCGGTATTTCCACCAGCGGGCCGGCGCTGATGGCGTACACCATCACCGGGGTGCCCACCTCATGGGCCAGGTTCACCCCCCGCAGAAACATGTCCGCGTCCCGGTCGTAGAGGATGCCCCCCCCGCCCAGGATCAACAGATCCAGCCCCGAGATCACCGTGCGGGTGTCCCGCAGCGAGAGGCTGCGCAGATGCAGCGCGTGCTCGACTCCATGTCGACGGAGGGTGTCGTCCGGATCCCGGGAGAAGACTGTCACCTCCACTGGCAGCGACTCGCGCAGTTCCTGGAGGATGGCCGTCAAGATGGCCTCGTCCCCGAGGTTGAAGCCTCCATACGAGCCGGAGATCCCGACCCTCATCCTGCGCTGACCGACGGACATGGCTGGTGCCCTCAAGGGGGTTGAGCCCCCCGGAGATCAAGATGCGGGGGTCGCCAGCCAACGGGTAGCGGGGCCCGTCACGAAACCCGGCCGGGTCCTCCTGTGGGCTCGTTCCCGGACAGCAGGACGACCGCACGCCGGGTCGGACGGTGTCGCCTGGAAAAGTCAAAGCCGCAGCAGCTCGCGGGCCTCCTGCGGGGTGGCCATGCGGCGGCCCTTGGCCTGGGCGCGCCGGGCGGCGTCCGCCACCAGCTCCCAGTTGCCCTTCGCCAGCACCCCCTTGGAGAGGAAGATGTTGTCCTCCAGGCCCACCCGGCCGTTGCCGCCCTTCTCGGCCGCCAGGTCCGCCATCGGCAGCTGGTGGCGGCCCACGCCGGCCACGGTCCAGGTGGAGTCCTCGGGCAAGGACGCGATCATGAAGTCCAGCACCTCCGGCCTGGCCTGCAGGGTGCCCGGCACTCCCAACACGAAGTCGAAGTGCGCCGGGAACTCCACCAGTCCCTGCTTGTTCAGGTAGCGGGCCTCGTCCAGCATCCCCAGGTCGAAGCACTCCAGCTCCGGACGCAGGCCGAGGCTCTTGATCCGCTGGGCGATGTCCCGAACCAGGGGCCGCGGATTCCAGAACACCTCTTCCCCGAAGTTCACCGTCCCGGTGGTGAGGGTGGCCATGTCCGGCTTGTCCTCGCCCTGCAGGGTCAGCCCGCCGCAGCGCTCGTCCACGCTCATCCCCACCGCGCCTCCGGTGGAGACCTGCACCAGGATGTCGCACTTGCGGCGGATGGCGCGGATCGCGGCCCGGAACAGCTCGGCGTCCTGGGAAGGGGTCCCGTCCGGCTTGCGCACGTGCAGGTGGACCATCGCCGCCCCCGCCTCCCGGCACCGGGCGGCGTCCTCGGCGATCTCCTCCGCGGTGATCGGCAGATACGGGGTCTGCTCGCGGGTGGTCTCGGCGCCGATCATCGCGGCGGTGATCACCATCGGGGGCAGCGCGCTCATCGGGACACCCGCTGCTTGTCCTTGGGCACCACGCAGGTCCCGCTGGCGCGGCAGACCACGATCGGCTCGGCCAGCAGATCGGCGGCGGACTCGGAGACGTCAAACCGGGGGCGGATCACCTTCCGGGCCTCGAACTTCATCTTCCGGCTGGTGTTCCCCACCTGGACGATCTCCCCCCAAGCCTCGATGAAGTCCCCCGCGTACACCGGCGCCAGGAACTCCACCGAGTCGTAGGCGCGGAACAGGCCTTCGTCCCCGTCATGCTGGATGCACAGGTCGGTGGCCACGTCCCCGAACAGGGCCAGCATCCGCGCCCCGTCCACCAGGTTGCCGCCATAGTGAGCGTCGTGGGTGCCCATCCTCAACCGCAGCAGGGTCTTCACGTCGGCTCTCCCTGGGAGTGGGTGGTCCCGGACCCCTTGCCCTGCTTGCGCAACACCGAGTGCACCACGTAGTTCGCCACGTCCGACGGCTTGGTGCCCGGACCGAAGCCGGCGTCGAAGCCCAACTCGGTGGCCAGCTTGTGATCCACCCGCGGGCCGCCCAGCAGCAGCAGCATCTTGCCGTGGATCCCCGCCGCCTTGGCCGCGTCGATGAACTGCCTCGAGTTGTCCTTGTGCACGTCGCGCTGGGTCACCACCTGGCTGACCAGGATCGCGTCCGCGCTCTTGGCGATCGCCTTGCGGATCAGGTCCTCGTTGGGGACCTGGCTGCCCAGGTTGTAGGCGTCAAACCCGGGGTAACGCTCCAGCCCGTAGTCGCCGGCGAAGCCCTTCATGTTCAAGATCGCGTCGATCCCCACCGTGTGGGTGTCGGTCCCGGTGCAGGCGCCGAACACCACCAGCTTGCGGCCGATCTGCTTTTCGATCACCTGGTTGACCTGATCGAAGTCCATCTTCTGGACCACCAGCTCCGGGACGTCGATCTCCGCGAAGTCGATGCTCAGGGTGCTGCGGGCGTAGACGATGAAGAAGGTGAAGTGGTCCGCCACCGCTTCGGCCGAGTGCACCTTCACGTCGGCAAAGCCCATCTTCTTCACGAACTGCAAGGCGGCTTCCTTGGCGCGCTCGGAGAGCGGGATCGGGAAGGTGAACGACAGCTGCACCATCCCGTCGTCCCGACGGTCCCCATACGCCCGAAGGAGCTGCTTCTCCTTGGCCATCTACTTTCCCTTTGCGTAGTGGATGCTGCGCGCGACCTGCTCCGCCACCTTGGCGTACCGGTCCTTCTTCGCGTCCAGCATGTGGAACTGCAGCGACCAGGTGGTGCGACCGCTGCACCCCACATAGGAGTAGGTGGTGTAGCTCTTGCCCGCCTCGTCGGTGTCCACCAGCACCCGACGCGCCGCCGGCTTGCCGCCCACGGTCAGCTTCTCGAAGCCCTCGCTGCCCAGCCCGCCCAGGATCTTCCCCAGGCACTCCTCGGCGGGCATCCCGCCCTCGCGCTGCACGGTGCCCACGTCCAGCTCGAAGTACGCCTCCCCGGAGGGGGCAGAAAAGCGGGTGGTCCCCTCGGTGAGGGTGCGCTTCCAGGCGGCGGGGGCCATCAGGTCCAGCGCGTCGACCTGGGTCTTGGCCAGCTCGTCCGCCGAGGCGGTCAGCATCAGGGCCAGCACTGCGAAGGTGAACTTCATGGTCATGCCTCCAGGATTTCCAGGAACGGATTGAAGTAGTCGGGGGCCTTCTCCACCACGCCCTCCAGCCCCTTGCCGCCGGTCTCGGAGCGCTTCACGTCTCCGAACCGCCCACGGCCAATGGCTGCGACGATCCCGTCGCCGTGGCATTCACCCAGCAATTCCATCGCCTTTCCAAACACCTCCCGGGCGCGCTGGGCGATCTTCCCTTCCGGGTTGACGGTGAACTCCCCGTCGATCCCCCGGGCGGCGCGGTGGATGTAGGCGGCGCTCTTGAGCGCCACGTAGCGGTCGGAGAGCAGCGGGGTGTGCATGGCCTCGGTCATCATCCCCAACAGCTGGATCCCCTGCCGGGTCCAGACCGCCACCAGGTCTGCCATCACGTCGTAGGCATGGGAGAAGAAGATGTCCGTCTCCTTGTGCTTGGTGGGCGGCATGTACTTGAGCGGCGCGTCCGGGAAGCAGCGGCGGACCAGCATCGCCTGGGACAGCTCCAGCAGCAGGGTCTCCGGGCGCGCGGGATCGATCTCGTAGCTGTGGCCCAGGCCCAGCAGTTCGTCCCGGAGCCCGGCGCGCTTGGCGAAGGATTCGTTGATGAACTGGCTGGCGATCACCGTGTGCGCCGAGTCGTAGGCGTCCGCGGTGGTGATGTAGTTGTCCTCGCCGGTGTTGATGATGATCCCGGCCAGGGCGCAGATCCGGCGGGAGAAGTACTGGTCGATGAACGTCCGGCGCATGTTGATGTCCCGGAACAGGATTCCGTACATCGCGTCGTTGAGCAGCATGTCCAGCTTCTCGTAGGCCGCGCAGAACGCGATCTCCGCCATGCACAGGCCGGAGGAGTAGTTGGTCAGCTGGATGTAGCGGCGCAGCTTCCGGGACTCCTCGTCCAGGGCCTCGCGCATGATCCGGAAGTTCTCCTGGGTGGCGTAGGTGCCGCCGTAGCCCTCGGTGGTGGCGCCGTGGGGCACGTAGTCCAGCAGCGACTGGGCGGTGGAGCGGATCACCGCGATCACATCCGCGCCCGCCTGCGCCGCGGCCCGGGCCTGATCCACGTCATCGTAGATGTTGCCGGTGGCCACGATCACGTACTTGTGCGGCGTGGGGGACATCGGGAACTCGGCCCTCAGCGCCTCCCGCTCGGCGATCCGTCGCTGCAGCTCCCCGACGGCGGCGCGGGCCTCGGCGCGGACCTCGGCGCGGAGGTTCGCCTCCAGCTCTGGCGAAAGCGGTCCCAGATCGGCGGCGGAGAGGGCGGTCAACCGCTCCACCGCGTCCAACGGACTGGCCGCGCCCAGGTGCAGCGCCCGCCCGTACCAGTAGGCGGCGCCGCGGTTGAGCACCCCGGCGGCGTGCAGCTTGTCCACCATCAGGTTGACCAGCGGCACCCCACCCGCGCCCGCGCCGTTGAGGCCGAAGAGACGGAGCACCGTCCGCTCGGTGGAGACGGTGGTGTTGCGTTCGATCAGGTCGAAGATGGGGTTGGTGATCTCATGCGCCAGCCGCCGCGCCTCGGCGAGCTGCGCGTCGTCAATGAAGAGCCCTGCCATGGTCAGGCATTATCCGACCGGGCCCCTGATTTCCATTCACCAGACGGTCGTTCGTCGACTCCAGGCTGGCGCAGTGCGGCAAGAGGGGACCTCGCCCCTTCACCCTCGGGAGAGCGCGAGCAGCCGCGAGGAGCCCTCCCTCAGCTCCCGGGCCAGCCGCCCGGCGCCTGGTCCACCTGGGCGATGGGTATGGGTCAGACGTAGCGCTGTTCGAACAGCGCCCGCAGACGGGGTTCGGCGCGCAGCAGCTCCAGGGTCAGCGCCGCGTGGCCGGGCACGTAGCCGTTGCCGATCAGCATGGACACGTCCTTGCCCACCCCCTCCGCGCCGAGGGCGGCGGCGGAGAAGCTGGTGGCCATGGAGAAGAAGATCACCGTGCCCCCGTCCTTCACCGAGAGGATGCTGGCCATCTCGGTGCCCGGGACCGAGGCGCAGTTCACCACCAGATCGCACAGCTTCCCGCCGGTGGCGCGCGACACCTGCCCCAGCACCCCCACCGCCAAGGTGGCGTCCACCGTCAGCGCCTGATCGCAGAGGCCGATGTCCGAGAGCAGCTTCAGCGCGGGGGCGGAGATGTCCAGGGCGATCAGCTGCCGGGCCCCGGCTTTCCTGGCCTGGGCCAGACAGAGCGCGCCGCTCTTGCCGGCGCCCAGCACCGCCACCGTCATCCCCGGCCGGACATGCCGGGCCACCAGCGCCGGGGCGCCACACACGTCCAGGGCGGCCAGGGCCAGCGCTTCGGAGAAGTCGGGGGGGAGCTGGGCGTAGAGCCCGCTGGCAAACAGGATCGCGTGGCCGGTGATGTCCACCCGGTCGATGGAGGCGTGCAGGGCCTTCACCGAGTCGATCTGCAGCGGGGTCAGGGTCAGGCTGACCAGGGTGGCGATCCGGTCGCCCAGTTGGAGCTGGCCGCGCGCCGGATGCCGGAGGCCGATCTCCTTCACCCGCCCGATCAGCATTCCTCCCGATCCGGTGACCGGGTTCTGCAGCTTGCCCCGCTCGCGGACGATCCCCCGGATCGTCTCCAGGATCTGCTCCGGAGCGCCGCCGGCCGCGTCCTTGATCTGCTTGAAGGAGGCCGCGTCGACGTTGAGGCTCTCGACCTCGATCAGCAGCTCGGACTCGCGCAGCGGCAAGGACGGGTCCAGCCGGCGGGCCCGCTGGGGCAGCGCCCCGGGCTCATCCACAACACGTGACAGTCCGTAGAGATCGTCCGACATGGGCCGGGGCTTATCACCGAACCCGGTGTTAGAAGCGGCGCAGGATGAGACCCTCTCCCCTGCTCTGTTGCCTCGCCGTGCTGGTCCTCGCCGGGTGCCCCCGGCGGACCGTCGACCCGCTGGACAACCCCAAGGGTCTGGCGCCGATCCAGGTCACGCTCCAACACCAGGACTCCGGCTCCAACCGCTGGGGGGTGGTGTACCAATTCCGCCAGCCGGCGGTGGAGGCGATCTTCGAGCGGGAGGACTATCCGTACCGTGACCGCTGGCGGGTGATCAGCCCCGCCGAGGCCCAGGTGGTGCTGCAGGAGGGGACCACCCGGGTCAGCACTCCCGGCACCGAGGCCTCGTTCGACACCCTGGTGCTGGAGATCCCGGAGGATGAGCTGCCGCCCACCGGAGGCCACCCGCTTTTCGTGCGCTTCGCCGATGGCAGCCGGCTGGTCTTCACCGGGCACCTGAACCTGGTTCCGTGCCGAGCCAATGGCTGCGAGGGCGCGGTGGCGTTGAGCCAGCGGCTGCAGGTCCCGCTGGTGTTCCAGTTCCTGCCCCTGCCCGGAGAGCGGGCGATCATCGGCGGCAAGGTGTTCTCGGAGAGCGGCTGGTGGCTGTCCACTGGCACCGGGACCTACGCCTACTTTGGCAAGACGCAGCCGGTGGTGAAGGAGCACTTCATCGGGGTGATCGACGCGGGGCTCCCGGTCTGGCTGCGCGAGCGGACCGAGACCCTGCTGCCGCTGCTGTTCGACGTGTACCGGGCCCGGACCGGGAAGGCGCTGGCGGCGCCTCCGGTGGTGTTCCTCAGCTTCGGGGAGCCGACGCTGGAGGGGGGGATCACCCTCAGCGGCGGCACCCTCCCCGGCACGTTGCAGATGCGGATCGGGCTGGGGGAGCAGGACGTGGCCGCTCGCGCCGCGCGGGTGGAACACCAGCTTTTCCGCTTCGCCGCGCACCAGGCGGGGCACCTGTGGATGGGGCAGCTGTACCGCCCGCAAAGCGCCGCCGAGGAGTGGCTGCAGGAGAGCGCCACCGACGCCTTCGCCCTCCGGGCGCTGCGGCAGCTGGACTTGATTGACGCGGCCAGCGCGCAGACCGAGCTGTCACTGGCGGTCTCCCGGTGCGCGGCGGAGGCCTCCGCCAGCGCGGCGCTGCTGGGCAGTCACCAGGTGGATGACTGCGCTGCCGCGGTGACCCTCTTTAGCGAGGCGGCGATCCGGCAGAAGCAGCCCACCCGGGATCTGTTCTCCCTGTGGCGCAATGTCTTCGAGCGCGCCACCGACGGCCGGTACTCCTCCGACCAGTACTTCAGCGCGCTGGGCGAGCTGGCCGGCTCCGACGCCGAGGCGCGCGCCCGGGCCCTGGCCTCCCCGGGGACCCGGACCTCGGAGCTGCTGCTGTCCTCGCTGACCCAGGCCGGGGTGGAGCTGAAGCGGGGCACCGAGGCTCCAGCGGAGTTCAACCGGTACCTCGGAGAGCTGGCCCTGCGGCGTGTGCTGCAGCAGTCCTGCGCGCCGACCAGCCCGGGCAGCAGCGCGGTGGAGGCGTCCTCCTGTGATCGGATCCGGGACCCGTCGCGCGTCCTCCAACTGGCGGGACGGCGGATCACCGAAGGCCCGTCCGTGTACGCAGAGGTGCGGAGGCTGTGCGCGGAGAAGAGCAGCGTACCGGTGCTGATCTCCGAGTCCACCGAGGGCCCGATCCAGCTTCCCTGCTCCGTCGCGATTCCTCCCGCCCCCGAGTTCCTTCAGGTTCACTACCGGCTGCCGGTGCCCAACAAGGCGCCGACGCCTGTCCCCTGAGGCAACGCGCACGCAATCCCCGGGCCAGGAAATGTAGCCTGTCCCCTTTATTGATGCGGTGCGCCGGTTAGGGCGTGGCGACCATGCGGGGGACCAGGTACGCCAGCGAGCGCTCGAAGCGGTAGCCGACGCCGGAGTGGCCGTCGTCGAACTCCTCGTGAACGTGCTCGACGCCGTTGTCGAACAACGCCCGGGCCACCATCCGGGCTCCCCACCGGAGGTTGAACTCGTCGCGCGAGCCGCAGTCCACAAAGACGCTGCGCAGGCCGCGGAAGGCCTCGGCGTGCTGGCGGACGAAGCGCACCGGATCCTGCTCTAGCCAGCGCGCCCAGACCCCCGGCCGCATCCGGCCGGTGTCCTCCTCGAAGGGGAGCTCCACGTTCAGCGGTTCCCCCACCTTGGGCGAGTAGTGCGCAGCCATGGCCACGATGTTGATCACCGGGAAGTCGTCTCCCCGGGTCTTGGTCTCCGCCGCCCGCTTGAGCAGATCCGCGAACCAGGCGCCCACGTCCGGGAACTTGAGCAGCGCCGCGGCGGCCTTGGGGAGATCCGGCAGGTAGCAGTACTCGAAGTAGGCGTCCCCGGAGTGCGAGCCGACGTGCCCGAACAGCTCGGGGTGCTTGCGTCCCATCGCCAGCGCGCCGTAACCGCCGGAGCTGTGGCCCAGCACCGCCCGGGCCAGACGATCCGGCACCGTCCGATAGGTGCGGTCCACGAACGACACCACGTCCTGCGCCAGGTAGTCGCTGTACCGGCCCACTGCCGGGGTGTTGATCCACTGGGTCCCGCCCAGCGCGGTCCACCCGTCCGGGAACACCCCGATGCAACGGGGGATCGTGCCTTGGGAGACCAGCTTGTCCAGCCGCTCCAGGGCGGTGGGGCCAAAGCCGCCAAAGTGGGTCCAGCTGCGCCCGCTGTTCCCGAACGCATGCAGGAAGTAGACGACCGGCAGCGCCCCGTTCTCCTGCGCGTAGCCGGGGGGCAGGTACACCCGCAGCTCGCGCCGGGAAGGATCGCGGAGCGGGTTCCCCTCCAGGGCGCGGCTGTCGATCCAGTGGGTCTCCAGCGTTCCGTTCATCATTTCTTCCCGAACCGGGCCATCACCTGCTGCAGGTCCGCCCAGACGGTCTTCTTCTCGTTGGGGCTGCGCAACAGGTAGGCGGGATGGAAGGTGGGCATCAGCGGGATGCCCTGGTACTCGCGCCAGTGCCCGCGCATCCGGCTGATCGCGGTGTCATCGCGCAGCAGGGTCTGGGCGGCGAACTTGCCCAGGGCCACGATCACCTCCGGCCGGATCGCCTTGAGCTGCGCCTGGAGGAAGGGCTCGCAGGCGGCGACCTCGTCGGACTCCGGGTTGCGGTTGTTGGGCGGACGGCACTTCACCACGTTGCAGATGTAGACCTGGTCGCGGGTGAACCCCATCGCCTCGATCATCTTGGTCAGCAGCTTGCCGGCCTCGCCCACGAAGGGCTGGCCCTGCTGATCCTCGTCCGCTCCCGGCCCCTCGCCCACGAAGACCAGTCTGGCGCGCGGGTTCCCCGAGCCGTAGACGATGGTCTTGCGGCCCTCACACAGCCGACAGCGACGACAGTCCCCCATCACCCGGCGGATCTCATCCAGGGTCGGGTTCTCTCCCAGCGCGGCCAGCTCGGCGGAGGGGGCGGCGGAGGCGGCGGGAACGGCAGCCCGGTCGCCCGCAAGCGGCGTCGGTGGAGGGCGGGGCGCCGGGCGTCCAGGGGACGGCAGCCCGGGGACGGCAGTGGCCCCGGCGGTCGCCTTTGCCTTGCGGGCGGCGTGATCCACCATCACCAGCCGTCCCCCTTCGGTCTGCTGCCACAGCAGGTGGGCCCGGAGATCGGAGAGCACCTCCCGAAGCGACGGCTCGTCGGAGGAGGGTTCGGGGGAGTCTGGGTTCTGCGGAAGCGTCATGGGGCGGGGGGGACCTTTACCACGCGCCTTGGGGGGACCAAGCCGGGCTGGAGGGACCTAGCCTGGCCCCTTCCCGGCCTCGGCACCCGGGCCGGGCAGGTGCGCCTGCAGCAGGTCCCACAGCCTGGCCGCCACCTCCCGCTTGGTGCCTCCGAACGGGGTCTCCCCCCCGGCCCGATCCACCACCGTCACCTGGTTGGTGTGGGTTCCGAAGCCGGCCCCGGGGGCGGTGACGTCGTTGGCCACGATGAAGTCCAGGCTCTTGCGGACCAGCTTCTCGCGCGCGTGCTCCAGGACCCGCTCGGTCTCGGCGGCGAAGCCCACCAGCAGCGGACGCCGGGCCGCGGCGAAGACTCTTTGCGACGCCTGGGCCAGCACATCCGGGGTCCGGACCAGGGTCAGCGTCTCCGGGCCCTCCGCCTTCTTGCGCTTCTGTCCGGCGATCTCCTCCGCCCGGTAGTCCCCCACCGCGGCGGTGGCGATGAACACCTCGCAGTCCGCGACCCGGGCCAGCACCTGCGCGGCCATCTCCTCGGCGCTGACCACCGGCACCACCTCCAGGCCGTCCTGGTCTTCGAGCGTGGGCACCGGCCCCAACACCACTGTCACCTCCGCCCCCCGCGCCCTGGCCTCCTGCGCCAGCGCCAGCCCCATCCTTCCGGTGGACGGGTTGGAGATGAAGCGCACCGGGTCCAGATACTCCCGGGTGGGCCCGGCGGTGATCAGCACCCGCTTGCCGGACAGCGGCCCGCGCCCGAAGCGCTCCGCGGCGGCGTCCACGATCTGAGGCAGTTCGGCCAGCCGGCCGGGACCGGTGTCTCCGTCCGCCATCAGGCCCACCCCCGGTCCCACCATCCGGTAGCGCGATTCGGAGAGCAGCGCCCGGACGTTGTCGGCGGTGATCGCGTTCTCCCACATCGCCACGTTCATCGCCGGGGCCAGCAAGACTGGACCGCCGAAGGCCAGCAGCGAGGTGGTCACCGCGTCGTTGGCCATCCCGGCCCGGATTCGGGCCAGCAGGTCTCCGGTAGCGGGCGCGATCAGGAACAGCTCGGCCCACTTCGCCAGGTGCAGGTGGCCAAACTGCGCCTCCTGGCCGGGCTCGAAATAGTCGGTGAGCACCGGGTTGCGGGTGAGCGACTGGAACGTCAGGGGGGTGACGAACTGCTGGGCGGCGCTGGTCATCGCCACCCGCACCTGCGCGCCGGCCCGGCCCAGCTCCCGGACCAGATCGCAGACCTTGTAGGCCGCGATGCCTCCACCCACGCCGACCGCGATCCGCCGACCCTTGAGAGACCCTCGGGACATGTGGTCTGCATATGCCCCACTCCCCACCGGCGCAACTGCGTCGGCCCCCTCCCTGGACCCTCATTGGCCACCCCCGACCTCTCGCATCCCGACTATTGGAACGACCTCTACCGGGCCAGCGACACCGGCTGGGACAAGGGGCGCCCGGCCCCGCCGCTGGTCCGCCTGCTGGCCGATTCACCGGTCCGCCGCGGCGCGCCGCTGGTGGTGCTGGGCGCGGGACGGGGCCATGACGCGCTGGAGGCGGCCCGAAACGGCTACGTGGTCACCGCGGTGGACTTTGCAGAGGAGGCGGTGAAGGCGATCCGCGCCGCCTCCCGGGACCAGGCGATCCCGCTGGAGGCGCTGCAGCAGGATGTGTTCCTGCTGGCCCAGAGCCACCCGGGCGCCTTTGAGGGCGCGCTGGAGCACACCTCGTTCTGCGCCATCGATCCGTCGCGGCGCGCCGAGTACGCCCAGATGGTGCACGCCGTGCTGCGTCCGGGGGGCGTGTTCTTCGGGCTCTTCTACGCCCACGGCCGCCCCGGAGGCCCGCCGTGCACCACCGACGAGGGGGAGCTTCGGGGGCTGTTTGCCCCCCTCTTCGAGATCGAGCGGCTGACCACCGCCGCGGACAGCTTCCCCAACCGCGCCGGGAACGAGCTGGAGTTCCTCTTCCGGCGACGCTGACGCCCGGAGCCCGTTGACCTGGATCAAGGCGATTCAAGGATGCCGGGCGTCCACGCCTCAAAATGACCACCCATCGGACCCTGCTGCGTCTGGCCATGATGGCGTTTGCCCGCGCGGGAGACGCCAAGGCCTCCAGGACCGCCGAGGCGTTGATCGCCCTGAGTGATCGGCTGGTCGCCACGCTGGAGGCAACCGACGTCCCGGGCGAACGCGACTGAGGCGCGGGGGCGCGTCGCCGGGGACGGCCCGCCCCAGGAGCCGGTGAGGCGGTTCCCGCTTAGCGGGCGCTACGGCCTGTAGCCTCCTAACGGAGGTTGACCACCTTCTGGCCCGCGGTCACCTGGGCGTGGCCGATCCGCAGCGTGGCCTCACTGCGGTACCCGGGGGCGGCGACCACCGTGTACTCGCCCGGCGCCAGCCCGGTGAACTCCACCTGGTTGCGGACGTACTGCGCCACATAGGCCCGGGGAGCGGCCAGGAATTGCAGCTGGGGATCGGCCACCGACTCGTGGTGCCCGGGCACCACCCACACCACAAAGCCGTGCCCGGCCACCTGCACCTGGAGCGATCCGGTCCCCGGCGCCGCGCCCAGCACGATCTCCTGGGTGCTCTCGTCCACCCTCAACCGCAGCGCTGCCTGGGTCTGCCGGGTGAGCTGGAAGAAGTACTGCCCCGGCGGGAAGGAGGCCGTCGCGGTGCCGTCCGCGCCGGTGACCAGGGTGCGCGCGCCTCCCTGCTGGTCCGAGGCCTCCACCGCCTCCCCCGGGGCCGGATTGCCCAGCGCGTCGAACACCCGCAGCCGGGCGGTGGCGCCGTTTTGCAGCTGCAGCACCAGCGGCTCACCGGGGCGGGTGCGCACAGTCACAGCCTGGTTGCCCTTGCGGGCCGTGACCTCGAACTCGCCGTCGCCGGCGGCGGACAGCTCGAAGCGGCCGTCCTCGCGGGTCAGCGCTCCGGAGTCGCACAGCTCGCAGCCCACCTGGGCGTCGGCCACCGGAGCGCCAGAGGGATCCACCACCCGTCCGCTGATCCTGGGGCTGGGGTCCAGCTCCAGCGTCCCCAGCTGCGGCAGGGCCGGGAGGGTGAAGGCCTCGGCCACGTAGCCGGGCGCGCTGACCACGAAGGTCACCTGTCCCTGCTCCGCGGCCAACATCGCCTCGAAGCGTCCATCCGGGGCGGTGAACTGCTGCTGATCCACGGTGAAGCGCGGGACCGGTCCTTGGCCCCTGCCCACCACCTTGCCGGAGAAGCGCTGCTTGCCCTGCAGCGTGATCTCCAGCTCCGGCCCGTCGGCCCGGGCCGTCACCACCGGCGGGGACTGGTAGTCGGGGTGGGTGATCTGCAGCCGGTAGACCCTGTCCGGGCGCAGCGGCCCCAGCGCGAACCGCCCCTCCCCGGTGGTGGTCACCGGCTCGCCGCCCACGGTGTTGTGGCCCAGGGCAATCACCGCCACCCCGGGGATCGGGCGCCCGTGCTCGTCACGGATCTGCCCCTTGATCCGGGCGCCGGGGGAGAGCGCGAAGGTCACCTCCACCGTCTGCCCGTCCGGGAGGATCACCCGCTGGAAGGCGGAGGGGAGGTGGTCGGGGTGGGTGACGCCCACGTGGTACTCGCCGGGAGGCAGCCCCCGCATCAGCGCCACCCCGTCGGCGCCCGAGGGACGGTCGCTGAAGAAGACGTCCTGCCCGCCGCGCATCAGCACCGAGGCGCCCTCCAGGGGCACCCCCTCCGAGGTGATCAGCGCCCGGACTCCGGCCTTGGACTGCAGCGCCAGCTCCACCCCTTGCGCCGGCGCGGTGACCTGGGCGTCGGTGCCGCCCCAGTCGGAGTGGTGGGCGTTGAGCTCGTACACCCCGGCCATGGGGAGGGTGATCGAGAAGCGCCCGTCCGGGCCGGTGGTCTCTCCCTCTCCGGTGGGGGAGACGTTGACGATCACCCCGCCCGCGGGGCGGCCGTACTCATCCACCACCCGGCCGCTGACCACCGCGCCCGGCTCCAGCACCACATCCAGCCTCCGCTCCCCACCCTCCAGCTGCACCTCCACCTGCTGGTCGGTGAAGCCGGGGGCCCGGACAGTCAGCCCATAGGCGCCGTGGGGCACCGGCCCCAGCAGCACCCGCTCGCCGGTGGAGGCCTGGACCTCGGCCACCACCTGCTGGTGTGCCAGCAAGGTGAGCTTGGGCTGGGGGACCGGCTGACCGGAGGGATCCAGCACGGTCACCGCCAGGGTTCCGCCCTCCCCCAGCACCAGCTCGACGCGGGTGGAGGACAAGCGGAGCTCCACGTGGGCGGTGGCGGCCAGGGTCCCCGCCGAGGCGAAGACGTTCAGCGCTCCAGGAGACAGGCCGGTGAGCTTCAGATAGCCGCCCTCGGTCTGGGCCAGCTGTTCCAGGTGGTCGCCCACCACCCGGATCGCGGCGTCCGCCGGAGCGCCGCCCCGGGTGACCACCACCTCCAAGGAGCGCTCCTTGGCCAGGACCAGCTCCACCGCGCCTTGGCCCACCGAGACCTGGTTGCGACCGGCGGCCACCCGCCCCGGCGCGTCCGCCACCAGGTAGAAGGGCCCGTCGCCCACCGTCAGCGCGAAGCGGCCCTCCGCCCCGGACTGGGCGACGTAGCGCACCGGGACCCGGGAGCGGGCGACGACGCGGGCGCCGGAGATCCCACGGCCCTCCTCGTCCACCACCCTGCCGCTCAACACCCGGGCCGGGGGCAGCCGCAGCTCCAGCGGCTCGCCCGGGGCGGCCCGCTCGCGGACCCCTTCACCGAACCCGTCCGCCCGCGCCCAGACCGCAAAGCTGACCCGGCGCAGTCCCTGGAAGCGGAACCGTCCGTCGCTGGCGGTGCGGGTGCGCAGCAGCGGAGGGGGCGGCTCACCCTCCCAGGCATGGGCCACATGATCGAAGGAGGCGGCGGCGGTGCAGCTTCTCCGGGCGGTGCCGCAATGCGGACAGCGCGACTCCAGAACGAACTCCTCCGCGGAGGCGGACAGCGACACCTCCGCGCCCGCCACCGGCGCGCCTGCGGGATCCACCACCCGCCCCTCCAGGGTCAGCGCGTCCTCCCCGGTGGTGAACAGGTCCTCCCCCCGGACCACCGGAGGCGCGTCCGCGACGGCGTCGGATTCGCCCGAAGGGAGGTCAGCCCCCTCGCCTCCTGGGCAGACGAGCGCGACCCCCAGCACCAGGGACAACAGGCTCAGCGGGACTGCCCAGCGCGCGCGCAAACGCACCCTCCTCAAGGGCCACGGAGCAGGACCCTGCCTCCGAAGCGGAGGTTCCAACCGCTTGACGAGATGTTTGCTTCCCCTACTCCTCGGCGAAGGGCTGGATGGCCTGGGCCACCGCCAGCTCCTGCCGGGCCTCGGAGAGCTCCGAGTTGGTGGCCCTCAGCCGGTCTGAGAGCACCTGGACGAAGCTCCACAGCAGCTTCACCGCCAGGATCGACTCCCGCTTCATGAGGTTCATCAGGTCCGAGCGGGAGATCACCATCACCCGGGTGGGCTCGGCGGCGCGCACGGTGGCGGACCTTGGGGCGTTGTCGATCAGCCCCATCTCCCCGAAGTGGCCGCCGGCGCGCAATTCGGCGATCTCCACCCCGCCCTTCTCGATCGCCACCCGTCCGCGGATCACCACGAACAGCTCTTCGCCCGGCTGGCCCTCGACCACGATCTCCCGGCCCCCCGGATAGGTGCGGGTGGTGGCGATGGAGAGGACCGCGGTCTGCTCCTTGTAGGTCAGGTGGCGGAAGAGCGGGATCTTCCGCAGCGCCTCCATCCGCGACTGGGCCTCGGCGGACTCCTCGGCGGAGACCGCGTCCCCGGAGATGGCCACCACCACCGTGGTGATGTTGTCCTTGCCGCCGCGCTCGTTGGCCAGGGCGATGAACTTCTTGGGCAGCTCCTTGAGCACCACCGCGGCGGCGATTGGAGCGACCTCCTCGTCCTGGAGGTACCCGTGGAGGCCGTCCGAACAGAGGATAAACGTATCGCCGGGGAGCAGGTCCACGATCAGCGTGTCCACCTGCACCGACTCCTGGATCCCCACCGCGCGGGTGATCACGTTGCGGTACTGGGAGGTGGCCGCCTGCTCCTTGGTGATGGTGCCGGCCTTCAGTTGCGCCGCGACCAGGGTGTGGTCCTCGGTCAGCCGGTGACACTGGCCGTTGCGGATCAGGTACACCCGCGAGTCGCCCACATGCCCGATCACGCCCTTGCTGCCGGCGATCACCAGACACACGAAGGTGGTGCCCATCCCCCGCTTGGCCGCGTCCGCCGCCGCCATCCGGTAGATGTCCGCACAGGCCCGCTGCACCGCCACCTCCACCAGCGCCGCGCCAGAGCTGCGGTTGGCCTGGGTGGGGTTGGCCGCCAGCTCCTTGAGGACCTGGCGGTTGGTGATCACATGCTGACGGACCACCTCGGTGGCGCGCGCGCTGGCCACTTCCCCGGCCGCGTGTCCGCCCATGCCATCTGCCACCACGTAGAGGCCCAGGGCGGCATCCACCAACATGGCGTCTTCGTTGTGCTGGCGCTTCCGACCAACATCCGTAAGGCCGTACGCTTCTGCGGTCAGAGACAACGCATGCTCCCGTGTGTGTCGGAGGGTTACAACTTAGGCGGCGCCGCCAAGACGGCGCAAGACTGTAGAAAACGACCTCAGCGCCCGGAGACGATGGGGCGCCAATCGACGTACACCCCGAAGATCGGACCGCCCACGAACCTGGCGGAGACCGAGCTGCGCGGAACCACCCACAGCTGGCCCCACCCGGCGGAGGCCATCAGCCGAACCGGACCGATGTTGAGCCCCAGGTTCGCCCTGCCCTCCACGGTTCCGCCCAGCCGTCGCTCGTCGGGGACCAGCGGGTCGGTGAAGTTTCCCCCGTACCACTGGGCCCCGGTCAAGACCTGGAAGCCCCACGCCCAGCCGTCGCTGTAGACGGCGTTGTAGCCAAGGCCGATCAGCGCCACGTGCTGGTACAGGGAGGTCATCCGCCCGTTGGCGTAGGGAAGCAGGTTGTTGGGCAGCGACAACCCGAACCCGCCGCCGCCCTCCAGATAGGCCACGAAGGCATCGCGGTTCTTCTGGATCAGGGTGTGCTGCCACTGCAGCCGAAGCTGGGGGGTGAGGGCCCCGTCATTGACATACGCCCCCAGGAACGCGGCCCGGGGCAGGTAGACCGGCACCATCAGAGGCTTGGCGTCCTGCTCCTCCTCTATTTGCAGGGAGGCGGTCCCCACCCCTTCCGACGGCGCGGCTGCCTCCTGGGCGAGGGCGGACGCGGCAGGAGCCATCAGGCCAAAGAGCAGGATCCACAGGCGGCGCATGGGGCGCGCCTTGTCACTTCCAACGCAGCGCTTGTCAATCAACCGTTGCGTTAGGTATACGACTGGTTCTGTGTTCGCTCCTGGGAGGGGGCAAAAGCTTGGCCACGTCGCTCCGGACGTACGTCTTCCTGGATTCCCTCCAGCCGCAGCTCGCCGCTCACATCTGCACCACGTGCCGGGGATACTTCCCTGTCCCGGGGGTCGCCTCGCTGTTCGTGGAGATCGCGCCAGGGATGGCGATCCACGGGCTGATCGACGTGGCGCTCAAGCAGACCAGCGTGCAGCCCGCCACCCTCGTCGTCGAGCGCGCCTACGGCATGCTCGAGGTCCACAGCGAGGACAAAGGCGAGGTCCGCAGCGCCGGCGACGAGATCCTGCGCGCGCTGGGGGTGAAGGAGGAGGATCGCATCAGGCCCAAGCTGGTCTCCAACACGATCATCCGCGCCATCGAACCGATGCACGCGATGATCCTGGACAAGATCCGCTTCGGTTCGATGATCGAACCCGGCCAGTCCCTGTTCATCTTGGAGTGCGAGCCCGCGGCGTACGCCGCCCTGGCCGCCAACGAGGCAGAGAAGGCCGCGGATGTCCGCCTGGTCGACGTGACGCCCTATGGCGCCTACGGTCGGCTCTACATGTGCGGCGGCGAGGCGGAGATCGACGCGGCGGCGCAGGCCGCGGTGGCCGCGCTCCAGTCGGTGACCGGTAAAGAGTCCGGGCCCGGCAAGAAGGATTAAGCAGTAGCGACTTTCGGAAGGACGGTACGCAACGATGGCTGATGCGCTCGGATTGATCGAAACGAAGGGCTTCGTCGGAATGGTCGAGGCCGCCGACGCCATGGTGAAGGCCGCCAAGGTCGAATTGGTGGGCTACGAGAAGATCGGCGGGGGCTATGTGACCGCCATCGTCCGGGGCGACGTGGCGGCGGTGAAGGCGGCCACCGAGGCCGGCTCCCGCGCCGCCGAGCGGGTGGGCGAGTTGGTGTCGGTGCACGTGATTCCGCGCCCGCACGCCAACATCGAGCTGGCGCTGCCCCTGGGCCGCAGCCAGAAGGCCAAGGCCGAGCTGGGCGAGAGCTAAGCGCCCCTTCCCATGCAACTCGGCAAGATCGTCGGAACCGTGGTCGCGACCCGCAAGGAGCCCGAATTGGAAGGGCTCCGGATGATGATCGTGCGGGGGATGGACCCGGAGGGAAAGGCCACCTCCTCGCTGGTGGTGGCCATCGACGCGGTCGGGGCGGGCGTGGGCGAGGTGGTGTTGTACGCGTCGGGTTCCTCGGCGCGGCAGACGAAGGTGACGAAGGACCGCCCGGTGGACGCGACGATCATGGCGATCGTCGACCAGCTGGAAGTCGGCGGGAAGCTCACGTACGTGAAGTGAGCGTGGGGTCGGATTCTCCGACCCGGAAGGTCGAACGCAGGATGCCGGTGGTGATGATCAGGGGTTCGCGGAAGCCAGGTAAGGGCCGCTCGGACCTGATGGCCAGGGTGCAGCTGAAGGCGGAGACCCTGCTCCGGGACGCTGAAGCCTGCGTGCTGGTGGTGTACGGCGAGCAGGACGCATCCATCTATTACGAGGGGGCGCCCTCTCGTAGTGCGCTGCCCCGCCCGGGCTAGCACCCGACGGAGGACACATGGCGATCCTCAACGAGCGGCAGATCACCGCGATCGTGGACCAGGTGGTGCAGAAGTTGTCCCGTGATCTCCCCGAGCTGTCGGGGGAGCCGCGGCCGGAGAACCGCCCGGCCGCTCCGCCCCAGGGACACGTGGAGGACCGCCGCGGCGCGGAGAAGCGCTTCGGGCTGTTCCCGGAGATCCCCGGGGCCACGGCTCGGGCGCCGGCGGTCCACCGCTCGACCACCGGGACCGGGATCTTCGACGACCTGGACTCCGCCACCGCTGCGGCCCGCGCGGCCTATGAGGCGTGGCAGGAGACCTCCCTGGAGACCCGCAACCAGGTGATCGAGGCCATGCGCCAGGTCACCCGGGACCTGGCTCCGGAGTTGGCCGAGCGCGCGGTCGCCGAGACCAAGCTGGGGAACGTCAAGGACAAGATCCAGAAGAACCTGCTGTGCGCCAACAAGACGCCGGGGACCGAGATCCTGCGCCCGACCGCGTTCTCCGGCGATCACGGGATCGCGATCATGGAGCGGGCGGCGTTCGGGGTGATCGGGTCCATCACCCCCACCACCAACCCCACCGAGACGATCATCAACAACGCGATCGGGATGCTGGCGGGCGGCAACGCGGTCGTGTTCAACGTCCACCCCAGCGCCAAGAAGACCTCCAGCTTCTTCATCGAGAAGCTCAACGGGGCGATCACCCGCGCCGGCGGGCCGGCCAATCTGCTGGCGGCGTTGGCCGAGCCGACCATCGACTCGGCCCAGGCGCTGATGAAGCACAAGAACATCCGCCTGCTGGTGGTCACCGGCGGGCCGGCGGTGGTGAAGGCGGCCATGAACTCCGGCAAGCGGGCCATCGCCGCCGGGCCGGGCAACCCGCCGGCGGTGGTGGATGAGACCGCGCACGTGGAGAAGGCGGCCCGGGACATCGTCAACGGGGCGTCCTTCGACAACAACATCGTGTGCATCGTGGAGAAGGAGGTCTTCGCGGTGGCGGAGATCGCCGACCGCCTCAAGAAGCACATGGTGGCCAACGGCGCCTTCGAGGTGACCGGCCCGGCCATCCACCGGCTGGAGAAGCTGGTGGTGGTGGAGGGCCACGCCAACAAGGATTGGGTGGGCAGGGACGCCGCCAAGATCGCCGAGGCCGCCGGAATCCGCGTCCCCCAGGGGACCCGGCTGCTGTTCGCCGAAGTGGACGCGATGCATCCGTTCGTGCAGGCAGAGCTGCTGATGCCGGTGATCGGCCTGGTGCGGGTGCCCACGGTGGAGGACGCGATCGCCGGGGCGGTGCAGGCGGAGCACGGGTTCGGCCACACCGCCACCATGCACTCCACCAGCCTGGACCACCTGCACGCCATGGCCCGGGTGATCAACACCTCGATCTTCGTGAAGAACGGGCCCTCCTACGCCGGGCTGGGCTTCACCGGAGAGGGCTACACCAGCTTCACCATCGCCTCGCCCACCGGAGAGGGGCTGACCACCGCGGTGTCCTTCACCCGCGAGCGCCGCTGCACCCTCAAGGACTACTTCCGCATTGTCTGAGCCCGGCCGCCGCTTCCGCGCCTCGCCGCTGGGGACGCCGGGGAAGATCCCGCGCGGCCCCGCGCTGGCGTTGCTGGAGTGCGAGTCGATCGCCCGGGGCTTCGTGGTAGCGGACGCGTTGCTGAAGCGGGCCGCGGTGGAGATCGTGCTGGCCGAGCCCACCTCCCCGGGCAAGTTCCTGCTGCTGTTCACCGGCGAGGTGGCGGAGGTGGAGGAGTCCCTGGCCGCGGGCACCGAGGTGGCCGGCGCCGGTCTGCTGGACACCCTCTACCTGCCCTACGCCCACCCGCAGCTGATGGGTGGGCTGGGGGAGCAGTTTGCCCCCGAGGACGGGGAGTCCCTGGCGATCGTGGAGACCCAGACCGCGGCCTCAGCGCTGCGCGGCCTGGACGTGGCCTTGAAGAAGGCGGACGTCCATCTGACCCACCTGCACCTGGCCCGGGAGGTGGGCGGGAAGGGCTGGTTCACCCTGGGGGGCGATCTTCACATGGTGGAGGCGGCGGTGGAGGCGATCAGCGCCGCCATCCCTTCCCCCCTGCTGCTGGCCACCGAGTTGATCCGCCGGCCGCACCCGGAGCTGAGGCGTCAGGGCGGGCCCTGACCGGCCGTCCGGGCGACGCGCGGGAACCATTTGCGCTATCGACCGGGAGTGGTAAACGTCCCGCCGCAAAAAATATGGCTAGGTAGCTCACCTGGTTAGAGCGGAGGTCTCATAATCCTCAGGTAGTCGGTTCGAGTCCGACCCTAGCCACAAGGCCCCCGGTCCTCCCACGAGGACCGGGGGTTTTGCCTTTCTGGCCCTCACCGTCCCAGCAGCAGCCCGGCGGCGGCGCTTCCCCCGACCACCAGCGGGATCAGCAGCCGGTGCCGGAGCAGGTAGAGCGCGGCCAGGGCCACCGCGAAGATCGCAAGGCTGGCCAGCGAGTCCACCGCGGAGAGCGCCAGCTTCAGCCCCACCGCGGCGATCATCCCCACCACCGCCGCGGTCACCCCCTCCAGGAAGGCGTGGATCTGGGGACGCTCCACCAGCCGCTCGAGGGCGTCGTGGGCGATCAGGGTGAAGGCGAAGGCGGGCAGGAAGATCCCCAGGGTCATCACCAGCGCGCCGGGCAGCCCGCCGGCGAGGTAGCCCACGAAGGTCCCGAAGATCACCAGCGGCGCCGGCAACACCCCGCCCAGGGCGATCCCGTCCAGGAACTGCCCGTCGGTCAGCCAGCCCGCCTCCAACACCGCGTCGCGGCGCAGAAAGGGGATCAGGGTGTAGGCACCGCCGAAGCTGAGCAGCCCGGCCTTGAGCCCGGAGAGGAACAGGCGGGCCAGCGGCGCCGGACCGGGAGGGGCAAGGGCCTCTCTCACCGGGACCGGCCCCTCCTGGCCCGTCTGGGAGGACAGCCAAAGCAGGCCCGCCGCGCTGCCCAGGGCCACCACCAGCCCCAGGGCGGCCGCCGCGGCGGTCCTCCCCAGGCGGACCCCCAGGAAGACCAGCCCCGCGGTGCCCAGGATCACCAGGAAGTGCAGCCCCACCCACTGGGCCACAAAGCCGGCCAGGGCCAGGCCCACCAACCAGCGTCCGACCATGGCGTGCTCACCAATCCGGTGCACCGCCCGGATGATCAGCGCCGCCACCCCGGCCTGGATCCCCAGGAACGCCGCCTGGACCCAGGGGTGGCCGGTGCCAAAGCGCACGTAGGCCCAGGAGAGGACCAGCATCAGCGCCAGCCCCGGGAGGGTGAAGCCCAGCCCCGCCAACAGGCCGCCCAGCCGGCCCCGGGAAAGCATCCCGAAGTACACGCACAGCTCGGTGGCCTCCGGGCCGGGGAGGACCTGGTACACGGCCAGGGCGCGGTGGAAACGCGCCGGCGAGATCCACCGCTCCTTCTCCACCAGCTGGGCCTTGAGCATGGCGATCTGCGCCACCGGCCCGCCCCAGGCCATCGCTCCGAAGGCGAGGAAGCGCAAGAACAGCCGGGCCAGCGGCTCGCGGGGAGGGACAGGCTCGGCGGCAACGGGAGGTTCGATCATCGGCGCGGCTCGGAGCATCACACCCTGCCCGCTCCCGCGGTCGAAGCCTGATCCCCGGGGGCGCGCTTTTTTTGACTCCCCGCCGACCTCGTCTCTAATCGCCGGGCACAGGTTGGTAGCGGCCTGTAGCACCCTCGGGAGGGGCAGCATGCAAGAGGTCTCCGCCATGGAGGTGACCGTCGAAGGTTCGCCTTCGTCCCAGCCTTCGCCGTCTTCACGCAAAGCCGAAGTCGTCTCCACCCACGTGCTGGTCTCCGAGCTCCAGGCGGAGAAGCTGCGCGAGCTCTCCCGCCGGACCCGCATCGCCCAGTCGGAGTACCTGCGGGAGGCGGTGGACGACCTGCTGGGCAAGTACGGCTGCAAGCCAGAGGAGCTCAAGTGAGCCAGCGCCGGGAGACGGAACCAGGCGCCTCCCGCCGCCCCACCGGGGAGCGGCCGGCGGTGCACCCGGTGCTGGGCTTCCACTTCGACGCCGACACCCGGACCGAGGCCAGGGGCCGCTCCCGCAAGAGCCCGGAGCCCACCTCAATCCTCGAGGCGCTCAGCCGCTGGCTGGACCAGGAGTTGTAGTCCCGGAGTGAGCGCTACGCCGAGGCCTTGGACGGCCCGGCCTCTTCGACCCGGGCGGCGTCCTCGCCGCCCTTGGCCTCCGCCTTCTGCTCCGCCAGCTTCCCGGCGATCTCGCTGAAGGACAGGTGCCCCAGGGACATCATCAACAGCCCCAGCCCGATCTGCTGGGAGGTCTGGATCAGCCAGACCACATTGGCGAAGGCCAGCCCCTCCGCGTTGACCACCGCCGCGGGCAGGAACAGCCCCAGCCCGAACTTGATCCCCGCCTGGAAGGTTCCCACCATCCCCGGCGCCGACGGGATCATCACCCCCACCACCAGGGTGCACATCACTGTGAAGGCCTGGAACAGGGTCAGGTCCCAGCCGTTCCCCTCGCTGGCGAAGGCCCGGGCGGCGATCATCATCCCCCCGGCGTTGAGCACCCAGTAGGTCAAGGTGAGGAGGAAGAAGCGGGCCACCTGCCGGCGGGAGGGCAGCTGCCGCAGTGCGCCCACGAACCCCTCCACCATGTGCGCCGCCTTGTCCGCCAGTCCGGTGGAGATCCAGCCGGTAAACGCCCGGATCAGCCGCACCGCGCGCGCCTGCTGCCAGTAGGCGAACAGCAGGAACACCAGCCCGCCCAGGAAGATGGCGAACATCACGTTGGAGGCCCACAGGACCTTCCCGTAGTTGGGCGCGTCCTGGGGGATGAAGAACATCAGCCCGCGCAGCAACAGCGCGACCAGGATCCCGTCCACGATCCGCTCCACCACCACCGTGGCCATCGCCGGGCTGCGGCGGATCCCGCTGCGGTTGGCGATCAGGAACGGGCGCGCGAACTCCCCCAGCCTGAACGGGAGGACGATCAGCATCATGAAGCCGATCGAGGAGGACTCGTTGAGCGCCCGGAACGGCACCCGCTCCAGCCCGGACAGCAGTGCCCCCCAGCGCAGGGTCCGGCACAGGTGGATCACCAGCAGGATCGCCAGGTAGGGGACCAGCCACCAGTAGTTGGCGTGGCGCAGCGAGACCCACTGGGAAGACCAGTCGGCGTCGCGGAACGCATACCAGGAGCAGACCACCGTCGCGGTCAGGCTCAGCACCAGGTTCAGGGCGCGCTTCACAGGGGCGCTCTATAGCCGCAAACCGGCGGCTGACTCCACCCACCGTCTTGCTGCCCGGCGATCTGCGTCCGGCTTCAAGGCTGCCGAATCAGGCGTCGGCGCCATCTTCCGGATCCATCCGGGAGGACCGGCCGTCCCCCTCCTCCTGGTCCTGGTCCTGGTCCGCCGGAGGGCCGGGCACCCGGAACTCCTCCCCCAGCCACTTTCCCAGGTCCACTGCCCGACAGCGGGCAGAGCAGAAAGGGAACGCGGAATTTTCCTTCCGGGGGAGGATCTCCTTCTTGCAGGTCAGGCACGTCGACATGCACGGAATGTTAGCGTTGCCTGCCCCGGAGAACACATGAAAGCCCTTCGCATCCACGGCCGCGGCGGCCCCGAAGTCTTGAAGCTGGAGGAGGTGGACGACCCCACGCCTGGCCCCTCGGAGGTCGTGATCCGGGTCCAGGCCTCCGCCCTGAACCGCGCGGATCTGCTGCAGTGCCTGGGCAAATACCCCGCCCCGCCGGGGGCCCCGGCCGACATCCCGGGGCTGGAGTACGCGGGGGTGGTGGAGTCGGTGGGCCCGTCGGTGCGGGGGCTGAAGGTCGGCGAGCGGGTGATGGGGATCGTCTCCGGGGGCGCGTTCGCCGAGCGGCTGGTGGCGCACGAGCGGGAGGTGATCCGGATGCCGGACTCGCTGGGCTTCCGCGACGCGGCGGCGCTGCCGGAGGCGCTGATCACCGCCTATGACGCGCTGGTGCTGCAGGGCGGGGCCCGCTCCGGGGACGTGGTGCTGATCCACGCGGTGGCCAGCGGGGTGGGCTCGGCGGCCACCCAGTTGATGAACGCCCTGGGCGCCACCGTGCTGGGGACCAGCCGGTCGGCGGAGAAGCTGCAGCGGATGGCCGGCTTCGGGCTGACCCACCCCAAGGTGGTCTTGGGCGACGGTCCCCAGTTCGCGGCCTGGGTGAAGGAGCGCAGCGGAGGCCGGGGGGCGGACCTGGCCCTGGATCTGGTGGGCGGGAACTACCTGCCGGAGACGGTGGAGGCGATGGCGCTCAAGGGGCGGGTGCTGCTGGTGGGCACCCTGGCCGGGAACACCCCCGAATTGCCCCTGGGCAAGGTCCTTCAAAAGCGCCTGCGGCTATTGGGCACCGTGCTGAGGTCCCGGCCGCTGGAGGAGAAGATCCAGGTGGCCCAGGCCTTCGGGCACTCGGTGCTGCCGCTGGTGGAGCGGGGGTTGATCCGGCCGATCGTGGACGCGGTGTTCCCCTTCACCGAGGTCCAGCACGCCTTTGGCCAGCTGGCCTCCAACGCCACACTGGGAAAAGTCGTCCTCTCTTGGTAACCGGCGGCCCGTGAGCACTTTCGATCCCAACGCGGCAGCGTCTCCGGACTCCGGTGTCTTCGGCCTCCCCCACTCTCCGGAGGAGGCCCGGGTGGTCCTGATCCCGGTCCCCTTCGAGGCCACCACCAGTTATGGCGGCGGCACCGGCGAGGGCCCCAACGCCATCCTGGAGGCCTCCCGGCAGGTGGACCTGTTCGACTTCGAGACCGGGCGTCCCTACCAGCGCGGGATCGCGATGCTGGAGGATCCGGCCCAGGTCCGGCGCTGGGCCGACGAGGCCAAGGCGCTGGCCAGGCCGATCGTGGAGGCGGGTGGACCGGATCAGGTCCCCGACGGCGAGCAGATCCTGGAGTCGGTCAACGCGCTGTGCGACCGGATGAACGACTGGGTGTACGCCGAGACCCGCCGCTGGCTGGAGCGCGGCAAGCTGGTGGGGATCGTGGGCGGAGATCACTCCGTCCCCTACGGCGCCATCCGCGCCTACGCCGAGCGCTATCCGGGGCTGGGGGTGCTGCACCTGGACGCCCACGCCGATCTGCGCGAGGCGTACGAGGGCTTCACCTGGTCCCACGCGTCGATCATGTTCAACGTGGCGGAGCGGATCCCGGGGGTCTCGCGGATCGTCCAGGTGGGGATCCGCGATCTGGGCGAGGCGGAGTTCGCCTACCTTAGCCGACCGGGCAGCAAGGTCACCGCGCACTTCGACGCGGATCTGCAGCGCAAGCGCTTCGATGGGCTGCCCTGGAACCGCCAGGTGGACGAGATCGTCTCCGCGCTGCCCAATGACGTCTACCTCTCCTTCGACATCGACGGGCTGGATCCCACCCTCTGTCCGCACACCGGCACCCCGGTGCCGGGCGGGCTGTCCTTCGCCGAGGCGGTGGCGTTGGTGGCCGGGGTGGTCCGTTCCGGCAAGCGGATCGTGGGCTTCGACCTCAACGAGGTGGCCCCGGATCCCGACGGCGGCGAGTGGGACGGCAACGTCGGGGCGCGGCTGCTCTACAAGATGATCGGCTGGGCGCTCAAGTCGCAGGGCCAGTAGCCGGGGAGGCTCATTGCCGCGGCAGGCTGAGGGTGAAGGTGGCGCCCTCCCCCTTGGCGCTGCGGACGGTGATCCCGCCGCCGTGGGCGCGGGCCACCTCGCTGGCCACGTACAGCTCCATCCCCTGGCCGCTGCCCTGGCCGGGGCGGAAGCCGGCGAACAGCGTCTCCTGCTTCTCCGGGCCGATCCCCTGGCCCCGGTCGGTGACCTGGATCGCCAGGTGGGGATCGGCCAGCTCCAGGACCACCTCCACTGGCTGCTCCTTGGGGCCGTGCTTGACCGCGTTGCCGATCAGGATCTCCAGCGCCCGTGAAATCCGCGCCGCGTCCACGCTCAGCTCCAGCTCTGCGGGCGGGGTCCGCAGCTCGATCCGCCGGTCGGTCAACCGCTCCCGCCAGGCCTCCACCACGCCCTGGACCAGCTCCACCATCGGGGTGGCGGCGCGGGTCAGCCGCAGCGGCTGGCCCAGCAGCTGACCGGCGTCGGAGATCACCCCCGCCAACAGCTCCAGCGAGGCCAGCTGCCGCCTGAGCCCCTTGAACGGACGCAGCTTGGCCTCGGTGTCCGGGCGGGTGTGCTTCTCCAGCAGGTGGACCTGGATGCGGGCCGCGGACAGCGGGGTCCGCAGCTCGTGGGCCATCCACTCCATCAGGGCGGAGGTCTGCTCCGCGGTGTGCGCCGGCGGGGGGGTGGCGGGCGTCTTCTCGGGGGGGGCCGCCTGCAGCAGCCGGTGGATCAGGGTCTCGAACTCCGCCAGCTCGAAGGGCTTGGGAAGGAAGGCGTCGGCGGCCGGGGTGCCGTGGTCGGTGGCCCCGGAGAGGAGGATCACCGGGATTTTCCGCAACGCCTCGTCTGCCTTGAGCGTGCGGCACAGCTCGATCCCGGAGAGGTGCGGCATCATGTGATCGGTGATCACCAGCCGGGGGCGGCGGCGGCGGGTCAGCTCCAGCGCCTCCTGGCCGTTCTTGGCCTGCACCACCTCGTGGCCCAGATCCTCCACCACCCCGCTGAGGGCATCGAGGACCGCGGGTTCGTCGTCCGCCACCAGCACCAGGCTCATGGGCTCTCCTTCTCACGCTCACCGGCCACCCGCCCTGGATTATTCGGCCCCGCCGCGAGTTGACCCTCCCCTGGAAAAGGAGCGTCGGACCTAGAACAGTCGGGGTAGAAGGCGGTCGCGCCGCGTACCACCTCACCCTGCCGATCTGAGAGTCATGACCGCTCGCTTCCACAAGCTGGGGCCGTTGATGTCCGGGGAGAACTCCCGGGCCATTCTGGCGATTGCCAAGGCGGCCGCCGGCCACGGGGTCCCCGAACCGCGGGTGCTGATCTGGCTGCACGAGGACGTGACCCGGGACCCGGACGCGATGCAGGCGGTCCGGCGGGAGACGACGCGGGCCGAGCAGCTGGATCACCCGAACATCGTCCGGGTCTACGGGCTGACCGAGGAGCCAGAGGGCATCGCCCGGGTGGTGGAGTTCGCCGACGCGGAGTCGCTGCGGCGGATCCTGCAGGCGGCGGAGGCGCTGACCCCGGCGCTGGCCTCCCGCATCGTGGCCGACCTGGCCACCGGGGTGCACTACGCGCACCTGGCCGGCAACGACGACGGCACCCCGCTGGTGCATGGGGACCTGCGCCCGGAGACGGTGCTGATCGGCTACTCCGGTGCCAGCAAGGTGGGCGGCTACGGCGCGTTGGCCGCCGCCCCCCGCGAGCCGGGTGGCCGGCGGGTGCAGGGACGGCGGCAGCACTGCGCCCCGGAGCAGGTGGTGGGCGGCCGGGAGGCGGTCAACGTCCAGACCGACGTCTATCTGCTGGGGGTGCTCCTCTACGAGCTGCTCTCCGGGAAGGTCCCCTACTCGGAGCTGCCGGCCAACGAGTTCGACGGGGCGGTGCTCACCTATCCCCCTCCCCCGCTGCCGGTGGGCGAGCGGCCCCCGGAGTTGGAGGCGGTGCTTCGCCGGGCGATGGCCAAGAAGGCGTTCGATCGGTACCCAACCCCGCTGGCGCTGCGCGACGCGATCGAACGCGCCATGGACGGGGCGATGGCCCCGGTGGAGGAGGTGGCCCGGTTCGTCAACGAGCTGTTCCCCGAGGAGGGCAGCAGCAGCCCCCGCGCGGCCCGGCGGCAGATGATCGCCGAGGCGATTACCCGGGCGCAGGAGGAGGCTGCCCCGTCGGCGCCTGTCCAGGCGCAGCCTTCCGGTCCGGTGGTCCCGCCGGCGGCCCCTGTCGACCGTCCCGCCCCCGAGCCGGTGGTCCCGGCAGCGGCCCCTGCCTCCCGCCCAGCCCTCGATCCGCTGGTGGCGGAGGCTGCCTCCCCCTCCTCCCCCGAGCCGGTGGTCCAGCAGCCCGCCAGCGACGACCGAGCGCCGCGTCGCTCCTGGGCGCTGCCGGTGGGGGTGCTGCTGGCACTGGTGGCGGCCGGCGGAATCTGGGCCTGGCAAGGCAGCAGGTCCCCGGTCGAGGTGACGGACTCCACCGGGGTGGATGCTGGAGCACCAGCACAGACCGACGCGGGCGCGCTGGCGGAGGTGACGCCCGCCCCCGCGGAGGTGGTGGCCGACGCTGGCGCGGAGGAGGCGGTGACCTACCTGGAGGTCTTCGTGGATCCGTCGGTGGAGGTGCTGATCGACGGCAAGGAGATGGGGCGCTCGCCGGTGAAGGTGGTGGTGGAGCCCGGCCGCCGCACGGTCCAACTGCTGGATCGCAAGAAGCTGATCAACCTCACCCGCTACGTGGACGTGCAGCAGGCCGGAGCGCGCCGCGAGTTCTACCTGAACCGCGGCTACGTCAACATCAGCGCCCCGGATGGCTCGGAGATCCTGATCGACGGCAAGTCCTTCGGGGTGGCGCCGGTCAAGGAGATCGGCCTCTACGAGGGCTTCCACCAGTTGAAGGTGGAGGTCGGGGATCTGCGCTGGCAGGAGTCCTTCACCCTCAAGCCGAACGAGCGGGTCCGCTTCGACGTGGACTTCCAGTAGCCCCAGCGGGGGTCAGGCGCTCTTGCGGCGGGAGATCATCGCCTCGTACGAGCGGGCCACGCTCTGGGAGAGGATCAGCAGCTCGCCGATGTCGGGCGGGGTGATCTTCCCCGGGCCATTGTCCACGTAGAGGATGTGGACCACCTTCCCGCGCACCAACAGCGGCAGCAGCACCGCGGTGGTGGGGAAGTCGCCGCCCAGCAGCTTGTAGAAGACGGCGGTGCCGGCGTCCCGCTTCATCGGGCCGATGTAGTGGGACCGGGTGTCCCGCACCAGCCGGAAGGTGCCATTGCCACCGCGGATGCTGATGCCGATCCGCTGCACCGCCTTGCTGCGCACCCCGTGCCCCATCCCGTGCCAGCCGGTGACCAGGTCCCCCTGGACCGACAGCAGCAGCGCCCGCTTCCACTTCCCCAGTCCGAAGCGCAGCACCGTCCGGGCCACGTCCTCGCGGCTGCTGACCTGGCCCAGCTCCTTCTGCGCCTCCGGGAAGGTGAGCGGGGTGGGAGGCGGCTCGGGGGGAGGCGCGGCCACCGGGGCCGCCACGCCGAGGTTGGGCACCACCGCCAGCACCGGGGCGGCGAAGGGCGAAGCGGCCACCGGCGGAGGAACCGTGATCGGAGGCGCCGGCCGCGGACCGCTCTGGACGGGTGGAGGGCGCTGCACCCCGGGCTGGGTCCCGGTGGGGATCGGCTGGACTGGACGCGGCGCCGGCTCGGTCACCACCTCCGCCAGCAGCTCGACCTCCGCCTCGGCCTCGGCCGGTCCGCCCACCATCGCCTGGGCGTACAGCTTCTGGAACTCCTCCTCGTTGATCAGCTCCTCGGCCTCCATCGGCTTGGGACCGTCCTGCTTGGTCTTGAGCGTCTTGGAGGGAACGATGGTGTTGAGGTCGATGGGCCGGATGTTCCGGAACGCCTTGCAGTGGCGGCGGAGCAGCTGGTTCATCCGGAACTCGGGGATGATCACCGGCACCGCTCGCCGCCCGGTCCGAAAGGCGATCGCGTCCAGCGAGGCGTAGTCGTGCGGGTTGATCACCGCCACCGAGATCCGGGTGGGATCCACCCGCATCGGCAGCATGTCCTTGTCATCCAGGAACTGGCCGTCCAGCAGCTCCATCGCCCGTGGATCCGGCTGCATCTCGCCTGAGGCGAACGCGCAGTTGTGCAGGTTCCCCAGCAGCCGGGCCAGGTCCTTCTCCTGGATCAGGCCCAGCTCGCACAGGTTGGTGCCCAGCCGACCCCCGTTGACCACCTGCGACTCCAGCGCCTCGTCGAGGCCTTCGCGGGTGACCACCTTCTCCTTCAACAGCAGCTCGCCAAGGCGCATGGATTCCCCTGCTTGTATCCGTGCCCACGCGGACCGGGCAAGGTCAGCCCAACGGATCATGGGGATGGTGACTCAGCGCCACCCGGTTCCCCTCCGGATCCTGGACGTACACCGTCCAGCGGGTCTGGTGGACGATCGGCACCCCCGCCCGGTTCAGCTCCTCCACCATTGCCGCCCGGTCCTCCCGGGCGATCCGCAGCGCCACCAGCAGGATCCCCGGACGGTCGGTGCGGAACGGCTGGGCCTCCACCGGGCCGGAGGCGGCCTCCACCGCCAGGAAGGTGGACCCCGGCAGCTGCAGCCACACACTGCGTACGGTCCCGTCCGGGCGGAGGTGGCGGACCTGTTCGGGAAGCCCCAGCACCTCCCGGTAGAAGCGGGTCACACGTTCGACATCACCCACCTGGATGGCCAGGTGATGGAATCCCTGGATGCGCATGGCCGGATGGTATGTTGTCGCACTCCGCGATGGCGCGCCTGCTGATTGTCGAGGACACCCCGGAGCTGGCGGCGCTGATTGCGTCGGTCGCCCGCTCCCGGGGTCACTCCACCGAGCATTGTCAAAGTGGCGCGGCCGCGCTGGAGGCGGTGGCGCGCCAGCCCCCTGACCTGGCCATTGTGGACCTGCTGCTGCCGGACGTGGGCGGCAAGGAGGTGCTGCGGGAGCTGAAGGAACGGGGGATCCGCGCCATCGCCATCAGCGGGGTGTTCAAGGGGGCTTCGTTCCACCAGGAGCTGACAGGCGAGCTGGGCGCCCTGGCCTTCTTCGAGAAGCCGTTCGACCTCAAGTCGCTGCTGGACGCGGTGGACCGGGTGGTGGGAAATCCGGTCCCGGGCCCCGCGGAGATGGACGAGGACGCCCTGGAGGAGCTGGAGGTCCTCAGCCCGCTGGAGGAGGACGCCGAGGAGCCGGTGCTGGTCCTCGACGAGGAGGCCCCCGGCCCCGACGCTGCGCCCGATTCGCTGGACCCCAGGGTGCTGGCCTCCCTCCCCGAGGGCGATGAGGACCTGACCGACGTTCCCACCGCGGTGACCCAGGTCGATCCGGCGCTGCTGGCGGCCACCTCGTCCCGGCAGGCTCCCGCCAGCGGACCTCCTCCACGGGTCAGCGTCTCGGAGACGACTCCTCCACCGGGCGTCTTGGAGACGGCTCCTCCACCGGTCGACGTCCCGGAGACGGTCCCGCCCGCCGCGGCGCCGCTTCCCCTCCCCTTCGCCGAGCGTGAGCGGGTGTGGAGCAAGCCGGCGGCACCGGAGAAGAAGTCGCGGCGGGAGCTGCCGGAGTGGAGCCAGGCCGGCGACCTGGCCACCACCTCGGTGCCGCGGCTGCTGACCGCCTACTACCAGGCCAGCCACGGCGGCGTGCTCAAGCTGCGGCAGGGCAACGTCAACAAGGTGGTGTACTTCGAGGAGGGCCACCCGGTGTACGCGGCCTCCAACGTCGCCGCCGAGCGCTTCGTCCGCTTCTGCGTCCGCAAGGGCGTGGTGTCCGAGGGGCAGGTGGCGATGGTGGCCCAGCGGGTGAAGGAGCAGGAGATCCGCAGCGGGGAGGCGCTTTTGCAGCTGGGGATCCTCACTCCCGAGCGGCGGCAGAGCCTGCTGGAGGATCAGGTCCGGGAGATCATCTGGTCTACCTTCGGCTGGACCACCGGGCAGTATGCCTTCTCACCCAGGCGGCCGGCGCAGGCGGATCTGGTCAGGCTGCGGGTGCACCCCGGGAACCTGATCCTGCAGGGGGTGCAGCGCACCGAGACCCTGGTCTCTCTGCGCCGCAAGCTGCCCCCCACCCGCCGGCTGCGGCCATCGCCCGATCCGGCCTATGCGCTGCACGAGCTGCAGCTCTCCGGACCGCAGGCGCTGCTTTTGGCCTATGCGGATGGTTCGAAGACCGTCGAGGACCTGCTGACCCTGATCGATCTTCCGGAGAAGGACGCGCTGGCCACCCTGCTGGGCCTGGAGCTGATGGGCGTGCTGGTGGAGCGGACCGACGAGAGCAAGCGCCGCCGGATCAGCTACGGGCTGTAGCGGCGCCGGCGGGCCAGCAATAGCAACAGCGCCCCCGCCCCCAGCAGTGACCCTGGCGCCGAGGCGCACCCGCACCCGCCGATCGGCACCTCCAGCCCCGCCTCCTCGGAGATCGCCAGCCCCTTGACGAAGGCCCGCCCTCGCGGCGCCGCCGAACCCAAGAGGCGCGGCCGGACCGCATAGGTCAGCACCCGCGGGGTGGCCGGCGGCAGCGAGACGTTGGGGACCACCAGCGCCCCGTCCACCACGCTCGCCTCCACGCGCTGGCCGTCCAGCCGGGCCGATCCCTCCAGATAGCCGGCGCCCTCCAGCTGCTGGGTGAGGGTCACCCCGGAGACCGGACACGCGGTCTGGTTGATCGCCTCCACCACCAAAACCACCCCGCTGCCCTCCTCGGCGATCGGGGTCTGGCTGGAGTGGCGCAGCGACACGAAGGGCCTGGCGGGCACCAGCAGCACCGGGTGGGTGCCGGTGGCGGTGTTGTCCAGGCCGGCCTCGGCGGTGACCGCCAGCACCACCGTCTCGCCGATCAGCCCGTCCAGTCCGCGTTCGACGGTCTGCAAGGAGACCGAGGTCCCGGTCAGCTGGCCACCCTCCAGCGCGGGCCCGGACTGCTGGCTCCAGGTCAGCTGCGAGAGCGGGCATTGGCCGGAGAGGAAGCGGGTGGTGATCGTCCCCTGGCCACCGGCGCCACAGGAGACCGGCAACACCCCTCCGTCGATCTCGCCTACCGCCGCGGTCAGCAGTGGCGCGGTGAAGGGCCGGGACACCTCGGCGCTGCGGCCGCCGTCCGGCTCCACCAATTGGGCGCGCAGCTCCAGTTCGCCCCCGCTGCAGCCGATCTCCACCGGCAGCTGGAAGGGACCGGGCGCCGGCACCAGGGAAGGGCCGCTGATCACCACCGCGTCGCGCAGCACCCGCAGCTGCGCCTGGGTGGAGCGGTTCGGCGCGCAGTTCAGGTCGCTGTCCACGGTGCCGGAGATCAGGAAGTCGTCGGGCGCGTACTGGGCGGTCAGGTCCACCGTCGCCATCTGGACCGGGTCCAACGGGGCGGTCACCTCCACCGTCAGGGTGGCCTCGGGCGCGGCCAGCGCGCCGGTGTCGGTGCTGCGCTGGAGGGCGGAGAGGGTGACCTCTCCCTGGGCGCACTCCGGGACCTGCAACCCCACCTGCGGCGCGGTGATGGGACCGGCCACCGGGGTCCCTTGATGCACCAGGGTGGCGCCGGGCACCGTGCTGGAGGTCAGGCTCCACTCGGTGGTGGGCGCCGGGAGCCCGGCGGTGCCCTCACAGGGGTGGCCACCGTCGGCGAGGTAGGTGACCAGGGTGCCCGCATCCTGATGGACCCGGGCATCGGGCGGGAAGGCGGGGTTGGGCGCGCCCCACCCTTCCACGATCAGGTCGTAGCCCTGCGGCGGGGATTGGAGCAGGCCGTCGCTGACTGTGACCTGGTACCGGGCGGTGGCCTCGGGGGCGCAGAGGAACGGCGGGGGCGTGAAGGAGGCGGTGACCCCCGAGGCGGAGAACGCGGCGCCGGGGACGGTGGACACCGGCGTCCAGGCAAAGCCGCCCAGGGCCGGACACTCCCCGGCGGCGGTGGTGGCGGCCAGCGACACCATGGGCCCCCCGGCCTGGACCCGGGTGGGCCCGGTCACCTGCGGCGGGGCCGGAGGCTGGGTGTTGAACAGCGTGACCGCCGAGTCCACGGTGGACCCATGGCCGGCCAGCCCGTCGCTGATGGTGGCCCGCAAGGGGATGTGCAGCGGGTCCCCGCAGATCTGCATCGCGGCGGGCAGGTCCAGCCGGGCCTGCACGCCATCCGCCGACAGCGGGGTGATCGAATAGGGGAAGCCGGCATCCTGGGGAAGCCACCGGACGAAGACCGGATCTCCGTCCGCGTCTCCCGCATCCGCGCGCAGCGCCACGCTGGTGGCGCCCTCCGCGATCCCGGCGTCGGCCACGTCCAGCCGGGGGGCGTTGAGGTTCTCGTAGATCAGCAGCTGGTTGGTGGCGGTGTCATCGGCGATGAAGCCGCACAGCTTCGCGCCCAGACAGGTCACCCGCCCCAGGCGGCCCACCGACGCCACCTGGGTCGGGGTGCGCGCCACCCAGTTCTGCGCCGGACGGGACGGGTCCGGGATCGCCCCGTAGATCGCGTCCTCTCCCGAGGGCTCGGGCACCACCACCATCCCGAAGCCATCCGCGAACTGATCACCGGTCCCGGTGGCGAACGCCACCCCGGAGATCGGCTTGGCGGGGAGGCTGGAGAGATGTCGGGGCGATGCCAGCGCCTCTCCTCCATCCAGGAACAACACCTCCTCCATTCCCGCGTTGTGCGCCAGCAGCACCGTGAGCCCGCCGTCCGGAGCCTGGAACAGCTGCAGTTCGCGCAGCGCGCCGAAAACACCCAGCCCGGACGGGCAGTCGGGAGAGACGGGCTCGCCGTTCCGGGCCAATTGGATCCCGCAGGAGGACACCCCGTGGGCGTAGACCCCGAAGTCGCCGTCCGCGGTGCGCAGCGCGCTCACCGCCTCGGTCAGGTCGAACACCGCCTCCGCGCCGGACTGGAAGGGGGCCGACGGCCCCGGGGTGTAGCCGAAGGTCAGGGTCAGCCCGTCGCTGAGGTAGCTGAGGTAGCGGGATCCGGCATGGGTGTGCCGGACCCGGAACACAGTCTCCGCGCCCGGGCCGGAGTTGAGCGGGGTGCTGACCGAGCAGCAGGTGGTCACCCCGTCCTGCCCGGTGCCGCAGCGGCAGCCGGCGGCATCCAGATACGCGGAGACCTTGTTCCCGGAAGGCCCGGCTACGGTGGTGAAGGAACCGGCGCCGCCCTCGAAGAACCAAGCGCCGGTGCTGGAGGCCACCGCCACCACCCCCGCGTCTGGCACCTCCACGTCGTAGGGAACGCCGCCCACCGGATGCGCCGACCACTGCGCCCGCGCCCCCGAGGCCACCAGCCACAGCACGCAGCCGAGAACGAAAAAGGGGACAGGCTGCTTTATCGCCGCACGGCGTCGAAAATGTAGCCTGTCCCCTTTATTGGCTTTTCGCGTCATCAGTACGCCAGCTCCGCGCGGAGGTAGAGCCGGTCCCGCCGGCCTTCCGCGCCTTCGAGGAGACCCAGCCCGGTGAAGCCGAAGAAGGTGTAGCCGGCTGCGATCATGATCCGCTCATCGAAGCGGTAGCCGGCCTCTCCCCGCATCGCGGCCCATTGTTCCCCTTCCTGGGAAACAGTTCTCGCTGCGACCTCCGCCGCCAGTTCCAGACCTCCCACCACTCGCACCGCCGGTCGGAGCGAGCCGGACAACACCAGTGACTGATTTCCACCTTCGCTGTTCCAGACCGCATGGAGTCCGGACCCCAGCTGGAAGCGGTCCCCCACCCTCAGGGCGGGCAACAGCGAGACGGTGTGGAAGGTCCGCTCCCCGAACAACTTCCGGGTGGCGGGCGAGAGCTCCCGACGCGCCGAGTAGCGGGCGACCAGGATCGCCGGGTCGATCCGCCACACCAACGCGGTGGTGGCCTCCAGGAACCGCGCGTCCAACAAGCCATTGGCCTGGGTGTGGGCCAGGTTCACCCGTCCGGAGAAGCGCAAGGAATCGGTCAACTCCAGCTCCGCGGCTCCGGAGAGCAGCCCCTGCAGCCGATCCACCAGGGCGGTCGCGCCGCGCACCGGCTGGCCGGTCTCCCGCCGCACCTCCCCCCGGGCCGAAAGCCGCATCCGAGCGCCGATGAAGCTGATCGCCACTCCGCCCGCGTCCCGCACCAGGGCCTGGTCCGCGCCCAGCGGATGCCGCCCTCCCCGCTCGTAGCGGGCGGAGAAGCCCAGCCCGGCGGCGGTGGTCTGGGAGAAGCCCACCGCGCGGGACAGCCGGACGGTGTTGGCGTCGTGCGCGGCCACGTCCTCCACGAACACCGCCGCACCCTGCCCCACCAGGGTGCGCGCTCCGCTGACCGCGCGGCCCGCTCCCAGGTCCGGGCCATCCACGTCCACTGAATAGGCGCCGTAGTAGGCGTCCGGCCCCCGCTGGTGGGAGGCCTCGAACCAGGCACGCGGTCCCAGCAGCGGGCCCCAGCCGGCGCGCAGTCCCAGGTCCACCACCCGGTCCCAGCGCAGGTCGGTGCCCAGGTGGGTGAAGGTATCGTCCAGCGCCCCGGGTCCCGCGCCGCGCACCGCCAGCGCCTGACGGTGGCCGGCGGCCAGCCCCAGCCACGGCAGCACCTGGTAGCGGGCGTAGGCGCCCGCCGCCAACCGTCCCCCGGTGAGCAGCGCGCCCTCCTCCGGGGTGGCCGAGGCTGTCAGCTCCACGTCCTCCGCCTCCAGCCCCGCCTCCAGCGCGCCCAGGCGGTAGCCGACGCTGGCGCCCAGGTGCCGAGAAGAAAAGGGCTTGGCTTCGAAAGGGGTCCGGGGATCGGCGGAGCTGCGCAAGTCCACCAGCAGCCCCAGGCGGAGGTCGCCCAGCGGCTGGCGCGCGCGCACCGAGAGCTGGGAGTGGTCCACCACGTCCGCGTGGGCAAAGTCGGAGTAGCCGGCGGAGCGGAAGCGGTAGGCCGCGTCCAGCTCCCCCTCCGCGGTCACCCCCGGCCCCCGCAGCCGGACCCCGAAGGCAGTGCCGCCCCCCAGCGGGGCGGTCGGACGGAGAAAGGAGAGCCCGCCGTCATCGGAGAGGGAGAAGCCCTCCAGCCCCAGCGCGTCTCCCTGGGACAGCGCTCCCTCCGCGGAGAGGGAGAACCCGCCCACGGTCCCCTGCGCCACCCCGCGGAACAGCTGGAACCGGGCCTGCGCGTTGCGGCTGTCCACCGCGCCGAGGCTGACCTGGACCGGCCCCACCCGGGCGCCCAGCTCGCCGCCGGCCAGCTGGGAGGGCGCGGGCCCCAACACCACCCGCTCGTAGCTGGCCACCAGCACCGGCGCGTTGCCAGCGGAGAGCGGTGAGGTGCGCAGCACCCCCTCGCCTGAGAGGAAGGACAGCGGCGCCGCCAGCAGGATCCGCCCCTGCAGGTAGTCGAACTCGTAGTCCCGGCCTCGGACCAGGTGCCGCTCGGCCAGGGGCAGGCCTGTACGGCCGTCCCGCAGCTCCACGCTCAGCTGTTCGGAGCCCTCGGCCACCGCGGCGTGGGACAGGTAGAACAGGCTGCCTCCGGTGGCGGTCAGCTCCTCGTAGGCCGGCAGGGTGGTCAGCGGCCGCGCCGGCTCCACCGCCCCGGGCGCGAAGAACCCCGAGGCGTGGACCGCTGCGCCCTCTCCCAACGGGGCGCGCAGCTCCAGGTAGGGGCCGAAGATCGAACGCTGGAACCGGCCCACCTCCGCGTCCCGCAGCCGCGCCCGGTAGGTACCCAGCCCCAGCGCCCCGAAGGTGTCGTGGCGCAGCTCCACCCGCAGCCGGCCCTCGGAGGGGTTGAGGCTCAGCTCGGTGGCGTCATCCCCGAAGGTCAGCGGGGCCCGCTCCGGATCCAGCGACCGCAAGAAGCGCTCCGGGGCGCGGGGCAGCAGCAGCACCACCGGGTGGGCGGTGTTGGCGGCGGTGAAGTCGGTGTCCCGCAGCTCCAGCTCGCCCACCAGCTGCAGATCCCCGAAGCGGTATTCGCCGTGGGCCCCTCCCCGGCCCATCAGCCGAAAGCGCCCCTCCTGCGGACTGAAGGTGGCCTCCAGATCCAGCAGGCCGGTCAGCGCCGGCCGGTGGGCGGCGGGGATCTCCAGCCGCTGACTGCGCGCCGGCTGGCCCTCGCGCAAGATCTCCACCGGGACCTGGTTGCTGCCCGCCTTGAGGTCCACCGGGATCACCGCCGCGCCGTCCGGGCCCACCCGCACCTCTCCGCCCGGATAGCGGATCACCGTGCCCGGTGAGCTCTGGAAGTGGATGGAGGTCTCGCCGGTGGCCGCCGACCTCTCGGTGCCGCCGGGCAGCTGCGCAGACGCGGTGGCGTCCAGCGAGCGGGGAATCACCAGCACCCCCTCCTGGCGCTGCACCACGTCCACCCGCTGGGTGAACAGCCGCACCGCGCCGCTGGGGGCCTCGGCGGCGATCGGGACATCGTTGGCGCCGGGGGAGAGCTCCACCCAGGCGCGGTACAGGCCCTCTGCGCTCAGCTCCGCTTCCCGGCCCTGCACTGTCACCCGATCCCCGGGAGAGGCGCGGCCGGCCAGCAGGAAGCGCACCCGGTTGGACTGCGGCTGCAGCACGCCGGAGGGCGGCAATTCCTGGGGCGCCAGGGAGACCTGGGTGGACGAGCGGGGCGCGGGGCGGATCGCGAAGTCCACCGCCACCACCCCGGCCATCGGCACCTCCACGGTGCGTGCCTGGACCGGCGCGGTCTCGCCCGGAGCCAGTCCCCGGGTGTCCAGCGCCACCCGGTGCCGGCCCCCCGGCAGCCGGCCGCCGTAGGTGGCCTCGGCCACCCGGGAGGAGACGGCGGCGAAGTGGAACCGTCCCTGGGCATCGGCGATCGCCACCTGCCCGGTCTCCAGCATCACCCGGGCCCCGGCCACGCCCGGATCGCTGCCGTCGCACCGCCCGTCGCCGGCGCTGTCCCGGCACACCCGGCCCACGATCGCCCCGGTCAGCTCCAGGCGCTCCACCGGTACCTGGGCCTGGGCCCCGGCCGCGGCGGCGATCAGCAGCGCTGCGCCCGGGCCCCTCATGGCTTCACCTCTGCCAATGCGGTGACCCCGGTGAGCACGTCCGCTACCGAGACGGTGATCGGGGTCTGGGTGACCACGGTGATCGCGAACCGCCCTCCCCGCTCCTGCGGCGGTCCATGGCTGCCTCGCGACAGCTGCAGCTCCAGCCGGCGGCCGGGGAGCAACGCCCCGTCGGAATCCTCGGCCCAGTACCGGACCTGCCTGCCCTCCACCTGGATCCGCACGTTGACCGGGATCGCCGGGGCCAGCCGTACAGTCACCGTCTGCACCGCGCTGCCCAACGGATCGTTGCGCGGGTACAGCTGCGGGCCGTCCAGCACGAACAGGGTCTGTCGCAGGCCGGGCCACTGCGCGTGGCTGACCTCCAGCTTGCCCGGGGTGGGCGGGCCCAGGTCCACCGTGCCGTCCTCGCCGGTGGTCACCTGACGGGACCCGGCGTGGAGCCTCTGCCCGGGGACCGGGAGGCCGGCCAGATCCGCCACCCCCAACACCAGGCGGCCCTGATCCAGCCAGGCCACCACCCGGGCCGGATCGGCCCCCATCGGCCCATAGGCACGGGCCCGCAGGGTGGCCGACGCCTCCTCGCCCAGCTCGGGCGGGACATAGCGGGCGCTCCAGCGTCCGGGGTCCGACTCGGTCAGACTCCGCGTCTCACCGGCGGTGGCGGACAGCACCACCCGGGCGCCCTGGCGGGGCCGGTCCAGCCGATCCTTCACCCAGAAGCCCAGCGGGAGCTGACTGCCGCGGTGGACCAGCGGTTCGCCCAGGGACAGCTCCAGCCTCTCCGCCGGCCCCTGCTCCAGTGAGAGGGTCAGCTCCTCGCGGGAGGCGGCCCCCGCCTGGGGCCAGCTGGCCCGCAGCGTGTCCGGCTGGAAGGTGGTGCTCTTGGGGGCGGTGTAGATCCACTCCAGCATCCCGCCCTCCAGGGTGCGCGGCCCCTGCACCGTGCCGCGCTGGGCGGAGAGCGACACCCGGGCCGAGCCCATCGGCTTCCCATACGGATCGGTGGTGGCGCACAGCACCCGTCCACGGGAGATGCCGTCTCCGGGGAGGCGGGCGGGGTTGGCCACACAGGCCAGCTGATCGGTGGGGGGCAGCGCCAGATCGATCTTCGCGTTCCGCCTGTTCCCCAGCCGGTCCACCGCCAGGCCCTTGCCGAAGCGGTGCCCGGGGGGGACCACCACCGGCAGCTGGAAACGGCCGTCTGGACCGGAGCGCACCGGGCCAAAGCGCTGGCCGGCGATCTCGATCGACATCTGGGCGTTGGGTTCGGTGCGTCCGGGGAGATCGATGGCCGTGGAGAGCGGGACCAGCAGCCGGCCGAACACCCCGTGCACCGAGGTGGGGTGCGGCCAGGGGGCCAGCGCCGCCAGGATCGCCACCTCCGGATAGCGGGTGGCCGGCAGCAGGTACTCGGCCCGGAACACCCCCGGCCCTACCCGTTCCACCGCCTGCAGTTGGCCCACGTTGGCCCGCAGCACCGGCGGCGCGGACTCCGCGTCCGGTTGCCCGGAGGCATTGAGCAGCCTCACCGTCAAGGTGGCGCGCAGATCGCGGCCCTTCACCGGGGTGGGAGGATCCAGTGACAGCTCCACCCGGGCAGCCGGCGGTCCGACCGGGAAGCGCAGTTCGGTGCGCAGCGGCCCATCGGCGGCGCGGATCCGCACCTCGCGGGCGCCGACGGCGGGAACCACCAGGAAGGTCTGCAGCGGCGGCTGGGGAGGCGCCGGCAGCAGTTCCGCGCCGTCAGCGGAGATGGAGGGATTCTGGAACGCGGTAGGAGCACCGTCCGCGCCCCGCTTGACCACCGCCACGGTGAAGCCGTCCGGGGGCACCGGGCCAGAGGGACCCAGGACCTCCAGCGTCTGCGCCGATCCCACCGACGCGAGCAGCAGCATAAGAAAAAGGCTTCGGGGTCTCAGAGCCCCCGAAGCCTAGCAAGCAGGCACAAGCGCGCCAGAGCCGATGTTACCGGCGACGGCGGGTGGCGCGGACCCGGGCCGGAGTCCGGCGGCCCATCACCCACAGCACCGCCAGCAGGACCACACCCACCGCCAGCGCGTTGCCCCCGGAGGTGGCGCAGCCCATGGCCTGGGAGAGGGGGAGGACCGAGTCCTGATCCAGCACCTTCATTCCATTGGAGAGGGAGTTGACCCTCATCCCTGGGATGGCCTGCATCACCCCGGCGCTGCCCGGCAGCTTGAGGCCGGAGGCGAGACTGAGCACGTCTTGGGCGGACTTGAGGTCGCGGGGGGTGTTGCCCCGCTTGAGGCCAGAGGCGCGGCAGGCATTGGACTCTCCGTACACCCGGACCTCGAACGCGGTGCCCTTCTGCCCGGCGATCCCCGCCGAGAGCTTGTTGACCGCCCCCAAGGTGGCCTCCCGCGCGATCAGGTTGGTCTGGTGCTTGAACGAGGAGGGCCCGGCGATGGAGGCGTTGTTGAGGTGCACCGAACCGGAGGTGGCGCGGTCGTTGTAGATGCACACCACCGCGGACTCGCCCTCGTCGGCGCCAAAGGTGGTGGAGCTGCAGGTGGGCTTGCCGGTGCCGCGGGTGACGATCACCTGCCCCAACACCGGGCGGTCCCCCGGGGCCTCGCACACTGCCTGCGGATCACGATCATCGCTCTCCTCCTCGCAGGGAGGTTCGGAGACGATGGTGAAGGTGGCGGCCCACACATCGTTGTGCCCGGCGGCCAGCCCGTCCGGAGCGGCCCACACCACCCACACCTGATCGCCTTCCACCGAGATGTCGTTGAGCGTCTCGTCGATCGCCGGGGTGTCGCGCAGGTGGAACAGTGTGCGGGTGGACAGCTGGTAGACGTAGAGATCGGCGTTGGGGTTGCCGGGAAGCTCGCGCTCGAAGGCGATCAGGTCCCCGGAGATGTTGGGATTTGACTCCACGCTTCCCGGCGCATCCCCCAACACCAGCTGGCGGGGATCGCTGCCGTCAATGTTCTGGTACCAAATGTCGAAGTCCAGGTCGCCGGGGGCGGCGTTGGCGGAATAGGTGACGATGCTGCCGTTGGTGTCGGGGAGGATCTCCTCCCCCGGCGAGGAGGTCAGCTGCGCTGGAGCAGCCCACCCACCGGCGCCGTTGCGGCGGGCCACGTAGATGTCACAGCCGGTCCCGCCAAGCTGGCACTTGGCGAAGGCCACCGAGGTCCCGTCCGGGCTGACCGCCGGATCCCGGTTGTTGAGCCCGTCGGTGGTGAGGCAGGAGGCAGGCGCGGAGGGGCTGGAGAGGCTGGCCACGCAGATGTTGGCGGCGCTGCTGGAGGCGCCCACCGCCTCGGCGAAGGCCACCGTGTCCCCGCCGGCGGAGGCGAACCCGCGGCGGGCGCCGGGCTGGGGAGCCAACTCCTGCGCGCCCAGGCCGGGCTGGGTCTGATCGAAGAGCATGATCGGCCGGGTGCTGGTGCCATCGGTGAAGACCCGACGGAAGACGACCACGTTGCCGGAGACATCCGAGAGTGAATCGCGGTGGCCGCCGTTGGGGATGGCCACGTCGGAGGAGGGGTCGGTGAGATCCTGGTACCGGATTTCGCTGGAGGTGCCCTCCAGCGCCGTATAGGAGACCACCGAGGCGCTGACGTGGGGGTCGGTCTGGTTGCCGACGCCGCCGCGGACGATCTGGGGGGCGGGCCCGATCAACACCGGGCCGGACTCCGGAACCTCGGCCACCACCAGCGCCGGGAACATCAACGCCGCTATGAGCAAGGTTCGAGTCATGGGTACAACCTCCCACGGCAGCCACGGCCGGCCATTCCTCAGGCCCCGCGGTTTTGCGCATCCGGCCTTTCGACCGAAATTGCCTTTGTACAAGAAGGACTACTTTGTTTATCGACTGCTGATTTTAGGAGGTGCTCCCCGAGAGCGCAAGCAGGCCTGAGAACATTTATTTCCACAAATCTTTGTCGACACCCATGGATGGTGGTGTCGTATCAACGTTCACCTCGGAGGTGGACTCCTCCATCAACCCACCCACCGAGCGGGCCCGCACCTTGAGGGTGTTCCTGCCCTCCGCCAGGCGGACCGGGATGGAGAATTGCCCGGAACCATCCACGGTTATCGGCTGACCGGCCACCTCCAGGCGGGCGCCCGGCTCCACCGTTCCGGTCAACACCAGCTTCTTCTTGGCCAGCTCACGGGTGGTCGGCCAGCGCACCTTGAGCAACAGCGAGGTGGGGATGGCGGCCGGATCGGAGGGTCCGTGGCCGGGGCGGATCACCGACTGCTGGCCGGCCCGGACGATCACCACCTTGCCGGCGCCGGTGAACTCCACCTCACCCTCCTTGGTGCCCACCGCCACCGTGCCGTTGGCGTTGTTGCTGACGGTGAAGGTACCGGCCCGGGTGCGGGCCACCGCGTCGCTGCCCTGGGCCTTGACCTCGAAGGTGTGCTTGGCCTCGCCCTTGACCCGGGCGGTGGCCATTCCGGAGCCCAGCAACACCCGGGAGATGGACTCGGTCAGCTCGTCCACCGACACCTCGGTGCCGGACTCCAGCTTCACCTCGTAGCGCTCCCCGCCGAGGAGGACGGCGTGGGAGGACTCGCCGGTCCGGACCGCGTCAGAGGTCTTGAGCGCCTCGCCCGCCCTGGCCTCCTCCCACTCGCCGTTGGCCCGGCGGATCTCCACCTTGCCGCTGACTTCGGACAGCCGCAGCTCGGTGGGCCTGGGCGCAAGCGGCGCCGCCACCCGGGGAGGCGGCGGCGGCGGGGCGTCCTCTCCCAGGAAGTAGAGATAGCCGACGGGGATCGCCAGGATCACCAGGCCGAGCACCAGATAGAATGGCCAGCCGCTGCTTCGCTGGCGCCGGGCGCCGGGTGGAGGGGGCTGGTTCATGTGGCCACTACCCTAGCGCGCCGGTGGTGGGAGGAGGACGGGGCGCGGGCGGCGGCTGTTTGCCCGCGGGCACCGTGCCCGGCCGGGGCAGTTGGAGGGTGAAGGTGGTGCCCTTCCCCACCTCGGTCGCCACGTCGATCTTCCCCTGGTGCTCGTTGAGGATCCGGTAGGCCACCGAGAGCCCCAGCCCCACGTTGGACCAGACGTCCTTGGTGGTGAAGAAGGGCTCGAAGATGCGGGGCAGGTGTTCTGGCTTGATCCCCTTGCCGGTGTCCCGCACCTCCACCACCGCGTGGCCGCCCTCGTCCCGGGTGGTGACAGTCAGCTGCTTGGGGGTGGATTTGGCCATCGCCGTGCGGGCGTTGGAGAGCAGCGCCAGCACCACCTGGGAGAGGTGTCCCGGATCGCCGCGGACCATCAGCGCGCCGGGGGCCAACCGGGGGACCAGGGTGATCCCGTCCCCCTGGGTCTGGGAGTTGGTGAGGGAGAAGGCGTCGCGGACCACCGCGTTCAAATCGGTGGCGCGCAGCTCCGGGCGGTCGCGTTGCTGGGAGAAGCGCAGCAGGTTCTGGGTGATCTCCTTGCAGCGCTTGGCCATCTGCTCGATCTTGCGCAGGGTCTGGAAGTCGCCGTCTGTCTCGGTGCGGTCCAGCAAGAGCAGCTGGGTGTTGCCCAGGATGCCGGCCAGGGGGTTGTTGATCTCGTGGGCCACCCCCGCGCCCAGCTGGCCCACGGCCGCCAGCTTCTGGGCCTCCACCAGCTGGGCCTGGGCGGCGCGCAGCTCGGAGGTGGCCTCGTCCACCTTGAGGGTCAGCTCGTCGTTCCAGCGAAGCAGCTTGGCGCGGGAGGTCTCCAGCTCCGCCCCCATGTTGTTGAAGGTCTCCGAGAGTTCGGTCAGCTCGTCCGAGCCGGTGACCGGGATCCGCCGGGAGAGATCGCCCTTGGCGAAGGCCTCGGCGCCGTCGGAGACCGCCGCCACCCGGGAGGCCAGCTTGCGGGTGAAGAGGGCGCCCAGCACCAGCAGCACCAGCAGGGCCCCGCCCAGCGCGCCCAGCACCGTGCGGCGCATCCGGCGCACCGGCGCCAGCGCCACCCGCTCCGGGAGGGACACCACCGTGTACAGGCCCAGCTGACCCGGCACCGAGGCGGCGGCGACCAGCAGCCGCTCCTGCAGCTTGACCCCGAAGCTCTCCGGCCGCTCGCCCTCCACCCGGGACTGCACCTCGGTCCAGATCGCCGGCTCCAGCGAACCCAGCACCCCGCCGCTCTCGGAGCTGGCCATCACCCGGCCCTCTCCGTCCACCAGGTCGATCCGGCCCACGTCCATGGTGGCGCGGTTGGCCAGCAGCGCATCCACGGTGCCCAGGCCCAGCTCGCCCACCGCGAACGATGAGTCCTCCAGGTCAGAGAGCTTCACCGCCACCGCCACCGCCGCCATCTTGCCCAGCGAGTGCCGGTAGGCGGGGGACAGCGCCGCCTGCCCCTTGGTCCCCGCCTGCAGCGAGGCCAGCGGGATGGCCTTGGCCAGGGCGGAGAGGCCGGCGCGGGGATCGAAGCCGGGGTGTCCGCCTTCGCCTTCGCGCAGATAGACCGGGCCCTCCACCACCGACCCCTGGGCGGAGAGCAGCACCACCGCGGCGATGCTCTGCGACTGCTGGTAGAGCAAGGAGAGCCCGCCGCGGACCTCGGTGGCCGAAGCGCGGGCCCAGTCGATCATCTCCGCCGAGCGGGCGATGGCCTCCACCGAGTCCAGCAGCGCCTTGCCGGAGGAGGCGGCGGCCTCCCGGGCCTGGGCGCGCTGCTCGGCGGCGATCCGCAGCCCCAGCTCGCGCTCGGACTCACGCAGCAGCCAGAAGCCCAACAGGGCCAGGGGCAGCACCGTGGCGGCGAGCATGAACAGCACCAGCTGCTGGTACAGTCGCATCGGGGAAGGGACTATGCCCCACTACGCGATTGATCGGGAACCCAACTCCCGATCGCTGCGCAGGTAGACCGACCCGGCGATGGCCTTGGCCCGCTTCTTCAGATCGGCCGCCTGCCGGGCCAGCTCGCCGTGATCGGCGGCCCCGCTGGTGACCACCGCCACGATCGAGACGCTCATGATCGGGAACTTCCGCAGCTCCCCGAAGCGATCCTCCGCCTCGATGTAGCCCCGGTCCCGATCCTGGCGGTCGTAATAGAGGGGGATGATCCGGTCGAAGCCTTCGATCAGCCGCCGGCAGACGGTGTCCACCGAGCGGGTGTCGACGATGAACACGAAGTCATCGCCGGCCACGTGGCCCAGGAAGTCTCCCGGAAGTCCGTCCTGGGCGATCACCTCCCGCAGCAGATCCCCGGTCTGCTTGACCACCCCGTCCGCCTTGGCGAACCCGTAGTAGTCGTTGTAGGCCTTGAGGTTGTCCAGATCGAGGTAGCAGAAGGCGAAGGGAGTGGTCTCCCGCAGCCGCCGCTGGACCTCCCGTTCGATGGCCCCGGAGCCCGGCAGCTGGGTGGTGGGCGAGGAGCTCAGCTCCTGGTCGCGCCTTCGCATCACCGACTCCACCCGGGCGCCCAGCTCCAACGCGTCAAACGGCTTGGTCAGGTAGTCGTCCCCGCCCAGCTTGAGCGCCTTGATCTTGGACGAGGTCTCGGTGCGCGCGGAGATGAAGATCACCGACAGGTGGCTAGACGCGCGCTCGGCCTTCAGCTCCTCCAGGAAGGTGAAGCCCTCGCCGTCCGGCAAGGAGACGTCCAGCAAGAGGACGTCCGGGCGCTTCTCCCGCAGCTCCCGGCGGGCGGCGGCCAGCGAGCCGGCGGTGGAGACCGCGTAGCCCATGTTGGAGAGGACCTCCTCGCAGATGGCGGCGATCTTCTCATCGTCGTCCACCACCAACACCTTGCCGCGCTGCTTTCGGGCGTCGCCCTTGAGCAGCGCCTCCACGGTGGCCAGCAGCGTCTCACCCTGCAGGGGCTTTTGTAGAAAGGCGCTGGCGCCCTGGCGCATGGCGCGGGTGCGCTCGTCCGCCGAGGAGATCACCAACAAGGAGGCGTTGCGGGTCTCTGGATCGTGGCGGAGGATCTCCGCCAGCGACAGCCCGTCCACCCGCCCCGGCAGGCGCACGTCGAGGATGATCGCGGTGGGCCGGTATTTGCGCGCCAGGATCACCGCCTCCTCTGCGTGGGAGGCCACCGCCACCCGGTAGCCGCCGGCCAGCAGCAGCGCCTTGATCGCATAGGCGGTCTCCGGTTCGTCCTCCACAACCAGCACCGCCGGTGGAGGACCTCCGCCCTGGACCGTCCGCTGTGCCTGGGCTTCAGGCGCGGTGGTGGTCTCCGGGTCGAGCAGCTCCGAGGAGGGCTCCACCGGGACCACCACCACGAACTTGGCGCCGCCCACCGTGGAGGGTTCGGCCCAGATCCGCCCGCCGTGCGCCTCCACGATGCTGCGGCAGATGGACAGTCCCAGCCCGGTGCCGCGGACGGTGCGGGTGCGCTCGGTGCGGGCCTGCTCGAAGCGTTCGAAGATCCGCTCCAGGTCCGGTTCGGGGATCCCCTCCCCGCTGTTCCAGCAGGTCAGCGTCGCGTAGCCGGGGATCTGGGTGGAGGTGGAGAGCTCCACCACGATGTCCCCGCCCTCGGGGGTGAACTTCACCGCGTTGGTGAGCAGGTTGTGCAGCACCTGGGTGATCCGGTTGGGGTCGGCCAGCGCCCGCAAGGGGGCGGTGGGCAGCTTGGGGGTGAGCCGGATCCGCTTCTCCATCAGCGCCGGCCCGTACTTCTCCACCGCGCGGCTGACCAGCTCGTCCAGGCAGGCCAGCTCGAAGGACATCCGCATCCGGCCCTTGGCGAACTTGGAGATGTCCAGCAGGTCGTCGACGATGGCGTTGAGCTTGTCGGTGGAGTCCTTGGCCATCGCCAGATAGCGCTGCTGCTTGTCGTTGATGTCCCCGGCCAGGAAGTTGAGCACCAGGTCCAGCGCCCCGGAGATGGAGGTCAACGGGGTGCGCAGTTCATGAGAGACAATGGAGACGAACTCGTCCTTCCGCTCCTCCAGCAGCTTCTGTTCGGTGATGTCCCGGAGGACCACGCACACCCCGCGCAGGGCGCCGCCGCCGTCGAACACCGGGGTGACGGTGGACTGGAGGGTCTTGTCGAAGATCTTCAGCTCCTCCCGGAGGACCTGGGACCCGCCGTACTCCCAGCCGCGGACCAGCTCGAAGGGGTAGAAGCCCAGGGTCTCCTGCAGGTGTCGGGTGGTGGCCTCCTGTGGATCCTCGGAGAGGTGCAGCATCTGCCGCGCCGCCGGGTTGATCACCACGATCTGGTTCTTCTCGTCGGTGAGCAGCACCCCGTCGGCCATCGACTCCACCATCCGCTCGATGCGGCGGCGGGACTCGTCTTCGTTGGCCTTGAGGGCGCGGATCGCGTCCACGGTCTGGTTGGCCAGCGTATCCAGCAGCACCACGTCCTCGGGTGGATAGGCCTGGGGCTGGTGGGAGAACAAGGAGAGGGTGCCCATCGACCGGCCCTGCGCCACCAGCTGGACGGTGAGCACGCTGGCAAAGGCGGCGGGCGCGGTCCCCTCCGGGGCGGTGGTGCCGGTGACCCGGGTGATGATCTGATCCTCGGGCAACAGGTGGCCGGCCTGCTTGCGGTAGGCGGCCAGCACCGAGTCCTTGACCCACAGCAGGCTCTTGTCGCCGACCACGCCCGGGCAGCGCAGCCGCAGGGTGGCGCTCCTCCCCTCGTCGATCGCCACCAGCGCCGCGCCGGCGTCATAGGGCAGCACCCTGGCCACCGCCTCCAGCACCCGGTCGATGATCAGGTCGTAGGAGGCCGGCTGGCCGGCGCTCTGGTGGCTGACCTCATAGAGGACGGACAGCGCCTCCACCCGCTTGTTCAGCTGCCGCAGCAGCCGCTCCTTGTCGCGGCGCAGCTGGGTGAACTCGACGGCGTTCTTCACCGTCATCAGCAGGTCGTTCACGTCCCACGGCTTGGTGATGTACCGGTAGACCTGCCCCTGGTTGATGGCGGCGATCAGATCGTCGGGATCGGTGTAGCCGGTGAGCAGAAGCGTGGCGAAGTCGAAGCCTTCGGCGCGGACGGTGGCCGCCAGCTGGATGCCGGTCATCTCCGGCATCTTCTGGTCGGTGATCAGCACGTCGATCGGTGCGCTTCCGTTCTGACGAGACGCGCGCAGCAGCGCCAACGCGTCGGGTCCGGAAGAGGCGGTGAGCACGTTGAAGCGGCGCTCGAAGGTCTTCGAGAGGATCTCGAGGACGTCCGGTTCGTCGTCAACGAAGAGCAGCGTGTAGCGGGTCTCGGCCAAGGAAAGTGGAGTGTAATCGGCAAATTAGACGCGCCGAAAGGAGTGCGCCTCCCACCGGGACCGACACCGGGTCCAGCGAGACGGCCCGGTTGCATTCCAATCAAGCGCGGAGGCGGCTCCAGTTCGCTCCAGTTGCCTCGTCAGCGAGGCTTGAGCCACGGGCGTCACGAGCCAGTTCGGGCACCCGAGAACCCGAGAACCCGGGCTCCGACCTCCGACCTCCGACCTCCGACCTCCGACCTCCGACCTCCGACCTCCGACCTCCGACCTCCCCCGGAAAATATTAAGATCATCATCTTATTTTGGGTCACTGCCGCGCGCCTTTGGACCCGAGAAATAAGATTATGATCTTAATATTTTCCCCGGGCCTGTCCGGGCAGGTGGTGTCGGCCGCCGGCGCGCAGCGTGGGGGTTCGGACCAGGACCTATTTCGGTTCCGGCAGCTTCACCGGCACCGAGTCCGCCCCCTCGGCTTCATCGACTTCATTCCCGGGCGAGGCCTCAGGAACAGACGTGGCCTCGACGATCGAATCGGAGGGTGCGTGGAGGAGGACCGTGGGCGGAGGGGGAAACGGACGAGCGGCGAGGATCCGCTCGGCGGTCAATTCGTCCCAGGAGATCGGCTGGGCCGCGACCGGTCGGGCAGACACCACCGGCTGGAACTCGTCCGACAGCGTCCCCTGCCCGCTTGCCTCCAGGGCGCAGAGTGCATTGAACCCCCAGAGCTGACCGAAGGAGGTACCCAGCGCGCCCAACGCGGCGCCCAGCACCGAGACCGCCCAGCCCAGCTCCTGCGCCGAGGAATAGGTCCGGGTCGCGGAGAAGGGCAACAGCATCATCCCGGCGACCAGGGAGAGGACCCCGCCCACCACTCCGGCCACCACGAGGACGCCGATCAACGGCCAGGGCCGCGTCCGGAGGTGGAGCAAGGCGCCGTGCAGGGACACCAGGTAGCCCTCACCGGTCACGCCGGCGCGGGCCAGACCCTGGCGGGTCCACAGCGTGGCCAGGAGGCCCAACGGCAACCCGACGGTCAGCGCCAGGGCCAGCGCCAGCGCGCTGACCCCTCCCCGCTCGCCGGTGAGCAGCGCGAGTCCGAACGCCCAGAGGCTGGCGCCCAGCGCGGTCCAGGTCCACAGCCGCACGGCGATCAACACCGCGCCCCCAACGAAGAAGTAGCCCAGCGCAGCAGCCGCGAAGGCGTGCTCCCGCCCCAGGAGGCGACGCCCGGCGGAGACCGCGGCCAGGGCCAGGGCGCAAGCGCCGGCCAGCTCGGCCAGCAGCCACAGCAGCAGCGCGGAGGCGGCCACAGGCGAGCCCAGTCCGGAGGTGCTCTCCAGGGAGGCCACGAAGGCGGGTCCCAGGGTGGCCTCCACGAGCCCCTGGATAGCGCGGGCCCCGAACAGCAGCGCGAACAGCGCCCCGGAGCCCTTGAACAAGCGAAGCCCTGCCTGGAGTGCGGCGCCGGTGCTGAGGGTGGAGACGGTCTTCAAGGGCCGCGGACCTTAGACCGGCGGTTCCATTTAATTGACTCTATACGCATGTTCAGGGAACATCCGAGCACTGAAAGCCTGTTGCGGTCCGAGGGAGGGAAGGCCACATGGAAGAGTTGACCGATCGCCAGAAGGAAATCCTCACTTTCATCGTGAAGGAGACCGAGTCGCGCGGGTTTCCTCCCACCATCCGCGAGATTGGGGAGGAGATGGACATCCGCTCCACCAATGGCGTGAATGACCACCTCAAGGCACTGGAGCGCAAAGGCTACCTGCTGCGGGGCGAACAGCAGAGCCGGGCGCTGGTCCCCACCAAGCGGGCGCGGCTGGTGCTGGGGCTGGGCTCCAACAAGAAGGACAGCGACATCCTGGACATCCCGGTGCTGGGCCGGGTGGCGGCCGGCGCTCCCCTGCTGGCGGTGGAGCACATCGAGGACTCGGTCAAGATCGACAGCTTCTTCCTGGGCGGGAACGGCCGGGAGGTGTTCGCCCTGAGGGTGAAGGGCGAGTCGATGATCGAAGACGGGATCTTCGACGGCGACTACCTGTTCGTGAAGAAGACCCCCGGGGCGCAGCCGGGAGACATCGTGGTGGCCCTGATCGAAGACGAGGCCACCTGCAAGCGCTACTACCCAGAGGTGGACCGGATCCGCTTCCAGCCGGCCAACGCGAAGATGGAGCCGATCTACGTCGAGAAGTCCGACTTCCGCTCCACCATGATCCTGGGCCTGGTGGTGGGCGTCTACCGGAAGATGGGGATGACCCCCTACCGGCCGGGGACGCGGCACTAGGTCATCGGGCTGCCTACGGGCAGCCAATCACTCCGGCGTCCAGCTTCCGGGCCTGCGCGCAGGCGGCCTGGACGATCTCCGCCTTCTTCAGCTGCTGGGCCAACCGCGCGGTCCGCAGCTGAAGCTCCACGTCCCGGGCGCCATCCTCCGCGGTGGCGTGACTCTCCAGCAGCATCAGCGCGTCCTGCTTGCGCCCCACCTCCACCAGCAGCTCCGCCAGCTCCAGGGTCTCTCGGATCTCCTCTCCGGTGGCGGTGGCCAGCGCACGATTCAGCTCTGCCCCGGTGCCCTGCTCGTCTCCGCGCAAGAAGGCCAGCCGGGCCAGGGCGACGTGGACCACCGCCCGGTCCTCCAGCGCCAGCGCCCGCTGATAGGCCGCCTGCGCCTTCTCCAGTTGGTCCACCCGGGTGTAGAGCCGACCCAGGATCTCCCAGTAGGTAGAGTCTCCGGTCACTCCGCCGTCGGGGAGCTTTGAGACCGGGGTCAGCTCCGCCGCCTTCTCGAAGGCCCAAATCGCCGAGGCGAACCCGTTGGAGCGGATCCGCAGCTCTCCCAAGGTGGCGTAGATCTCCGGAGCGCGGGTCCCCGCGTCCGCCGCCTCCACCAGGAACTGCTCCGCCTGCGGCTGCTGTCCCGCGGCCTGGAGCAGCCGGTAGCCCTGAAGGTAGAGTTCGCCCTGGCGGTAGTCGGGGGCGGCCAGGGCGGCGCGCCGCCACAGCGCCGCCACCTCGGAGACCAGCGGCTCCGGAGCGTCCTGGGCCAGCTCCTGCTGCGCGAACTCCGCCAGCTGCTCCAGCGCGTTGAAGTCGGTGGGATTGAGCGCCAGCGCCTTCTCCAGCGACTGCCGCGCGGCGTCCTTGTCCTTCTGCATCGCCTGGACCGCCGCCAGCCGGCTCCAGTTGGTGGCGCGCTTCGGCTCCAGCCGGACCGCCTCCTGGAACTGGAGCCGGGCCTCGGGCCAGCGCCCCTGGAGGATGTACACCTCGCCGATCGCCGCCGGCAGCCGGGGATCGTGGGGGACCCGCTTGCGGACCTCGTCGTAGGCAGCCAGGGCTGCGTCGTGGTTTCCCAGCAACGACTCGTTGGTGGCCCGCAGATAGAAGCCCTCCGCCTGCTCCTGGGGGGTGGGCTCCGGCGGCTCCTTCTTGCACCCGGCCAGCAGCGAGACTGCGATCAGCAACGCGAGCGGGCGCATGGCTAGAACCGGTAGTGGATGCCGGCGGTGAGGTCGATGTTGAACCCGCCGGTGGCCTGGTCCCCCAGCAAGCCCAAGGTGGCCTGCGCCAGGTTGGTCTTCCCCTCCAGCAGGGCACCGAGGTGGGGGGTGAACATGTACTGGAAGCCGCCCACCGCCCACAGCGAAGGCAGCGGACCGGTCTCCTCAAAGATCCCGAAGCGCCCCAGCGCCAGCTGGACGCCCAGCCCCAATCCCCAGTAGGGCTGGAACTTGTTCTCGATGAAGTGGAGCTTCCGGATGCCGACGAAGCTGGGCAGCAGGTTCACCCCGCTGCTGCCCCCGCCGGTGGAGAAGGGCTTGAACCCTACCTGCACCACCGCCACCCACTCCTCGGCGAAGTGATAGCCCAGCTCCAAATCTCCAGAGGGTGCAAAGGAGGTCAGGCTGGCGATGAAGCCGCTGCCCACCTTGAGCGAGAGGGAGAACGGCCCCGCGGACTGGACCCTGCCCGCCTTGTCTCCCAACGCGGCGCGGATCTGCTGGCCCATGGAGGCGGCGGCCTCCGGCAAGCGCTCCTGCGCCGGGACCTCGGCCCGCGGCTTGGCCAGGCTGCTGGCGGAGCGCGAGTCGAACACCGAGGTGGTCAGCACGTACTTGTCGCCGTAGCGATCCAACCGGCCGGCGACCAGGTAACGCGAGCCCAGCGCGCCGGCCAACTCGGTCATGCAGGCGTCGGTGTTGCACTCGCCCCCGGTCATCAGGGTGCGCTGGCGCTCCACGCCGATCACCGCGGCGATGTCCGCCTGGGTGATCACCTTGAACCGGGGAGACTCGGCCAGGGTGCTGGCGAGGATGGAGGCCACTCCCGGCGCGTCATCCTGGGCTGCCTTGTTCCCCTCCAGGGAGAGGATGGCCACGGTGATCTTCTCCACCGCGGCCAGGGTCGCCTCGGCCGCCGGGGACGCGCCAGAGGTGGCCCCCTCAGTCGCCGAGGGGGCGTCGCTGGAGGACGGAACCACCGACGCGGTGTCGGCGGGAGCAACAGCTGGCCCCTGGGCGACCCACGCGCCTAGAGCCATCGCCATGAACAAGGGCATCAGCATGGCGCGCACTCTACGAGGGGACCTGCCGCGCCACCACCGCGCCCGGATCGATTGGGCCTGCCTCCCCGGTTGCTCTCCCGGGCGGATCCAGGATCCCGGTCCGATCAACGCTTCGAGCGAGGCGCCAGCTGCGGGCGCCCGGCTACCTGGGCGGGACCGGCCCCAGGAAGGTCAGCGGATCGATCGGGCGGCCGTTCTTGCGCACCTCGAAGTGCAGGTGGGGACCGGAGGTCCGGCCCGACTCGCCCACCGTGGCCACCACCTGGCCCCGGCGGACCCTCTGCCCGGACTTCACCCGCAGATCCCGGTTGTGGGCGTAGAGGGTGACCAGCTCGTTGCCGTGTTCCACGATCACGATCTTCCCGTAGCCCTTCTGCTCGCCTGCGTAGAGCACCTGCCCCTCGGCGGCGGTCTTCACCGGGGTCCCGGCGGGGGCGGCCAGATCCACTCCGTCGTGGGGCTCCTTCCCCTTCTTCCCGAAGCGGCCGTAGAGCACTCCTCGCAGCGGCCAGTCCAGGGTGCCCTTGCGCGGATCCGGCGGGCCGGCGCGTTCCTCTGGCTCCGGGGGCCGGGGGCGGTTGCTGACCTGGACCGATGAGGTGCCCTTCCCGGTGGGGCCCACCGGCCTGACCCCGGAAGACGCGGTGGCCACTCCACCCTGCCCGCTCCTCGGATCGCCGCTCGAGCCGACTCCACTGCCGGCCTTGGGTCCCTCGGTCCCCCCGGCCACCGACGGAGACATCTCCACCTCCGCGGTCTCGGTGGCCCCGGGGATCAGCAGCTCCTGGCCCACGCTCAGCTGGGTGGGATCCGAGATCCCGTTGGCGGCCATCAGCTCATCGGTGGACATCCCGTACGCCTTGGAGATCCGGTACAGGTTCTGCCCGGGCTTGACGGTGTGGACCACCCGGATCAGCTCCGGCTCTTCGTGATCCGCCCTCAGCTCCACCGGTGGCGAGACACGCTTGGGCGTGCACCCCACCAGGGCCAGTCCCACACAGAGCGCCAGCGCCGCGCGCACCCTCACCTCTGGGCGAACCCCTGCAGGCTCCAGCCGCGGACCAGATCCAGCTGCCGGAACTCGGTGAGATCCAGGTGCAGGGGCGTCACCGAGACCAGCTTCTCCAGGTGGACCGCGTTGCAGTCCGAGCCCTCCACGTCCTCGTGGACGTAGTCCTTCCCGCCGATCCAGTAGTACTTGCGCCCGCGCGGGTCGACGTTCTCGATCACCTCGAACCCGTAGGAGTGACGTCCCAGCCGGGTGACCCGGTAGCCGGCCGGCTCCACCCCGCCGGGGATGTTCACGTTGAGCAGCATCCGGCCTGGCACCGGGTTGGCCAGCACCGCGCGGGCCAGCTGCGAAGCGAAGCGGGCCGCGGGGCCAAAGTCGAACTCCCCGCGGGCCACCAGCGAGAACGCGATCGCCGGGACGCCCAGGATGCTGGCCTCCATCGCCGCGGCCACCGTCCCCGAATAGGTGACGTCGTCCGCCAGGTTGGCCCCGTGGTTGATCCCGGAGACCATCAGGTCCGGCCGGCGATCCTTGAGCAGGTGGTGGATCGCCAGGTACGAGCAGTCGGTGGGGGTCCCGTCGATGTGGAACCAGCGCGCCTTGACCTCCTTGATCCGCAGCGGGCGGTGCAGGGAGATGGCGTGGGAGGCCGCGCTCTGCTCGCGGTCCGGCGCCACCACCCACACCTCTCCCAGCGGCTCCATGGCGGCTACCAGCGCCTGGAGCCCTTCGGAGAGATACCCGTCGTCGTTGGAGACGAGGATCCGGGGCCGCTGGGCCACGTCGCTAGCGCCCCCGCCGGAAGGCGTCGCGGCCGGCGTAGCGGGCAGCCGCGCCCAGCTCCTCCTCGATCCGCAGCAGCTGGTTGTACTTGGCCACCCGGTCGGAGCGGGAGGCGGACCCGGTCTTGATCTGGCCGCAGTCACAGGCCACCGCCAGGTCGGCGATGGTGGTGTCTTCGGTCTCACCGGAGCGGTGGCTCATGATCGAGGTGTAGCCGGCCCGGTGCGCCATCCGCACCGCGTCCAGGGTCTCGGTCAGCGAACCGATCTGGTTCACCTTCACCAGGATCGAGTTGGCGATCCCCTCGGAGATCCCCCGGCCCAGCCGCTCCACGTTGGTGACGAACAGGTCGTCGCCCACCAGCTGGACCTTCTTGCCCAGCGCGTCGGTGAGCAGCTTCCAGGACGCCCAGTCGTCCTCCGCCACCCCGTCCTCAATGGAGACCAGCGGGTACTTCTCGGTCCACTCCACGTAGCGGTCCACCAGCGCCTGGCGCTCCAGCTCGATCCCCTCGCCCTTGAGCCGGTACTTCCCGGTGCCCTTGTCCAGCCACTCGCTGGCGGCCACGTCCAGGGCGACCGCGATCTGCTCGCCGGCCTTGAAGCCGGCCGCGCCAATGGCCTCCATCACCAGCTTGAGCGCCTCCTCGTTGTTGGGCAGGTCGGGGGCGTAGCCGCCCTCGTCCCCCACCCCGGTGGCCAGCTTGCGGGACTTGAGGATCTTCTTGAGCGCGTGGAACACCTCCGCGCCCCACTGCAGGCCCTGGGCGAAGCTCTTGGCCCCCAGCGGCACCACCATGAACTCCTGCACGTCCACCCGGGTGTCGGCGTGGGCGCCCCCGTTGAGGATGTTCATCAACGGCACCGGGAGGGTGCGCGCCTGCAGCCCGCCCACGTAGCGGTACAGCGGCAGCCCGTAGGAGGAGGCGGCGGCGTGGGCCGCGGCCAGCGAGACCCCGAGGATGGAGTTGGCGCCCAGCTTGGCCTTGGTGGGGGTGCCGTCCAGCTCCAGCATCCGCTGGTCCAGCGCCACCTGTTCGGCGGCATCCATCCCGATCACCGCGGGGGCGATCACGTCGTTGACGTTGGCCACCGCCTTGAGGACGCCCTTGCCCAGGTAGCGACCCTTGTCGCCGTCCCTCAGCTCCAGGGCCTCGTACTCACCGGTCGAGGCGCCAGACGGCACCGCGGCCCGGCCCACCGCCCCTCCGGAGAGCGCGACCTCCACCTCCACCGTCGGGTTTCCGCGCGAGTCCAAGATCTCGCGCGCGATGATGCTGGCGATCTCAGTCATGGGTGGGCTTGTAGCGTCCGGATCCGGCTTGGGCAAGCAAGCGGCGGAGGTTGATGGTTGGATTCGCGAACTGTTCAGGGAGGAACCTCTTGGCAATGCGAAAACCGATGCGCGCCGGCGGCGATCCGCAGGCCTTCTCCGATCGCGCCCGGGGGGGCCTGCTGGGGCTGTGCGTGGGCGACGCGCTGGGCGCCACCTACGAGAACCGGCGGCTCCCGGTGCCGCCCTTCCCCCAGTTGTGTGACGGGCCCCTGCGCGAGCCGACCGGCGGCGGCCCCAACCGGCTCTTGCCTGGACAGGTCAGCGACGCGGCGCAGCTGGGAGTCTGTCTGGGCCTCTCCCTGCGCGAGATCCGCCGCTACGACCCCGAGGAGACCGCCCGCCGCTACGCCACCTGGCGCGAGCTGCGCGTCCCCACTGGCCCGACGACCTCCGCGGTGCTGGATCAGCTGCGCCAATCCCGGGGGGTGTGGAACACCGCCGCCAGGGAGCACTGGCTCCGCCACAGCAAACAGCCCTGCGACAACGGATCGCTGGTGCGCACCGCGCCGATCGGGGTGTTCCTGGCGCGCGAGGATCAGCCCCGGGCCAGGGCCTCTTTGGAGGACTCGGCGTTGACCCACTACGACCCCCGCTGCCAGCTGGCCTGCGCCGCCCTCAACGGCGCCATCGCCAAGGCGCTGACCTCCCCCCGTCCCCCCACGGTGGACGATCTGTTCCAGGGCGCCAGCACCGCGCTCTCCATCGCCGGGGCCATGTTGGGGGCGACGATGAAGGACCAGGTCCGGGATGTGCTGGAGGCCTCCGCAGCGCTCAAGGCGGATTTGGTCCTGGCCAGGGGGCCGGACCCGCAGCTGTACGGCCCGGACTTCCACCTCCACACCCAAGGCGATCACGTGCGGGTGGCGTTCCGCCTGGCCTTCTGGGAGGCGGCCCACGCCCCCAGCTTCGAGGCCGGGCTGCTGGATGTGGCCAACCGCGGCGGCGACTCGGGTGGGAACGGCGCGGTGGCCGGGGCGCTGCTAGGAGCGCTGCACGGCGAGTCCCAGCTCCCGGACCGCTGGCGCAAAGCGGTGCTGGAGGCCCCCCACGGCCCCCATGAGCTGTACCACCCCCGGAACCTGCTCCCGCTGGTCGACGCGTAGGGGTAGAAGGCCCCAAACACCAAGGGAGCACACCATGGGACTTCTGGACGGAAAGGTCGCAATCATCACCGGGGCAGGCGCAGGGATTGGCCGGGCCTACGCGCTGGCATTCGCCAAGGAGGGGGCCAAGGTCGTGGTCAACGACCTGGGCGGAGATCGCCACGGCGGCGGCAAGGGCTCGGACGCCGCGGACAGCGTGGTGGCGGAGATCAAGGCCGCCGGCGGTGACGCGGTGGCCAACTACGACTCGGTGGCCACCCGCGAGGGCGCGGACTCCATCCTCTGGAGCGCGCTGTCCAGGTTCGGGAAGGTGGACGTGCTGGTGAACAACGCCGGGGTGCTGCGCGACCGGTCCTTCCTGAACATGACCGACGCGGACTGGGAGCTGGTCTACAGCGTCCACCTCAAGGGCACCTACCTTTGCACCCAGACCGTGGCCCGGCAGATGAAGCTCCAGGGCAAGGGCGGGCGGATCATCAACACCACCTCCCTCTCCGGGCTGCTGGGCAACTTCGGCCAGGCCAACTACTCGGCGGCCAAGGCGGGCGTCTACGGCTTCACCCGCACCTGCGCTATCGAGTTCGCCAAGATGGGCGTGACCGTCAACGCCATCGCCCCGGTGGCGCTGACCCGGATGACCGAGGACCTGGCGTTGCTCAAGGGCGCGTCCGCCGACCAGCTGGGCCCGCAGCACATCGCCCCGGTGGCGGTGTTCCTGGCCAGCGAGCTGGCCTCCGACCTGACCGGTCAGATTCTCGGCGTCCAGGGCCCGCGGATCTTCGTCTACAAGATGGAGCAGTCCGACGGGGTGGAGCGCGAGGCGGCCAAGGGCGTGTGGTCCGCCCAGGAGATCAAGGAAGCCTGGGGCAAGATCACCGGCTGAGCGGTCGGCCTGCAAAAGCAAGGAGCCCGCCGAGGACGAATCCTCGAGGCGGGCTCTCTTGTTTCAACGAACCGGGAGAATCAGAGGTCGATGACCACCACGCCGCGCGACGGCTTCTGGTCGTCGTCGGTGTTGGTCCGACGCGGCCGGTCCTCGGGGGACGGCAGCGGGAGCTCGATCGACGGACGCTCCTGGTGCTCTTGGCGCACCCGCTCCCGTCTCTTGATCTCCTCGATGATGAACGCGTCGAGCATGTGTCCTGGCTCCCTCCGTTCGGATTGTACCCCGAGCGTCCCGTCCGAATTCTCAATTAGTTTAATGCCAAGCCGACGCCCTGCACGGCTGAGTGAAAGCCGTTGGAATCGCGCGGACATGGACGGCAGGGAGACCAGGCTTCCTGACGGCCACTGAATCCTTTACCCCGCCTAGAGGGAAATATGAACGGGCGAGGCTTGAGGCAATGGGCCGGCGTGAATGCCTACACCGGCCTACGACTCAGGAAAGCCACGCCCGCCCAGCAGCCAGGCAGGCCTTTAGGTGGACTCGACCCGCTTCCGGGTCGCCTCCAGCATCTTGGGCAGCGAGGTCTCCGCCAGCGCGTTGACCACCGACTTGGGGACCAGGGCGCCCAGGGACATCTCCACGGTGTAGGTGACCCTGGTCTTGCCCTCGCCCTCCGGCTCCAGCACCCAGCTGCCCTTGTTGTCCTTCATGAACTCGCCCTTGATGAAGGTCCAGGAGAGCTTCTTGGGGCGCTCCTCGGTCATCTTCAGCGAGTACTTGATCAGCTTCATCACCTCCACCTCGTAGTGGACCTCCACCACGTTGCCCTGACGGTTGGAGGTGCTGACCGCCTTCACCTCCTGCAGGTACTCCGGGTACTCCTCGTACCGGGTCAGCGCGTCGAAGACCTTCTCGACGGGGGCGTTGATCACGATCGTCTTGGTGGCACCGGCCATGGGGTTGCTCCTTCGGTGGAAGTCGAATCAGGGGGAAATTAGAAGGCGAGACCCGGCTTCTTGTCGAACTTGTGGAGGGACTGGATGTACCGGATGGTGCCGGTCTTGGAGCGCATGATCACCGAGTGCGTCTCCGCGCCCCCGCCGAAGAAGCGCACCCCGCGCAAGAAGTCCCCGGTGGTGACGCCGCTGGCGGCGAACATCACCTCCCCGCGGGCCAGCTCCTCGTCGGAGTAGATGCGGTTCATATCGGTGATCCCCATCTTCTTGGCCCGCTCGATCTCCTCGTCGTTGCGGGGGACCAGCCGGCCCTGCATCTCGCCGCCCACGCAGCGGATGGCGGCGGCGGTGATCACCCCCTCGGGGGCTCCGCCGGTGCCCATCAGCACGTCCACGCCGGTCTGATCGAAGCAGGTGGCGATGCCGCCGGCCACGTCGCCGTCGTCGATCAGCCGGATGCGGGCGCCCGCGGCGCGGACCTCCTTGATCAGCCCGGCGTGGCGCTCGCGGTCCAGGATCATCACCGTCAGGTCCTCCACGTAGCGCCCCATCTTGTCGGCGATCCGCCGCAAGTTCTCGGTGGGGCTCTTGGTGATGTCGATCGCCCCGCGCGCCTTGGGCCCCACCACCAGCTTCTCCATATAGGTGTCCGGCGCGTTGAGCAGCGCGCCTCGGGCGCCGAAGGCCACCACCGAGATCGCCCCCGGCTTCCCGTAGGCGGCCAGGTTGGTCCCCTCCAGCGGGTCCAGGGCAATGTCCACCGCCGGGTTCCCGGGCTGCTGCTTGCCGACCCGCTCACCGATGAAGAGCATCGGCGCCTCGTCGCGCTCGCCCTCGCCGATCACCACGGTCCCATCGATGTCCAGCGCGTCAAAAGCGCGGCGCATGGCGTCCACCGCCGCCTGGTCCGCCTCGTCCTTCTGACCGCGGCCCATCAGACGGGCAGACGCGATCGCCGCCAGCTCCACTACGCGGACTGCCTCCAGTGCCAGGTTGCGATCCATCGTTCAGGTCTCCCTCTCATCGCGGCCGCCGGGGCCGGGTTGGAATAAGCGTGTGATCGCGTCGGGCAGCCGGGTGGGCCTTCCTTCGCGCGTGATGCAGGCGTGCACGGTGTGGCCGGTGCACAGGATCTGGGCTTCGCCCTCGCGGCGAAGCTGATAGCTGAACTTCAGCGAGGCGCGGCGCAGTTCGCTGATCGTGGTGCTGATCACCAACAGATCATCGTACCGGGCCGAGGCCTTGTAGGTGCAGTGGGCCTCCACCACCGGCAACAGCAGCCCGCCCTGCTCCAGCTCGCGGTAGCTGCCCCCATGAGCGCGGAAGTACTCGCTGCGGGCGAACTCGAAGTAGCGGAAATAGTTGGCGTAGTAGACCACGCCCATCTGGTCGGTATCGCCGTAGATCACCCGCAGCCGCGCCTCGACCATGCCCCTGGGGCCATAGCACAGCCTCTCGCAGAACCATTGCAATGCGCACCCGGTAGCGTTGAATGCCCGGCCCATGCGCAAAGCCCTGGCCCTGGCCCTCCTGATCGCTTCCACCGGCGCGTCCGCCAAGGCGCCCAAGCTGGTGTTGTTCATCTCGGTGGACGGGATGGGCTCCGACCTGTTCTTGCGGATGCGCCCCCGGCTCAAGACCGGGCTGGCGCAGCTGACCCTCAACGGGGCCTACTTCCCGCAAGCCCGCTACAGCTTCCCCAAGACCTCCACCGCGCCGGGACACGCCACCTTGTCCACCGGGACCAACCCCTGGCTGCATGGGGTGGTGGGCAACCGCAGCCTCAACCCGGACAACGGGAAGCTGGAGCCCAGCCTGGTGGACGCCTCCCATCCGGCGCTGGAGGCGCCCCCGGCGGTGGAGGACGTCTCCCCCCAGCGGCTGAAGGTGGAGACCCTGGCGGACCGGCTGCGGCTGAGCACCTCTGGCAAGGGCAAGGCGATCGCGCTGGCCGGCAAGGCGCGGGCGGCGATCCCGCTGGCCGGGCGGCTGGGTCAGGCCTGGTGGTACCACGAGGGGATCGGCAAGTTCGTCACCGGGACCGCGTACCTCAAGGAGTTCCCCGCCTGGGTCCGGGCCTTCAACGACAGGGCGCTGCCCGACGGCTACTTCGGCAAGGAGTGGGCGCTGTCCCGTCCGGCGGCCGAGTACTCCGGCGAGGACGACTTCGCCTCCGAGGCGGACATCCTGGGGATGGGGCGGACCTTCCCCCACGCGGTGACCGGCGGGCTGCCCGCAGCGGGGAAGGAGTTCTACAGCGCGCTGCTGGGGACCCCCTTCCACAACGAGCTGCTGGTGGCGCTGGCCAAGGACGCGCTGGAGGGCGAACAGCTGGGCAAGGACGACGCCACCGATCTGTTGGCGGTCTCCTTCAGCGCCCTGGACCGGATCAGCCATCTGTATGGCCCCTACTCCTGGGAGGTGCAGGACGCACTGCTGCGGCTGGATCGCTCGGTGGCCGACCTGATCGCCTTGGCCGAGCGCGCCGCCGGCGGGAAGGCCAACCTCCTGGTGGTGCTCACCGCCGATCACGGCTGCGCGGCCCTTCCCGAGCACTGGGCCGGGATGGGGCTGCCCGCGGGGCGGCTCAACCCGGAGGTGCTGGGGCGTTCGCTCAACGCGGCGCTGAAGCAGAAGTTCGGCTTCGAGCCGGTGCTGGCAGTGGAGGGAGACGGGGTGGACGTGTACCTGGACCGCAAGCTTTTGGCGGACAAAAAGGCGGACGCCCCTGCCGTCCGCCGGGCGGCGGCGCAGTGGTTGAGGGAACAGCCGCAGATCGACTTCGCGGTTGCCAGCGACGACCTGTACGGCAACCTCACCGGGACCGGGCAGCTGGCGCTGCTGCAGCGGGGCTTCCATCCGGAGGGGAGCGGGGACGCGCTGTTCCTGGCCAAGCCCTTCGTGGTGGTGGATTCGATGAAGGACGGCACCAACCACGGCAGCCCGCACGCCTATGACTCGCTGGTGCCGGTGATCTTCTCCGGCCGGGGGATCAAGCCGGGGACCTATGGGCAGCAGATCGATCCGGTGGACGTGGCGCCCACCACTGCCTTCCTGATGGAGATGGGCCCCCCCTCGCAGGCGGAGGGAGAGGTCCGCTGGGAGATCCTCGCCAACGGAAGGTCCAACGGCAAGTGAGCGAGTCGCTGTCCACCCGCGCGTGGCGGCTGGCCTTCAACCTGTTCCCCGCCTACGCGGGCAGCGGCGGGAAGATCCGCTACATCGCCGGAGACTGGCGTGAGGTCCGGGTGGAGATCCCGCTGTCGCTGCGGACCCGGAACTACGTAGGGACGATCTACGGCGGGTCGATGTACGGGGCTGTCGATCCCCTCTACATGCTGATGCTGATCAAGTGTCTGGGGCCAGGGTACGTGGTCTGGGACAAGGCGGCCGCGATCCGCTTCCGCAAGCCCGGGCGCACCACCCTGCACGCGCGCTGCGTGATCACCTCCGAGGAGCTGATCGCGATCCGGGACCTCCTGGAGACCCAGCGATCGAGCGACCGGGTGTACCGGCTGGAGCTGACGGACGCGCGCGGCGAGGTGCATGCGGAGATCGAGAAGACGATCTACGTGCGGAAGAAGCAGCCAGCGGACGGCTGAGGCGGCGGCAGCCAGTCCACGACACCGATGTCGCGGGTTTCCGCGCTCCGCCCCCCGCGTCCCCGGAGGAGGTGTGGTCGCACGCCCCTTGCATTCGCCGCGCAACCGCCACCTCCGGTATAGGACTTCCATGATCCAGCTGCTCCAGGCGCGCCCGCTGGTGATCGCCCTCCTCTTCTCCCTGACCGCCTCCGGCCAGCAGCTTCCGGTGGAGAGCCGGACCGAGCTGGACGTCCAGTCTTCCGACGGGGGTGGGCTGTTCGTGGGCGCGGAGGGCGTGGACGCCGGGGTGCCGCTAGAACAGCAGGTCACCCCGCCCGCCCTGGTGCGGGAGAGCCCCGCCCCCTACCCGGAGTCACTGGCCGCCCAGCGCCTGGGCGGCGAGGTGGTGCTGCAGCTGCTGATCGACGAGGGCGGGGCGATCGGCGAGGTGACGGTGGAGGCTTCTCCGCATGCGCTGCTCACCGAGTCCGCCACCCGCGCCGCTCGGGGGCTGGTCTTCACCCCAGGCCGGTTGGGGGAGACCCCGGTGGCGGTGCGCCTGCGCTACACCTACCGGTTCGAGGCGCCGCCTCCCCCGCCGCCGCAGGAGGCCACCTTGGTGGGCGTGGTCCGGGCCAAGGGGACCCGGGCGGTGGTGTCCAACGCCTCGGTGCTGGTCTCCGGCGAAGCGGACCGGGTGGTGCAGGCGGATGAGACGGGGCGCTTTACGCTCCAGGTCCCGGTGGGGATGGCGGCGATCGTCGTCCGCGCGCCCGGGTACGCCGAGGCCTCCTTCCAGGAGAACTTCACCGCCGGAGAGAAGGTGGAAGTCGTGTACCGGATCGACGCTCTGGTGATCGACCCCTACGTCACCGTGGTCCGCGATGACCGGGTGCGCACCGAGGTCACCCGGGTCACCCTCAGCGAGCAGGAGCTGCGGGAGGTCCCCGGCACCCAGGGAGATCCCTTCCGGGTGGTGATGCTGCTGCCCGGGGTGGCCAGCGTGGCCTCCGGCATCTCCTACCCGGTGGTGCGGGGCTCTCAGCCGGCGGCCACCGGCTACTTCATCGACGGGGTACAGGTGCCGCAGCTGTTCCACCTGTTCCTGGGCCCGGCGGTGGTGCATCCGGACTTCATCGACAAGATCGACTTCTATCCGGGCAGCGCGCCGGTGCGGTACGGGCGGCTGTTGGGCGGGGTGGTGGACGGGGCCGCCAGCCGTCCCCGCGAGGATCGCCTCCACGCCTCTGGCTACGCGGATCTGATCAACGCCGGGCTGTTCGTGGAGACCCCGGTGGAGCAGACCGGCACCCACCTCACCCTCTCCGGCCGCTACAGCTACACCGGGTGGCTGTTGGCGCAGCTGGCCACCGCCACCATGCCCAGCGGCGCGGATCCGGAGCAGACCCCCCGGGCGATCGCCGACTTCTGGGACTACCAGGGCCGGATCGAACAGAAGCTCGGACCCGGCCGGCTGCGCCTCCTAGCGCTGGGAAGCTCGGATCTGGTGGGCACCGACACTCCGTCGGAGGAGGCCCTGGACGTGAAGTCCTTCGTGCTCTTCCACCGGCTGGATCTGCGCTACCGGCACCCGTTCGCCTTCGGGGAGACCGAGGTGGGCGTCACCTGGGGCTACGAGCAGGTGGGCATCGAGGGGACCCGCGGCGATCTCCCGCTGGGCCAGTACGTGCTGCGCAGCCGCAAGCTGGCGGCGCGCGCGTCCTGGGAGAAGCAGTTCCCCACCCTGCACCTCTCCGCCGGGTTCGACGTGGATCACCGCCGCGCCCAGACCGGGATCTCCGGCGCGGTGGCCGGCGACTCCGGAGACGGAAGCGCCTTTCAGCACCCGCTGACCCTGGGGACCTTCACCGGCGGCTGGGTGCAGGCGGTGTGGCAGCCCCACCCGGAGTGGACCCTCACCCCCGGGCTGCGGGTGGACAACTTCCACCTGGTGCCGGCGATCGACCGGCTGGGCGTGGATCCCCGGCTGACGGTGCGGCACACCCCGCGCGAGTGGCTGACCCTCAAGGCGGGGGCGGCGATCGTGCACCAGCCCCCCACGGTGCTGCTCAACCTCCCGGTGATGGACATCTCCGGGCTGCGCTACGGACTGCAGGAGGCCTGGGTGATGGACGGCGGGGTGGAGCTGCGGCCCTACCCCGGCTTCGAGCTGAACGTGGACGTCTATTACAACCACCTCGCCCGGGCCTTTGAGTTCGACCTGGACCGGGTGCTGCAGGATCGCCGGCGGCAGGGGCTGCTCTCTCCCTCGCTGGGGACCACCGGGAGATCGTTTGGTTTGGAGGTCCTGGCCCGCCACCCGCTGGGCGGGAACTGGTTCGGCTGGCTCTCCTATTCGTTCCAGCGCAGCACCCGGCAGCAGCGCTTCGTGCGCACCGACGAGGCCTACGAGGTGGTGGACCTGCGGGAAGGCGAGCTGCCGTTTGCCTTCGACCAGACCCACATCGTCAATGCGGCGGTCAGCTACAAGTTCCCCGGGAACATCACCGCCGGAGTGGTGGCGCACTTCAACACCGGGCGCCCGGAGGGGGGACAGATCACCTCCCGGACCTCGTATCGCTGGACTGATCCGGAGACCGGGCAGGAGACCTGGCGCAGCGCGGACCGCGATCAGGTGGACCGCCTCCCGCCCTTCTTCCGGATCGACGCCCGGGTGGCCAAGGCCTTCTCCTTCGACGACTTCCACGCCGAGCTCTACCTGGACGTGCTCAACGTGTTCATCCAGCGCGAGACGCTGGGCTACGACTACACCTACGAGTTCTCTCCGACCGATCCCTTCGCGGAGCCGCCGCTGCTCAAGCGGCCGATCGAGATCCCCCTCTTCATCCCGATGCTGGGCTTCAAGGCGAGCTACTGATGACCGCCCTCCTGCGACTGCTGGTCTCCTCCTCCGTGGCGCTGCTGCTGACCGCCTGCCGTCCGGATCCGGAGGATCTGTTCTTCATCATCGGGGAGGTGACCGATCCGGCGGCCGGAGCGCCGGTGGCCGGACAGCGGGTGCTGCTGGAGCGCAGCAAGGATCAGTTCTGCCAGATCTCCATCCAGCGCCAATCGCCCTATGCACTTTCGGCGGAGGAGGGCGGGGCCCCGGTGTTCAGCACCCTGGCCGAGATGACCACCGACACCGAGGGTCGCTACCTGCTGGAGGTGATGCGCTTTCAGGTCTCGGGCACCGATGGTCGGCCGTACTGCCTGCGCACCCGCCTGCCGGACGTCCCCAACGGTGGGACCGGTGAGGTGAGGTTCTATGCCGGCTTCAACGACCTGGAGCCCCCGGCGCTGTACCGCTGGACACCTTCGCTCTCCCCGACCCTGGGGAGCGGCGGGTTGACGATCGCGCAGCCTGCCCTTCCCCTGCCGCCGACCGAACCCGTCGACTGGGGGCAGCAGGTGGAGCCCGACTTCACGATGAGGGCCTACGAGTGGGAGATCGTCTCCGCCGATGGACAGCCGGTGTGGCGAGAGGAGGCGAAAGGCGACCTGGTGCTGCCCACCGTCGCCCTCGAGGACTTCACCGGAGCGGAAGTCTCCTTCCAGTTGATGGCGATCACCACCCTCTACTCGGGGAGCTTCCCGCTGCAATCCAGCGACTCCTTCTTCGGGCTGCAGCGGAGTGTCAGCTCCCCGCTGGGCGCCGGTCCGGGAGCGCCTCCCAGCCGGGGTGCCCCCTGCGCCAGCAACCTGGGCCCGCTGACTCCGTGCCCGCTCACCGACGGTTCGCTGGCGATGCATCCCTTCGTGGCCCAGGTGGAGGGGCCCGAGGACCCCCCTCAGGTCTTGAACGAGCTGCGGCTGACCCTGGACGCGGACCGTACCCTGCGCACGGCGGTGGTCCGGGATCTCTTCTACGGAGGCCCTGGAACCCCGGCGGTGATCATTGAAGGATCGGTGGATGGCGCCTCCTGGACCGAGCTGGGACGCGCCAGCCAGCCCGTCGGAGGAGACGACCGGCTGTACCCGGTCTATCCGCAGCTGGCCGGCCCGGGCTGGTACCAGGCCATCCCCTTGAACCCGGACGCCGGCGCCTTTGGCCAGGTCCGGCTTCGCGTGGATGCGGACGCGGTCATCTACGGGATCCGCGAGCTGTCCCTGCTGGAGTAGACCCCTACTTCCGGGCGCGGGTCCGCTGCTTGGGATTTTCGCCCACGATCTCCAAGGAGAGATCCATGGCCCGGGCGGAGTGGGTCAGCGCGCCCATCGACACGTAGTCCACGCCGAGCTTCGCCAGCCGGGGGAGGCGGTCCAGGGTGATCCCCCCCGAGGCCTCCAGCTCCACCTTGCCGCCGGCGATCTTCACCGCCTCCCGCAAGGTGGCGTCGTCCATGTTGTCCAACAGCACCACGTCCGCGCCCTCGGCCACCGCCTCCTTCAGCATCGCCAGGTCGGTGACCTCGATCTCGATCTTCACCAGCCGGGGCGCGTTCTCCCGCGCCAGGGCCAGCGCCTTTTTGACCGAGCCCCCCACCGCGGCGATGTGGTTGTCCTTGATCAGCACCCCGTCGAAGAGGCCGAAGCGGTGGTTGGTGGCGCCGCCGTGACGGACCGCCTGCTTGGCCAGCCCGCGCATCCCCGGCGGGGTCTTGCGGGTGTCCAGGATCCGCAGCCCGGTGCCCTTCACCGCGTCCGCCGCCACCTTGGCCAGGGTGGCGATCCCGCAGGTGCGCTGGAGGATGTTCAGCGCGGTGCGCTCGGCGATCAGCAGCGACTGCAGCCGCCCCTGGATGAAGGCGATCTTCTGCCTGGGCTTGATCGCCTCTCCGTCCTCCGCGGTGAAGCGCAGGGTGCAGTCCGGATCCACCCGGGCGAAGACCCGGGCAAAGGCCTCGGTCCCGGAGAGCACCATCGGCTCCTTGGCCCACAGCTCGGCGCGGCCCTTGGCCTCCCGCGGAACCAGCGCCAGGGTGGTCACGTCACCGGCGGCGCCAAGATCCTCGTCCAGCGCCAGGTCGATCAGTCGGTCCAGGAAGTTCATTTCGGAGCGCGCATTCTCTCAGCCGAGCCGGCGGGCGTCATCCGCGCAGTGGCGCCTGGTCCGGAAACGACTCGCTGTCCGGCGGGGCCAGGAGGCAATCGCGCCGCGGCTCAGGCCTTGAACCGCCAGAGGTGATCCAGCACGTCCACGGTCGAAGTGCCCGGGCGGTAGGCATGCTCCAGCGCTCCGTGGACATAGTCGGTCCCGGCCCGGCAGGCCTCGGCCAGCGACAGCCCCAGACAGAGGTTGGCGGCGATCGCCGAGGACAAGGTGCAGCCGGTCCCGTGCCCGTTGACCTCCAGGCGGGGATGCAGGAACCGGTGCTGCTGAGCTCGGGTCGCCAGCCGATCCACCACCTGGCCCGGTTCGGAGAGGTGGCCTCCCTTGAGCAGCACGGCTCCAGCGCCCAGCGCCAACAGGCCATCCAGCGCCCGCTCCGCCGCCGCACCATCCGGGATGGCGGCCCCCAGCAGCAGCTCCGCCTCCGGGAGATTGGGGGTGATCAGGGTGGCCAGCGGGATCAGCCGCTCGCGCAGCGCGCCCAGCGCGTCCGGCTGCAGCAGCTTGGCGCCGGAGGTGGCCACCATCACCGGGTCCAGCACCAGGTGCTGGGGGCGATGGTGTTCCAGCGCGTCGGCCACCGCGTGGATCACCCCAGCGTCGGCCAGCATCCCCAGCTTCACCGCGCGGATCTGGAAGTCGGCGAAGCAGGCGTCGATCTGAAGGCGCAAGAACTCCACGGGCGGAACATGGACCCCGCTCACCCCCCGGGTGTGCTGGGCAGTGAGCGCGGCGATGGCACAGAGCCCGTGAACCCCGTGCGCGGCGAAGGTCTTCAAGTCCGCCTGGATGCCCGCGCCGCCTCCGGAGTCGGAGCCGGCGATGGTGAGGACGGAGGGGAGCTGGGAGGAGGCCAGGGAACTCAAGGTGGGGGGAAGATAGCGTTCCCCTCACCGCTTCCGCAGGCCTTCGTTCCCGGACTACCGACGACGAACCGGACCTCCACTTCGGAGCCAAACCGGGCTCCGAAGCGGACGCTGCGTCCGGTCCGGAACGGCTACCGACGACCCGGCTTGCGCTGGGGCGCGGCCTTCCGCCCGGCCGGCTTCTTCGCGGCAGGCTTCTTGGCCAGGGGCTTCTTCGGAGCCGCCTTCTTCGGAGCCGCCTTCTTTGCTGGGGCCTTCTTGGCCAGCGGCTTCTTCGGCGCGGCCTTCTTGGAGGCCGCCTTGGCCTTGGCGCCCTTCTTCAGCGCCGGCGTGAGCCCCTTCTTGGCGCTGGCGGCCGGCTTGGCCTTCACCGCCGGCTTGGCCTTGCCGTTCGCGGGAGCGGCCTTCTTCACCACCGGCTTGGCCTTGCCCTTGCCGGGGGCGGCCATCTTCACCACCGCCCTGGCCTTGGCGGCGACTGCCTTCACCCCGGCCTTGGCCTTGGCGATCACCTTCTTGGCGCCGGCCTTGGCCTTGCCGGCCGGCTTCTTGGCCTCGTTGAACTCGCGGACCGCGTCGTCCACCAGCCCCATCCCCATGTAGGCCACGCCCAGATCGTAGTGGTCCTGGGGCGCCAGCCCCTCCTTGGTGCCCTCGCGCAGCTTCTCCAGCGCCTGCTTCACCTGGGGGTCGACGTCGGCGGGGATGTTCATCCCCTCCAGGTCGCCGCGCAGCTCGGCGGTCAAGTCCACCCCTCCGGCCGAGTCCTCGGCGCGGGAGATCTTCACCTTGGCGGTCTCCGGGTTGGTGACCACGCTGGCCACCTCGGGGACTCCACCTTCCTGGGGTTGATGGGGCGACATGTCGTCCTCCGGTTCGATCCGCTTGAGGTTCTGCGAGAGCTTCTCGTGCCGCCCGGCCAGCTCGGCCATCCGGGCCCGGTCCTTCTCCACCACGTCCGCCGGCGCGCGCTGCACGAAGCTGGGATTGTCCAGCTTCTTTCGGATCTGGGCCAGATCCACGTCGATCTTCGCCAACTCCTTGGTCAGCCGGGTGCGCTCGGCGTCCAGATCTACCAGCCCGGCCAGCGGCACGTAGATCTCCAATTCCTTCTCCACGTGGGCCGCCGCCTGCCGCGGCTTGGGCCCCGGCGCCACCACCGTGACCTCCGCCAGCCCGGCCAGCGGCATCAGGTAGCTCTTCCACTTGAGCAGGCTGCGGCGGGTGGTCTCGTTGGCGGTCTGGATCTGCGCTGTGATCTTCACCGCCGGAGACAGGTCGGTCTCTCCGCGGATGGTGCGCAGCCCCTCGATGGCCATGATCAACGGGCCCATCTCAGACTCCGCCGCCTCGTCGGTCAGCGCCGCCTCCGGCGCCGGGTAGGGGGCGATCATGATCGACTCCACCGACCGGGCCATCGGCAGCTTCTGCCAGATCTCCTCGGTGATGAACGGCATGAACGGGTGCAGCAGGCGCAGGATCCGATCCAGGCAGTACACCAGCACCGCGCGGGTGGTGTCCTTGGCCTGCTCGTCGGTGCCGTACAGCGATCCCTTGGCCAGCTCGATGTACCAGTCGCAGAACTCGCGCCACAGGAACTGGTACAGGGTGCTGGCGGCCTCGGCGAACTGGTAGCTCTCCAGACCCCGGTGGGTGTCTTCGATCGCCCGGTTCAGCCGCGAGAGGATCCACCGGTCGGCCAGGGTCAGCGGCCGGGCGCGGATGTCCGAATCCTCCAGGCGGAAGTCGCCCAGGTTCATCATCGCGAAGCGGGACGCGTTCCACAGCTTGTTGGTGAACGCCTTGTACCCGGCCACCCGGTCCAGCGAGAGCTTGATGTCCCGTCCCTGCTGGGTCAGCGAGGCCAGGGTAAAGCGCAGCGCGTCCGCCCCGAAGGCGGGCATCCCTTGCGGGAACTTGTTGCGGATGTTGGGGAGCAGATCCTCCGGCTTGGCACCGCGGATCACGTCCAGGGGATCGATCACGTTCCCCTTCACCTTGGACATCTTCTCGCCCTTCTCGTCCCGCACCATCGCGTGCAGGTAGACGACCTTGAAGGGCACGTCCTTCATGAAGTGCAGGCCCATCATCATCATCCGGGCCACCCAGAAGAAGATGATGTCGTGGCCGGTCTCCATCACCGACGTGGGGTAGAAGGTCTTCAGCTCCTGGGTCTGCTCCGGCCACCCCAGGGTGGAGAACGGCCACAGCCCGGACGAGAACCAGGTGTCCAGCACGTCCGGATCCTGCTCGAAGGTGGTGCCGCCGCACTTCGGGCACTTCTCTGGCGCGCTGCGCGCCACGATCGGGGTGGCCCGCTCCAGGTCGATCCCGCCCACCCGTACCGTGGCCGCGTCCAGCGGCAGGTTGGTGTCGTCTCCCTGCCGCGGGCTGCAGCTCTTGCAATAGAAGGCCGGGACCTGATGGCCCCACCACAGCTGGCGGCTGATGCACCAGTCGTGGATGTTCCGCATCCACTGGAAGTAGGTGTTGGTCCAGCCCTCGGGGATGAACTTCGTCCTCCCCTGCTCCACCGCCTCGATCGCCGGGGTGGCCAAGGGCTCAATCTTCACGAACCACTGCGGAGACAACCGCGGCTCCACCACCGTCTGCGACCGCTGGCACAGCCCAATCGACAGCTTGTGCGGTTCGATCTTCTCCAGCAGCTCCAGCAGCTGCAGATCCTCCACGACTTTCAACCGGGCCTCGGTGCGATCCAGCCCGGCGTAGGGGCCGGCCTCCTTGTTGAGGCGCCCCGCCTCATCCAGGATCGAGATCATCGGCAGCTTGTGCCGCAGTCCGGTCTGGTAGTCGTTGAAGTCGTGGGCCGGGGTGACCTTCACCGCGCCGGTGCCGAACTCCATGTTCACCAGTTCGGCGTCGCCGATGATCGGGATCAGCCGGCCGGTCAGCGGCAGCTTCACCTGCCTACCGATCAGCTCCTTGTAGCGGGGATCCTCCGGGTGCACCGCCACCGCGGTGTCGCCCAGCATCGTCTCCGGGCGGGTGGTGGCCACGGTGAGGTGACGGTCGGTCCCCTCCACCGGGTACTTGAGGTACCACAGCGATCCGTCCTTCTCCTCGTGCTCCACCTCCAGATCCGAGAGCGCGGTCCGGCAGGAGGGACACCAGTTGATCAGCTTCTGGGCCCGGTAGATCAGCCCCTCTTCGTACAGGCGCACGAAGACCTCGCGCACCGCCACCGAGAGCCCGGGATCCATGGTGAAGCGCTCGCGGCTCCAGTCCAGGGACGCGCCCAGCACCTTGTGCTGCTCGCCGATGCGGGCGCCGTACTTCTCCTTCCACTCCCAGACCCGCTCCAGGAACTTCTCCCGGCCCAGGTCATGACGGCTCAGCTTCTCCGTCTTCTTCAGCTCGCGCTCCACCACCATCTGGGTGGCGATGCCGGCGTGATCGGTGCCCGGGAGCCACAGACAGTTGAACCCGCTCATGCGCTTGTAGCGCGTGAGGATGTCCTGGATGGTGGCCGTCAGCGCGTGCCCCAGGTGCAGGGACCCGGTCACGTTGGGCGGAGGAAGGGCGATGGAGAAAGGCGGCTTGGACGACGACGCCTCGGCGCGGAAATAGCCGCGCTCCATCCACAGGGGGTACCAACGCGCCTCGACCTCGGTCGGGTCGTAGGCCTTCGACAGTTCTGTATCGCTCATCGCACGCGGTAGCCGCGGCGAAGGGACCGGGCGATTCGAAAAGGAATCGCGGTCGGCTAGCCCTTCGCCTCGCGGTCCTTGATCAGCCGCTCCAGCTCCTCACGGATGATGGTCTCCGCCAACTGCGGGACCACCTCCCAGGCGATCTTCTCGATCACCTCGCGCGACGCCAGGGAAAGCGCGTTGCGCAGGAGAGCCTCGCCACCATCGGACGTGCGCGTTGCGGCAGGACCACCCACGTCCAGAGAAATCTCTTCGGCTCCCGGACGATCCGGAAGCTGATCTTCCACCACCACCGACGCCTCGGGGGCGCGCGGCCGGGGCGCGGGCTGTCCACCCGGCGCTCCCAGTCCAAACGGATCCCGCGAGCGGGCGCTGGGCGCCCCACCCGGCGGAGGCGCACCCGGAGGCGGCATCCCCGGCCCCGGCGGGCGCGGCATCATCCCTGGCCCTGGCGGACGCATCC
>JALYOC010000109.1 GCA_030857095.1 Myxococcota bacterium | reverse complement strand
GCGATGGTCCGAACGGGCAAACCCTGGGATGCCTCCCTGGCTCTGCCCGCCTAACCGACGACTAACCCTGGCAACCGGAATCTGCCCGCGATTGCCCTTGAAAACGGAGACAGTTGCTGTCCCCTTTATTGACGCGGTCAGTCGGCGCCGGGCGCTTCGACGTTCACCAGCGCCGGGGCGGGGATCGCGGGTCTGGCGATCTGCTGATCGGCGCCGGGACGGCGGTGCTTGGCCACCGGCTCCAGGCGGATCGGCCGGCCGGTGCGGGCGGACTCATACGCGGCCTCGATCACCCTCACGTCGGCCAGGCCCTCCAGCCCGTCGGGCTCGGGGCGGCGGTGCTCCAGCACGCAGCGGGAGAAGTAGATCAGCTCCGGGGCGAACTGGTCCCGCGGCTCCACCCGGTGGGTCCGGGTCTTCCCCTTCTTGTCGGTGACCGAGAGGGTCAGCGCGCCCCGGTACTCGTAGGCGTTCTCCAGGCTCAGCTGACCCTCGGTGCCCAGCAACTGGTAGCGGGCGGTGGCCGCGGCGCCGAAGCTGACCGCGAAGCTGGCCAGGCGGTCACCGGGGAAGCGCAGCAGCACGCTGGCCCCCTCCTCGGTGTCCACGAAGCGGGCGTCCCTCCCGGTGGCGGTCTGGGCGTACACCTCCACCGGCTCGGCGCGGAACAGGTAGCGGGCGGCGTTCAAACAGTACACGCCGATGTCCCATAGCACCCCGCCGCCCAGCTCCCGCTGGGTGCGGATGTTGTCCCTGGCCACCTGGAAGCTGAAGGTGGAGTTGAAGATCCGCGGCTCGCCGATGACCCCCGAGCGCACTGCCTCCATCGCCTTGAGGTTCGCCTCCTCGAAGTGCAGCCGGTAGGCGATCATCAACCGCACCCCCGCCGAGTCGCAGGCGGCGATCATCCTGTGGCACTCCTCGGTGCTCACCGCCATCGGCTTCTCGCACAGCACGTGCAACCCCAGGCGGGCACAGCGCTCGGTGAACTCCGCGTGCAGGTGGTTGGGCAGGGCCAGGTACACCGCCTCGACCCCGGTCTCGGCCACACAGCGCTCCAGCGCGTCGTAGCGGTAGACCTTCACCTTGTACTTGCGCGTCAGCCGCGCCTGCTTCTCCGGGTCGCCGGTGACCAGGGCTCCCAGCCGGGAGTTCTCCTGGGCGTGGGCGAACGCCGGCAGCACCGCCGCCTGGGCGATGTGCCCCAGCCCCACCACCGCGTAGGAGAGCTGGCGGGTCTCCACCGCCCCCTTCGCCTTTGCCCGGGCGGTCCGACCGCTCAGTGGCCACCGGCGCTTCTTCGTCCCCACCTTTTGAGCCATGGAGACAAGGTCCGCACGGCCCCCGCGCCCTTCACCCCCGCGCCGCTCGCCAGCCCGCCCCTCGTGCCCCCCCGCAGAATTCGCTGCAATCCCGCTGCTTTTTGGTGAAGAAGGTCCGCAATGGTGAAGCTGGTCGAAGGAATGAAGGTCCGCTACCTGCCGCAGGCGGAGTGGGGCGTGGGGCATCTGGTGGCGGTGGACGCCGAGGGCAAGGCGGAGATCCTCTTCCCCGCACGCGCCGGGGGCCCGGTGCGGGTCTCCACCAAGGGCGGCACCGTGGTCCCCTACCAGCTGACGGTGGGCGACTCAATCCGCGACGCCAAGGGCCGCGCCGGCTTCATCACCGGCGAGGAGCCCGGCGGCCGGGGGCTGCGCCGCTACACCCTCAAGTACGAGGACGGCACCGAGGATGAACTCCCCGAATCGGAAGTCCGCGCCACCGCGCCCCGCCCGGACTTGATCTCCACGCTGCGCGAGGGCCGGGTGGGGGACGCCCGCTCCTTCCTGCTCCGCCGTCAGGCGCTGGTGCTGGACGACGAGCGGCGCTGCGATGCCCTGGGCGCGCTGTTTGCCTCCCGGGTGATGGTCAAGCCGCACCAGGTGGGGGTGGTGCAGCGGGTGCTCTCCGCGCGCCGGCCGCGTTTCGTGCTGGCGGACGAGGTGGGCCTGGGGAAGACCATCGAGGCGGGGATGATCTTCTCCGCGCTGCGGCTGGCCGGGCTGGCCCGCCGGGTGCTGGTGGTCTCCCCCAGCCACCTGACCGTGCAGTGGCTGGCGGAGCTGTTCCACAAGTTCAACCAGCTCTTCACCCTGATGGACGGCGACCGCTACGTCTCCTCGATGAAGGAGCGCCCGGACGTCTCTCCCTGGGTTCGCTTCGACAAGGTGGTCACCAGCCTGGAGCTGCTGGCCCGCAGCGAGGAGGACCGCAAGGAGACCGGGGATCCGGCCGCCTACTGGGACCTGGTGATCATCGACGAGGCCCACCACCTCAAGGGAGAGAAGGCCTACGAGGCCGCCCTGGCGCTGGCCAACAACAGCTGGGGCCTGCTCTTGCTGACCGCCACCCCGATGCAGCTGGATCCGGCCGAGTACCACGACCTGCTCACCCTGATTGACCCCGGCACCGCCCCCACCCTGGAGGGCTTCGAGTCCCGGCTGGCCAAACAGGAGGAGCTGTCGGAGGCGGTGCGGGGACTGCTGGAGGGCGGGAACGCGGCGGCCACCGCCAAGAAGCTGTCCGCCCGCTTCCCGGGAGACGAGACCCTCAAGCGGCTCAAGGATCGCGACGCGGTGCTGGAGCACCTGGCGGAGACCTACAGCCTCTCCGACCACCTGATCCGCAACCGCCGCGCGGTGGTGGGCGGGTTCGCCGAGCGCAAGCTGGTGCGGCACCCGGTCCAGCCCTCGGCCCGGGAGCTGGAGGCACGGGCCACCGCGGTCGACGCGCTGGCCGGCGCGCAGCTCAAGGGCGCGGCCCTCTCCGGCTTTCTGCGCCGGATGGAGTCCAGCGCGGCCGCCTTCCACGCCGCGGTGCTGGGCAGCAAGGCGCTGGCGCCGAGGCTGATGGACCTCACCCTCCCCGCCCGCGACTCCAAGTACGAGGCCTTCCAAAAGGTGCTCAAGGGGATCTGGGCCCAGGAGGCGGGGGCCAAGGTGCTGGTCTTCACCGAGAGCCGCGACACCCTGGAGCTGCTGCAAAAGGAGCTGGGCCGGGACGCAATCGTGGCCCTGGGCTACCACGGCGACCTGGCGCTGCTGGATCGCGACCGCCAGGTGGCGCGCTTCCGCGACCCGGAGGGTCCGAAGGTCCTGATCTGCACCGAGGTGGGAGGCGAGGGCCGCAACTTCCAGTTCGCCCACCACCTGGTGAACTACGACCTCCCCTGGAGCCCCTCCACCATGGAGCAGCGGATCGGCCGGCTGGATCGGATCGGCCAGCTGCACCCGGTGCAGATCCACGTCTTCGACTCCCAGGGGACCCTCTCCGCGGAGGTGCTGGCGATTTTGGCCGACGCGGTGGGCGTGTTCGGGGAGACGGTGGGCGGGCTGGACGCGGTGCTGGAGGAGGTGGAGCCCCGACTGACCGAATTGGCCCTGCTCTCCCCCGAGGAGCGGCGCGCCTACCGGGAGACCCTGGCGGCGCGGGTGCAAGAGGCGCGGGCCTCGGTGCAGCGCGCCTACGACCCCTTGCTGGACCTGCGCAGCTTCGACCGCGGCGCGGTGGAGGAGCTGGTCCGGCGCGCCAAGATCCGGATGGGGATGGAGGAGGAGCCCGACGAGGACGCGGAGGAGGAGACGCCGGAGGAGGACGCGGAGTCGATCAACGACGGGCTGCAGGCCATCTCCCGCGACCTGGACGAGCGGCTGGAGGAGTCGGTCACCGAGCTGGCCGCCCGGGTCGGGCTGGGGGTGGACACCGAAGAGCAGGTGGACGCCTTCCAGTGCGCGTTCCACTTCGGCCACGCGCTGAACGTGGAGGCCCTGCCGGGGATCGACATCCAGGAGGAGAAGACTGTGCTGGGCACCTTCTGGCGGGACACCGCGGTGGACCAGGAGGAGATCGAATACTTCGCCACCGGTCACCCGATCGTGGAGTCGCTGTTCGGCTTCCTGCGCGACGGGCCCTATGGCCGCAACGGCTTTCGGTTCATCGAACGCCGGGGCCCGCTCAAGGCCAAGGGGCTGGAGCTGCTCTTCCACGTGGTGCCCCCCGAGGCGGAGGACACCGCGCCTGGGGCCAAGGTCCCCTCCCGCCAGCTCTCCCGCTTCCTGGATCAGCAACTGCTGCGGGTCCCGGTGGCGCTGGGCCCCAACGCGGTGCCGCGCGTGGACAGCAGCCTGCTCTCCGCGCTGGAGGCGGAGGGCAGGTCGCTCAAGGGAGACGAGATCCGGGTGGCCTTCCCCGACCTGGCGGACTTCGTGGAGCCGGCGGTGGCCGCCGGCACCGCCGAGGCCGAGCGGCAGATGCGGGAGGTGGCCAGAAAGGCCCGGACCCGCATCGAGGCCGAGCGGGACACCGTGCTCCGGCGGATGAAGCTCTCGCTGACCCACCAGGGGCTGGAGCCCCAGGGGATCGCCGCGCAGCTGGACGCCGAGCAGACCCACTACGCGGCGCTGCTCAAGTCCCTGGAGGCGCTGAAGGTCACCCTGGATGCGGCCTGCGGGTTCGTGATCAACCGGTAGCGGTCCGGGGGCATCTCATCCCGCAGCGCCCAAGGTGCAGGGGGTCGATTTCGGCGAGGCAGCCGGCCGACCCTATCTAGCGGCGCGCGGGTTTGACTATCCTGCGCGGACTCGTCGCACCTGCCGCTGGGGACCCACATGGCGTATCGCGAAGTGACCCGTGACTCGTGGTTCTCCCGGATTGGGAACTCCTTCCTGGGGGCGCTGATCGGCTTGCTGTTGGTGGTGGTGGCCTTCCCCTTGCTGTTCTGGAACGAGGGCCGGGCGGTGCAGACCGCCAAGAGCCTGGAGGAGGGGGCCAGCTCGGTGGTCACCGTTCCCGCGGACCGGGTGGATCCCGCCTTCGAGGGCAAGCTGGTCCACCTGAGCGCGGAGACCCGGACCGACCAGACCCTCAGCGATCCCGAGTTCGGGGTGACCACCAACGCGATCAAGCTGATCCGCGACGTGGAGATGTACCAGTGGGAGGAGAAGAAGAATTCGGAGACCAAGAAGAAGTTGGGGGGCGGCACCGAGACGGTGAACACCTACGACTACCGCCAGACCTGGTCCTCGCGTCAGATCAACTCCGACTCCTTCAAGGAGGGCGGCCACCAGAACCCGGCGCAGCTTCCCTTCGAGTCCAAGACCCTGATTGCCCACACCGTCCACTTCGGTGCCTTCCAACTCAGCCCGGAACAGGTCCACCAGCTGGACGGCGCCGAGCCGCTGAGGGTGGAGAAGATCAGCAATGCCGGTCCGGGCCGGGTGGAGGGTGGCGCGCTGTATGTGGGCCGCGACTCCGCCGCTCCGGCGATTGGCGATGTGCGGGTGAGCTTCTCGGTAGTGAAGCCGGGGCCGGTCACCGTGGTGGCCAGGCAGCAGGGTGGGTCGTTCGTGCCCTACGCCACCTTGGCCGGGGATGAGATCCATCTGGTGGAGAGCGGCACCCTCAGCTCCGCCCAGATGTTCACCGCGGCCCAGGATCGGAACACCGTCCTCACCTGGGTGCTGCGCTTCTGCGGGTGGCTGGCGATGTTTCTGGGCCTGGGGATGGCGATGAAGCCGCTCTCGGTGCTGGGCGATGTGGTCCCGTTCATCGGGTCGTTGATCGGCGCCGGGACCACCTTCTTCTCCTTCTTGATTGCCTCCAGCCTCTCCACCGTCACCGTGGCCCTGGCCTGGGTGGTCTACCGGCCGCTGCTGGGGATCGCCCTGCTGCTGGCCGCCGGAGGAATGGTGTTCTGGCTGGTGACCCGCAGCCGCAAGCAGCAGCCGGCGGCGCGCCCGCCGATGGCCCGGGCTGCGTAATCGGCGGCCCGTCGCAATCACCGGTTCCTTCCGCCGTGAGGCCTGCGTGCGCTTCCTCCGCGTTTTGCTGATCTTGTTTGGCCTCGGACTGCTGACCTACGCCGGACTGGGACTCCAGGATCGGGCGACCTTCAACCGCGCCGCCTGGCAGCAGGACTTCGCCCAGCTGCTGGACCACACCTCCCGCTCCTACGCCAATCTGGAGTGGGTCGCCGCGCGGGGAGTCTCCCTGCCCCAGCTCAAGGAGCAGACCTTGACCCGGCTGCAGGAGGCCCGCTCCAACCGCGAGGCGCGCGCGGCGTTGACCGCCTTCGCCGAGGCGTTTGGGGATCCGCACTATCAGGTCCACCGGGTGAAGCTCTCCAAGCGGGTGGAGACGTGGTGGCGTTCAGTCCGCCAACCGGAGGAAGCGAAGGACGCCGCCGACCCCGGACCCACGCTGGGAGGCGAGGCGCTCTGCGCCCGGCTGGGGTTCGCGGCCAAGGGGCAGCAGTCGCCGTTCGAGTTCTCCGTTCAGGGCGCCCAGTGGCTGTCGGGTGGGCTTCCCCAGGACGACGAGTTCCCCACGGCTGCACTTCGCCTTCCCAGCGGCAAGACGGTGGGGCTGATCCGGATCGGCTCCTTCTCCGAGCGCTCCTATCCCCGGACCTGCCAGGCCGCCTGGGAGGCCTACCGCGCCACCCTCGCGGGTCCCTGCGACAGCGCCTGTCTGGAGACCTTCCAATACGTCACCGTCCCCAACGCGCTGCTGGCGGCGGTGGAGCGCCGGGTAGAGCAGCTGCAAGCTCAGGGTGTGGATGCGCTGGCGGTGGATCTGACCGGCAACGGTGGCGGGACGGACTGGGCTGCCGCCGCCGCCCGTATCTTCGCGCCGGCTCCGCTGCCCTGCGGCAGGCTGGCAGTGATCAAGCATCCCCACTGGACGGAGCATTTCCGTGCGCAGAAGCGGGAGCTGTACCAGGCATTGCAGGCCAGGCCGGACACCGCGGTGCTGACCCAGGCGGTGCAGCGGCTGGATGCGTTGATTGCCGAGACCTCCACCCCCTGTGACCGCCTTCCCCTGTGGGAACGGGGAGGCAAGGTGGAGTGCCGGGGGACCACCCGCGCCGATCGGTCCGCGTGCGGGCTGTTCGCCCACCTCCCTCCCGGCACCCTGGATCACGCCGAGGTGGCCCAGAACCTGGAGCACACCCTGGCCTTCACCTACCGCCCGGCCCTGTGGACCGGCCCGCTGCTCCTGGTCCTGGATGACCACACCGCCAGCGCCTCCGAACAGTTCGCGGCGATGCTGCTGGACGGAGCCAAGGCGATCCCGGTTGGACAGCGCACCCTGGGCGCCGGCTGTGGCTTCACCCGGGGTGGCATCCTTGCGCGGTTGAACAACAGCGGCCTGGAGGTCCGGATGCCGGACTGCGCTCGGCTGCGGGCGGACGGCTCCAACGAGATCGACGGAATCACCCCGAAGGTGGCGCTGACCTGGGCGGACGACGCCCCGGCACGGGCCGAACAGCTGGCCACCGCGCTGCAGCAGACGTTGGGCGGCTCTTAACATCTGCTCTTCGAGCCCAGCGTCATTCCCGCGCCGGGCCGCTAAGGATCACCCCCACACATCGGTAAGGGGGTCTTCACATGGCAGAGAGCGTCTACAAGGTGATCGAGTTGGTGGGCACCAGCACCGAGGGCTGGGAGAAAGCCGCGTCCAACGCGGTGGATCTGGCCTCCTCCTCGGTGCGCGATCTCCGCGTCGCGGAGGTGGTGCAGATGGACATGACCATCGACGGCAAGAAGCGGATCTACCGCACCAAGCTGAAGGTCTCGTTCAAGTTCGAGGCCCGCAAGCCGGCCGGCCGCAAGTAGCCGCGAGGGGCCGCCGGAGCCACTCCGGCGGTTCTGGGCGCTCTGGGCCCGCACCCTCCCTGGGGGTGGTGCGGGTGGTCCGACCGGGGCGGCCCTTCGCCGGGTCCCGCCTGACCCCGCCCCAGCGGTTTGACCCGGTCCGCGTCGCCGTCGTTCCAGTCCTTCCGGGGGGTTCGCGCTCCCGGTGCCTGGCTAGCCGCTTGCTTCTCTGGGGCCCGTGTACGCCCTGCCTGATTCCAATCGAGTGCTGGTGATTGACGACAGTCCGCTGGTCCGCTCGTGGGTGGAGCTGGTGCTGTACGGTGCCGGGTACAAGGTCCACAGCGCCGACTCCGGGATGGCCGGCCTGCGCGACGTGGAGACCTTCAAGCCCGACGTGGTGCTGTGCGACATGAACATGCCGGGGATGTCCGGCCTGGATGTGGTGCGCGCCCTGCGCCTGAAGTCCCCCCAGCTGCCGGTGGTGATCTACACCGAGCAGCAGGAGATCCCGGTGGCGGTGGAGGCGCTGCGCCTGGGCGCCTGCGGCTATGTGATCAAGGCCGAGGATCCCGAGCCGCTGCGCCGCGAGCTGGACACCGCGCTGCAGTACAAGAGCCTGTGGTCCCGCCAGAAGGCGCTGGAGGAGGCCAACGCCAGCTACCAGAAGGATCTGGAGAAGATGGTGGCGGACAAGACCGCCGAGATCGCCCGCCTCCAGCACCTGCGCGCCCAGGCGGAGAAGATGGCGGCGCTGGGGACGGTGGTGGCCGGTGTCGCCCACGAGATCAACAATCCGCTGGCGGTGGTGCTGGCCAACCTGCGCTGGGTGGCCACGCTGGACGAAGACCCCCACGCCACCCCGGAGGAGCAGCGGTTGGCCATCGCCGAGGCGATCCAGTGCGGGGAGCGGATCCAGCGGATCGTCAAGGACCTGCGACGGGTCTCCCATCCGGGCGTGGCCACCGGTGCGTGCCTCCTCTCCGAGGCGATGCGCGAGTCGTTGGTGGTGATGCGCGAGCACACCCCGGCCACGGTCCGGATTGAGGTGCCGGTGCCCACCCCACCGGTGCTGGCCGGGCTGGCGCAGGATGATCTGGTGACGGTGATCAGCAACCTGCTGATCAACGCGGTGCACGCGGTGGAGGGGCGTCCCGCTCCGCTGGTCCGACTGACCACCGAGGTCCGACCGGCGGGGCTGCTGATGCGGGTGACGGACAACGGGATGGGCATCCCCCCCGAGCACCTGGCCCGGGTCCGGGACCCGTTCTTCACCACCAAGGCCCCCGGCCGCGGGACCGGACTGGGACTGTCCCTGGTGGACCGGATCATCCGCGAGGCCGGCGGCGAGCTGTCCATCCAAAGCGCGGTCGGCGAGGGGACCACCATCACCCTCACCTTGCCCACCGCCGCCGCGGAGGTCCCCCCTCCCCGCCTTTCCCCGGCAGCCTGACCCGCCTCTCCGGGCCGGCCCTTTCACGCCCCGGTGCGCCACTTCCCCGCCGCTTCCCGGCGAACCGGCTGCTCCCTCCCACCCCGGCCCGGTGGGCAACCTCCCTGCCCGCTGCCGGACCGTGGCCCCGCCGCGGGGGCAGTTGCCCCTCCCTGGCGGCAAGGCCACCCTGGCGGGGTGCCGAATCGAACCGGGGGGAAGGCTCGGTCCCTACGAGATCCTGACCCTGCTGGGGACGGGCGGAATGGGGCGGGTGTTCCGCGCGCACGACACCCGGCTGGATCGCGACGTGGCGATCAAGGTCCTGCTCCGGGGCGCGGTCGGGGACGAGGACCGCCTCCGCCGCTTCGAACAGGAGGCGCGGGTGATCGGCGCGTTGAACCACCCCAACGTGGTGGTGATCCACGACACCGGCCGCGACGAAGGCTCGCCCTACCTGGTGACCGAGCTGCTGGAGGGAGACACCCTGCGCGAGCGGCTGCGCCACGGCCCGCTGCCAGAGCGAAAGGCGGTGGAGATCACGATCCAGATCGCCCGCGGGCTGGCCGCGGCGCACGACAAGGGGATCACCCACCGGGACCTCAAGCCGGAGAACGTGTTCCTCACCCGCGACGGACAGGTGAAGATCCTGGACTTCGGCCTGGCCCGCATCGGCCACAGCGAACCGCTGGGGGAGGACAGCGGCACCCTCAGCCCCTCCGGGGCGGTGATGGGGACCGCCGGTTACATGGCGCCAGAGCAGATCCGGGGCCGGCCGGTGGACCACCGCGCGGACATCTTCGCGCTGGGGGCGCTGCTGTATGAGCTGCTCTGCGGCAGGCGCGCCTTCCCCGGAGAGACCGCGGTTGATCGCGGGATGGAGGCGCTGCACGCCGAACCCCAGGGGCTGACGGGTGCTGCCCCCTCGCTCATGGCGCTGGTCTCCCGCTGCCTCGAGAAGCGCCCCGAGGATCGCTTCCAGTCCGCTCACGACGTGGCCTTCGCGCTGGAGACCTACCAGACCCAACCTCGGGGCCCACGCCGGCGCGCCCGCTGGCGCAAGGAGCTGTGGGTGGCAGGGGTGGCCACCTTGCTGCTGCTGTTGCTGGCGGGAGGAGTACGGCTGTGGAGCTCACCCCGGGAGGAGCTCTTGCCCCGGCCCGCCTTCACCCGGGTCACCTACCGCCCCACCGTGCTGGGCCCGGCCCGCTTTGCTCCGGACGAACAGACGGTGCTGCTGACCGCCAGCTTCGAGGGCCCCCCCCGGGTCTATGCCACCTTGCCGGAGTGGATGGAGGTGCGGCCGCTGACCGGACCGGGCCACTCGCTCTCCGCGGTCTCCCGCGACTCGGAGCTGGCGGTGCTGACCGGGATCCAGGGCCGGCTGGGCCGGGTGGGGATGACCAGCAGCGCGGTGCGGGAGGTGGCGGAGCACGCGGACTACGTCGACTTCGCTCCCTCCGGCCAGTTGATGATCGTCCAAAAGCTGGCTCCGCTGCGCTCGTTGATTCAGTACCCGATCGGCAAGGTGATCTTCGAGACCGACGCCGGGCTGGACAACTGCCGCTTCTCTCCCGAAGGGGAGCGGATCGCCTGCATCCACCGCCACCCGGGGGTGTTCGACCTGGACGTGCCCGGGGTGGTGCTGGTGATCGACCTGGAGGGGCGCAGCCACGAGCTGGGCGGCTGGTGGAACAACATCCAGGGACTGGCCTGGGCGCCGGGGGAGGAGATCTGGATTTCCGCCGCCCGCGAGGGACAGCAGAGGGGACTCTTCGGGGTGGACCTGGGGGGGCGGGTGCGTCCGCTGTTGATCGCCCCCACCGATCTGCTGCTCCACGATGTCTCGCCTGGAGGACGGGCGTTGATCAGACGAGGGGAGAGGGGGCGCTCGGTCCGGCTGCTGCGGCCGGACGGGGAGGAGCGGGACCTGGGCTGGCTGGACTACTCGGCGGCCGTGGACCTCACCTTTGACGGCAAGCAACTGCTGCTGGTGGAGGATCGCGGCACCTTCCTGCGGCCGGTGGACGGAGCTGCCGCGGTGCTGGTCGCGAAAGGGGTGGAGGGCGCGCGGTCTCCTCGGACGGACGCATGGTGCTGGCCTGCGCGGATCCTCCGCAGTGTTCGAGGCGGCGGCTGATTCCCACCGGCGTGGGGCTGCCTGTGGAGCTGCCCCAGGGTTCGGTGGACCAGTTCTGGGACGCCCGCTTCCAGGCTCTGCGTCCACACCCGTGGCAGCGTGCTTTGAGGGCGTGGTGACCCATCCGGACGGCCAGCTGGCGTACACCTTCCTGTGGGGAACCGGCGACCTGTACATCGTCGACGGGCTCACCGCGGGGAGGCGCTAACCGACGCTGGGGACCGTCAGCGGCTCACGCGAGGAGACGGAAGGAGCCGCTTCGGGTCCGTGCCAACCCAAGTGTCCGTGAACCCGGGGCGGGCTCCGGAGGCGACACGGTTGGCGGCTGTGTCGCTGTGTCAATTCAGTGCCGCAGGGTGGCCAGGTCGATCTCGTAGCGGTGAATCCACCGCTGGACCTGGGTGCGGCCCTTCTGGAGCCGGCGGGCCACCTCGGCCACGTTCCCCTCCTCTGCGGCCAGCAGCCTCAGCAGCTGGTCGCGGTGCGCCTGCTCCTCGGGGGTCAGCGGCCGGGGGCGC
>JALYOC010000104.1 GCA_030857095.1 Myxococcota bacterium | reverse complement strand
CAACCAGCCACTGCTGGCCCTGGCCCAGGCCGGGCTCCCTCCCCGCGGCGAGGCGCTGCTGGGCAAGCTGCGGGCGGCGGTGGCCGCGGCGCTGGCCGCCTCTCCCTCTTCGGATCTGGCCTGGCTGGACTGCCGCTTCGCCGCCGCCCAGGACCGGATCACCGGTGCGCTGGCGCAGAGCCCCGGCTGCGGTCGGGGACTGGTGCCGGAGCCGCGGAGACTCTCGGTGGCGTTGCGCGAGCTGGCCAGGACCCCTCCCACCGGGAACACCGAGAAGCTGGGCGCCTCGGCGCTCTCCGCGCTGGACCACGCCAGCCCGCTGGTGCGCAATGCGGCCCTGGCGCTGGTGGCGGGGCTCAAGCCGACCGGGGCGGCGGAGAAGATCCGTCCGTTGCTGCAGGGCGAGGATCGGATCGTGGCCGCCAACGCGGCCCTTGCCCTGGCGGCGCTGGGAGACCGCGCCTCCTATCCGCAGATCCTGGCCCTGGCCGGACGGGTGCCCGCCGAACCGGAGCTGGCGCCGATCGCCGATGCCCTGGCAGACCTGGCCCGGCCACAGGACCCGCGCACCCCGGAGGAGGAGGCTACCCAGAAGGCCCGCGCCGAGGAGGCGACTGCGTTCCTGCGCCCCTGGCTGGACTCGCCGCACGCCAACGTCCGGACCACGGCGGCCTCCGCCTTGAACAAGCTGACCGGTCAGCCGCTGCGGCCGCAGGTGGTTCCCTTTCCGCCTTCACCAGGGGCGCTTCCCGCCGTTCCTTCCGGCGCGGCGCTGACCTTCGAGACCTCCAAGGGCACCTTCGTGGTGAAGCTGGACACCGAAGAGGCGCCTTTGACCTCCGCCCATCTGTTCGCCCTGGCAAAGAAGGGCTTCTTCGACGGGCTGGGTTTCCACCGGGTGGTGCCGGACTTCGTGGCCCAGGGCGGCGATCCCCGCGGGGACGGGGAGGGGGGACCGGGCTACTCCATCCGCTGCGAGCTGACCCACCGCACCTACCACCGGGGCGCGTTCGGGATGGCGCTGTCGGGCAAGGACACCGGCGGCAGCCAGTTCTTCGTCACCACCTCCGCCCAGCCGCACCTGGACGGGCGCTACACAAACTTCGGAGAGGTGATCCGGGGGATGGAGGTGGTGGACCGGCTGATCGAGGGGGACAAGATGGTCCGGGTGCTGGCCACGCCCTGATCAGCCGTTGAGGCGCTTGCCGGGGCCGAGGATGATGTTGCCGTTCCAGCGCGCCAGCTCCGTCACCTCCATGCCCTCCACCACCCGGCGGATCTCGTCCCACTCCAAGTCGGGGACCGAGAGGTAGGCCTCCACCAGCTCCGGGTCGAACTGGGTGCCGGCGCAGCGCTTGATCTCGTCCTTGGCCACCTGCAGCGGGCGGCCCTTGCGGTAGGGGCGATCAGAAGTGATGGCGTCCATGGTGTCGGCGATGCAGAAGATGCGGGCGCCGATCACGATGTCGGTGCCCTTCTTTCCGTTCGGGTAGCCGTGGCCGTCCCAGCGCTCCTGGTGTTCGAGCACGATCTGGGAGGCCTCCTTGAGGTACGGCATCTTGGAGAGCATCCGGTGGCCGATCTCCGGGTGCAGCTTCATCTCTACCCACTCTTCGGGGGTGAGCGGACCGGGCTTGAGCAGGATCGAGTCCCGCACCCCGATCTTGCCGATGTCGTGCAGCAGCGACCCCTGCTCGATCACGTCCAGCTGGGGGCCGGTGATCCCGGCGGTCTTGGCGATGTGCCGCGCGGTCAGCGCCACCCGGCGGGAATGCCACTGGGTCTCGGTGTCCCGGTAGTCCAGCGCGGAGATCATCCCGTCCAACAGGCCGTTGGTGCGCTCGGCCACCAGGTGCTCGAGATCCTTGTTGATGGATAGCAGCTGGCCGTTCTTGTCCGACAGCTCCTGGGTCAGCCGCTCGTTCTCCTCCACCAGGTGGTAGTGGTGGACCGCCTGGCGCACCGCGGAGGTGAGCTCGGCCATGGTCCAGGGCTTGCCCAACAGCCGGAACACCTCGCCCCGGTTGACCGCCTCGCTGGCCACCCGGAAGTCGGCGGCCGCGGTCAGCAGCATCCGCACCGCGCGCGGGTTCCGCTCCTTGAGCAGCCCCAGCAGCTCCACCCCGTTGAGGTGGGGCATCATGAAGTCGGTGATCACCACGCTGAACCGGGTCTCGCGCGAGGCCTCCACCGGATTGGAGTGCGCGATCACCTCGTAGCCTTCGGAGGTCAGGATCCGGGACAGCGCCTGGAGGATCAGCGCGTCGTCATCCACCAATAGAATTCGGTCCATGTCGCCAGAAGGTCCCGCTCTCGCCCAGCTGCCGCGGAGTGTTGGCTTTATACACCTAGAATCCTGCGTTCCACGCGGAACGGCTGGGTGCGGCCAGAGCCTACATGTGGTCGAAGTCAAAAAAAACGCAGTGCCTCCGAGGGCTTGCACGCTGGGCCCAGGGGGTAGGTTCCAAAGTTTGGCTTGCCTGGTCGAACGCCCTCGTCTATTGTCCGCCGGGCTGAGATTTCGCTGTAAGGCCTTGATTTTCGGGAGAAACCTCGGATGGGAAAGGCCCCTCAAGGGCCGGTGCCCGTGGTGGTCATGGGCCTGGGCTTCATCGGTCAGGAGATCGCGCGCGCCGCCTTTGCCTCGCCGGAGGTGGAGCTGGTGGGAGCCGTGGATTCCAATCCCCAGCTGGCCGGCAAGAAGCTGGGTGAGCTGATCGGCGTCCCCGGGGTGAAGGTGAAGATTTCCTCCACGCTGAAGGAAGCGCTGGGGAAGAACCAGGGCGCGGTGCTGTTGCAGGCCACAGGATCGCGCTTGCCACAGGTTTCGGACCAATTGCTGGAGGCGTTCAAGCTGGGCATGTCGGTGGTCTCGACCTGCGAGGAGCTGGCGTTTCCGTACCTCAAGCACCCGGAGCTGGCGGACAAGCTGGATCGCGCCGCGCAGAAGGCGGGCGTGACCGTGCTGGGGACCGGGGTGAACCCGGGCTTCGTGATGGACCGGCTGGTGGCCACGGCGGGCGCGGTGTGTGGGGAGGTCCGGCACGTGTCGGTCACCCGCATCGTGGACGCGCGGACCCGCCGGGAGGCGCTGCAGCGGAAGATCGGGGCCGGGCTGACCGAGGACGAGTTCGACGCTTTGGCGGAGAAGGACCAGATCGGCCACGTGGGGCTGATGGAGTCCGCCGCCTTGTGCGCGCTGGGCCTGGGGATGGACTGCGACGACTTTGAAGAGGAGATCTTCCCGGTGGTGGCCGAAGAGGACATCAGCGGCGGGGCCTTCCCGGTCCGCAAGGGGCGGGTGGCGGGGATCTTCCAGTCCGCCAGCGGGCTTTCCGAGGGACAGGAGAAGGTCCGGCTGGAGCTGACCTTGGCCCTGGGCGCGGAGACCACCGGCGATCGGATCGTGATCGAAGGCGACTCCCGGGTGGAAGTGCTGATTTCGGGCGGGGTGGAGGGAGATCGCGCCACCGCCCATCTGGTCGTGAACGCCGCGCCGCGGGTCACCGTCGCCGATCCGGGATTGCTGACCGTGCTGGAACTTCCCGCCGGCCGGTAAGCGCAAGGGAGAGACTGCAGATGCTGGACAAGAACGCCATTGGTCGCTCGTCGCCGCCCACCCTCAACGAGGTGGAGAAGGGCGCCATCCGCCGGTTCGCCGAGGCGGTGGGTGACTACAACCCGATCTTCTACGACGAGGAGTACGCCCGGGCCTCCGGCTACCCCACCATCGTGGCCCCCCCCACCTTCCCCGCCTCCTTCCACTCGGCCGCGGATCTGCGCGAGCTGTTGGGGGTGGGGATCAAGAGCCTGCTCCACGCCGAGCAGTCCTTTGAGTACGAGCGGCCGATCATCGCCGGGGACCGGATCTACGTGGCTACCCGGGTCTCGGATGTGTTCGAGAGGACCGGGCCGGCAGGGAAGATGGATGTGGCGGTGATCGAGGATGAAGGCCGGGACGAAGAGGGCAACCTCGTGTTCCGGGCCAAGCGCACCCTGGTGGTCCGTGCCTCGAAGGAGAACGTTTGATGCCCGCGCGCAAGCTGTACTTCGAAGCGGTCCGGATCGGTGAGGAACTCCCGGCCCTGGCCAAGGCCCCCATCGACCGGGTGCAGCTGTCCCGCTACGCCGGCGCCTCCGGTGACTTCAATCCGGTCCACGTGGACGAGGTCTACGCCAAGGGCGCCGGGATGCCGTCGGTGTACGCGCCCGGGATGCTGATCATGGGCTTTCTGGGCCAGCTGATCTCCGACTGGGCCCGCGGCGCGCAGCTGCGCAAGTACCAGGTGAAGTTCATCAAGATCGTGTGGCCCAACGACACCGTGGTCTGCAAGGGCCGGGTGACCGACCGCTGGGGCGACAACGGCCGCTACTACGCGGAGGTCGACCTGTGGGCGGAGAACCAGAAGGGCGAATTGGTCCTCAAGGGTGGCTCGCAGATCCAGATGTTCTACTCGCTGGAGGATGAGAACCGTCAGCGGGCCGGACAGCCGCCGATCGTGATGAACGTCCAGCGGGAGAACATCCAGCAGATCGCCGCCGAGGCGGCCCGCGCCGCGCCGGAGTCGGCGGCCAAGAAGGCCCCCGCCCAGACCAGCGCCAAGAAGGCCGCGGCCCCGGCCAGGAGCGCCGCGCCGGTGAAGAAGGCGGCGGCGAAGAAGTAGGCTTCTCCTCGACCCCAGGCGGTTCGCGCGTCGGAGCCACCGGTGCTTGAGGCGAGGCTTGGGAGCCCGGCAAACGAGGACTCCTGGAAATATCAAGATCATCATCTTATTTTGAGGTCCCGCACTGTCTATGGGAGCCGGAATAAGAAGATGATCATCTTATTTTGGGAGGGGCCTCGCGGCACCACCGAGAGCGAGTTCCGGGCCGGGTAGGCGCGGACGACCGCTGAGCGCTACCGGTGCTGGGCGGTGATCGTCCCCGGCATCGGCTCATCGCCCACGGTGCCGATCAGCGCGAACGCGTTCCCCATCCAGGCCGGGCCGCCGTAGGCGCCGTAGAGCGCGTTGGCCACCTCGGTGGGGTTGTCCGCCTCCGCCAGGGCCTGGATCAGCTGGTGGTCCTGGGTCAGGAACTCCGGATCATACCCCTCGCCCTGGGCAGCGATGTAGTCCTGGGCCCGCCGGGACAGCTCCATCGAGTCCTCGGCGTTGAACTCCATGTGGATGTCCATGTCCCCGTCGTAGTCGTGCTGGTCGGTCCCGTAGGTCTGGGCCCACTGCTCCTCGGAGCTGCCGTCCAGCCCGGTGAAGTGCATGGTCAGCTCCTGGCGGGAGAAGTCCTCGGTCCCGTCGGGGTTGAAGTGCTGCACCACCCGGACCGGGGTCCCGGCGTGCTGCTTGGCTTCGGTGATCTGGTCCACCGACCCGTCCGGGTAGGTGGTCTGGTACACGTCGAAGTTGCTGCTCCCCAACTGGAAGGAGCCGCTGATCGGCCCCAGCGATCCGCCCACGCTGCTCTGGGAGTCGAAGTCCACCTTGAAGATCGAGGCCACGTCGCTGACCCCCGGGCCATTGTCCGACGGCACCTCCCCGGTGGTCAGGTAGCGGTTGTAGGCGGCCTCGCCCTCCGGGGTGGAGAGATCGAACTCCGCGGTCCGCAGGGTGGCCGACTCCAGGCTGGTGGTGTTGCCGAGGTGCACGCTGGCCGGCCCCAGGCTCAGCCCCAGCTTCCAGCTGTTCTCGATAGCCTCGGTGGGCCCGCTGGTGACCCGGACCGTGTTCTCGCCTGTCTTCTCCACCAGCACCGACACCCCGGACTCGTCGTGGATGTCCGACTCCAGCGACAGCTGCTGGTAGGAGGCGTCAAACCCGGTGTCGGTGAAGTTCTCCGAGTTGAGCACCACCGAGCTGCCCACCGGCATGGTGTCCGGGTTGAACGGATCCGGGGTGGGGATCTCCCCGTTCTCCATCCGCTGGTAGTCCGCGTCGCTCATCCGCAGCTGGTACTCGGTGTGGACCCCTTCGGTGAAGTCGGCCCCGAAGCCTACCCGCCCCAGGTCAATCTCCCCGCCCAGGCTGACGCTCATCGTCCCCTCGGCGGTGAAGGTCGTGAAGCCGTCCTCGCTCTCGACGTTGGTCTTGGCCTCGATGCTGGTGCCGAAGTGGACGTTGAGTCCCTTGCGCAGCTCCAGGTCAACGTTGGCCTCCGCCGAGGCGGTGGCCGAGTTGCCGGTGATGTCCAGCGAGGCGTTGCCGCTGGCCGTTCCGAAGGTGTCCTCCACCGGCTGCGGCTGGGTGGGGGCGACCGGGTTGGCGGGAGCGGGGCTGTGGGTTTCGCCCGGGCCGGAGCTGGTGACCGGAGTGATGCGAGGCTTGCCCCAACCGCCGATGTCAAAACCCATGTGGCTCTCCCTTTGCCGAAGCTTTCTCAATTCTCCCCCAATCCCTCCGGAATGTTCCGTAAAGAAGCTTGGCAGACGATGACGCCTTGCGTTGTCGATGGTTGACTGCGCAGTCAGCGGCCATTACGAATCGCCTGCGCCGTCACCTCTGGAGCCGCACATGTCCGTCGGGATCAACCGTTACAAGGCCGACCTTCGCGAGATGGTCTTCGTGCTCACCGAGCAGTTCAAGCTGGGAGAGGTCGTGGGCAAGCCGCCCTTCGAGGCCTGGGGCGTGGACGAGGCCAAGGCGATCCTCAACGAGACCTACCGCTTCGCGCGCGAGGTGCTGGGGCCGCTCAACGGGTCAGGGGACCACGAGGGCTGCAAGCTCCTGGACGGGAAGGTCTCCACCCCCAGCGGCTTCAAGGAGGCCTGGAAGCAGCTGTACGAGTCGGGCTTCAAGAGCCTCTCGGTCAAGCCGGAGCACGGCGGCCAGGGCGCGCCGCAGACGCTGCAGATCCTGGTGGAGGAGATCCTCTCCGGCGCCAACGTGGCCTTCAACATGTACCCCGGCCTGGCCTGGGGCGCGGCGGAGCTGTTGGCCGAGTGCTCCACCCCTGAGCAGGTGGAGAAGTACGCGCTGAAGATGTTCAGCGGGGTGTGGGCGGGGACGATGTGTTTGACCGAGCCGCAGGCCGGCTCGGACGTGGGATCGGCCCGGTCCACCGCCAAGAAGAACGCGGACGGGACCTACGCCATCAAGGGCACCAAGATCTTCATCTCCGGCGGGGATCAGGATCTGACCGAGAACGTGATCCACCTGGTGCTGGCCCGGGTGGACGGCGCTCCCGCGGGCACCAAGGGGCTGTCCTTGTTCATCGTCCCCAAGCGGCGGGTGAACGCCGACGGCTCCTCCGGCGAGAACAACGACGTCCAGGTGGCGGCGATCGAGCACAAGATGGGCATCAACGGGTCGGCGACCTGTCAGCTCAACTTCGGCGAGAACGACGCCTGCCAAGGCGAGGTGGTGGGCGGGCTGGAGAACCAGGGCATGTCCCAGATGTTCCGGATGATGAACGGGGCCCGCCTGGCGGTGGGCCTGCAGGGGGTGGCGCTGGCCTCCACCGCGTACCTCAACGCGCTGGAGTACGCCAAGGACCGCAAACAGGGCGCCAACTACAAGTTCTTCAAGGACCCCAACAAGCCGCGGGTGCCGATCTTCGAGCACCCGGACGTGCGCCGGATGCTGCTGGAGCAGAAGGCCTACGTGGAGGGGATGCGGGCCCTGGCGGTGAAGCTGGGCTACCACCTGGATCAAACCCGCTCACTGGCGGGGTCGGACGACGAAAAGGCCGCCTACCACAAGGGGCAGGTGGAGGTGCTGACCCCGCTGCTCAAGTCCTTCGCCTCCGATCAGGCGTTCCGCCTCTGCGCCCAGGCGATCCAGGTCTACGGCGGCGCCGGCTTCCTCCAGGACCACCCGGTGGAGCAGTACACCCGCGACGCGAAGATCCTCTCCATCTACGAGGGCACCAACCACATCCAGGCCATGGATCTGGTGGGCCGCAAGATGGGGCAGGCCGGCGGGGCCTACTTCCAGCAGTTCATGACCGACATCGGGTCCTTTGTGGAGACCCACCGCAACCACCCGGCCTTCGCCCGGGAGGTGGGCCTGCTGGGCACAGCCCAGGAGGCGCTGATGCAGGCGGCGATGGGGATCCTCGGCTGGTCCCAGGGGGAGAAGACCCACCTGATCCCGCTCTCCGCCAACCGCTTCCTGACCATGATGTCCGAGCTGGCCTGCGGCTGGCTGCTGCTGGACGCGGGGGTGATCGCCCACGCGGCGCAGCCCACCGCGTCCACCACCGACCAGAGCTTCTACGAGGGCAAGAAGGCCTCGGCGGTGTGGTTTGCCCGCAATGTCCTCCCCGGGGTGGAGAGCGCGGCCCGCACCCTGGCCCTGGAAGACGAGTCCCCGATGCAGATCCCGGACGCGGCCTTCGCCACCGAGTAGCCCGACCCCCTAGCTAGGCCAGCCCGATGAGCATCTCCGAGATCCGACCGCGCAGCCCGGTCCTCCCCGTCTCTACCTCCCCGGTCGCACCCTCCGCCTCCAACCCGGTGGCGCCGGCGGCGCCGGACGGGTTCTCCCCGCAGCCCTCGCACGCTCCGGTCCCGGCCTCTGCCGGCGGGACGCCGGTCCCCTCCAACAACTTCCGCGCCACCCTCAGCGGGCCCAATCCTCCCCACGTGGGGGGCGGGTTCTTCGAGGGGTGCAAGCAGGCCAACGAGCTGCGCAAGCTGGCGGGGATGGCCGGGGACAGCGTGGGCTCCGGCGGGCAGACCCCCGGGGAACTGGCGGTGGAGGCCAAGCTGCGCTCCCTGGACGCCATGCCCCTGGACCGGGGGGAGGACGTCACCCGCGCCGTCTACACCAGCGAGGCCCCGGGGATTCCGGCGGACGCGCTCTACACCCACTTCGTGCAGAACCCGGAGGCGGTGTTCGGCGCCGCCGGGCTGTCGCTGCGGCCGCTGCCCACCGAGCTTCGGGACGGGGCGCGGGTGATGATCGAGGATCGCGGTCCGCCGGCCACCTGGATGCCGGTGGAGGTGAGGCTCAATCCGCTGACCCGGGAGGTCCGGTTCGAGACCCTGGATGGCCACCCGCTGCGGGGCTTCAACAGCTTCTGGATCCAGGACGACGGCAAGGGTGGGGCGCGAGTCAACCAGACCAGCGACTACCAGTTCAGCTCCACCATCTCCAAGCTGGGCAGCGGGGTGGTGGGGGGCGGAGAGAAGCAACACCAGACGTGGAAGGCGGTGCACGCGCACCTGTTCTCCGCGGTGCAGAAGGATGCGGTCCAATGGTGAGCGTGCGAACCCCCCGCGAGCGGGTGCAGGCGCTGGGTGATCAAGAGCTGATCCGCCAGCACTTCGATGTGGAGTCGGATCTCAACGAACTGCTGGCCCTGACCGGGCTGCTCGAGGAGCGGGTGGCCTCCTGGCCCACCGACGACTCCGCCCGCCGGGGAGGGCTGCTCAAGGAGCGCGGCGCGCTGATCGCCCGCGGCGAGCTGCTGGCCTGCGAGCGGATCGCCCGGCCCTCGGCGATCAACGCCGAGCCGCTGCAGCAGGCGCGCAGCCGCTGGACCCAGGCCCGGCTGGCGTTGGCCGGCCTGGCCGGGAACTGACCCGTCCCTTCGGCCGCACCCGGAGTGACGGTGATTTTCGTGTCGGAACCTCTCCGCGCGGGAGATGATCCCGCCTAGCTAGCGGGGAGGGTGGATGCCGGAAGCGGTCAAGCAGGGCATCGCGGTGTGCGCCACGGGCAGCAGCGAGGTCCAGTCCCTGTCCGAGCTGATCGCCGGGCTGGGCCGCTGGCAGCCGGTGCCGGTGCTGTGGCCCTCGGAGACCGGGCTGGAGAAGGCCTGGGACACGGTGCGGGGCTCGGTGGTCTGCGTCTCCCAGCTGCAGCCCGCCCTGGCCCACAAGCTGCGCAACCGCCCGGCGGGCTCACCGTTGATCGCCATCGGCTCTGAGGAGCTGCTCTCCGCCCAGCCGTCTTGTTGGCTGGCCCGCCGTCCGGCCCCGGGGCTGTTCTCGGCGCTGCTCAACCAGCTGATCCCCCCCGAGCTCCCCAGCGCCGGCCGGATGCGGCGCAAGAGCGACCTGATCGTGGGGGAGAGCAAGGCGATCCGGGATGTGCTCCGCACCCTGGATCGGATCGCCGGTAACTCGGCCCCGGTGCTGGTGACCGGGGAGAGCGGCACCGGCAAGGAGCTGGTGGCCAGGGCGCTGCACTACTCCAGCCCCCGGTCCGCCTACCCGTTCTTGGCCATCAACTGCGCCGCCATCCCGGAGTCGCTCTTCGAAGCCGAGCTGTTCGGCTACACCCGGGGGGCGTTCACCGGCGCGGTGGCCGCGCGCGCCGGCGGGTTCGAGGCCGCCGAGGGCGGCACCCTGTTCCTGGACGAGATCGGCGAGCTGCCCCGCTCGATGCAGTCCAAGCTGCTGCGGGTGCTGGAGACCGGGGAGGTCACCCGGCTGGGCTCCAACGAGCCGCGCAAGCTGGATGTCCGGGTGGTCACCGCCACCAACCGGGATCTGGAGAAGGAGGTCCAGCTGGGGCGGTTCCGCCAGGACCTGTTCTACCGGGTCAAGGTGTTGGCTCTCCACCTGCCGCCCCTGCGGCAGCGGCCGGAGGACATCCCGGCGATCGCGGTCCACCAGATCAACGTGGTCTGCGAACGGGAGGCCCGCCTGGCCCCGGCCATGTCCTCGGCGGCGGTGGCCCGGCTGCTGCGCCACCCCTGGCCGGGCAACGTACGCGAGCTGATCAACGTCCTGCAGCGCGCGGTGCTGATGGCCGAGGACAGCGAGATCCACGAACGCCACCTGGACCTGGGAGGGGAGGGCACCGCGGCCGGCGATCCCGGAATCCCCCCCTACCACCAGGCCAAGGCCAGCTTCGAACAGCAGTACTACGAGCGCCTGCTGCGCAGCGCGGCCGGGAACGTCTCCCTGGCCGCGAAGCTGGCGGAGAAGACCCGCAAGGAGATCTACGACGCCCTCAAGCGCTTCGGGATGGACGCGGAGGGCTTCCGGGGGAACGGCGGAACCCCGCCAGAGTGAGTTGATGTGGATCTATTGACACTATAAGTTCTCGGAACTTCGGGAGGGTGTTGATGATCGCAACAGTCTTGGCTCGGGCCTGGGTTCGTCGTTCGGTGTTGGGTGGCGCGTTGATGCTGGCCGGTTCGGCCCTCGGCTACGGCGCCGGGCAGGGACCGTTGCTGGAGGAGGCGGGCGCCGAGGAGTCCTCGGAGTTGGAGCTGTTTGATCTGGAGAAGCTGCTGGACGTGGAGATCGCGTCCGCCACCAAGACCGTCCAGACCGCGTCGGAGGCGCCCAGCGTGGCCTCGGTGGTGACCCGGGAGCAGATGGACCTCTACGGCTGGTCCACCCTCAATGACGTGCTGTTCAAGCAGCCGGGGTTCTTCCCCTCCCAGGACTTCGAGCGCCGCACCGTGGGCGCCCGCGGCCTGTTCGAGTCCTGGAACAACAACCACCTGCTGCTGCTGATCGACGGGGTGCCCTACAACGACACCGAGACCGGCGGCGCCTACACCTGGGAGCTCACCCCGCTGTTCATGGCCAAGAGCGTGGAGATCATCCGGGGCCCGGGATCGGCGCTGTACGGATCCAACGCCACCAACGGGGTGGTGGCGATCAACAGCTACACCGCCCAGGACCTGCTGCAGCGCAGCCGCGCCCATGCCCAGGTCCGGGTGGGGGACTTTGGCAACAAGCGCTACGAGGTGTTCGCCGCCCATGCCTTCGATCAGTTCGCGGTGCAGGTGGGCTTCAACCACTTCCGCACCTTCGGCAACGAATACCTCTCCTACGACGCGTCTGGCCGCACCGACGGGGCCGGGAACCTGGCCCAGTTCACCACCCGCGACAACCGGGTCAGCAACTACATGCTGCTCAAGGTGGACAGCCTCAAGCTGCCCGGGCTGAGCCTCGCCTTCCACAACCAGTCCTTCGAGTACGAGACCGGGCACGGCTGGTACTTCTTTGTTCCCGACACCGGCGAGTCGAATCTTGAGTCCCGCCAGCTGGCAACTCTCTCCTACCGGGGGAACCTGGGGGAGGCGTTCACCCAGGAGTACGTGCTGCGCTACGGCCGCCACAGCATCGCGCACAACCTGCGCTACTACGGGAACGACGCCTTCGAGGGCTACTACCCGGCGGGCGTCTCCGAATACATCGACACCCACTTCGACGACCTGTTCGCCCGGGCCCAGCTGACCTGGCGGCCGTGGGAACAGGCCACGGTGCTGGGCGGCGCGGAGTTCTCCACCTTCCTCTACGGCGGAGACAACCAGCACTACTCCAACGCGGCGATCACCGACTTCGACGGGGGCTACCCGCCGCTGAACGGTCCGGCCAACCTGGGGCCCTACTACGAGTGGATCGTGGGCCACCCGGTGAACAACCTGGGCCTGTACCTGCAGGGCGCCTCGGGCCGGGTGTTCAACAACCTGGTCTCCCTGACCGCCGGGCTTCGCTTCGACACCCAGTTCTTCAACTTCACCGACATCTCGCTGGCCGAGCGGCCGGTGACCTTCAAGACCTTCCAGCAGCTGAGCCCCCGGCTGGCGGCGGTGGTCCACCCCACCGACTCGCTGACCTTCAAGGCAATCGCCGGGCGGGCCTTCCGCGCCCCGGCGCCGCTGGAGCTGTTCGGCGCCAACACCTGGGCGGTGGGCTCCAACATCCATGAGCTGCAGCCGGAGCTGGTCACCACCTACGAGCTGGCCGCCGACTGGAAGGTGCTGCCCCAGCTGACCTGGCGCACCAACGCCTTCCACACCACCTTCGAGAACCAGATCGCCTACGGCAGCGCGCTGGTGCTTGTGAACTACTACTCGCGCGTCAACGCCGGCGCGGAGACCGAGCTGCTGTTCGCCCAGGAGCTGCCCGGGGTGGGCCAGTTCCAGGGCTTTGCCAACTACTCCTTCGTGACCCAGCTGGACGAGACGGTGCAGGAGACGACCTTCGAACCCTCCGAGGCGCTGACCTGGGCCCCCAGCCACCTGGCCAAGCTGGGCGTGGGCTACAAGCGGGGCGCCTTCTCCGCGTCCGTGCAGGGGCTCTACCAGGGGGAGGTCCTGCGCCGAAGCAGCGACCGGCTGATCCCCGAGTACCTGTCGCTGCGTCCGGACCGGGTCCCGGCCTTCGTGACCCTAGACGCCTCGGTCTCCTACCAGCTGCTGGACTGGGCCCGGTTGGGGATCCAGGCCACCAACCTGTTCGACGCGAAGGGCCAGATCGTCAAGGGCGGGGACTACGCCTTCGACTACCAGATCGAGGGCCGGCGGGTGTTCGCCACCCTCACCGCCCAGCTGGACTAGCTCCCCGGAGCACTTCGGATCACCCGCGCGCCGGCCGTCCCCACCCAAGGGACGGGCCGGCGCGCGGCGTTTGGGGGGTGTACCGGAAGCGGAACACCCTGCTGGCTGATCCCAGTCAAATCCCACGCTTGCCGCGACCCGCCCCTCCGGCCGGAAGTACACAGCAAGTTCAAGGGCTTGGAGAGGAGTTGGATGGTTTTCGCCACACCATCGGGGATCGGCCTTGAGTCATATCAAGCTGTTGGAAGCTCAACACGCTGAGCCCGCGGATTGCAGAGACTCCGGACAAGTTGAAGTTCACTGGAGGGGCACCCGTGGTCACACTGCGCAGTCGTCTGGTCGTCTTGGGTTGTCTGGCCTCGCTGGGCTGTAGCGGTCCGGACGGCGAGAACGCCTCTTCACCCGGTGCGCAGCCAGAGGCGATCCTGGCCCCGGCCGCCCCGGTCCAGCCCGGAGACGGGCAGGGGGCGTTGATCCGCGCCACCATGAACTCCAAGGTGGGCGTGGTCCTGGATGAACTTCCCGCCGGAATGCGGAACCGGGTAGCGGCCAGCCTGATCGCCAAGCCGGCCTCCTACTGGCAGGAGCGCGCCAAGATGCAGGTGCGGCTGACCGGCTACCGGCTGGTGTTCCGCGAGTACTTCTACGGCGGCAAGAAGCAGCTGCCGCTGCCCCCGGAGAACATCTGGAACATCCAGCTCCAGGGCACCCCCACCCGGCAGGTGATCAACGGCCATGACGTGGTGGCGGTGAACTACGCCTTCTCCTCCACACTGCTCACCGACTCCGCCTCGCCGGCGATCTCGGAGAACAAGCTGGCCCAGGTGGGCGGGGTCTGGAACGAGCCCTTCATCTTCCCGGTGGACCCGGAGCTGCTCTACCAGCGCACCGGCTACGCCTGCATGGACGAGGAGGACTTCCCCCGAGACAGCGTGGACTCCGAGGAGGTGGACACCTTCTACGACCACACCTGCGGGGTGGAGAGGACCGCCTCTTCCACCGCCTGTCACCAGACCGAGCTGCCCACCGAGTCCTGCGTGCAGGCCCTGGAGAACCATGTGGGCCGCGTCGACACGTTTGTCCGCTTCGAGCGCCTCAACTGGGATCCGGCGGTGGCCAACTCGGTGCGCGTCTACCCGCCCACCACCGAGTCCGCCGACCTGGAGGTGTACCTGGAGGACTTCCTGATCAACCGCATCGAGTACAAGTACTTCGCCCCCGGGTCCTGTGAGGAGCAGGAGCAGTGCATCGGCGCGCCAGGCTGGCGGCGGGTGCTGCAGTTCAACAGCAGCGACCAGAACCGCGGCAAGCAGACCCTGGATATTGGCGCGGTGGACTACTACCTGACCGGCAAGGAGACGCTGAACGACAAGTACAACATCTTCGACCTGGACATGTGCCACCAGCACTACCACTTCTCGCGCTACGGCCAGTTCTCCTTCGACGCCCCCGGCGCCAACGTCACCAACAAGCAGGGCTTCTGCCTGCAGTCCACCGCGCGCTCGGCGAACCACGAGTCCTCGCCGCTGCACAACCCGTATGGTGGCTGCGACTACCAGGGCGTGGCCGCCGGCTGGGTGGACCAGTACAAGATCGGTCTGCCCTGCCAGTGGGTGGACATCACCGATGTGGACACCCGCGTGGCCCCGGTCACCGCGAACCTGGGCTTCAAGTCCAACCCGGACGGCTTCTTGTGCGAGGGAATCCCGGTGGTGGATTCGCGCGGTAACCTGGTGTTCGAGGAGACCGAGCTGACCAACAGCAGCGGAGAGATCCAGTGGCGCCCCAAGTGCACCTACTCCCAGGGCTGGGACCAGAACAACGACCACTCCTACCCGGTCACGGTCACCAAGCCGGGCGACACCTACGTCACCGGCGCTTGCGATCGCGGCCAGGTGGGCCCGCTGCGCAACTGTGGTCTGAAGCTGGCCCAGGAGCGCATCAACTGCACCCCCGGCGCCCAGGTCACCTTGCGCTGCACGGTCAACGGCAACAACCCCGCGCAGGTGGCCCGGGTGTGTGAGCGCAGCACCGCGCTGAACACCTCCATGGCCTGCATCGAGCGGCGGGCTCTGGCTTCCGAGGTGATCGAGACCACCCGCGACGTCAGCTTGACCTGTCCGGCGCCCAAGTTCGGCGAGGCCGGCGGCCAGATCTCGGTCTTCACCGGTGCGGCCTTCCCCGACGATCGCACCGCCGGGCTGACCTGCACCCTCCTGTAGGTTTATGTGGAGACGGGAATCCTGAGGGATTGCCGGTTAGATTGTTGAGCTTCGCAACGCGCGCCGGGGCCACCCACGCCCCGGCGCGCCTCCGCTTTTCGAGGACCTCATTTGACGCCCAGCAAGATCCTCCTGATCGACGACAGTCCCAGCATCCGCACCATCATCAAGTTGTTCCTGATCAACCACCCGGTGGAGTTCGTGGAGGCCAAGGACGGTGCGGAGGGGTTGGCGGTGGCGGGGAAGGGGCCGCTGGACCTGGTGATCGCCGACTTCAACATGCCGGTGATGGACGGGCTGACCTTCGTGCAGCGGCTGCGCGCGCATGACGACCCCCGGCTTCGGAAGCTGCCGGTGATCCTGCTCACCGCCAACAAGGAGCCGGGGATCCGCGAACAGGCGGAGGCGGCTGGCGCGGTGTTCGCCCAGAAGCCGGTCAGCCGCGAGGCGCTGACCCTGGCAGTGGGGAATCTGCTCAAGCCCTCGGAGGCGGCGGGGTGATCGAGCAGGGATCGCTGTCCTTCTCCCTGGGGGAGGATGCCTTCACCGTGCCACTGCACTGTGTGGAGG
>JALYOC010000100.1 GCA_030857095.1 Myxococcota bacterium | reverse complement strand
CCCCCCACCACCCAGGAGAGCAGCACCCTTCGTCGCTGGAGGTGCTTTGCCGGAATCCCCATCCGCTTCGACTCTGCCACCCTTCACCACACCAAAGTCTATGGGTGGAAACACCTACGCAGTGGTTTGCGACTTCGCAAAGGTTTCACAGCCCGGCGGCCCCGAAAAGCTCTGCTGGCAGGCGGTCTTCACTGCTGGACGGGAAGTTGATCCGCTGGGAACGGGGAGTGCAGAGTGTTGCCCGCCATGTCGAACATCCCCCCAGCCGCCCGACGCAGAGCGTCACCGAGAACCGCAGGGTTCACCCTGATCGAAGTGATGGTGGTGGTGGCGCTGATCGGTCTGCTGGCCGCGTTGGCCGGCCCGGCCATGATCTACGGGACACGCCGGGCGCGGGCCAACAACGCCATCTTCGAATCCACTTCGCTGGCCACGGTCGCGCAGATGCGGGCCACCAGCGCCGGGATTCCCCAGTATGTGATCTGGTACGCGGGCAAGCTCGGTTCGGGGGTGGTCTTGCTGGAACGTGCCGACCCCGCCCCCACCTGGGCCTCGGTGGACCTCACCACCCGCGACGGGCTGGCCACCTCCCTGGGGGGACGGATCATCGACCACACCACCTTCGAGGATGGGGTGGTGTACCTCCCGCTGGACCCGCCGCCGGTTCCCAGCATGGTGGGCGGCTTCCCCGCGCCCTTCACCGCCATCCCCACCACCGCCGCCGGCGCGGGGACCCTGCTGGAGGGATGCACCTTCTGCACCGCCGCCAGCGGAGGAGCCCTGGGGGCGCTGCGCTTCCATCCCAACGGCTCGGCCACCATGGCCACCGCCGCCGGCGCCAGTGGCGGGGCGCTGGCGCTGGGCAACCTGCAAGGCACCAACACCGGGCCCACCACCAAGGTGCTGGCCATCTCCACCCCCAGCGGGATGGTGAGGATCTTCCAATGACGCGCCTGTCCAACCGTACCCAGCGTGGTGAGACGCTGATCGAAGCGATGATCTCCCTGGCCATCATGTCGGTGGGTCTGCTGGGGATCCTCCAGATGAACGCCCTGGCCAGTCAGCAATCGGGGATCGCCCGCCGGGAGACAATCGCCGCCACCATCGCCCGGGACCTGGTGGATGCCTTCGAGCGCCTCCCCTACGACCACGCCGCCCTCTCCGTCAGCACCAGTGCGCTGGACGCCACCTTCGTGGATCCGTCCAACACCACTGGGCTGCACCTGCTGACCGACGCGGTGGCGGGGCGCCCGCTGCTGGGCGCGGCCGACGCCATCCTCGGTTCGGACGTGGAGACCGGAGCGATTGAGGTGATGTGGCGGGCCAAGGAGGTGGGATCTTCCAAGCGGATCGCGGTGATGGTGGTCTTCCCCGGCGCCAATGGCCGGGACAAGCAGCTGACCCTGTGGACGGCCAAGGCCGACCTCGCCGCCGTGCTGGGCGGCGACCGCAGCACCATCCCGGAGATCTAGATGCGAACCGCGCGCGGCTTCACCCTGATTGAGTTGATGGTGACGATGCTGATCGCCTCGGTGGCGGTGGCGGCAGTGAGCACCGTCTTTTTGACCCAGGTCCAGCTGTATCAGCGGCACGAGGGTCGGCGCAGCTCGCAGTCCAGCGCCCGCGTCAGCCTCACCTTCCTGGAGGAGCGGGTGCGCCGGGCCGGTTACGGCGTGGACCCGGCCCTGGCCTTCATCCCCTTTGACTCCTACGACGCTGCCACCGACGCCGGCGGGGTGAACTTCCCGGACGCGGTCGCGGTGCACAGCCGGGATCCCAGCTTCACCGCCCGGACCCTCACCGCCGCCGCCGACGACAGCCTGGACTTCACCCCGGCGCTGACCGAAGCGCTGGAACCGGGACAGATCCTTCTGGCGGTGTGCTCCGGTGGGGAGAGCCACGCCTACTCGGTGGTCTCCGCCCAGGCCCTGGCCGGCGCCACCAACGTCAAGCTGCGCAACGCGGCCGGCGCCGAGAGCCCGAGGGGGGCGCCCGGCCCCCGCTTCCACCAGCAGGCCCAGCTGAACGACGGCTGCTATGACGACGGAACCGCCACCCTGATCAAGGTGGAGCGCTCCTCCTTCTACCTGGCCGCCTTCGACGACGACCGCGACGCTGCCACCCCGGCGGTCCCCTACCTGATGCTGCACCGCGGGCTGGACTCCAATGGGGACGGCTCCTTCAACGCCGACGACTCGGTGCCCCTGGCCCAGGGGGTGGAACAGCTGCAGCTGGCCTATATCCTCAACAGCAACGACGACGCTCCCCCTGCCATCGTGGGAGTGACCGATGCGCCCGGCTACGGAGACGCCTGGGCCGCCTCGGCCACCGGCCCGGAGATGGAGGACTTCTACAGCGCCGCCTCCCGGCTGGTGAACCACCCGGCCAACATCCGCCAGGTGCGGATCACGCTGGTGGTTCGGGGCGCGGTCCGGGAGCAGGAGCGGGCGGGCGACGACGCGATCACCGGCGAGGCGGGCGCCGCGCTGGCCAGTGGGGCAATCCCCTGGAGGGCCCTGGAGAACCTGGGGACCCCGGTGACCGCCCCCGCCTTCTCCCCCCAGGCGGGCGGCTATGCCCGCACCGTGCTGCGGGTCTCGGTGGCCCCCAAGAATCTTCTGATGAAGAACCAGTTCCAGAGCCCTGCGGTCGGGGGAGGGTGAGTTCGATGCTCCAACGACGAAGCGACCAGTCACAGCGGGGATTCTCCCTGGTGTTCACCATGCTGATCATCGTGCTGCTCACCCTGCTGGTGGCCGGCGCCATCGCCTTCACCGGGTCTGAGCAGTCCGCGGCGGTGCTCCGCAGCCGCGCCGAGCGGCAGAGCGCGTGCCTGCAGGCGGCCCGCAACGAGTTCCTGTCCCGGATCCGGGTCCTGGCCTCCAACGTGGAGGACATCACCTTCAACGAGACGGTGCCGATGCCGGGGGGCGAGACCCTGCGGCTGCGCACCGGCCACCGGGCGGGTTCCACGGTGCTCACCTCGGTGGAGCGGCTGCCGGACACCGCCGCCCCTTCCGGGAACCGGGGGCAGGATCTGACCAACCGGTCGGGACGCGGCGGGGCGCTGCGCGCCGCCTACTACCGGGTCACCGCGACCTGTCAGGACCAGGCCAATGGGCCTGAGCAGGAAGTCGAATTCGGAATCCGGGTGGGGATCTGACCTTGAGAAAGACAATTGCCATGAGAACGTTCTCGGTTGCTGTCCTCTCTTCGGTCGCCCTGCTGGTGATCCCGGCGTCCGCCAGCGCACAGGAGGCGGCCTGCTGCCAGCTGACCACCAGCCTCACCCAGGATGTGATCCGGGGCCAGGACGTGGAGGCGGATGAGCGCTTCTTCGCTACCGAGGGCGCCCCGCCCAACATCCACTTCCTGATCGACAACTCGGGATCGATGAACCAGCTGGCGGTCCACGCCGCCCTGGACCGGGAACTGAATGACCGGAAGGCGTTGGCGGTGCGCTGCTCCAGCAACACCATCAACGACCAGCTGACCGCCACCGGGTGGAGCGAGGTTCCGGCGGTCCGGGCCGTCGACGCCAGGTACAACTATCAGGACACCGGCACCGGAATGGGATCGGACAACGGCCTTCCCAACCTGTTCGTACGCAACAAGTTCTACCGCTACCAGACCTGGTGGGACACCGGCGATAAGGGCAAGCAGGACAGCCCTCCGGCGATGAGCAGCGCCACCGCCGGCGCGGTGTGCAACGGCTACTTCGGCTACGCCACCACCGGCGCCGAGTACGCCCTGTGCACCACGTGCCTGAACACCAAGGGCTACTACATCGATCCCACCGTCAACTTCGCGGACCCAAACTACGAGGACGACGTGATCTTCACCGGCGAGTTCCTGAACCTCAACCCGCCCAAGTACGTCACCCTGCGGATCGTCTTGAAGAACGTGATCAAGAGCCTGCGCCGGATGCGGTCCGGCTACAGCATCTTTGACGGCAGCAACGGTGGCGACCTGGTCCAGGGACAAAACCCGTCCTGCAAGCAGATCATCAAGGACGGCAGCTCCTTCGATTCCAACCGCGCCTCCTACATCAACGACATCAACAGCATCCACTTCAAGACCTCCACCCCGCTGGCGGAGGCCCTGTTCAATGTGGGCCAGTACTTCTCGTCGTCCAACAGCATCTACACCAGCAAGTACGGGTTCAACTCCTCCTACCTCAAGACTGACTTCAAGAACGGAACGCTGACCTCTGAGGGCCGCAGCGTCTGCTGGGGTTGTCAGGACAGCAACGTGGTCATCCTCACCGATGGCGAACCCACCAACGACAGCACCCTTCCCGTCTCCCGGCTGGAGAAGCTCAACGGCCTCAAGAGCCCCCGTACCGGCTGCTCCGCCGCCAGCGGGGACTGTCCGGTGGTGTGTCCGGACGGGGACTCCGATGGCTTTGCCGACTGCGGCAACGGCGACGACCAGAAGCTGGACGACGTGGCCAAGTTCCTCCACGAGAACGACCTGCAGGAGTCCACCCCCGCCACCATCGGTGACCTGAACACCGCCAGCGACCAGACCCTGAACATCTACGCGGTGGCCTTCGGCCTCAGCAGCCCGCTGCTCAAGAACGCCACCGTGGTCGGGGGGAACACCGACGGGGACTGGTACTACGAGGCGGACGACCGGGCCTCGCTGGAACTGGCGCTGCTGAGCATCATCGGCAACATCGAGACCCGGGCCACCTCGTTCTCGGCGGCCTCGGTGGCCAGCTTCCAGATCAACCGCAGCGGCGGTTCGCTGCTGCCGCGCTTCAAGCCCAGCGCCACCATCTCCGCCCCGCGAGAGGGCTTCCTCTACCGCTTCGAGGTGGGCTCGGAGGAGGTGCTGGGCTGCGATGCGGTCCAGGCCGCCACCCTGCTCACCGATCCCCCCGGCGCCGGCGATCCCAACGACCTCAACCGGGACGGCACCTGCAACGACGTGAACCTGATCGACGCCAACGGGGACGCGGTGATCGAGGACTCCGAGGGCGGGTTCGTGCTGGCCAGGGCGCCCACCACGGCGGCCGTGCCCTACTGGGAAGCAGGCGCGGTGCTCAAGGCCCGGGGGAGCCCGGCCTGGACCACCCGGAAGATCTGGACCGTGGTGGACGACTCCGGGGACGGGAAGATCGACGCCTCCGACACCCCGATCGAGTTCACCGCCGCCAACGCGCTCAAGCTGCTCCCCTACCTGGGGATCACCCAGGACCCGGCGTTCTGCGCGAACCTCTCCACCAAGCTGGGCTCGGTCCTCACCAACGTGCAGTGTGCGGCGGTCGTGATCCGCTGGTACCGGGGCGCCAACGCACTCTCCACAGATCCGCTCAAGCGGCTCCAGGATCGCCGGTTCCTGCTCCACGACATCTTCCACTCCGCCCCGGTGTCGATCGACCCCCCCCTGGACCGGCGCTACTGCGGCCTGACCAACCAGTGCACCGAGGCGCTGTACGGCACCAAGACCCCGCTAGCGGAGTACGGCACCGCGCCCAGCACCAAGGACGCCTACGACACCTACGTGGACGACAAGGGCAAACGCTCCAAGGTGGCGGTGGTGGGCTCCAACGGCGGCATGCTGCACGCCTTCCACAACGGAGCCTACCTGGGCACCGACCCGGACACCGGGCTCCCTCTCCACAACGCCGGGACCGGCAAGGAGCTGTGGGCGTTCGTTCCCCCGGACATGCTGCCCAAGATGGCCAACGCGGTGGGCAAGCACGGCTATTTCGTGGACTCCAGCCCGATGGTCCGTGAAGTCTGGGTGGACGGCAACTCAGATGGCAAGAAGCAGCGCGACGAGTACCGCACCGTGGCCGTCACCGGCTCGGGGACGGGCGGGGTCCACCGCTTCGCCCTGGACCTGACCCGCTTGCTGGGGACCAGCAACACCGACCTGGGAGTGGACCTGGCCCAGGGTGACTTCCTCTGGATGTGGCCGCAGCCCTGCGACAAGGAGGCGCTGCTGGTGGGGGAGGCCACCACGAACTTCTCGCCCAAGCCGCCGCCTATCGGCCCGGTGGCGATCCGCGACGACAGCTCAGGTCCGCTGAACATCGACGGGGTCAAGGCCAAGGAGCAGTGGATCGTCTTCATGAACGGCGGCTACGACAAGTACCTCAACCGGGGGCGGCTGCTGTCGATGCTGGACATCTGGACCGGCAAGGCGATCTGGACCATGAGCTTCAACGACGGCAGCCCCAACTCCAGCAAGGCGATGTTCCCCTTTGCAGCCGGCGTGGGGATGCTGGACATCGGCCAGGGGGTGACCTCCTCCCTGGACTTCGATCTGCTCTTCGACACCGCCACCGTCGGGGACTACGGCGGTCAGGTGTGGACGGTCCGCTTCTGGAGTCCGGGGGAGATCGACACCACCACCGGGCGGGTCGGCAACTGGTTCGCCGCGCGGTCCTTCCAGGCCACGCCCACCGGCAAGGACCTGGCAGATCAGGTGAACGCCACCACCGCCAACTCCGGCCAGTACAAGGAGCCGTTCAGCCAGGTGACCTCCAATACCATCGACCCCAAGGACGGAACGCTGCACACCTATCTGGGGTCGGGAGACCGCAACAACCTCACCGACACCGGTGGCCCCACCTGTCGGCTCTCCAACATGCGGGGCTGCATCGCCCAGGGATGCAACGTGGGTCCGGTCACCCTGACCACCACCCGCAGCGGCACCACCGCGGCGACGGTGACCAATGACCCGGTGGCGTTCGCCTACGGGACCAGCAGCCAGACCACCGCCGCCGCCAACTCCTGCACCACCGGGTTCAGCGCCAACCTCAGCTGGAAGGTGGCCAGCGGCGGCGCCTGCACCACCAACATGCTCACCGATACGGGCGGGGCGGTTCCGCGGATCAACGTCACCTGCAACGGCACCTCCTGCACCCGGGAGGATGACTGGGCCAAGCTGAAGGGGGTGATGGCCACCGCCCCGGAGAACACCGCGCGCTTCTATGGGTTCCTCAGCTACGGCCGGAATCGGATCTTCAATAGCTCCGCGGCGGCCACCACCTACGACGATGGGCGGCTGGACGACGTGGACCTGGTGGACATCACCGACACCACCTCCACCGGGGCCGGGGTGGTCTCCGGCAACGTCGCCACCTCCGCCGACAAGGGCTGGCGGCTGCGGCTGCCACTGGGGGATGAGCGCACCGGTTCCGCCACCGCGATCGTGGATGGCTGCGTGCTGTTCAACACCTTCCAGCCGGGTGACACGGTAGGCGCGATCTGCCCCGGAACGGGCACCAACAACGCCCGCTTCTACCAGGCGGACTTCATCACCGGCGCGCCCAACTGCGCCTTCAGCTTCATTGATCCGACCACCGGCAGCTACCGGCGCAGCATCCACCGGACGGTGGTGGCGGTCCCGGGAGATCCGGCCCCGCAGTTGATGCTGTCCGGGGGCTATGCCGCCACCGGGGTGATCACCCTGGAGGCGGGCAACACCCAGGGCAACCGGATCTCCGAAGAGAAGGAGCTGATCCAGAGCATGTACCAGCTGCCGATCGACGCCGAGGAGCACGCGTGTCGTCACGAGGCCAACGGATGCAAGTAGTCCGCTGGGTGCTGGTGGTGGGGCTGGCCGCGGCCTGGGCCGGCTGCGACCGTGGCCAGGAGGCCACCCCGCGGGAGGGGGTCTCCACCGCCACTGAAGGAGAGTCGGCGCCCGTCGGGGAGGGGGCCTCCGCGGTGGAGGATCGCCCGGGGGTTGACGCTGCCGCCCCGGCCGAGCCGTTGCCGATGGTGGATGGCCACCCGGTCCCGGGGGTGCCCCTGGAGGAGCTGCGCGCGGGGCTGTCCCGGGACGCCTTGATGTCCACGGTGGGGGACTGCGTGGAGCGGGTGAAGCTGATCAAGCCCACCCCGGCCCGGATGAGCCTGGAGGTCTTCCAGCCCAAGGATTCGGGCTGCGAGGAGCGGCTGGGCAAGCGTCACTTCGTGGTGGTGGGGAACACCCTTCAGTCGATTGAACAGGGCCTGCGCAGCAAGCCCAGCGACACCCCCCGCGCGCCACGGGAGTCGGACCGTCTCCAGTAGGCGGGTGTTGCCCACTGGTGGTCCCTACGACCCGGCCCGCGGGCACCGCTGCAACCCGGCCAAGCTGCTGGTGGATCCCTACGCCAAGGCGATCCACGGCGAGGTGGACTGGTCCCAGCCGGTGTTCGGCTACCGGCTGGGCAACCCGGAGGGAGACCTGGTGCGCGACGATGCGGACAGCGCCCCGGGGATGCCGCGCTCGGTGGTGGTGGCGGACGCCTTCGACTGGGGGGAGGACAGAAAGCCGGAGCCCCCCTGGCGGGAGACGGTGCTCTACGAGGGCCACGTCAAGGGGCTGACCATGCTCCACCCCGAGGTCCCGGACGCGCTGCGCGGGACCTACGCCGGGGTGGCCCACCCGGCGGTCATCGACCACCTGGTGAAGCTGGGGATCACCGCCCTGGAGCTGCTGCCGGTGCACGAGGCGGCGGACGACTCGTTTTTGGGGGAGAAGGGCCTCTCCAACTACTGGGGCTACAACACCCTTACTTCGCGCCCCAGGCGCGGCTGGCCAGCGACAAGGCGCCGGGGGCGCAGGTCGCCGAGTTCAAGCAGATGGTCAAGGCGCTGCACGCCGCGGGGATCGAGGTGATCCTGGACGTGGTCTACAACCACACCTGCGAGGGCAACCACCTGGGCCCCACCTTGTCGTGGAAGGGGATCGACAACCCGGCCTACTACTGGACCATGCCCGAGGCCCGCTACTCCCTGGACTTCTCCGGGGGCGGGAACTCGCTGCGGATCCCCAACCCGGTGACCGGGCGGATGGTGGCGGACTCGCTGCGCTACTGGGCCACCGAGATGCGGGTGGACGGCTTCCGCTTCGATTTGGCCCCGGTGCAACTCCAATCCGGCTTGAGGCCGCCACCACCTTTTCGGTTCAGCGCTTGCTGGCCACGAACCGCCGCAGGTTTCCCTTCGCCCGGCGGGTGAGGGGATCGATCCGCAAGCCCGCCGCGGTGACGTTGGCCTCGGTGTCCCGGTTGGGATGACAGCCGCCGGCCACCCGGGTCCAGGCCGGCTGGATCAGGTCCTGATAGGCAGCGCCGAAGCGGGAGGTGGAGCGGACGTGCTCCAGCATCCGCAGTTGTCCGTCGTCTTGCAGCACCCGGCGGACCTCCTCCAGCCCGCGGACCGGATCGGGAACGCTGCAGAACACCAGGCCGGAGACCACGGTCTCAAACGCGCCGTCCCGGAAGGGCAGGGCCTCGGCGGAGGCGCGCACCAACGCCACCTGGGCTCCGGCGCGCGCGCGGGAGCGGCGCAGGGTGTCCCAGCTGGGCTCCACGGCCACCACCCGGGCCTCTTGCGGATAGAGGGGCAGGTTCCGGCCGGTGCCGCTGCCCACCTCCAGGGTCAACCCCCGGGCCCCACCGGTCAGCCACGCGCGCCACTTGCGCAGCCCGGTGGCCTCCATCAGCGAGCACATCGCGTCGTATACCCAGGGGATCTGCTCGACTCCGCGCATGGGGGAATCCTACCGCTCGTCTTTCAGGCGCAGCGACCGGTTCAGCCCGATCACCGCCTCTGCGCCTTCGGCCGCCAGCATCCTCTGCCCCAGCGCCAGCGCCGCCGACAGCCCGGTCGGGCCCGCAGTGGACGAAGCGTCCGGGACCGACATAGGTACCAGCCCGCATGGACGCCCCCTCGCCCGCCTCCGCTCCGCGGTCCCGCCCCCCGCCCTTCAAGAAGCCCTGGTTCTGGCTGCTGCTGATCGGCGCGCTGGCCTCCACCGGGGTGCTGATCCGCGGTGTGACCGACCGGATGCTGCGTCCGCCCCCGGTGCTGGTCACCCTCCCGGCGTTCGCCTTCACCAACCAACGCGGCGAACCTTTCGGCAGCCAGCAACTGGAGGGGAAGGTCTGGATCGCCAACTTCATCTTCACCCGCTGCCCCTCCATCTGCCCGCGCTTCACCGGCGAGATGCGGCGGGTACAGGAGAAGACCCAGGCCACCAAGCCGCCGATCCAGCTGGTCTCCTTCTCGGTGGATCCGGCCTACGACCAGCCGCCGGTGCTGGCCGAATACGCCCAGCGCCACCAGGCCGACCCGCGCCGCTGGAGCTTCCTCACCGGAGCGCCGGAGCAGGTGAAGGGCACGGTGATGGAGGGCTTCAAGGTGGTGCTGGGGGGCGGAGACGGCGGCGCGGACGATCCGGACAATATCTTCCACGGCACCCACTTCGTGCTGGTGGACGACGCGCTGCAGGTGCGTGGCTATTACAGGTCGGATGATCCGGTCGCCGTGAAGAACCTGATCCGCGACGCCCGGATCCTCTCCCGCCGGCGCTGACTAGTTCTGGCCGCGCAGGCCCGACTTGCGAAGCACCCGCGGGGAACGGTCGGTGGACATCACCACCGAGGGGCGGGCCACCGAACGGAGCTTGGCGCCCTCGTTGCCATACTCGGACAGCAGCAACGCCACCCAGGCCGCCTGCTCCGTCCGCTCGCGCTCCCACAGCCGCGCCGGCAGTGCCATCACCATTGGCTCCGGATCCTCCGCCCCGCAGCTGCGGGCCCCGACGAAGGCGCCGTCCTGGCCCCTCTCCATCCGGAAGGCGCACTGGCTGACGTAGCCCTCCACCAGCGAGGGGGAGATCCGGAGCGCGGCGCCCTGCCCATCCAGCTGGCCCATCGCGGTGGTCGTGTCCTGCTCGCTGCTGACGTTCAGCTCCACCGGGAGGTGGCGGTAGGTGCCCCGCACCACCCCGCCCTCCCAGCTCATCGCCATCGGCTGCCCGGACGCGGTGCCCAGGATCCCGGAGGAGGCCCGCTGGATCTCCAGCTTGTCGCTGCGCAGCCCCCGCTCGCTGAAGGACATCACCATCGCCGAGTCGGCCAGCACCGCTGGTCCGTCCCCGGCGCGGACTGTCTGCTCCGCGGCTGCGCAGCCCAGGGTCCCCGTCACCAGCGAGACTCCCACCGCAGTCCAAGCGAATCTCTTCACGACAGCCTCCCGTGTTCCGCGCCAGCCGGTGGCGCCCCATCGGTCCGCACCGCCGCGAACCGCATCTGCCAGTTGGAGCGCGCAGGTGGTGGATGTGACCGGAGGGAGGGCAGCCAGCCGGGCGAGGCGTCGCCGCCCGACGGACCCTGCATCCTTAGGTTTCTTCCCACGGAGGAGACGCACGAATGGCGACCAGACTGCTGGGCAGGGTGAAGGAGAAGGTGATTGAGACGGGCTCGGAGCTGGGGGCGCGGGTGGCCAGTCGCGCCCTGGACGCGGCGGAGGCGATGGACCGCCTCCGGCTGAACGTGGAGCGGATCCGCCACGACGCGCCGGACCGGTTGCTGGCGGTGGCCCGCAGGGTCCCGGTGGTGGGCAAGCGGGTGGATGACGCGCCCCAGGCGCTGCGCGCCGCCGCCTCCCGGGTCCCCTTCGTGGCGAAGCGGATGAGACCCCGGGCGGAGCCGGCCCCGGTGGCGGCCAAGCCCGCCCGCCAGCAGGCGCCTCCGTCCGTTCCCACCCGGCTGGAGTTCACCCCGCCCGGACCGGGGGCCGACTACTTCACCGGACGGAAGGTGACCACCTCCCGCGGTCGCAAGACGGTACCGGCGGCGGCGGCCAGGCGGGTCCGGGCCAAGGCCGCGCCCCATCCGTTCAAGGCCAAGCGCGGGCAGAAGAAGAAGCACCACTAGGGATGCTTCACGTCGGGCCGTGATCAGCGCTTCTTGGCCGGGCGTGCCTTGGCCCGGGGTGCCGCCTTGGTGACCCGCGCGGCGGGCGGCTTGGCCGAGGACTTGGCGCTGCGGACCTGGGCCTTGGCGCCTCGCACCGGGGCGGTCACGCTGCGCACCGGGGCGGTCACGCTGCGCACCGGGGCCTTGACGCTGTGGGCGGCGGCCTTCTTGGGGGCGGTCTTCACTCCCTGGACCGCAGTGGCCTTGGCCACCTTGGCGGCGGCCGCCTCCGCCACCTGGCGCCGGGCCCGGATCGCGTCCTTCAGCTCGCTGGGGGTCAGATCCACCTGGGCCTGCGAGAGCCGGTACCAGAGATCTCCGCGCAGCCGGCCCTGGTTCATCGCCTGCTGGGGCGGCTCGGTCAGGGCGATCACGAACTTGGGCCGCTCCTCGCGCTCCTGAAGACAGCGGACCAGCCGTCCCTGCTGCTCCTGGGAGAGGACGCTGATATCCGCAATCAGCACCACCCCCCGGGGCCGGAGCAGCGCCGCGGGCAGCTCCGCGCCGGAGGAGACCACGCCCAGCGGCCCCTCGCCTTCGAAGCAGCGCTGCGCCTCCTCTGCCCACGCCCGGCGATCATGGACGCTGCCGCCCCAGAGGAGGAGGGACGCCCGATTCACCACCAGGTCCGACTCGCTGTAGCCGTGATAGGTCATATCGCTCCAAAGACAGGGTGCTTCGGCTCTTCGCCCAGCACCGCGCGGAACAGCGGGACCGGCTGGCTCTTCCCCTTGAGACGGACCGGCGGGAGCTCTTCGAATTTGCCGCCGGCGCCAATCAACGCCACCGTGCGCTCCCCCACCAGCACCTCTCCGGGACCGGCCAACGCACACAGCCGCGCGGCCACGTTCACTGCGTCACCGATACAAGTGTATTCGGTCCGCAGCTGGGACCCCAGATTTCCTGCAATCACCGGCCCGGTGTTGATGCCAATCCCCAGCTCCAGCACCGGGGGGGCCTCTGACACCCGGCCCTCCCGGAAGGCCCGCTGACGGTCGGCGTTCAGCGTCGCCATCGCGTCCATCATCATCGTCGCCGCCTGCATCGCCCGCAGGGTGTCGTCCGGGCGGCGCACCGGCGCGCCGAACACCGCCATCAGCCCGTCCCCCAGGAACTTGTCCAGGGTCCCCCCGCAAGTCAGCACCGCGTCGGAGAGGCCACCCAACACCTCGTTGAGGATGGTGACCACCGTCTCGGGCGGCAGGGACTCGGCCAGGGAGGTGAAGTTGCGGATGTCGGCGAACAGCATGGTCGCCTCCCGCTTCTCACCGGTGAGGACGATCTCCTCGTTGCTCTTGAGGATCTCCTCCACCACCGCGTCCGAGGTGTAGCGGACGAACAGCTTGCGGACCCGCTCGGTCTCGCCGGTGCGGCGCAGCACGCTCTCGATGCGGGCGGACAGCTCCTCCATCGAGGCGCTCTTGTTGACGTAGTCGTCGGCCCCGGCGCGCAGCCCGCCCACCTTCTGGGACTCGGTGTCGTTGGCGGTGAGGATGATCACCGGCACCGCCCGCGCCGGACCATCCTTGAGCCGGCGGCACAGCTCCGCCCCGTCCATCCCCGGCATCTCCAGATCCGAGAGCACGATGGTGGGCTTGACCTCGCTCACGTTCTCCAGCGCGGCGAAGGCGTCCTCGAAGCACAGCACCTCGTAGCCCTTGTCCTTGAGCCCCTCCTCCACGAACGCCCGCGCCAGCGGCGAGTCGTCCACCACCATCACCCGCACGTTGCCCGGCTTGGCCGCTGGCTTGGACCGGGCGCTCCCCTTGGTCTGCAGGGAGAGCGCCTCGTAGATGTGCTTGTAGGTGCAGTAGCCGCGCTCGACCAGGATCTCCCCCAGCCGGCGGCCATCCCGCTTCTGCCGCTCCAGGCACTCCTCCACCTGCTCCAAGGAGACGTGCTTGAGCCCCACCAGCAGCTCGCCCAACGGCGGGCGCTCGGCGGCGGTGGCGTCGGTCAGCCCCAGCGACTTGAGCAGCGCGGTCTGCAGCTGGCCACGGGTCACGTAGCCCAGCGACACCAGCGCCTCACCCACCCGTTGGGTGGTGAGCGATTGCAGGGACAGCGCCTCCTGCAGCTGGAGTCGTGTCACCAATCCCAGTTGGACGAGAAGCTCTCCGAAGAGCGGGTTCGCGTCGCTCATGCGGTCACCGCAGGCATCAAGGTGCCGAGTGTAGGCCAGGTTCGGCCTTCCCCTTCCATTTCTCCACTGGTCCCTGGTGCCGACCGGGGCAGGGGAGGGGACGCACATCCCCCTACCCGGACCGACAGACGCGAACTGTGGTATCTGCTCGTTCCCCTACCGACGGAGCAACCAATGAGTGGAGAGCGGCCCCTCAACATCCTGGCGCTCGCCAGCTACTTCAAGGGTGAGCGGTTCATGGAGCAGGCGCACCGCCGAGGTGCCCGCGTCTACCTGTTCACCCAGGCGAAGTTGCTGCAGAAGCCCTGGCCCCGTTCGTCGCTGGTCGACATCTTCGCCCAGCCGGACGGCAGCAACCTGGAGCACACCCTGAACACGGTGAGCTACCTGGCCCGCGACCTCCAGTTCGACCGGATCGTCGCCCTGGACGACTTCGACGTGGAGACCGCCGCCTCGCTGCGCGAGCACCTGCGGATGCCGGGGATGGGGGACACCACCGCCCGCCACTTCCGCGACAAGCTGGCGATGCGGGTCAAGGCCCGGGAGGACGGGATCCCGGTGCCGGACTTCGTACACGTGCTCAACCACCAGCAGATCCGCGACTTCATCGCCCGGACCCCCGCGCCCTGGATGTTCAAGCCGCGGTCGGAGGCGTCGGCCACCGGGATCATCAAGATCGAGAACGAAGCCCAGCTGTGGCAGGTGATGGACCAGAAGGGCGACCGGCAGAGCCAATTCCTGCTGGAGAAGTACCTGCCCGGCGACGTCTACCATGTGGACTCCATCGTCACCGAACGCCAGGTGGTGTTCCAGGCGGTGAACCGCTGCGGCAAGCCGCCGTTCAACGTGGCCCACGGGGGAGGGATCTTCACCAGCAGCACCGTGCAGCGCGGGTCGGAGGATGAGAAGGCGCTGTTGGCGCTGAACCAGACCGTGCTGGCCAAGCTGGGCCTGGTGCGCGGCGTCTCCCACGTGGAGTTCATCAAGGGCCGCGAGGACGGGAAGTTCTACATGTTGGAGGCGGCGGCCCGGGTGGGTGGGGCGCACATCGCCGACATGGTGGAGGCCGCCACCGGGATCAACCTCTGGGAGGAGTGGGCGAACATCGAGGTGGACGGGGGCAAGAAGCCCTACGTGCTGCCCAAGGCCCGCGCTGAATACGGCGGCCTGCTGGTCACCCTGGCCAAGCAGGAGAAGCCGGACCTGGCCCCGTACAACGACCCGGAGGTGGTGTACCGCGCCGACGAGGCCAACCACGCCGGGTTGGTGGTCCGCTCCAAGGAATACGACCGGGTCCAACAACTGGTCAGCGGCTACCAGGAGCGCTTCATCCGCGACTTCTCCACGTTCATGCCCGCCGCCGAGAAGTCGCTGCACTGAGGTTGCGACCCACCGCCTGATCGACTGCCTACCCCAAGGGAGGCCGGCGCCTCCGGCCTCCCGACTCGTCTAGGATTGCCCCCGTGGATCCCACCAAACGCCCGCTGTTCAATCAGGCCTTCTCCGCCGATCCGGAGTTCTTCTCCCGCTACATGAACCGGCTGGAGAGTCAGCTGGGGCCGTTCCCGTTCCGGGTGGCGGAGACCCCGCTGATCCTCACCGCCGCGCTGCGGGACCGGCTGGCCCGCTACTCCCAGGAGATCGTGGCCCAGCTCTCGCAGCCCGCGCGGCTGGCGGAGCTGAAGAAGGCGATCCCGGCCAAGTACGACGTGCCGGGGATGGACGGGCTGCCCAACTGCGTGCAGGTGGACTTCGCCCTCACCCACGACGCGGAAGGCAACGTGGACGGCAAGGTGGTGGAGCTGCAGGCCTTCCCGTCGCTGTACGCGCTGATGACCTTCATGGCCGACTCCTGGGCGGAGTCGCTCAACGAGGTGGAGGGGCTGAAGAAGAAATGGAGCTGCTTCATCGGGCTCTCCCGCGACCAGGCCTTCGACCTGATGCGCCGCACCCTGCTGGCCGGGAACCGGCCGGAGGAGGTGGTGCTGGTGGACGTGGATCCCCAGGACCAGAAGACCGCCCCGGACTTCGTGGCCACCCAGCGACTGTTCGGGGTGGATCCGGTCTGCGTCACCAAGCTGATCAAGAAGGGCCGGCAGCTGTTTCGGGAGAAGGACGGCAAGCTGCTGCAGGTCAAGCGCATCTACAACCGGATGGTCTTCGACGAGCTGGAGGTCAAGAACACCCAGGTCCCCTTCCACTGGAACGACGACCTGGACGTCACCTGGGTGCCGCATCCGAACTGGTACTGGGTGTGGAGCAAGTTCTCGCTGCCCCACCTGGACCACCCGGCCATCCCGCGGGCCCGCTACCTCTCCGAGGTCAAGGAGATCCCCCAGGATCTCTCCCGCTTCGTGCTCAAGCCGCTGTTCTCCTTCGCCGGCGCCGGGGTGGTGGTGGACGTGACCCCCGCGGATCTGGAGAGAATCCCCGCCGACCAGCGGGACAAGTGGGTGCTGCAGGAGAAGATCGACTACGCCCCGGTGATCTCCATGCCGGACGGCAACGGGGTGAAGGCCGAGGTCCGGGTGATGCTGCTGCGGCCGCCCGACTCCCAGGAGCTGACCCCGCTGCTGTGTCTGGTCCGCCTCTCCCGGGGGAAGATGCTGGGGGTGGACTTCAACAAGGGCATGACCTGGGTGGGCGGCAGCGTCGGGATCTGGGAGGAGTAGCGGCCCGGGACTCTCCAGGGCCGGCGTCGGTCATCAAGGCTGCCCGCCCGGGAGGCCTACACCCCGCGCATGGTCTCGGCGATCAGGTGGTCCACCACCGCGTTCATGTTCCCGCCGCTCTTCTCGTAGACCTCGATCTGGCGGTGGGCGCTGGTGCCCTCCTCCACGATCTTCATGATGGTCTTCATGTGCTCGCGGGTGCCGAAGATCTCGGTGGTCTCGTCCACCAGCTCCACCATCTCCCGCATCAGCTCGGCGAACGGCCGCTCCTGCTGCATCCCGAAGTCGATCAGCTTGGCGTCGGTGCCGGAGCGGATGGCGCGCCACTTGTTCTCTTCGATCAGGCTGCGCGCATAGGAGCGCCAGCCGGTGTTCCGCTTCAGCATCAGGTACAGCTTGCCCATCAGCGCCTGGACCAGGGCCACCACCGCCACCGTGTGCTCCAGGTTGGTGGGCATGTCGCAGATCCGGATCTCCACCGTGTCGAAGTGCCAGTGGGGCCGCACGTCCCACCAGATCTTCTTCCCGTTGTCGATGCAGCCGGTCTTCACCAGGAGATTTACGAAGCGCTCGAAGGAGGAGAAGCTCTCGAACTCGTCCGGGATGCCGGTGCGGGGGAAGCGCTTGAACTGCAGCGCCCGGTTGCTCATCAGGCCTGACTTGCGGCCCATCCAGAACGGTGAGCTGGCGGTCAGCGCCAGCAGGTGGGGCAGGAAGTAGCGGATCTGGTTGGCCAGCACCACCGCCACGTCCTTGTCCTTGATCCCCACGTGGACGTGCAGCCCGAAGATCAGGTTCGCCCGGGCCACGTCCTGCAGGTCGTGGACGATGCCGTGGTAGCGATCGTGGTCGGTGATCTCCTGGGTCTTCCAGTCCGAGAAGGGGTGGGTGGACGCGGCGATGATCCGCAGCCCTCCCTTGCGCGCCAGCCGATCCAGCTCCAGCCGCATCTCGGTCAGCTGCGCCCGGACGTCGGTGATGTCGCGGCAGATGGTGGTTCCCACCTCCACCATCGACTGATGCATCTCCGGCCGGACGCGCTCGCGGAGCACGGTCTTGCCGCCCTCCACGATCTGGCTCACGTAAGAGCGAAGCTCGCGCGTCTCGGGGTGGACGATCTGGTACTCCTCCTCCACGCCGAGGGTGAACTGTCCGTCAATCATGTTCGCTGTGCTCCGAAGGTGACCTGCTGGGGATCGCGAGTCTACGCGGTCTTCTTGGACGCTGCCGAGCCGGGCTCCAACGACCAACCCCGGCCACCGGACCTCAGCTCGCCCGCCGGGCGTGGCTTCGGCTTCTCCATGAAGCGGCGGAAGGCGAACCCGTCGTGGTTCCCGCGCCCCTCCTTGGCCATCTTCATGGCGAACTTGGCCATCTCATCCACCACCAGGTGGAAGTGCTTGGGGAGGATGGAGTGGATGTCCATGTCCGGGGCGGGGTTGGTGAAGTCGATGGCGTAGGGCTGGCCGTCCTTGATCGCGAACTCCACCGAGTTCATGTCGTAGCCCAGCGCCTGGTTGAGTGCCCAGCAGGAGTCCAGGATCTTCTGCTCCAGCTCCTGGGAGAGGAAGGACCCGTTGTTCTCGATGTAGCAGCCGGACCAGCCGCGGTGATCCTTGCGGCGGGGGTCGTACTGGATGGGGAGGATGAACTCCTTGCCGATGCAGATCGCCCGCACGTAGTTGTCGAAGTCGATGAACTGCTGCAGCGTCATCACCAGCTGGTCGGTCTTGTCGTAACAGGCCAGCAGCTCCTCCATGTTGTTGACCCGGTAGACGTGCTTCCAGCCGCCGCCGTCCGCCGGCTTCATGATCGCCGGGAAGCCCACGTACTCGGTGATCGCCTTCCAGTTGAGCGGGTACTCCAAATTGCGCAGCGACTTCTTGGGGTCGATGGCCGGGATGTACGAGCGCTGGGGCAGCATCACCGTGCGCGGGACCTGGACCCCGATCTTGGAGGCCAGGGAGAAGCCGAAGAACTTCTCGTCCGCGCTCCACCAGAACGGATCATTGATCACGTAGGTGCCGGACAGCGACGCCGCCTTGAGGGCGAACCGGTAGAACGGCACCTCGTGGGAGAGCCGATCAATCAGCACGTCATAGGGGCAGTCCCAGGTCTCGTCGATGCCGCCAATCTTGGCGATCTCTGCTTGGAAGCCAGGGTTCTCGTTCACCTTGGCGATGAACGCGGGCGGGAAGGTGTTCTCCATCCCGACGATGAGGCCAATCCGGTAGGTCATGCCCCCGATCTTCGTGGACCGGAAGGGGGGGCGTCCAGCGGACAAAGGTGATTCGTTACCCGGTCGCCGACCGGATCCCCTCTTCCTCGAAGGACTGCATGTCCACCGTCTCCGGCAGCGGCACCGGTCGCCAGCCCCGGTAGGGCGCCAACTCGTTGAAGCGGCGGGCCAGCCAGGTGGGCAGCAGCAGGGCGAAGGTCCGCGCCAGCCGCGAGGGATCCTTGAGGGTCTTGATCATCCGCTCGTAGAGCGCGTTTCCGTAGACGTCCCTGAGGTCCGCCGCGTGCTCCGGCCGGTTGATCCAGGCCATCACCCCCGGGTTGTCCGCCTCCGGGTGGAACTGGGTCCCCACCACCCCGGGGGCGAACTTGAAGGCCAGGTTTCCCCGACCCTTGTCGATCTCCCCGCCGGGTCGGCTCTCCACCGCCCACAGCGCCCCGCCCAGATCGGCCAGCTTCTTCTCGTCCAGGTCCACCGCCTCCCAGCTGCGGTGCTCCCACACGAACAGCCGGTCGCCGAAGGGCCGGAACAGCTCGGTCCGCTGACCCTCGGGGGTGATGTAGCAGGGCATCACCCCGAACTTGAGGGCGTCCCGCTTCACCATCTCCGCCACCGCGAAGTGGGTGACCGCGATCTCAAAGGAGTGGCAGACCACGAACAACGAGGTGGCCTGGACCGGATCCTTGAGGTGCGCCTCCACCACCGAGTCCAGGAACTTCCGGTAGCCTGTACACCAGGCGTCCCCATAGCCGTCGAACGGCGAGCCCGGACCGCCGGAGGACATCACCAGATCTGCATGCAGATCCGGCAGTTCGCCCAGGTTCCGCGGCTGCACGTGGCGGAAGTGGACCTCCAGCCCCGGGTTCGCGGCGCGTGCCTGCTGCGCCAGGGCGTCGAAGGTCCGGCGGAAACAGCGGGTGGCCTGATTGGCTACACCGTTGTTCATATCCACAAGACACAGCCGGAGGGGTGACGCGGTCATGAAGCGCCCCATTGTAGTAGGTTCCAGTTGTCTTTGAAATATGCACCCCCTGCCCGGTTGGCCGGGGATAACAAGCTCTCCTACTCCCAGAGAACACACCCAGCATGAGCGAGCAGGCACGCGCAGGATTGATGGACGCGGCGGTTGATCCGCGGTCCCGGGCCCCCCTCCCGATCGCCGAGCGGATCGGTGCGGATCCCAGGTTTACTGGCAAGGGGGTGGTGGCTGCCTTTTTGGACTCCGGCTTCTACGCCCACCCGGACCTCACCCAGCCCCACACCCGGATCCACGCCTATGAGGATCTGATCCACCGCAAGTCGGGGACCGAGCACCTGGCGGAGGCGGACACCTCCAGCTGGCACGGGATGATGACCTCGGTGGTGGCGGGCGGGAACGGCACCCTCTCCGGGGGCAAGTTCCGCTCCCTGGCCCCGGACCTGGGCCTGGTGTTGCTGAAGGTCGGGACCATGTCCCGGGTCCACCACGACGACATCACCCGGGGGATCGAGTGGGTGTTGATCAACCGCGCCCGCTACGACATCCGGATCCTCAACATCTCCTGCGGCGGCGACTACGAGGTCTCCTACCTGGAGGACACCATGTCCCGCTTCGCCGAGGCGGCGGTGCGGGCGGGGATCGTGGTGATCGCCGCGGTGGGCAACAACGGCCAGCGCCCCGGCTATATCGTCCCCCCGGCCAGCGTGCCGGCGGTGATCAGCGTCGGCGGGCTGGACGACTACGGCAACCCCACCCTGGGGAAGATCACCCCCTACCGGTCCTCCTACGGTCCCACCATCGACGGGATCATGAAGCCGGAGGTGATCACCCTGGCGGACTGGGTCCCCGCGCCCATCCTCCCCAACACCCCCACCGCCGCCCAGGCCGCGCTGCTCTCGCAGCTCAACGAGGCCAAGGACGACCAGCTGCAGGGGCTGATCGCCCGCAGCCCGGGGATCTTCGCCTCCCTGGACGAGGTGAAGGATCGCGCGCCGTACCACATCCGCCAGGTGGTCTCCGCCTGTCTGAGGGATGGGCTGGTGATCGACGAGCACTACAAGATGGTGGACGGCACCAGCTTCGCCGCACCCATCGTCACCTCGGTGGTGGCCCAGATGCTGGAGGCCAACCCGGCGCTCAAGCCGCTGGAGGTGAAGCGGATCCTGATCCAGACCGCCCGCCGTCTGCACGACGTGCCGGTGGACCGTCAGGGCTGGGGCGCGATCCAGCCCCGACTGGCGGTGGAGAAGGCGCTGGAACTCAAGTCCCGCTAGGGATCAGCTTTCGCAGCGCGGCCATGAGCCGCGCCGCCTCCGGCGCCAGGTCCGGGTGTCCGGAGTCGGTGACCTGCTTGGCGTAGCCCAGCGCCTCGGCCGGGTGATCCTTGGCCAGCGCCAGGGCCAGGTTGAAGGCGGTGACCGCGTCTTCGGGATGGGCCTCGTAAATCGGCCGCAGCAGTTCCACCGCCTGGGCCATCCCGCCCGGCTCCTCGAAGTAGAGGTTGGCCAGATCGTTGGTCGGCCCCGGCTCATCCGGGGCCAGGGTCACCGCGCGCAGCAGCACCGAGATCGCCCGCTCCCGGTCCCCCTTGGCGATGAACACCTCCGCCAGCGCGCGCATCGGCTCGGGGGCGGTGGCGTCCAGCAGGGCCAGCTTCTCCAGCGTCTTCTGGGCCTGATCCAGCTCTCCGGCGAAGGTCAGCGCCTCCCCCAGCTGGAACAGGTACTGCAATTCCTCGGGCGCCTTGGCCACCAGCTGGCGGGCGGTCTGCACCGCCGCGCTCCAGTCCTCGGCGCGGGTGGCCACATCGTAGCGGTACTCCAGCAGCGGCAGATCTCCTGGGTCCAGCTGGGAGGCCCGGTCCAGCGCGGCCAGCGCGCCCGGATAGTCCTCGGCCGCCTCCTTCGCCTCCGCCAGCCCGGTCCACAGCCGCGCCTGGCCGGGCGCTATCCGGCAGGCGGTGGTCAGGTGGTGGACCGCCGCCTGGGCGTCGCCGCGATCCAGCGCCGCGTCCGCCGCCTCCAGGGAGGGCACCGGGTTCGCGGGTTCCTGGGCAATCGCCTCCTGGAAGGCCCGCTCCGCCGCCTCCACCTTGCCCAGGTGGGACAGGGCGCGCGCCAGGTTCAGCCGTTCGTAGACGCCCGCCCCCGGCGCGGCGGCCAGCACCGCCAGCTCCTCCAGCGCGCCTGCCTCTCCCTCCTCGAAGCGGTGCAGCGCCTGGTGGCTGTGGGCCTCCGGGTGTTGGGGGGAACGCTGCAGCAGCCGCTGGGCAAACGCCACCGCCGAGGGGAGGTCATGGGACAGCGCGTGCAGACGCATCAGCCCCAGCAGACAGCCTTCGTCGGAGGGGTCCTGGGTCAGCCCGGCCTCGAAGCGAAGGGTGGCCTCGTCCCCTTGCCCGGACAAGAGCGCCTGGAAACCATCGGCCGCGGATCGTGAGAGGGCTGTCACGGCGCGGAGGGTATCCCAGCGGCCGCCCCCTGCACCCGCCGCGTCTGGACCACGAAGCGAGGTTCCGGAGTGTATTCCGGGTGTCGTTTCGGTGCCGGCCCTCCGGCGCCTCCCTCCCGGACGGCGAACTCCGGCACTAGGGTTGGAGGCTTCTGTTCGAGGGGAGTCCTTCTTGGAGCTGCGCAGCACCTCCTGGCGCCGGTTCGTGGGTCGCAACCTCGCCGCGGTGGCGGTGCTGATCCTGGGGGTGTCGGCGACCGCGTTGGCCACCCGCTACGGGTGGGCGGCGGCGGTGGCGGCGGATCAGTATCGCTTCGAGGAGTCGGCGGACAACGTGGTGAGGGCCATCGAGGTGAGGATGGATGCCTACATCTCCGCCCTCTATGGCGCCCGCGCGCTGTTCCACTCCTCCCATGAGATCGAGGGCCGGGAGTTCAAGCGCTTCGTGGAGGGGATCGAGATCGGCGACCGCTACCGGGGGATCCGGGGGCTGGGGTTCACCCGGCTGTTGAAGGCGGATCAGGTCGCCGCCCATGAGCGCCAGATGCGCGCGTTGGGCCAGACCGACTTTCGGGTCTTCCCCGCGGAACCCAAGCGGGACCTCTACAGCGCGGTCACCTTCCTGGAACCCCTGGACCCGGGGAACCGGCGCGCCATCGGCTTTGACATGATGTCCGACCCGGTGCGCCGCGAGGCCATGCTTCGGGCGCAGACCCGCAATCTCCCCGCTGCCTCCGGGAGGGTGAGCCTGGTCCAGGAGCTGGATCCGACCCAGCGGCAGCCGGGCTTCCTGATCTACCTGGCGGTGTACGACGACTCCGAACGGCTCGTCGGCTGGGTCTACAGCCCATTCCGGACGCACGATCTGCTGCGAGGAATCTTCCCCAACCGCCCGGCGATCGACTTCCAGGTCTACGCGGGAACGGAGGAGGACCCGGACGCGCTGTACTTCGACGAGGGCGGCACTGATCCCCAGGCGAGGGAGAACCGGCGGCTGGTGACCCGGCGCTCGTTGGAAGTGGCCGGGCAGACCTGGACGGTGGCGGTCCAGTCCCGGCCGGCGTTCTACCGCAGCTCCTCGCGGGCCAGCCTGTGGTGGGTCCCCCTGCTGGGGCTGGTGGCCAGCGGGTTGCTGTTCGCCATCGTCCGGCTGCAGTCGCGCGCGCGCGAACTCTCCGAGGCGCGGGAGCGGCGCACCGCCTTCATTGCCGAGGCCGGGCGCCTGCTCAACGAGTCGCTGGACCTGGACACCACCCTGGAGAAGCTGGCAGGGCTGTGCGTCCACAACCTCTGCGACTGGTGTCTGATCTACCTCAAGGACGAGGAGGGGCGGCTGCAGGAGCGGACCCTGGTCCACCGGGACCCGGCGCTGACCCGGATGGGGCAGGCGGGGATCTCCCTCTTCCCCCGGGACGACGAGGGTCCCTCCGGCGTGGGCAACGTGGTGCGCACCGGGCGCTCCGAGCTGGTGCCGGAGGTACCCACGGAGGTGATGGACGCGTTGAAGCAAACCCCCCAGCAGCGGGAGGTGCTCGAGCGCGTCAACCTCCGCTCCTATATGTGCGTGCCGATGCAGGCGCGGGGGACGGTGATCGGCGCGATCACCTTCCTGGGGTCGGTCCCCGGGCAGTTCCGCCCCAACGAGCTGGCGGTGGCGGAGGAGCTTGCCCGGCTGGCCGCCTCCGCGGTGGACAACTCGCGCCTCTACAGCCGCGCCCAGCAGGCGGTGCGGATCCGCGACGAGTTCCTCTCCGTGGCCTCCCACGAGCTGAAGACCCCGATCACCTCCCTGACCCTCAAGCTGGACCTGATGAAGCGGCTGCCTACCGTCTCCGCCGATCCCCGCTGGAAGCGTTCGGAGCAGGTGATGGAACGCCAGCTGCGCCGGCTGGGCCGGCTGGTGGACAGCCTGCTGGATGTCTCCAGGATCTCCGCCGGGCGGCTGCGGCTGGACCTGGACGAGCTGGATCTGGCCGCCACCGCCCGGGAGGTCGTCGCCTCCCTTTCCGATGAGCTGACCGCGTCGGGCACCGCGCTGGAGCTGACCCTCCCGCCCCACCTGATCGGCCGCTGGGACCGGATGCGGGTGGAGCAGGTGATCCTGAACCTGCTGGGGAACGCCATCAAGTATGGCGAGGGCAAGTCGGTCTCCCTCACCCTGGAGGAGGCCGGGGAGGATGCCCGGCTGACTGTCCGGGACCGGGGGATCGGGTTGGCCGCCGAGGACGTGGACCGGATCTTCCAGCGCTTCGAACGCGCCGTCCCCGCCGCCAACTACGGGGGGCTGGGGCTGGGCCTGTACATCTCCCGGCAGATCGTGGAAGCGCTGGGTGGGACCATCCACGCAATCAGCGAGGGCGAGGGTTCCACCTTCACGGTGATGCTGCCCCGAAGCGGCCCCGCAGCGGTCGTGGGCCCCCGTCCCGCCTCCGTGGAACAGGACAAGGAAAAGCCGCTGCATCCGTGAGGGACGCAGCGGCCAGGGGTGCTTGCTGAGCGCAACCGGCGACTACGGCAGCCCGATGCCCAGGCCCAGCGCGGGCAGGAACTGCGGGGCGAAGATCCCCGGGGCCGCCCAGGTGCCGCTGGTGGTCATGCTGGCGGAAAGCCCCAGGCGGAAGATCCCCGCCCGGTAGGCCACGCCCAGGTTGGCGCCGCTGGGGAACAGCAGCCGGGTCTGCAGCCCGCCGGTGAGGAACAGCCCCCCGACCAGCGGGTGCTCGTAGGTCAGGCTCTGGGTTCCAATCGAGAGGTTCATGTGGAACCCCTGCAGCGGCAGCCGCCAGACCAAGGTGAGCTGCTCCAGGAGGCGCAGGGTCTTGTCCAGCGGGCCGGTCCCGTACATCGGCAGGTCGTAGTGGAGGAAGGTGCCGGGCGCCTCGGAGAGCAGATCCACCCGGTCAAAGCCGAAGCCCCAGGTGCGCTCGGCGGGGACGGAGGCGGTGGCCGGGGTGGGGATGACCTCCGGGGTCTGGGCCAGGGTGAGGGTCAGCAGCAGGGCAATCACAGACATGAGGCACGCTCCGGGTAGTCGGTGATCAGCTTGTCCACCGGCCAGCTGCAGTAGGCGTCCAGGAGGCCCTCGGTGTTCAGGGTCCACAGCTGGACGGACAGGCCTTGCTGGTGGGCGGCCTCCACGATCCGGCGGTCGGTTACCCGATACTGCAGCAGCAGCCCGGTGGCGCCGACCCGGGTGGCGATGGCCAGCGGATCTCCCAGCCCCAGCTGGGCCAGCAGCTCATTGCTCAGGCCGACCACGGTGCTGTTGTCGTCCTGCTTGAACTTGGGCCAGGTGAGGCTGACGTCCACGCCGTCGGGCACCGCCGCCACCGCCAGGGGGATGAAGTCCACCTCGGTGGAGCTGACGTACCAGGGGTTGGGCAGGCCACTGTCGCGCATCGCCACCACCACCTGCTGCACGAAGTCCTCCGCGGGCAGGGTCAGCCCGTCCTCGTACTTGATGTCGAACTGCAGGACCATGTCCGGGGCGGTGGCCACCTCGGTGAACAGCTCGTCCAGGGTCATGTGGGTCTCGGACACCACCTGGGCGTCCGGCATCTCCGGATCGGCCACCCCGCCGCAGCGGTAACCGGTGCGCAGCGCGTCCAGGGTGAGGTCCTTGATCAGCAGCCGCTCGCCCACCAGCGGCGTTCCGTCGGCGTGGGTGCACAGGGTCTGGTGCAGCCAAGGATCGTGCGAGAGCACCGGGACCCCGTCCGCGGTGAGCACGATGTCGAACTCGATGCCGGGGTAGTTGGCGGCCACCGCCCCCCGCACCGCGGTGCGTGAGTTCTCGGGCCAGTTACCGGCGGCGGCGCGGTGCGCCATCACCTGGGGAGCGCCGGGCGGATCGACCAGACCGCAGGCCGAACCCGCCGCCGCGAGGAGCGAAGCGAGGAGGAGACGTTTCATGGGGACGCAGTCCTATCAGCGGCCAGCGGCGATGTCCTGCAGGTGCTTGCGGGCGCGGGGGAGAAACTCGGTCGCTTCCAGCTGCAGCGGACGGGTGGTGGACCCCAGCTCGATCGCCAGCCGCTGGTAGACCTTGTCCGCCATCCAGGCCCCGGCGGCGCGGGGGAGGATCGGATCCTTGAGCAGCGGATCGAAGAAGCGGGCCTCTTCGATCTCGCTGGCCGAGTCCAGCGACGCGAGCAGCTCCTTGGCGATCAGCCGCTCCCGCTTGCGGGCCGCGGTCAGCTGGTACTCGGGCACCGCCAGGATCTGGTGTTCGGGCGCGTCTTGCGCCAACTGCCGGGTGGCGAAGGAGGCGGCGCCCTCCCGGAACACCCGCCGGGCCAGCGGCCCCAGCGACGAGGAGTCCGGCTGCTGGTGCTGGTGGGTCAGCCAGAACAGCTCGCGGGCCAACACCGCCCGCCGCTGGGGACCGGCGGCCAGGTCCGGGTGGCGGGCGTTGATCAACCGCAGCGGCCGCCCATCGGCGGTGGTGCCCCGGAACAGCGCCTGGGGTTCCACCGCCACCGCGAACACCAGCTGCAGCCGGGGAGGCGGGCCCAGCAGCGCGGTGATCGCCTTGTCCAGCGCCGCCATCTCCTCGGCCGCCCCGGCCTCGAAGATCTCCACCAGGTCCAAGATCGCCTCGGTGCTGGCGATCAGCCGGATCAGCTTCTCGTTCCCCGGATCCTCCACCGTGGCGCCGGCGGCCCCGAACAGGGCAGCGTGCCGCTGCTGGTAGGCCAGCCAGACATCCTCCACCTTGCCGGTGTCCAGCTCCGCGCGGACCGCGGTCAGAAAGCCGGGCAGGGTGTCCACCACCTCCAGCCGCCCGCCCGACTCCCGGGGCTGCATGTAGTCAGGACGGGGCTGGGAGGCACAGCCGAGCAGGGCGGTGCAGACGAACAGGGCTGCGGACAGACGCATGGGGCGCCGGTCTTACCAAGAGAGCAAGCGTGCTGGGACAGGCGACGTTGAAACCAGCGCCCGCTGGCCCTTAAGCTATTGAAGTCACAATGGCTTTTGATCCAGACCCCCCCCGCTCGGAAGAACTCGGCGAACGCGAGCGGGAGGTCCTGCGCGCGGTGGTGCAGGAGTACATCGCCTCGGGCGACCCGGTGGGCTCCTCGCACCTGGCCCGGCGTCCGGAGTTCGAGGTCTCCTCGGCCACCCTGCGCAACGTTCTAGCGGACCTGGAGGAGCTGGGCTTTTTGGAGAAGCCGCACACCTCCGCCGGACGGATCCCCACCGACCGGGCCTACCGCTTCTACGTGGACACACTGGTCAAGCTGAAGGACCCTCCGCCCCGCGAGCGGGAGATGATCCAGCAGGGCCTCTCGGTGGACCACGCGGTGGAGGAGGTGCTGCAGGAGACCTCCAAGATGCTGCACCACCTGACCCACCACGCAGGGGTGGTGCTCAGCCCGCGCTCCGCCTCGGTGGTGTTCCAGCGGATCGAGTTCGTGCGGCTGCGGGAGAACCGGGTGCTGGCGATCCTGGTCGGGCAGAACGGCCAGGTGCAGAACCGGGCCTTCACCATCGAGTTCCCGCTCACCCCCGAGGACCTGGTCCGGGCCGGCAACTACCTCAACGAGCTGCTGCGGAAGGTCCCGCTGGAGGAGGTCCGGGATCGGATCCTCCAGGAGCTGACCCGCGATCAGGCCCAGTATGATCGCCTGGCCGGCCAGGCGCTGAAGCTGGGCGCGGCGGCCACCGACCTGCAGACCCCGGACCGGATGTTCATCGAAGGCACCGGGTCGTTTTTGGAGGCCCCGGAGTTCGCCGACGTGCAAAGGATGCGGGCCCTGTTCCGGGCGCTGGAGCAGAAGCACCAGCTGCTCGCGCTGCTGGACCGGGTGCAGCGCACCAAGGAGATGCAGATCTTCATCGGCACCGAGAGCGAGTTCTCCTCCGCCGGAGACGTGTCGGTGATCGCCAGCCCGTATGGCGCCGGGGGCGAGGTGCTGGGCGCGGTGGGGGTGATTGGCCCTACAAGGATGAACTACCAGAAGGTGATCCCGCTGGTGAACTTCACCGCGCAGATCCTCTCCAAGGTGCTGGGGCAGTGAGCCCGGCGACGATCCGGCCGATCCAGCCGGCGGACGACGCGGTGATGGCCCGGATCATCCGGGAGGTGATGCCGGAGTTCGGCGCCTGCGGCGCGGGCTTTGCGATCACCGATCCGGAGGTGGATCACCTCAGCGCCGCCTACGCCGCGCCCCGGCACGCCTACTTCGTGGTGGAAGAGGACGGTCGGGTGCAGGGCGGAGGCGGGGTGGGGCCGCTGGACCGGCGCCGCGGAAGACGTCTGCGAGCTGCGCAAGATGTACTTCCTCCCCCAACTGCGCGGGCAGGGCGTGGGAGAGCGGCTGCTGATGCAATGCCTGCAGACCGCGCGCGAGCTGGGCTTTGCCACCTGCTACCTGGAGACCTTGACCGGGATGAAGGCCGCCCGGCGGCTCTACGCCGGGTCGGGTTCGAGAAGATCCCCGGGCCGTTGGGCGACACCGGCCACTTCGGCTGCGACACCTACTACGCGCTGAAGCTGTAGATTTGTGGCCTTCTTCTCCGCGGGGGGCGCTTCGCCTCCATACGCGAGGAGGTTCTGGTCCGCTTGGAAACTGACTTCGTCCGTACAGACGCTCAGGCACAGGGCGACGTAGGTACTTGGGGCTTCCACTAGGGACCGACTCCTGGCTGCCCATCCCAAAGGGTCCCGGAACTACGCGCTCAACAGCAGAAGCCGTATTCAAAGAACCCTCGGCCAAGCCTGTTGTCGGGCCGGACGTCTCCTATTAGGGAGGTCACATTGATGCGCGCGTTCTGCAGCGTCGCGGTCGTCGCCGCAAGCACCATGGTTTTCTCATCCGCTTACGCCCAGTGTCAGACCAACGAACTCCCATTCACCTCTCGTGCCGAATGTGAGTCCGTCTGCATGCCCTGAGGCATTCGCTCCCCTTCGCGCATCCCCATTCGCTTCACCGAGCCAGCGAAGCGGTCTCCACCTTGCGGAACCCGGCCAGGGTCACCGGCGGCCCGGTGAAGCTGCGCCGCATGTACAGCGCCCAGTACAACCCCAGCGCGACCAGCGCTCCGGCGAAGGTGTAGCCGGCCAGCTGGTTGGGGGGCAGCACGAACAACACAGTCACCACCGCCACCCAGCCCAGCGCCAGGACGTTGATTGGCAGCGACCAGCGACCCAGGTCCCACGGCCCGCGGGTAGCCCACACCCCGCGGCGCCGCGCCCACAGCCCGATGGCGATCGGCACCCCGTAGGAGGCGTACAGCGCCAGGGTGGAGAGCGCCACCATCGCCGAGTAGGCCTGGGCCCAGAGGGCCACCAGCAGCGCGCACAGGGTGGAGGCCCACACCGCCACGTGCGGACTGCGGAAGCGCGGCGACACCCTGGACAGGTACCCGCTCAGCGGCAGGCCCCGGTCCCGGGCAAACGCGTACAGCATCCGGGAGTTGGAGGTGATGGACGCCAGGCCGCAGAACCACATCGCCCCCATCACGATCCACACCAGCGCGTTGCCCAGCCCCTCTCCCAGGGCGGTGCGCAGGATGTGGATGAACGGGTTGGAGGCCGCCGCGGTGGCCGGCAGATCCTGGATCGCCAGGGTCACCCCCAGCAGCATTACGTACCCGACGATGGCGCTGACCAGCACCGAGAGGAAGATCCCCCAGGGGGCGTTGCGGCCAGGATCGCGCGTCTCCTCGGTGACGTGGGCCGAGGCGTCGTAGCCGGTGAAGGTCCACTGCGCCTGAAGCAGGGCGATCAGGAACGCGTACGAATAGGGGTAGGCCTCGCTGGTGAAGCGGGTGGTGAGGAACCCCAGGTCCTGCCTGGGGGCCCACAGCATCAACGCCCCCAGCAGCAGCGCCACCCCGACGATGTGGTACCAGGCGGACAGCCGGTTCAGCAGCGAGACCGCGGTCACCCCCACGTGGTTCAAGAGCCCGTGGGTGATCAGGATCCCCGCGTACACCGGCAGCACATACGACCGGTCAGAGGGGCCCCCCAACATCGCCACCACGAACTCCGCCAGTCCGTAGTCGATGCCGGCGGTGATCGCGAACTGGCCCAGGGTGTTGAGCCAGGCGGTGAGGAACCCCCAGCCCGGTCCGCCCAGCATCGCCGACCAGTGGTACAGCGCCCCCGCGGTGGGGAACGCCGAGGCCAGCTGCGCCAGGCTGGCCGCCACCAGCAGGGTCATCACCGCCACCAGCGGCCACCCCACCAGCATCACGAACGGGCCGCCAAAGCGCAGCCCGTGCCCGTACAGGGTCACCGCGCCGGTGAGGATGGAGATGATCGAGAAGGAGACCGCGAAGTTCGCGAAGCCGCCCATGTCCCGCAGCAGGGCCTGCGCGTAGCCCAGCTTCCGCAGCTGCTCTTCGTCCCGGCCCTGCTGGTTCGCTTCCGATCCGTTCAAGGGGAGGCCTCCGTGAAGGGCACTTCTTAGGCATCCCTACGGTCTGGGGATCCCCCCGGGACCGGAGACTGAACGCTGCAGGACACCGCCGGGCGGGCGGCTACTGCAGATCCAGCGGATCGAACTGGTAGGCGGCGGTGACCAGGAACCACCGGCCCGGCTGCGGGTAGGGGTGGGGGGTGGCGCCGCCCTGCTCGTAGCGCTGATCGAGCAGGTTGTAGACGTGGCCCTCCACCGACAGTCCCTCCACCAGGACCTTGGTCACCCGCACCCCGGCGTTGAGCACCAGGTACGCGCCCACCCGGTTGTCCGGTTCGTTGTAGGTGACCCCGTTGCCGAAGCGGATCTCGATCGGCGAGAGCTGGGAGCTGGCCACCCGCGCGCCCAGGTCGAACCACAGGTGCGGGTACAGGAAGGCCAGCGGGTTGACCTCCGCCATCAGGTTGGCCTGCAGCGCCGGCACGTTGAAGATCTCGCTGCCCCGGGTGCCGTAGTCCCGGGCGTCCAGCACGTGCTGGTAGGTGGCGTTGGCGCGCACCCGGTAGTTCTCCCTCAGGTAGGCCAGCTCCAGCTCGGCGCCCGCCGTCCGCAGCGCGCCCGCGTTCTGGTAGATGGGCTCGGAGGGCAGCGCCTGGTTGTTGCGGTACACAAAGTCGGTGAGGTCGTTGAAGAACAGGTTCAAGGACCCCGCCAGCTTGTCGTCCAGCAGCCGCACGCTGGGGGTCAGCTGCAGCGAGCGCAGGTGTTCAGGGGTGAGGCCCTCCGCGCCGCGGTAGGAGGCCAGCGAGTTGTAGCGGTACCAGTAGGGCGCATCCACGAAGGCCTGGGAGTAGGACAGCTTCACGTCCACCCAGTGCCGCGGCGCGTAGATCACCGCCAGCCGAGGGCTGAGGTCGGTGACGTTGGCGCCCCGGTGCCGGTCCTTGTTGTCGTAGCGCACGCCCAGGTTGAAGATCAGATCCTCGCGCAGCCGGTGCTTGAGCTGGATGAACCCGGACCAGGTGGTCTCCGAACCCGGATCCAGGACCTTGCGATCCCGGGTGTCCACCACGCTGGTCCACTGCCCGCTGGCCTGCGCCATCAGGACGCTGTCCAGCAGGGTCATCCGCTCCGCCTGGGCGCCCACCATCAGGTTGCCGCTTCCGCCCACCGGCAACTGGTAGCTGTAGCGGGCCTGGGCCACCGCCCCGTAGTCGTGTTCGTTCCAGTTCAGGCCGATGGCGCCGTTGACCGAAGGGTTGGTGTTCAGCACCGCGGTGAGCAGGTTCTGGTCGAAGTACACCTGCGCCTCGGCGCTCCAATGGTCGCCAAAGCTCTTTCGCCAGGTGGCGTTGAGGTGCTCCGAACGCGAGGTCAGCCCCGGCCCGATCCCGTTCAGGGTGCGGATCGCCGCGTAGTCGTAGACCTCACCGGTGGTGCCGCTGGCGGTGAACGGCTCCACGTAGGACCCCTGCCGGGAGGACATCAGCATCGAGAAGTCGCCCAGCTTCCAGCTGGCGCCCACGTCGTAGGCCCCTGGCCCGCGGATGGCGTGCAGCAGCGCCGTCCCGTCCCGGGGCACCGCGGCGTAGTCATCGGCGGCGGAGATCGCCCGGGCCTCGCCGTCGGACTGGAAGTAGGTGGCCCACAGCATCAGCTCCTGGCCCGCCCCCAGCTGCTTGCCGGCGGTCAGGGACAGCTTCTTCTGGCCGAAGTTGCCCAGCCCTACCCGCAGCTCGATCCCATCCACCTCCGCCGCGTCCCGGGTGACGATGTTGATCACCGCGGTCAGCGCCACGTTCCCGTACAGGGACGAGCCGGGCCCCCGCAGGACCTCGATCTGCTTCACCTTGTCCAGCCCGATGCTGTAGTCGGGGGCGGCCATTGAATAGGCGCGGCTGTTGAGCCGGTGCCCGTCCAGCAGGATCAGGATCTTCTGCTGCGAGGAGGCGTACACCCCGCGCATCGCCACGTTGATCTCGTTGTGGTCCTCGGCCAGGGTCATCCCCGGCACGTAGGTGACCAGCACGTCCAAGAGATTCCGGGCGCCGAGGGCGCGGATCATCTCCCGGGTGATCACAGTCACCGGGACCGGGGTCTCGCTCAGCGGCTCCAGCTGTTGGGAGGCGGAGATCACCTGCACCTTCCCCAGCTCCTGCTCCAGCCCCAGGAAGTACTCCACCGAGGGGGTGTCCTCGGCCTCCGCTCCTCCGGTCTGTTGCGCCACCGCGTCCAGGCCCAGCCCGGCCAGGGCCAGGCACAGCATCCCCATCTTGTGGTTCATCCGTTTCCCCCTTGGGACTTCACGAACTGGCTCACCGCGGCCAGCAGGCGCCGCGCATCAATCGGTTTGGCAACGATGGTCTGGCAGCCGGCGCGGCGGCACTCCTCCAGGATCTCCGGCGAGTCCTCGGAGGTGACCATGATCACCGGCACCGCGCTCAGCTCCGGGGTGGCGCGCATCCAGCGCAGCGCCGCGGCCCCGGTCATTCCCGGCATCCGGTAGTCGAGCAGGATCCCATCCGGCTGGTGGCGCAGCGCCACGTCGATCGCCTCCTGGCCATCGCGGGCCACGAACAGCTCGTAGTCCCGCCCCAGCAGGTGCCGCTCCAGGCTGAGCACGGTCTCCGAGTCGTCCACCAGCAGCAACCGGCGGCGGCGACCGGGGACCCCGGTGTGGCTCAGCTGGGCCAGCAGGGCGTCGGCCAGGTCCTCCAGCTCCACCGCCCGCTCCGCGGCCCCGCTCTCCAGCGCCACCCGGGGCATTCCGTACACCACCGAGGACTCCGGCCCCTGGGCCAGGGTCTGTCCGGAGGCGGCCCGGATCAGCTGCAGCCCGGCCACCCCGTCCTCGCCCATCCCGGTGAGGATCACCCCCGAGGCGGCCGGCCCCAGCTCCCGGGCCAGCGACCCCAGCAGCACCGTGCCGGACGGACAGAAGCCGCGTACCGCCGGACCCGGCTGCAGTCGCAGCAGGCCCCGGGAGAGCACCAGGTGGGTGCCGTTAGGCGCCAGGTAGGCGTGGCCCGGCAGGGGCGCCTCCCCGTCCTGGGCGACCTTCACCGGCAGCGCGCACTGGGTGCCCAACCAGTCCGCCAGCCCCCGCTCGAAGCCCTCGGCGATGTGCTGGACGATCAGCAGCGGGGCAGGGAAGCTGCCCGGCAGCGCCGAGAGCACCCGCTGCAGCGCCTGCGGGCCTCCGGTGGAGGCGACGATCCCCACCGCCTGCGGCCGCTGCACCGTCCGCGCGGGGGGCGCCGGCGCCGGCCGCGGCTCCTGGCTGGGGG
>JALYOC010000046.1 GCA_030857095.1 Myxococcota bacterium | reverse complement strand
CGGTGCCGCAGCTGGAACAGGCCGCGGGGGACCCGGACGGACAGGTCGCCTCCCACGCCATCCGGGCGCTGGTGCGGCTGCAGGCGCTGGGGCCGGAGCTGTTGTGGACCGCGTCCCGGCATGCGGATCCGGAGGTGGTGAAGGAGGTGCTGGCGGGGGCGGCCTCCCTGGTCGAGGGAGAGCGCCTGGCGCTGTCGCTGCTGGCCGATCCCCGCTGGGACGTCCGCGCCGCCGCGGCCCGGGCCCTGGGCTCGGCCGGCACTGGCAGCTTGGGGAGCGCCGGCAGTTCCGCCGGCTCCGGCAGCGCGCTGGCCCAGGTCAGGGCCGCGCTGAACACCGAGGCCGACCCGCTGGTGCGCCAGTGTCTGGCGGAGACCGCGCGCGTGTTGGGGCGCCGTTAGGAGACCCTCCCACGTGGCCTTCCGCGACGATACCCACCAGGAGATGACCCCGGAGGAGTTCCGGCTGCTGCGGGATCTGGTCTATGGCTACTGCGGGATCTACGTCCGCGACGATCTGAAGTTCGTCCTCGAGCGGCGGCTGTGGGGGAGGGTGGAGGCGCTGGGGCTCAAGGACTTCGCCTCCTACTACCGCTACCTGCGCTTCGACGCGCGTCGGCGCGCGGAGCTGGAGGCGGCGGTGGAGGTGGTGGCCACCAACGAGACCTACTTCTTCCGCGAACCGCTGCAGCTGCAGGCGTTCACCGAGGAGCTGATCCCGCGGCTCTATGAACGCTGTCACCGCCTCCGGCGGCTGCGGATCTGGTCGGCGGGCTGCTCCACCGGAGAGGAGCCGTACACCATCGCCATGCTGCTTCGGGCCTCGGGCCGGTTCGAGGGCTGGGACGTCCAGGTCCACGGCACCGACATCTCGCGCCGGGTGCTGGAGGTGGCGCGGCGAGCGGAGTACGGGAGCTCCGCCCTGCGGGCCACCTCGCCGGAGGACCTGCGGCGCTTCTTCGATCCGGCGCCGCCGCGGTACCGGGTCAAGGAGGAGATCCGGGCCTGGGCTAGCTTCGGCCAGGTGAACCTGGTGCAGGAGGAGACCCGGGGGCTGATCCCCCGGATGGACGCCATCTTCTGCCGCAACGTCCTCATCTACTTCGATCCCGCCGCCCGCCGCCGGGTGCTCTCGCTGCTCTACGACCGGCTGTGGGAGGGCGGGTATCTGTTGCTGGGGCACTCGGAGAACCTGATCAACGTCACCGCCGACTTCGAGCTGGTCCACCTGGAGAACGACCTGGTCTACCGCCGTCCGGAGCGCATCCGATGAAGGCCCCTGGCCCGATCCGGGTGCTGGTGATCGACGACTCGGCCCAGAACCGCAGGGCGATCACCCAGGCGCTGGAGGGCCCCGGAGATCTCCAGGTGATCGATCGCGCCGCCGACGGCGAGGAGGGGCTGCGCAAGGCGCGGGAGCTGCGCCCGGATGTGATCACCCTGGACCTGGAGATGCCCCGCCTGGACGGCTTCGCCTTCCTGCGGGTGCTGATGGCCACCGTCCCCACCCCGGTGATCGTGGTCTCCAGCTACGCGCACCGGACCGACGTGTTCAAGGCGCTGGAGCTGGGCGCGGTGGACTTCGTGGCCAAGAAGGGAAGGGGCACCCGCGACGAGCTGGACGCGCTGGGCAAGGAGCTGGTGGAGAAGGTCCGGGGGGCCAGGGCCGCCCGTTCCACCCCGCGCAAGGACGGGGTCCCCGAGAAGCTCCCCGCCCCGCTGGTGGTCTGCCTGGCCGCCTCCACCGGCGGTCCTCCGGCCATCTCGGGGATCGTAGAGAAGCTGGAGCGGGGGCAGCCGCTGGCCCTGGTGGTGTGCCAGCACATGCCGCCCCGCTTCACCCAGGCCTTCGCCGAGCGGCTGGATCGGCTCGGGGCCTTCCGGGTGAAGGAGGCCAGGGATGGGGACCCGGTTGCGCCCGGGCACGTGTACATCGCCCCCGGCGGGCGGCAGCTGGAGCTGACCCGGCGTGCGGGCGCCCTGACGCTGCGGGTGTCGCTGCCCACCTCCCGGGAGAAGCACGCCCCCAGCGCCGACCGGCTGTTCCACAGCGCCGCCGCCACCCTGGGGCCCCAGGCGCTGGCGGTGGTGCTGACCGGGATGGGCAACGACGGCGCGGCGGGAGCGGCGGCCATCTTCCGGGCGGGAGGGGAGGTGTGGGCGGAGGCGGAGAAGACCGCGGTGGTGTTCGGGATGCCGGGGGCGGCGATCGAAGCCGGGGCGGTCAAGCGGGTCCTTCCCCTGGAGAAGATCGCCCCGGAGCTGCTCCACGCCGTCAAGCGGAGGCTGCGCCCGGGCGGTGGTTCTGCTAACTAGTCAGGTCATGATTCGCGCCCTGGTGGTGGACGACTCACAGGCGATGCGCAAGAGCCTGGTCCACGCGCTCAAGCGGTTGACCCGGATCGAGTGCGATGAGGCGCAGGATGGCGCCGAGGGCTTCAAGAAGTTCTCCGCGGTCCGCTACGACATCCTGCTCACCGACATCAACATGCCGCTGATGGACGGGCTCAAGCTGGTGAGCGTGATCCGCCAGAACCCGCTCCACGCCCAGATCCCGATCATCGTGATCACCACCGAGTCCGCCGCCGAGGATCGCGCCCGGGCGCTGGCCCTGGGCGCCAGCGCGTATCTGGTCAAGCCGGTGCAGTCCCACACGGTGGTGGAGGCGGTGAAGGGGCTGCTGAAGCTTCAATGACTCCCGCGGGCGCGCTGGAGGTGGTGGGGCTGACCAAGATGTACGGGGACCTCCGGGCGGTCTCCAACCTCTCCTTCGAGGTGGCGCCGGGGGAGATCGTCGGCATGGTGGGGCCCAACGGCGCGGGGAAGACCACCTCCTTGCGGTCGCTGGCCGGGATCATCCCGCCCACCCGCGGGGAGATCCGGATCTGCGGTCACGATCTGGTCGGCCAGCCGGTGGCCGCCAAGCGGCAGCTGGCCTTCCTTCCCGACGAGCCCCGACTGTTCGAGTACCTCACCGTCCGAGAGCACCTCAACTTCACCGCCCGCCTCTACAACGTCGCAGACTGGGAGCCCCGGGCGGACGCGTTGCTGGCGGAGCTGGAGCTGACCGACAAGCGCGACAAGCTGCCCTCCGAACTCTCGCGGGGGATGAAGCAGAAGCTGTCCATCGCCTGCGGGTTCCTGCACTCCCCCAAGCTGGTGCTGCTGGATGAGCCGCTGACCGGGCTGGATCCGCTGGGGATCCGGAAGATGAAGCGGTCCATCGCCCAGCGGGCGGCGGACGGCGCCGCGGTGCTGCTCTCCTCCCACCTGCTCTCGCTGGTGGAGGAGCTGTGCCACCGGGTGCTGGTGATCGCCGGCGGCGAGCGGGTGGCCTTCGGCTCGATGGAGGAGATCCGCGCGCAGGTGGGCGCCGCCGGCGCCGGGACCTCGCTGGAGGACCTGTTCGTGCAGATCACCGCGGTCAACGGCGGGCGAGGCGCCTGAGGGTGGGGCTCTGGGCCGCGGCGCCGTACCTGATCACCACCACCTTGAAGAACCGGGTGCTTGCGCAGGCGCGGCGGCTGAAGAACCCCAAGTACCTGGTGGCCACCGCCGCCGGCCTCTTCTACGTCTGGACCTTCTTCCTCCGCCGCCTGCTGATGCCGGGGAAGCGGGGAGGAAGCCCCTTCCCGGAGGAGGCGCTGCTGGCGATCGAGGGGCTGATGGTGGTGGGGGCCCTGGGGATCATCATCAGCGGCTGGGTGCTGGGATCCAACCGGGCCGCGCTGCGGTACACCGAGCCGGAGATCCAGTTCCTGTTCGCCGGTCCGGTCTCCCGACGGCAGATCCTCCACTTCAAGCTGCTGCGGATGCTGCTGCCCACGCTGGTGTCCTCGGTGATCACCACCGTGTTCTTCGGGCGGGCGCTGGCCGGCAATCCGCTGTTCTTCGGGGTTGGCAGCTTCCTGGGGATCGGCGCCATCGGCCTGCACTTGACGGGCGCATCGATGACCCGGGAGTCGCTGGCCCAGCACGGCCGGTACGGACTGCGGCACCGGGTGCTCACCCTGGCGGTGATCGTGGCGGTGCTGGGGGGTATTGCCTGGTGGGCGCTGCTGTCCAGACCGCAGCTGCCCCTGGGGCTGGAGCCCAAGGCCTGGGCGGCCTACGCCCAGGCGCTGTACGAGTCGGGGCCGCTGCGGATCCTGCTGTGGCCGCTGCGCGCCCCGCTGGGAGTGGCGCTGGCGCAGGATCTCTCCGGGTTCCTCCGCGCGTTGCCCGGCGGGTTGGTGGTGCTGGTGGCCAACTACCTGTGGGTGATCTCCAGCAATCACGCCTTCGAGGAGGCGTCGGTCCAGTACTCGGAGAGCTGGGCCCGGAAGGTGGAGTCCGCGCGCGGCGGGAAGCGGCACCAGGTGATCTCCGCCAAGCCGTTCGGGCTGAAGCTGCGGGGGACCGGGCGACCGGAGACGGCCCTGGTCTGGAAGAACCTGGCGGCGGTGCGCCGACTGCTGCGGCTGGGGCTGATCCCCGCATTGCTGGGGATGACCGGCGCCACCGCGGTGCTGATGTTCAGCCTGCTGCGGGGAGAGACGCCCGATTGGATGCTGGCGGCGGCGGCGCTTTCTGCAGGGCTGGGGGTCCTGGTGGCCCTGGTCGGTCCCACCAGCATGGCGGTGGACTTCCGCCGGGATCTGCAGAACCTGGACGTCCTCAAGAGCCTGCCGCTGACCGGACGCCAGGTGGTGCTGGGCGAGCTGGTCGGCCCCTTCCTGGTGGTGGTGCTGCTGCAGTGGCTGCTGTGGGGGGTGGCGTTGTTGCTGGCGCTGGGACCCGGGGTGGAGCTGCCGCTGTCCACCCGGCTGATCGGGACCGCCAGCGCGATGCTGCTGGGGCCGGGGATCTCCGCCGCGGTGCTGGTGCTGATCAACGCCGGGGTGCTGCTGTTCCCCGCCTGGGTCAGCAACGAACCGCGCCGGGGCATCGAGGCGATGGGGCAGCGGATGCTCACCCTGGCCGGAGGGCTGCTGGTGCTGGCGGTGGGAATCCTCCCCGCAAGTCTGGTCGGAGGCGGGGTGTTCCTGTTGCTGGGTTGGCTGGGCCTGGGGCTGGGCGCCCTGCTGCCCGCGGCGCTGTTCGCCTCCGCGGTGCTGTTCCTGGAGGTCGCGGTGTGCGTGGTGGGGATGGGGCGGCTGTTCGAGCGGCTGGACATCACCGAGTAGTCACCGCCCCAGCGCGTGCGCCGCCCTGAAGAGGACTGTCAGCAGGTGGCCGTCGCGCAGCAAGCGCGCCCGTTCCAACAGCTCCTCCAGGTCCACCCAGCGAAGGGTGGATCCGGCGGCGGTGGCGGCGTCTACCTCGCACAGCAGCGGGTAGACCACCTCCGGGGTGACTCCGGCGGAGGGGAAGTAGCGCCCACCCAGCTGCCAGGTGTGGCGGACGCTGACCTGGAAGTCCTGCCGCAGCCGCTGGTGCACCCACTGCTGGGCCGGGTCCAGTGACTGGAGGTTCTTGGGGAGACGCCAGGCCGGGCTGGTGACGATCTCCGCGGTCTCGAAGTGCTGGCCCACGGCCGGCAGGTTCCGCAGCTCCAGGCCCACCCGGACGCCTTGGGCCGTCTGGAGGATGGGGAGCACGGTCACCGTGTTGGCGCTCAGCGCGCGGGGGACCACGTACTCGAAGCGCGCGGTGCGCACCGCCTCGCCGTGTTCGTCCTCCTCGGTGAAATCGCCCTCACGGATCTCCAGGAAGGTGGGCGGCGCGTCGGGGAGCAGCTCCCAACCGGCGCTGCTGGTTCCGCCCAGCAGCTGGGCGAGGGGGACGGTCTCTACCACTCCGGGCTGGACCTCCAGCCGCGGCGAGGCGCCTATCCACGGCTCCAGCGCCACCTGGCGCTCGCGCAGCAGCAGATAGACCAGCAGCTCCAGGCGGGCGTCGTACATCCCGCCCACCTGGCTGGCGCGCAGCAACTGCTGGGCGTCCAGCTCGCGCAGCTGGCCGGCCGAGCAGAAGGCAGTGGTGTTGGGCGTCTCCTGGGTCTCGAAGCCCTCCCCGAGCTCGATCAGCCGGGCGCAGACCAGCTCGTTGACGCCGCCGGGGGAGGGGAAGAAGAGCAGCTCCGGGCCTACTCCGCGGATCCGGTCCGCCCCCAGTCCGGACCGGCGGGCCAGCACGTCGCGCACCGCGTCCTCCGAACCGCGCGCCTCGGCCACCGCGGTGATCGGCTCGGAGACATAGCCTCCGACGTTGATCCGCGAGAGCTCGTCGGCCTCGTGGCGGGCATTGACGATCGGCCGGGGGAAGCCCTGCCGGGCGACCACCAGGGTGCGGCCGTTGCGTTCGAACCAGGGGACCAGATCCACGGTGGTGTGGGGGCGGCGGACCAGCTCGAACTGCTGGCCGGTCTCGCGGTGCCGGAAGCGCTGCAGGGAGAGGAAGCGCGGCGGCTGTTCCCGGCGCCGGATCGCCTCCCGCAGCAGCACGCCCCGCCGGGGACCGACGCGTTCCCCCACGATCACGTAGTTGGTGGGAGGAAAGGGGAGCGGCTCCCCGCGCAGGTCGCGCATCACCACCTTGCCTGCGAAGCGGTGGGAGACGATCCACGGGTTGTGCACCTCCTGGGAGACCAGGATCCGCAGGCCCAGGAGGCGGAACTCCTCCTCGAAGTCCGCCTGGGAGAAGTAGGTGTACTCCTCCAACAGCTCGGTCTCCCAGTCGCGGCGGTAGTCCTTGCGGAGCAGGAACTCGGCGGCGGCGCGCCGGGGAAGCTTGAAGCGGACAACGCCGGCGGGAGCGCCCGGGACCTGGGCGAAGGGCACCGGCCAGTCGGGGTTGACGCTGCTGCGAAAGCCGTGCGCGAAGCGGTGGAAGAGCGCGGCGGTGGACAGCTGGGGGAGTTCGCCGTCGGTGGCGCCGTCGGTGGTGGGCAGGTCCAACAGCACCATCGGCGGACCGCGGCCAATCACGAAGTCGCGGATCACCACCACCCCGCCGATCCTCAGCTGCCGCGCCTGGGCCTCCAGCGCCGCGCGCACCCGGTCAGCGTCAAAGCCGTTGAAGCTGGTCAGATGGTGCAGCACCGAGGAGTTGAGAATCCCGTCCAGTGACCCCTCCTCGAACAGGGGCCGCCCGATGTCCCCCTCCCGGAACTCCAGATTGGGCAGTCGGTAGGTCTGCTGGGCCAGCTCCACCGAGACCGGGTTGATGTCCACCCCCACCAGGTGGAGCTGGGGATGCAGCGTGGCCAGCTGCCAGGTCCCCAGCCCCGATCCGGAGCCCATGTCCGCGATCCGTCCGCGGGTCGGGAAGTGCGCGGTGGTGTACGCGACCTTCTGCTGCATCGACGCGTCCATCCCGGCGAAGTACGAGGCGTAGGCAGTCGCATCGCCCCGGTGCTGCTTGGTGTAGCCCGACATGCGGCGCAGCTTAGCCGCCGGGCGGTGGCCCACCACCCCTGCCAGCCGCCGGGACCAAGATCGCTTAGGCCTCGATCAGGAACAACCTGATCATAAGTCATGAAATGCGCCTCGGATGGAGAGTGTAATTCCATTCGCCGTGGAAAGAGGATCTCGTGATCAGGAGCAGGTCCATCTCCTCGTCGGAAACC
>JALYOC010000055.1 GCA_030857095.1 Myxococcota bacterium | reverse complement strand
GCGCCCGCGCGGTCCGGGCCACCGCGGTGGTGGGCGCACCTTCCCCGCCCAGGGCGGCGCCCCAGCCCAGCCACAGCAGCAGGACCGCCGCCCTGCTCACATCCCGCCCCGGCGCGAGTCCTCCAGGAAGAACTGGTCCGGGGAGACCTGGCCCGGCGGGGGCGCCATCGCGGTGGGGGCGGTGCCCTCCAGGAAGGGTTCCAGCCGCCCGGGGACGGCGTCTCCGGCCAGAAGGCCGGTGACCGGATCGATCCGCACCAGGGTCACCCCCGGCGGAGGTTCGAACTCCCGCACCGGCAGGTCCCGGTGGGCCTCCCGCATGAAGTTCAACCACACCGGGAGGGCGGAGGAGCCGCCGGTCTCGCTGCTGCCCATCGAGGCGTGGTCGTCAAAGCCCACCCAGGCGGTGGCCACGAAGTCGCGGGTGTAACCGGCGAACCAGGCGTCCCGGTACTCGTTGGCGGTGCCTGTCTTGCCCGCCGCCGGGCGCTGCAGCTCGCGGACCGCGCGGGCGGTGCCCTCCTCCACCACGCTCTGCATCAGCGAGGTGGCCAGGTAGGCCACCGCCGGCTGCATCGTCTCCTCGAACGCCGCCTGGTGCTCTTCCAGGATCTTGCCCGACCGGTCGGTGACCCGCACCAGCAGGATCGGTTCGGCGTACTGCCCCAGCGAGTGCAGGGTGGCGTAGGCGTTGGTCAGCTCCAGGACCTTCACCTCCCCGGTCCCCAGGGCCAGGGTGAGGTTGTCCGGGAGATCGGACCGGATCCCGGCGCGGCGGGCGAAGTGGATGGCCGCCTCCGGGGTCAGCTTCTCGATCAGCCGCACGGAGACGGTGTTCTTGGACTTGGTGAGGGCGGTGCGCAGGGACATCGGCCCCTCGAACCCGCCCTTCTCATAGTTCTGCGGCTTCCAGGTCTTGCCGGTGTACGGATCGCGGATCGCCTCCGGGGCGTCGTTCACCTGGCTGATGGTGGTGTACTGGTGGCTGGCCAGCGCCGCCGCGTACAGGAACGGCTTGAACGCCGAGCCGGGCTGACGCTTGGCCTGGGTGGCCCGGTTGAAGGAGGAGCGGAGGAAGTCGTAGCCGCCGGCCAACGCCACTACCTGGCGGTTGGAGGGATCGATCACCACCAGCGCGCCCTGCACCTGGGGCGTCTGATCCAAGGTCGCCTCCAGCGGCGCCGGGGCAGGGGTGAGGCGGGTGATCTTCAGCTGGACCACCATCCCCAAAGCGAGCACCTCGGAGATCTTCGCCGGGGTTCGGGTCCACTTGCCCACCCCGCGCGGCCGGGCCCAGCCGATGGTCGAGAAGGAGAGCTCGGCGGTGCGGCCCACCAGATCCACGGTGGCCTTCTTGGCCCCGTCGTCCACCGCGGTGACCATCCCCGCCACCCGCAGGTCCTGCTTGAGCGGGCGCAGCCGGACCTCGCGGGCGCGGATCTCCTCGCGGGACGGGGGCGCCTCGCCCTCCTCCACCTGCTCGGGCAGCTCCTCGGCGCCCTCCTCCACCTCGCCCTCCGGCTGGGGCGCGGACGCGATCAGCGGCTCCAGGTCCGCCACCACAACCTCGTCCTTGCGGCGCTTCCCGGCCTCTTCGATGCGGGTGACGATGTGCGGACGGACCGACTGGAAGTCGGCGGGAGTCAGGGTCCCCAGCGGGCCCTGGTAGCCCATCCGGCGATCCACCGCCTCTAGCCCCTCGCGGATCCCCCGGTCGGCCATCGCCTGCAGGCGGGTGTCCATGGCGATGTCCACCCGCATCCCGCCCTCGTACAGCGCCTGTTCCCCATAGCGGGCGAGCAGGGTGCGGCGGATCTCCTCGGTGTAGTACGGGCCCACCGCGTCCGGCGGGGAGGGGGCCAGCACGATCGGCTTGTCCAGCTCCTTTGCGATGGTCGGCTCGGGGAGGAAGCCATGGCGCGCCAGCTGGGTCAGCACGTAGCGCTGCCGCTTCTTGGCCTTGACGATGTTGGTCAGCGGGTTGATCCGGTGCGGCAGCTGCGGGGTGCCGGCCAGCACCGCCGCCTCGCCAATGGAGAGGTCCTTGGCGTGCTTGCCGAAGTAGAACAGCGCCGCCTCCTCGATCCCGTAGCGGTTGTGGCCGAAGTAGATCTGGTTCACGTACAGGGCCAGGATCTGCTCCTTGGTCAGCGCCTGCTCCACCCGCGGGGTGAGGATCCACTCGCGGATCTTCCGGGAGGCGGACCGCTCCTGGGAGAGCAGCAGGTTCTTCACCGCCTGCTGGGTGATGGTGGAGGCGCCGGCCATCCGGCGGCCGGGCAGAAGGCCCATCACCCCGGCGCGGATCATCCCGACGTAGTCCAGGCCCTCGTGCTTGTAGAAGTCGGCGTCCTCGGCGGCCAGGAACGCGTTCTTCACGTGCGGGGGGAGGGTGGCCAGCTCCACCCAGGTGCGGCGCTCGTTGTAGTACTCGGCGCACAGGTCGCCCTGCGCGCAGTAGACCTTGGTGACCTGCGGGGGCTGGTAGGTGCGCAGCGCCTCCACCGAGGGGAGGTCTCGCTCGAAGTACAGGTAGGTGCCCACGGCCACCGCGGCCATCAACACCAGCCCGGTGATCAGGGTCACCATCAGCCGCTTGAGCCACTTCCACACACGCGACCGCCCGCGGCTGGCGGGCGGCACGTCGATCGGGGGGCGGTTCTCTTCCATCTGGGGGGCGGTTATTCCACGAAGGAGGGGGTCAACGCGGTGTCTTCCGTGCTGGCCTCTCCGCTCCCCTCGGCAACACCGGCGGCGGAGGCCACCTTCCGCACCCGGGCCTGGTTCAGCTGCGCCTTGATGTACTTCGGGGAGAGGCTGGTGGCCAACCCGTAGGCTCCCTGGGCCTCCGCGGCACGGCCGGTCCGCTCCAGGGCCACCCCCAGGTTGTTCTGCACGTAGGCGACTGTGGGCAGCAGATCCGCCGCCTTCTCCAACACAGTGACCGCGTCCTCATTCCGGTTGGCGCGCAGATAGGAAAAGCCCAGGTTGTTCAGGGCGTGCCCGTGGTCCGGGGCCAGCTCAACGGCCTTCTCGAAGTGGGTGATGGCCGAGGCCAGGTCGCCCGCGGAGAGGTAGGCCCGGCCGGTGACGTGCTGGGCCTCGGCGCTGGAGGGGTTGCGCTCGATGGCGTCCAGCGCGCTGAGGGTGGCCAGCGCGTACTGGCGCAGCCCGATCAGTGCCCGGGCATGTTGGATGGCGGCGGCGGCGTCCTCCTGATCCAGCTGGGCGATCCGCCCCCAGGCCTCGGCGGCCAGGTCCAGCTCCTCCATCACGCCGGCCAGGCGGGCGACCTGCAGCAGGGCGAAGGTATCCTCCCGGTCATCGGCCACCGCGCGCCGGGCCTCGCTCAGCGCCCCGGTCAAATCCCCCTCGTCCCGCATCGTCCCACTGCGGCGGAGGTGATCCACCCCGTCGCGGTGCGGGTGCTCCAGCGCCAGGGAGTCGAAGGGAGTGCCCGCGTCCACGCTGGGCTCCACGGGGGCGACCGCCTCCTCCCGCTGCGCCGCCACGGTGGGCACCACCGTCCGCGCCGCCACCTGGGCGGGGGACGGGGAGGGGCCCTCACCGCGGCAGGCGGCGGACAGCAGGAGGGAGGCAACACAGGCGGCGAGGACGTGGCGCTTCATGGGAGGACTCCTTGGCAGCGGTACGCACGGTGCCCAATGCGACGCGCGTGCCAGCCCCCGCCGCCCTCTGGAGGAAGGAACCGGTGTGGCCGGATGGACGCAGCAGGAGCGGTCATCGGCCGCGACTTTCTGCGCCAACCCCGCGGCGCGGTGTGCCAGCTTCCGGCCCGTGAAGATCGCCAGCTGGAACATCAACTCGGTTCGCGCGCGTCTGCCGCGCTTCATTGAATACCTGGAGAAGGGGCGCCCGGACGTGCTCTGCGTCCAGGAGCTCAAGTGTCAGGAGCACGAGTTCCCCACCGAGGAGGTCCAGGCCGCGGGTTACCTGGCGGCGCTGCACGGCCAGAAGACCTACAACGGGGTGGCGATCCTGACCCGCCAGGAGCTGGGGCCGGCCACCGAGGTCGTGAAGGGCCTGTCCGACGACGAGGACGACGCCCACGCGCGGCTGATCGCCGGGACTGTGGGCGGGATCCGGATCCTCTCTGTGTACGCCCCCAACGGCCAGGAGGTGGGCTCGGAGGCCTATGTCTACAAGCTGCGCTGGTACCAGCGGCTGCGGCGGTACCTGGACACCCGGCAGCGGAAGGATCAGCCGCTGATCGTCACCGGCGACTTCAACGTGGCCCCTTCGCCGATCGACGTCCACGACCCGGGGCTGTGGGAAGGACAGACGCTGTGTTCCCAGCCGGAGCGGGAGGCGCTGGCGGAGCTGATGGCGTTCGGGTTGACCGACACCTACCGGCTCAAGAACCCAGAGACCCAGGCCTTCTCCTGGTGGGACTACCGGCAGCTGTCCTTCCCCAAGAACAAGGGACTGCGGATCGACCACGTGCTGGTGAGCGCGCCTCTGCTGCCGCGGCTCACCGAGGCGGGGATCGAGCGGGAGTTCCGCAAGGGGAAGCAGCCGTCGGACCACGCGCCGGTGTTCGTGCAGTTGGGGCCGTCGCTGGATTGAGCGTGGCGTTTTCTTCGTGCACTTCGCTATCTTCCGCGCTCTTGCTCGGGAGGGGCGATGGCTCAGAAGCGTGCGCAGTCGAAGGGGAAGAAGCCGGTGGTGAAGAAGAAGGGGCCGGCGAAGAAGGCCGCTAAGAAGGCCGCGCCGAAGAAGACCTCGGGCAAGGCCGCTCCGAAGAAGGCTGCAGGCAAGGCCGCTCCGAAGAAGGCTGCAGGCAAGGCCGCGCCGAAGAAGGCTGCAGGCAAGGCTGCGCCGAAGAAGGCCGCGGGCAAGGCTGCGCCGAAGAAGGCTGCAGGCAAGGCTGCTCCGAAGAAGGCCGCAGGCAAGGCCGCGCCGAAGAAGGCCGCGGTGACCTCCTTCATCAAGGCGCCGGTGGAGAAGTCCACTCCGCCGCAGCGCAAGGTGACCTCGCTTCATCCTGTGGCGCAGTCGCTGGATAAGCCGCCGGCCCTGGGTGAGGGCGAGGTGGAGGTCTCTGGCGTCTACGGGACCGTCCGCTACAACGAGAGCGATCCTTTGGCCGAGGTGAAGGAGATCTTCGGCCACTACGACCGCGACAAGAGCGGGATCATCGAGGCCAAGGAGTTCGCCCGGATCTGCGAGGCGCTGGGCATGGAGTTGGAGGAGCACGAGCTGAAGGTCGCGCTGCTCACCGTGGACCAGGACGGCGACCAGAAGATCTCCTGGGCGGAGTTCCTGGGCTGGTGGAAGTCGATGCGCGGGTAGACGTGGGGGCGGCCTACGCCGCCTCTCCGTTGCCGGTCCCCCGGCGCAGGCCCAGGGACTTCATCTTCTTGTAGAAGTGGCCGCGCTCCAGGTCCAGCAGCCGGGCCGCCTCGGTGACGTTGTCCTTGGTGTAGGCCAATGCGGCCACGATGATCTCCCGCTCCGCGTCGTCCACCTGATCCCGGAACGGGCGGTCCACCCGGAACCGGCCCAGGCCGCTGCTGGCGGAGGCCGAGGGAACCGGAGTCGACCCCGGGGGAGCAGCCACTGCAGCTGCCGGCGGGGTCACCGAATCCACCGGACGTGGCGGGGTGGGGGTCTGGGTCGAGCCCAGCGGCACCCCGCCTGGAATCACCGGGGCGCGCATCGGCTCGGCGCCCAGCTCCGGGCCGGCACCCGGGCGGCGCCGGCGGGGCAGCAGATCCTCTGCCTCCGCTCCGGAGATGATCGGCCCCTCGCAGAGGATGGCCAGCCGCTCCACCAGGTTGCGCAGCTCGCGGACGTTGCCCGGGAACTGATAGGCGGCCAGCACCGCCAGTGCCTCGGCGGACATCATCATCGGCCGCTTGCCGTTCTTGAGGCAGGCGTCCTTGAGGAAGAAGCCGATCAGATCCGGAAGATCCTCGCGGCGCTCGCGCAGGGTGGGGGTCTGCAAATGCACCACGTTGAGGCGGTAGTAGAGATCTTCGCGGAACCGCCCCCGGGCGATCTCCTCCTCCAGATCCTTGTTGGTGGCGGCCAGCACCCGGACGTCCACCTTGAGGGTTTCCGCGCCGCCCACCCGCTCCAGCTCTCCCTCCTGCAGCACCCGCAGCACCTTGGCCTGCATCGACTGGGGCATGTCCCCGATCTCGTCCAGGAACAAGGTCCCCTCGTGGGCCAGCTCGAACTTGCCCCGCCGGACGCTGACTGCGCCGGTGAAGGCGCCACGCTCGTGGCCGAACAGCTCGCTTTCGATCAGCTCGTGGGGGACCGCGGCGCAGTTCAGCTTCACGAACGGGCCGCCCTTGCGCCGTGAGTTCTGGTGGATGGCCCGGGCCACCAGCTCCTTGCCGCTGCCGTTCTCCCCGGTGATCAGCACCCGCCCCTCGGAGGGGGCGATCCGCCGGATCATCTCGTACATCCGCTCCATGCTGGGGGCCCGGCCCACCATCTCGAAGGCGCCCACCTCCGCCCGCAGCTGGTGCAGCTCCTCCACCACCGCCTGGTGCTGCAGCGCGTTTCGCAGCGCCACCAGCAGCCGCTCGCGGGCGATCGGCTTCTCCAGGAAGTCCCGGGCCCCCTTCTGTGTCGCCTTGACCGCGGTCTCGATGGTGCCGTGGCCGGACATCATGATCACCGGCAGCCCGGGGCGCAGCTCCAAGAGCCGCTCCAGCGCGGTTAGCCCGTCCATGTCCGGCATCTTCACGTCCATCAGCACCGCGTCCACCGGGCGCGCGGCCACCACATCTACCGCCAGCTTTCCCGAGGCGGCCAGCTCCGTCCGGTACCCCGCCAGCTGCAGCGACTGGTTCAGCGACAGGAGGATGTTCTTCTCGTCATCGACAATCAGGATCGTGGCCATGGCTCACTTGGGGACTAAAGGCTGGAGGCGGGTGTGTCAAAACTGCCGCATTGCTACTGGAAAAGTGAACGGAAACAGGGGCTTCCCTGGGGAGCAAACGGTTGTGCTGCACTCCACATGCCGGCTTTTTGCTTTGACTGCCCATCAGAGAGGGGGCTACAGCCGGAACGGATCGACCGTCTCTGAAGCCTCCCTGGCCGGGACGGTCCGTGGAAAAACCCCGGTGTTGTGGAGAGTGCCGATGCGCCGCATTGCCCTTGGATTCGGAGTTGGCCTGGTCGCCCTCGTGCTGGCCGGCTGTCCCCCGACGTACCCGAAGTGCTCGAACGACGAGCAGTGCAAGACGAACAACGAGGTCTGCGTCCAGGGCCAGTGCCAGCAGTGTGCGACCGACGCCCACTGTCAGGACGGCTTCGTGTGCCAGGAGACCCGCTGCGTTCCCAAGCCGGAGTGCACCAACGACGCTTCCTGCGGCGCCGGCAAGGGCTGCCAGGCCGGCAAGTGCACCGTCAAGGAGGGCGCCTGTGTCAGCGACGGGGACTGCGGAGAGGGCAAGTGCAGGAACAACCAGTGTCTGGCCCCCGGCGCCTGCACCGAGACCAGCGACTGCGGGATGGGCGAGAACTGCGAGGCCAACCAGTGCGTGAAGGCCGAGGACACCGGCGCTGCCTGCAACTGGGACGCGATCAAGTTCGGCTTCAATGAGTATTCGCTCAGCAGCGAGGCCCAGGAGCAGCTGTCCACCCTGGCGGAGTGCATCAAGAAGGAGAAGGGCGCCGCCCTGACCGTGGCCGGTCACGCCGATGAGCGTGGGACCGAGGAGTACAACCTGCAGCTCTCCAACCGCCGCGCCGAAGCGGTCCGCCGGTACCTGGGCGACCTGGGAGTCCGCGGGGTGAAGGCGGTGGGCTACGGCGAGACCCAGCCTGTCAACCCGGGCTCCTCCGAGGACGCCTGGGCCGAGAACCGCAGGGTGGAGCTGAAGCGCTAGGCTCAGGTCGCCTGCCCTTCGGGAAGGCGATCACCTTGATTTGGCTGTACCCGGGGGGGCGGCAGGGGGTGTGCTATGAAAGACATCCCTCTCCACCCCCCTACCCATGTCCGAGCAGCGACAGTCACACCTGGTCTTTGCGTGCGGCGCGAGCTGGTACGCGGTTCCCGCCGACACCGCCGCGGAGGTGGTCAGCTTTCCCGAGCTGACCCGGGTCCCCGGCGCGCCTTCCCATCTCCTCGGCGTCTTCGCCCACCGCGGTGAGGTGATCCCGGTGGTCGACCTGGCCCTGTTGCTGGGCGGCAAGTCGGATTTGACCCAGCGGGCGGTGCTGGTCCGCCTCGCCAAGGGGTCGATGGCGCTGACCGCCACCAAGGTGGCCGGGGTCTCCGCGGTCAGCGGGAAGCTGGACGCCCTGGGAACCTCTGGGGCCCACCTCCACCTGCGCGGTCCCGCCCGGGCCCAGCGCAACGAGGTGGCGGTGATCGATCCCGAAGGCCTGTTCGACTTCCTCAGCCAGGGCGCCTGATCCCCCCGTGGTCCCGCCCGCCAAAGTCGTCGATGGCCTGCTGCTGTGCCGCTCCGGCGGCAACCGGCTGGCCTTTCCCGCGCGCCAGGTGGTGGCGGTGGAGGCGTATGATCCGGTGCTGGAGGCGCCCAACGCCCGCGTGGCGTTCTCCCTTGTGCCCACCCCCGGACGCACCCTGATCGCCGAGACCGGGGAGGCGGTGATCGTGGACGAGGTGCTGGTGCATCAAGAGGCGCTCTCCCTGCTGCCCTCCCCGGCGATCGCCGGGGGGGCCACCGCCGGTTGGCTCAAGGGGTTCATCTCCGCGCGCGACCAGCTGTGGCCGGTGCTGGATCTGGCCGACTTCTCCCGCTACCTGATCCGGACCACCCCGGCGGAGGTGGCATGAGCCCGCTGCCCCCGACTCCCGCGGCGCTGGCCCGGTGGATCTCCGGTCCCTCCATCCTGGGCGGGCTGGTGGGCGGGGTGTTGTGCGTCGCCTATGGGCTGATCACGCTCTCGTTCATCGAGGGATCCGTTGGGTACTTCTCCGCCATCGCCCTGGGCGCCTGCGTGGGCTGCACCGTGATCGGGGACCAGATGGAGCAGCGGGCGATGGGCGCCATCCGGAGCCTGCTTCCAGCAGGCAACGGGGTGCAGGCGCTGCAGCGGGCTGCCCGGGCGGCGTACCGGTTCCCCGACGTCTCCTTCGTGATCAACCTCATGATGTGGGGCTTTGGCTCCGCCTTCGTGGCCATCCTCTACCGGCTGATCGCCGGCCCGGGCGCCAGCGTCACCTCCTGGCGGATCGCCATGTTGGGGCTGGGCCTGGCGCCGATGATCTCGGTGATCACCTATCTGCTGGTCCAGGAACGCTCGCGCCTGGCGGTGGAGCGGATCTGCGGCCTGGGGCTGACCGCCAAGCAGTCCTCAATCGCGCTGGCCTCCGATCGACGCCAGCTGCGGCTGCGGCTGATGGCCCTGACCGCGGTGGCCGGGGCCACCCCGGCCCTGTTCATCTCGGATGTGATCTGGTCCCAGAACGATCGCCGGGTAACCGAGCTGTTGGCGATGCCGGATCGCCCAGGTCAGCTGCTTTTGGCCCAGCAGCTGGAACAGCAGGTGGATCTGCGCACCGTGGCGTTGGGACTGGCGCTGGTCTCGGTGGGGATCGCCACCGCGATGATCGCCGGCCGCGGGCTGGTCCGCCCCCTGCGCCGGCTGGCGGAGGCCGCCGGACGGCTGGGCACCGGGGACCTGGACGCGCCCCCGCTGGTGGTGGCCGACGACGAGGTGTGGTCCGCCTCCGCCTCCTTCTCCGCCATCCACGAGCAGCTCCGGGACGCCCTGTCCCGCCTGCGCACCGCGGGGCTCAAGCTCAACCACACCACCGGCCAGCTGACCGGCGCCGGCGAGGCCCAGCAGGGAGGATCGGCGGAGCAGGCCGCCGCCCTCAACGAGACCTTCGCCACCACCGAGGAGCTGGCCCGCTCGGCCGGGCAGATCGCCGAGAACGCCACCGAGGTCTCCAACATCGCCAGCAAGACCCTGGAGGCGGCGCAGCACGGGCAGCACAGCGCCCGGACCTTCTTCGCCTCGATGGTGCAGATGGCGGACGAGAACCGCCGGGTGGCGGACTCGGTGCTCAAGCTCAACAAGCGGGTGCAGCAGATCGGCAAGGTGGTGGAGTTCATCCACGAGGTGGGTGACAAGTCCGACCTGCTGGCGCTCAACGCCGAATTGGAGGGCACCAAGGCCGGGGAGGTGGGCCGCGGCTTCTCCCTGGTGGCGGCGGAGATGCGCCGGCTGGCGGAGACGGTGGTCCAGTCAACCCATGAGATCGAGCGGCTGATCGACGAAATCCGCGACGGCACCAACGCCGCGGTGATGGCCACCGAGTCCGGCCTCAAAGGCATGGACGGGGGCAACGCCTTGGCCAAGCAGGTGCTGGACAAGCTGGAGGAGATCGTCGCCCTGGCCCGGGACACCTCGGAGTCGGTGCGTTCGATCTCGCTGTCCACCCAGCAGCAGCAGACCGGCTCCGATCAGCTGACGGAGGCGATGGCGGAGATCCTGCGCATCACCCAGGAGGGGTCGGCGTCCGGCGAACAGCTGAGCGCCGCCAACCAGACCCTCTGCCAGCTGGCCACCTCCCTGCAATCCACCGTGCAGCAGTTCCGGCTGGAGCGGGAGGAGTCGGGTGGCTGACCCGCTGCGTCGGCTGCGCCACAGGATCCTCCGCGCCGCCCTGACCGGCGGGTCCGGAGGATTGGTCCTGGGCCTGCTCACCCTGTCGCTGAGCCGGGGCCCGGCCTCCGGACACATGGGCCGGTTGCTGGCGGTCACCCTCTCCTGCGCGGTGTTGGCGTTGGCAGCGTTCTACTTCCGGACCCGCGGCTGGCTGATGCCGCTCAAGGCACTGGAGGGGGGCGCCACCGGCACCCGCGCCGCCTCCGCGGCCGCCCTGGCGGTGGCCAGGCTCCCGTCCCGGGTCCGCCTGGGCGCGGCGGTCCATCTGGGCGGGGCGCTGCTGGCCACCGGGATCGGCTGGAAGCTGTGGGTGCCCGGGGTCACCTCCGGGAGCCTGTTCCGGCTGGCCCTGGCCGGGAGCTGCGTGATGGTGGTCTCCGGCTTTCTGGCCGGGTTCATGACCCAGGTGGCCTCGCGTCCGGTGCTGGAGACGATCATCCGCGCCGGCCTGACGGTGGAGGACGCGGTGGCCCTGGCCACCTCCGAACAGCGCCGGTTCCGCACCTTCGTGGTCCAGCTGGTGGCGGTGTTCGCGGTCACCGGATCGCTGCTGGTGGCGCAGGTGGTGATGCTCCGACCCCCGGCCTCGCCCGGAACCCTGGATCCGATGCCGCTGCTGGTGGCCGCGCTGGCGGGGCTGATGGCCTGTCTGGTGGCCTCGGCGGCGGCCCGGGACCTGAGCCGGCCGATGCGGGAGATCTCCGCCCGCGCCGAGCGGATCCGGCTTGGCCACCTCGATCCGCCCTCCTTGCTGGCAAGCGACGGGGAGGTGTGGGCGATGGGGGTGGCCTTCGTGCGGCTGGAGGGCCAACTGGGCGAGGTCCTCTCCAAGCTGACCGTGGCCAGCGATCAGCTGTCGGTCACCACCGAGGGGCTGGTGGGCACCCTGGGCGGCCAGGAGCAGGGGGCGGCGGAGCAGGGGTCGGCGCTCAACGAGACCTCCGCCACCACCGAGGAGCTGGCCCGCTCGGCCGGACAGATCGCTGAGAACGCCACCGAGGTGGCGCAGGTGGCCCAGCGCACCCTGCAAGCGGCGCAGACCGGCCAGCGCAGCGCGGAGGCGTTCTTCAACGCCATGCTGGGGATGAGACAGCAGAACCAGTTGGTGGCGGACGCGGTGATCCGGCTCAACAAGCGGATCCAGCAGATCGGCCGGATCGTGGAGTTCATCAATGAGATCGCCGACAAGACGGATCTCCTGGCGCTCAACGCCGAGCTGGAGGGCACCAAGGCCGGCGAGGTGGGCCGCGGCTTCTCCCTGGTGGCGGCGGAGATGCGACGGCTGGCGGAGGACGTGCTGCGCTCCACCGGGCAGATCGGCCGGGCGATCACCGACGTCCGGGACGCCACCAACGCGGCGGTGATGGCCACCGAGGCGGGGGTGAAGGCCACCGAACAGGGGACCTCGGCGGCCAACGAGGTCAGCGAGCGGCTGCGGGGGATCCTGGAGCATGCCAAGGAGACCTCGGAGGCGGTGCGGTCCATCTCCCTGGCCACCCAGCAGCAGCAGACGGGAACCCACCAATTGGCGGACGCGATGGCGGAGATCCTGCGGATCACCCGCGAGGGTTCGGTGGCCACCTTGCAGATGCGCGGCACCAACGTGGATCTCTCCGCGCTTGCCCGCTCGCTGCGGGAGACGGTCCGACGCTTTGAAGTGAAGGGAGTGCAGGCAACATGAACGACCCACGGGACGGGCTGAAGGCCGGCTATCGGCGGATCGTATTGCCTTCGCTGGCGGCCAACGGAACCGGCGCCGCGCTGGCCATCGTCTACATGCTGCTCACCTACCGGGTCCCGGACGGGCTGGAGCTGGCTTCCGCGCTGCTGGCGGCCCTGACCAGCGCGCTGGTGATCGCGGTGACCGCGGCGGTGTCCAGCCACTCGCTGAAGACCCAGCGGGCGGTGCAGGAGGCGGACGGGAATCCCCCGCCCGACCTGCTCCAGGCGGCGATCCGCGAGGTGCTGGCCTTCCCGGACCGGGTGTTCTTCTTCTCGCTGGTGGGCTGGGTGATCGCGGTGACCTCGATAGGGGTGGGGCTAAAGCTGCTCACCGCCGCCCCCGGGCTGGGGCCCCTGCCGCGGGTGTTGCTGGTGGGCCTGTTGTGCGGACCGATCAGCGCGCTGCTCTCCCACCTGCTGGCGGTGGTCCGGGCCCGCGAGTTCGTGCTGGTCCTGGCCCGGTGCGGGCTCAGCGCCCAGCAGGTGCTGGAGGCGGTGCCGGTCACCCGCACCCAGCTGCGCGCCCGGTTGGTGCTGTTCGCGGCGATCTGCGTGCTCACCCCCGCGGTGCTCACAGCGGATCTCTCCTCCGCGCTGGCCCACCACACCCTGGAGGACGTGGCGGCGGTGACCACCGGGGCGCAGGCCCAGGTCGCCGCCCAGCTGCGGATGGACGGGATGTTCAGGGTGGCCGGGATGGGCTTGTTCGTGCTGGGGCTGGCGCTGATTACCGCGTACGTGGGCGGGACGGTGATCGGCGGACCGATGCGGCAGATCGCCGAGGAGGCCACCCGCATCGCCGGGGGCAGCCTGGAGTCCCCGCGGGTGATCCCCGCCGACGACGAGGTGTGGGCGGTCTCGGCGGCGTTTACCGCCATGCAGGGGAACCTCACCGGGGTCCTGCGCGAGCTCAAGCGCGCCGGGGTGCAGATCGGCTCCACCACCGAGGAGATCGTCACCACCTCTACCCAGTACGAGGAGGGGGCGGCGGAGCAGGCCACCGCGCTCAACGAGACCTCCGCCACCACCGAGGAGCTGGCCCGGTCGGCCCGGCAGATCGCGGAGAACGCCGGATCGATGGCGGAGATCGCCCAGAAGACCCTGGCCGCGGCCCAGGCCGGACAGCAGAGCGCGGAGGCCTTCTCCCAGTCCATGGATCGGATGCAGCAGGACAACCGGGCGATCGCGGACTCGGTCACCAAGCTCAACAAGCGGATCGTCCAGATCGGCCGGATCGTGGAGTTCATCAACGGGGTGGCGGACAAGAGCGATCTGCTGGCGCTCAGCGCCGAGCTGGAGGGCACCAAGGCCGGGGACGTGGGCCGCGGGTTCTCGCTGGTGGCGGCGGAGATGCGGCGGCTGGCGGAGAACGTGCTGGAGTCCACCAAGGAGATCGAAGGTCTGATCGAGGAGATCCGCGAGGCCACCCAGGCGGCGGTCAACGCCACCGAGGCCGGAGTGCGGGCCACCGACTCGGGGGGATCGCTGGCGCTGGCGGTGTCCCACAGCCTCAACGAGATCGTGCAGCTGGCCGGGCAGACCTTCGACGCGGTGCGGTCCATCTCCCTGGCCACCCAGCAGCAGCAGACCGGCACCGATCAGCTGGCGGAGGCGATGGCGGACATCCTCCGGGTCACCCAGCAGAGCCTGATGGCCACCAAGCAGGTGTCCACCGCGAATGTGGATCTGATCTCGCTGGCCCAGGATCTGCGCACCGTGGTGGGCCGGTTCCGGATCTCCGAAGGTGGAGGCGCGCAGTGAGCGAGTCCTCCCGAGACAGGCTGCTCAAGCAGTTCCGTGAGCTGGTGGGTGAGCGGCTGCAGAAGATCACCGCCAGCGTGATGGCGATGGAGGCGGGCCCCTCCTTGGAGGACGGGCGGGGCGCGCTGCGCGAGCTGCACGGGCTCAAGGGCGAGGCCCGGATGATGGGCTTTGCGGACATCAACCAGCTGGTCCACGAGATGGAGGACCTGGTCCGCACCAGCGAGGCCTCCGGCTTCCAGATCACCGGCGGCTCGGCGGACGCGCTGCTGGTGGCGGCGGACGCGGTGACCGTGCTCTCCGGGGCGGCGCAGAACGACGGCGCTCCCCCGGAGGTCCAGAAGCTGGTGGACTGGCTCAAGGCGCGGGTGCAGGCCGAACAGGCCTCCCGACCAGCGCCGGTGGCCACCCCGGCCCCCACGCCGGCGGCGGATCGCGCCGGACAGAATCTGCAGGCGGCGGCCCAGGAGACGGTCCGGCCGGTGGAACCGGCGCCGGCCGAGTCCAGGGCCACCGAGGACATCCACTCCGGCCGCGCGCCGGGGGTCCGCCAGGCGGACGCCCGCACCGAGGGGGTGCGGATCGGGCTGCAGTCGCTGGAGCTGCTGACCAGCGCGGTGGCCAACCTCACCCAGGTGGCCCGGCGCCGCGAGCTGCAGGCCTCCCGCCGGTTGGGGCTGGCCCGGGAGCTGGCGCTGATGGCCCGCGCCGCCGAGGACCTGGGCCCGGCGGGCGCGGAGCTAGCGGCGCGGATGAACCGCAGCAAGGAGGTGGCCGCCACCTTGCACCGCGAGTCCAAGCTGCTGGCCAACCAGGAGCTGCGCGAGCTGATGCAGATCTCCGAGGAGGTCCAGGCGCTGCGGATGCTGCCGCTGAGCGTGCTCCTGGAGCCCTACCCGCGGATGGTGCGGGACATGGCCAGGGAGCTGGGCAAGGAGGTGGACCTGCGGATCGAAGGCGAGCAGACCCGCGCCGATCGCTCGGTGATCGAGTCCTTGCGCGATCCCCTGATGCACCTGGTGCGCAACGCGCTGGACCACGGGCTGGAGTCCCGCGAGGAGCGGGTCAACGCCGGGAAGATCCCCAAGGGCCGGCTGACCCTGCGCGCCACCCGGGAGGGGGAGCGGATCCTGATCCGGGTGGAGGACGACGGCACCGGGCTGGACCCTGTGGTGCTCAGGAAGGCGGCGGTGAGGAAGGGCTTTTTGGACGAGGCGGGCGCCGGATCGCTGTCCAATCACGCGGCACGGGATCTGATCTTCCAGCCCGGCTTCTCCTCCAAGGAGGTGACCTCGGACATCTCCGGCCGCGGGGTGGGGCTGGACGTGGTCCGGGTGCGGATGCTGGGCCTGGGCGGAGACGTGGTGGTGCAGTCGGAGGTGGGCAAGGGCACCGCGTTTGAGCTGCGGGTGCCGGTCTCGCTGACCGTGGCCCCGCTGCTGTTCGTGGCGGTGGGCGACGAGAAGGTCTGTCTGACCGCCGCGCATGTGCTCAACGCGCTGAAGGTGGAGGAGGGGCAGCCGCAGGAGCTGGCCGGGCGTCCGGCGCTGAAGGTCAATGACGAGGTGCTGCCGTTCGCCTCGGTGGCCTTCATCCTGGGGATGGCTCCGGAGCGGCCGGCCCGGGAGGGCGAGCTGGTGCTGCTGGTGCGCGGCCAGGGGGCCACCGCGGCGATCTCGGTGGACCGGGTGTTCGAGGAGCGGGTGCAGGCGATCCTCCCGCTCAAGGGGATCCTGTCCCGGTTCCAGCACCTCTCCGGCGCCACCAGCATGGCGGACGGAAGCCTGGCGATGGTGCTGTCCGCCGCGCACCTGGTGGCCACAGCCAAGGGGGCCTCGGCGATCCGCCTCTCCCACACCGCCAGCAAGTCCACCGAGGTCAAGCGGCGGAAGATCCTGGTGGTGGACGACTCCCCGCTGACCCGGGAGCTGATCGCCTCGCTGCTGGAGGCGGTGGGCTACGAGACCATCAGCTCCGGGGACGGGGTGGAGGCCTACGAGCGGCTGGGGCGGGAGTCGGTGGACATGGTGGTCACCGATCTGGAGATGCCGCGGATGGACGGGCTGGAGCTGACCCGGCGGCTCAAGGGCCATCCGACCCTGCGCAGCCTCCCGGTGGTCATTATCACCACCCGCGGCACCGAGCAGGACCGGCGCCGGGGAATGGAGGCGGGCGCGGACGGCTACGTGGCGAAGGGAGATTTGGCGCGACAGGACCTGGTGGATGTGGTCTCGCGTCTGCTGGGGTAGGACACACGGGATTGATGTAAGCTGGCGCGGCAGGTGAAGCGCCGGGGGGATCATGGCTAGGAAAGTGGGAGTGATGGTCGTGGATGACTCGCCGATCTGTCGGCAGCTCATCTGCGACGCATTGAAGAAGGACCCCGACCTGGAGGTGGTGGCGACCTGCGCCAACGGCCAGGAGGCCATCGATCAGGCCCTGAAGATGAAGCCCAACGTCATCACCATGGACGTGGACATGCCGGTGATGGACGGGCTGGCCGCCGTAGAGTCGATCATGGCGGACAACCCGATCCCGATCCTGATGCTGACCGCGGATCCCCGGAACCAGGCGCCGGAGCTGACCTGCCGGGCGCTGGAGCTGGGTGCGCTGGCGCTTCAGGTCAAGCCCTCGCTGGACGCCGGCCCGGAGGCCTGGAACCTGGCCCGCGAGGTGAAGCTGCTCTCCTCGGTTCGGGTGATCCGTCACCTGCGGGGGATGAACAAGAAGCGCAGCCCCAACGCGGTGATGCCGGTGGTGACCAGTCCCCCCAGGGACGTGCTGGCCTTCTCCACCTCCCCCATCGGGATCGTGGCCATCGCCAGCTCCACCGGCGGCCCGCAGGTGGTGCACAAGCTGCTCTCCGAGCTGCCCGGTGACTTCCCGGCGCCGATCGTGATCGTCCAGCACATCAACGCGTCGTTCGCCGAGAGCCTGGCTGGCTGGCTGGCCGCCTCCAGCAAGCTCAAGGTCCGCCTGGCCAACGACGGCGACTCGCTGGTGCCCGGTGAGGTGCTGATCGCTCCGCCCGGCAAGCATCTGCTGGTGCCCACCCGCGGCCGGGTGGCGCTGCGGATTGGCGAGGCCAAGGAGGGGCACCTGCCGTCGGGCTCGATGCTGCTGGAGAGCGTGGCCAAGGCCTACGGCCGGCGCGCGGTGGGGGTGATCCTCACCGGGATGGGCAACGACGGCGCAGACGGGATGGTGGCGATCAAGACCGCCGGCGGGAAGACCCTGGCCCAGAGCGAGGACTCCTGCGTGGTGTTCGGGATGCCCGGGGCGGCGATCGCCAAGGGTGCGGTGGACACCATCGTCCACAGCGACGACCTCTCGGCCACGCTGATCCGGTTGGCCAAGGGCGAACCCGCCGCGCTGGGGGCGAGGTAACCGATGGCCAGCGGGGGGGCCCAGCAGCTCTCCCCGGTGTGCGCGTATGTGGCGGCGCGCACCGGCTCTTCGCTGTCCGCGCAGCAGGTGGCGCGGCTGACCGAGGTGTTGACGGTCCGGCTCAAGGACCGCACCGAGGAGACCTACCTCCAGCTGCTCAAGACCCCGGCAGGGGCGGCGGATCTGGCGGAGCTGATGTCCGCGATCTCGGTCCACAAGACAGACCTGTTCCGGGACGAGGTGCAGCTGGAGGCCTTCCGCCGGCACGTGCTCACCCCGCTGGTGCGCGGCGCCTCCCGGCCGCTGCACCTGTGGAGCGCCGGCTGCGCCACCGGAGAGGAGGTCGCCACCCTGCTGATCCTGCTTCACGAGCTGGGGGCGCACTCCCAGAGCACGGTGCTGGGGACCGACATCTCCGATGGGGCGCTGCGCCAGGCCCGCACCCTGAGCTTCCATCCGGCGATGCTGCGGCGCGTGCCCCCCTCGCTGCGCGACCGGTACTTCCAGGAGGTCCGGGGCAGCTTCCAGCTGATCCCGGAGCTAAGCGCCAGGGCCAGCTTCGGGCAGCACAACCTGATGGACCGCCCCTATCCGTCGGCGCCCAACGGGCAGGGCTTCGACGTCATCTTCTGCCGCAACGTGCTGATCTACTTCACCGAGGCCGCCTTCGACCTGGTGGTGCAGGGCTTGGCGGAGACGCTCAAGCCGCAGGGGACGCTGGTGCTGTCCGCGGCGGAGCCGATCCTCAAGCGCCAGCCGGAGCTGACCACCCTCAAGTGTGATCAGGCCTTCTTCTACGTGCGGGACCGGGGAGGGGCCACCGGGCTCATGCCCAGCCCCCGGCAGCCGCCGGCGAGTGTCTTGCCGCCGGTGCGGAGCCGACCGGTCAGCCCGCCCCGGGGAGTGAGGAGCGCACCCCAGCCGGTGGAGCTGATGCCGGTGGAGCTGGACCCGCATGTCGAGGCGAACCAGATCTTCGAGCTGGTGATGGACTGGGCCGCCGCCGGCGAGCAGGAGGCCCAGACCGAACAGGGCCTGCGCAAGTGCGTGTACCTGGATCCCCACTTCGCCCAGGCCCGCTATCTGCTGGCGATGCTGCTGGAACAGAAGGGGGAACGCGCGGACGCGGCCAGCGAGTACCGCCGCGCCCTGGCCGCGCTGAACGAGGGCCGGTCGCGAAACACGCCCTTCTTCCTCAACGAGGAACGGCTCAAGCAGGCGTGTGAGAAGTCACTGGAGCGTCTGGGGTATCGGACCGAGAAGCGACGTCCGACGTTTGGCGGATAGCCAACGACAGGCCAGATCACGGGCCGTCGCTAACGCTGCAGCCGGACCTTCCGGGTCACTTCTCCGCCCGCCGGCACCTGGACGGTCACCGCGGTTGTTAGCGTGCCGTCCGGGGTCCGCAGCTCCAGCTTGGCGTTTCCGGCGGGGAGGGTGAGGGTCAGCGGGGTCATCCCCAGGTCCTTGCCGCCCTGGCGCACGAAGGCTGGGACATCGGACTGGAGCTGCAAGGTGCCGCGCGTTGGCCGACGCGCTTCCGGTCGCTCCTCGTCACGAGGCGTTGATGTCGCCTCCGACTTCGGTGCCTGCTCCGGCACCACCGGCGGCTCCACCGCGCTCTTGTTGATCCCCACCCGGGTATAGGCCCACAGCGCGAAGACGATCAGCAGGGTGGCGCCCAGCACTCCCCACACCGTGGCCATCTTGCGCGGCTGGGGATGGTTCAGCCGAAGCAGCCGGCTGACCGTGCCTTCGGAGTAGCCGATCCGGTGATCGATGCCGTCGTCCTCGGGCAGCCCCAGCTTGGCCTTGCGCCGGGCGGGGCGGGCCGCCAGCAACGGGTGCACTAGCACTGCGCGGTCCCTCTCCAGCTTGTCGTCCGGGTCGGGCAGCTTCGACTTGGAGCCGCTCCCCGCCCGGGCCTGAGCCAGCTTCGCCCGCGCGCCGCTGCCCGCCCTGGCCTCCGCGCCGGGCAACTTCGACTTCGATCCGGTCCCCGCCCGTCCATCGGCTTCGGGCAGTTTCGGCTTCGCGCCGGTCGCGGACTTGTGGTCCCGCATCGTGGCGTCGGCCTGGATCGGCACCACCGGCCGCGCCGCCGCTGCACGACCCTTCTCTCCGTTCCCGGGCTTGGCCTGCCGGACGGACCGCTCCCCCAAAGTCTGCGGGAACGGCTCGAAGAGAGTTTCGATCCTCGAGCCCAGCTTCTTCTGCGTCTCCGGGGTGGTGAACGGGGTCAGCACATCCGCCAGCACTCCGGCGGCGGGCACCCGGCGCTCGCGGTCCCGCTGCAGCGCCTGGTCCAGGATCTCCACCACCTCCCGGGGCAGGCTGGGGACCAGCTTGTCGATCCGGGCGTACTGCTTCTGCAGGATCTGCTCGGTGATCTCCTCCTCGCTCTGGCCGTTGAACAGCCGCCTTCCGGTGAGCAGCTCCCACAAAATCGCGCCCAGGGAGAAGACGTCCGAGCGGCGATCCAGGGTCTTCTTCTGCAGCTGCTCCGGCGACTGAAACGCCAGCGTGTCCTTCAGCTCGCCGGCCACCTGGGCGGCGGCGTGGACGGTCCTTGCCACCCCGAAGTCGGTCAGCTTCACCTCACCGCCCGCGCCGATCAGCACGTTCTGGGGGTTGAGGTTCCGGTGCAGCAACCCCAGCGGCTTTCCGTCCGGGCCCTCCAGCTCCAGCGCCGCGTCCAGGGCCGACGCCGCCTGGGAGATCACGAAGCATGCCTCCGCCAGGGACAGCGCCTTGCCCGCCTCCCGCATCTTGCGCACCAGGGCGCCCACCGGCTGACCGCGGACCAGCTCCATCGCCAGGTAGACCCGGCCCTCCTGTTCGCCGGTCTCGTACAGTTCCACGATTCCGGGGTGGCGCAGCTTGCGGGCCGGCTCCAGGTCCTTGAGCAGGGTCTTGCGGCTGCGCTCGTCGGGGGCCACATGCGGCAGGAAGGTCTTGAGCGCGAACGGCTCCACGGCGGCCGCGTTGGGCCCCCGCGCCAGGTAGACCTCGGCGCAGGTCCCGGCACCGAGGCGTTTGACCAGCTCGAAAGGTCCGAAGGACGGCAAGGGAGCGGAAGTCTAACCCTGGACGCCGGACCCTTTGTTCTACTATCGCCGTCCCATGAGAAGGCTCCTGACCCTGGTTCCGGCGCTGTTCGTCGCCGGCTGCTTCTACCCGGCCGACCGCGGCCGCGCCCTCGAGGTCCGGGTGGACCGGCTGTTGGCGGAGAACGCCCAGCTTGCCTCCCGCGCCGAGGCCTCCGAACAGAAGCTGACCACCGCCATGCCCCGGCTGGACGAGAAGATCGCCGAGGTCACCACTGCCCTGGAGAGCCTGGACAAGGCGTCCCGGCGCAGCGGCGCGGACATCGGGGTGCAGATGCAGAAGTCGCTGGAGGACGTGGCCCGGCTGCGCGGGGAGGTGGAGACCTACCTCTACAAGATCACCGAGCTGGAGACCGGGCTGGCAAAGCTGTCCACCGAGACGGACCAGAAGTTCCTTGCCCTCAAGGGCGAGGAGGCGGTGAAGGCCGCCGAGGCGCGCCGGCGGGCCGAGGAACTCAAGCGCCCCACCGATCCCCAGGAGTTCTTCGAGCTGGCGGCAGGCAAGGCGAAGGCCGGAGACCGGGCCCTGGCCCGGCAACTGTTCGGGGAGTTCCTCAAGAAGTGGCCCAAGGACACCCGGGTGCCGGAGGTCCACTTCGAGCTGGGGGAGACCCACCGAGCGGACGACCGCTGCCGGGAGGCACTGCCGGAGTACGGCAAGGTGATCCAGGAGTACCCGAAGGCCAAGATCGCCCCCGAGGCACTTTTGCGTTCCTCCGACTGTTTCGAGAAGCTGAAGATGCTGGATGAGGCCAAGCTGGCCCTGGAGGAGCTTTTGAAGGGTTACCCCAAATCTTCCGAGGCCAAGTCCGCCAAGGCCCGTCTGGTCACCCTGAACAAAAAGGGGAAGAAGTGAGGCCGCTCTCCACCGGACTGGCCCTGGTGCTGGCGCTGACCGGCGGCCTGGCGTTGGGTGCCGAGGCCCCGGCCAAGAAGCTCACCTTGCTGATCACGGGAGACAACCGGGGCGAGATCGCCCCGTGTGGTTGACAGCACGCACCCGCCGGCGGTCTTGCCAGGCGAAAGACGTTCTTCCAGGCGGTGAAGAAGGAGGCCGGCAATGTGCTTCCGATCGACGCCGGCAATTCGCTGTTCGCCGAGTTCTACAAGTCCGGGGAAGAGGACCAGGCCAAGGCAAACCTGATCGCCCAGGCGATGGCAGGCATGGGCGTTCAGGTGATCGGGGTGGGGATGCGCGACTTGAGCGCCGGCCCGGAGTTCATCGCGGCGCTGGCGAAGAAGCACAAGCTGCAGCCGCTCTCGGCGAACCTGGCCCGGGACGGGAAGCTGATCTTCAAGGCCTCCACCATCCTCAATGTGGGCGGGGTGAAGGTCGGGGTGATCGGCGCCTCCCCGCCCAACCCGTTCAAGTTCCCTGGGGTGGTGGGGTTGCCGCTGAGGGACACGGTGATCCCAGAGGCGAAGCGGCTGCGACCGCTGGTGGACGTGGTGGTGGTGCTGGCCCCGGTGATGTACCCGGACGCGATGCAAATCGCCTCCGAGTCCGGCGGGGCGGTGGACCTGGTGCTGCAGAACCATGAGGGCCGCGGCACCGGACCCGGGGTCCCGGTGGCGGTGACCGACAACTTCCTGATCCACACCGGAGAGCGCGGCCGTCAGGTCGCCCGCCTGGAGCTGACCTTGGCAGGCAAGGGGCCGTTCCAGGATGGAAGCCAGTCCGACCGCGAACGCCAGAGCCTGGAGATCCTCGACCGGCAGGTGGGCGAGGTGCAGAAGCGGCTGGCGGCCACCACCGACCCTGCCCAAAAGCAGAGTTATCAGTCCACCTTGGAGAGCTTCCAGGCCCGCCGGGCCCAGGTGGTCAAGGAGCTGGGGACCAAGAAGGACGCGGGCCGCACCCTGCGGCTGTCCTTCCCGATGCTGGGCCCGGACGTGGCCTCGGATCCGGTGATGGAGGCCCAGGTGCAAAAGCACAACCCGGTCAACAACCACTGATCCGCCGCCCCGGACTTGAATGCGCCGGGCCCTGGCGTTATGAGCCCACCCTTCAACTCACCGCTGGACCTCCGCCGACACCACGCGCGCGGGGCAAGGCGAAAGGACTCACCACATGAAGCCCGAGATCCATCCGCTGTACCCGCCCTCCCGCGTCACCTGCGTCTGCGGCAACAAGATCGAGTCCCGCTCTACCCGCGGCTCCTTCCAGGTTGAAATCTGCTCCAACTGCCACCCCTTCTACACCGGCAAGTACAAGCTGGTGGACACCGCGGGTCGCATCGACCGGTTCAAGAAGAAGTACGCCGGACAGGACGCGTCGGTGGGTGGAATCGCGGTCGGCGCCCAGGGTGCGAACCCCAAGGTAGCCGCTGCTGCTGCCGAGGCTCCCGCTGGCGAGAAGGCCCCCAAGGCCGAGAAGCCTGCCAAGGCCCCCAAGGCGTAAGCCAGGCTTTCCCAAAGAGTTGGTTGATTCGGGCGCCCAGGTGGCGCCCGTTTCATTTGGCGCCTCCGGTGGAGGCACCCGTCGCTCCGTCTCCTGGCCGGCGGGCGGCCCCTCGCGGCCGAAAAATCGACGCGGATCGTCGACGCGGTACCGTCCGGATGTTCCCCAACGGAGTCTCCAGATGGCCACCGCTGCTGCCCACCGCCCAAGCGTCCAGGCGCGCTTGGATGATCGCTCGTCCCTGCTCGAGAACGCCGAGTTCGCCCACGGCGACGGCTACCGCCTGCTGCAGGGCAACTGTCTGGAGCTGCTCAACGCCTATGCGCCGGGCACCTTCGACATGGTGTTCGCTGATCCTCCGTACTTCCTCTCCAACGGCGGGTTCACCTGCAAGGCCGGGCGGCGGGCCCCGGTGGCCAAGGGCCGCTGGGACGAGTCCAGGGGCCTGGAGGAGGATCACGCGTTCACCAAGGAGTGGCTGGCCGCCTGTCAGCGGGTGCTCAAGCCCACCGGCAGCCTCTGGGTCTCAGGCACCCAGCACGTGATCTTCTCGGTGGGCTTCGCGATGCAGCAGCTGGGGATGAAGCTGCTCAACACAGTCACCTGGTACAAGCCCAACGCCAGCCCCAACCTCTCCTGCCGCTACTTCACCCACTCCACCGAGATCCTGCTCTGGGCCTCGCCGGTGAAGGCGCCCAAGCTGCAGCACATCTTCAACTACCCGAAGATGAAGGCGGAGAACGGCGGCAAGCAGATGCGGGACGTTTGGAACCTGCCCAAGGGTGGCGAAGAGGAGCTGTCCGCGGATGGCGAGGGCCGGGTCTGGACCATGACCACCCCGCGCAGCGCCGAGAAGGAGCACGGCAAGCACCCCACCCAGAAGCCGATCTCCCTGCTGCGCCGGGTGATCGAGGCCTCCACCCCGGAGGGGGCGCTGGTGCTGGACCCGTTCAACGGCAGCGGGACCACCGGGGTGGCCGCGCTGAAGCTGGGCCGCCAGTACGTGGGGATGGACCTGGACGAACGCTACCTGGAGCTGACCCGCAACCGCCTGGACGCGGCGGCGGCCGAGGACGGTGCCGCCTAGCCCAGCCCGAACGCCGGCAGACGCGCTAGCTGCCTTCCTGCAGGCCGAACATCAGGCCCAGGAAGGGGAGCTCCTCCCGCTGGTGGAACACATAGACGTGGTCGCCCTCCTGCAGCTCGGTGGTGCCGCGGGGGGCCATCAGCTCGGTGCCGCGGATGATCACCGCCACCGTGGTCTGGTCCGGGAAGGGCAGGTCGGCGATCTTCGCCCCGCAGGCCGCCGAGGCTGCGCCGATGTAGAAGGAGGTCACCTCGCCGCTGAGCAGCTGGGTGGAGTTGATCTCCAGCGCCGCCGGGGGCGCAGGGGGGGCATCCGCGTTCAGCTTCAGCCGTCGGGTCAGCCAGCCCACGGTGGTGCCGGGCAGAAACGCGCTGATCACCACCACGAAGAACACCACGTTGAAGATCTCCCGGCCCACCGCCAGCCCCGCCAGGATCGGGAAGGTGGCCAGGATGATCGGCACCGCGCCGCGGAGCCCGACCCAGGAGATGTAGAGCCGCTCGGTCCAGGTGTACTTGAACGGCCACAGCAACAGCAGGATCGCCACCGGCCGCGCCACGAACGCCAGGGCCAGCGCCACCCCCAGCCCCTGCAGGGCCACCGGAGCCAGCTGGGAGGGGAACACCAGCAGGCCCAGCAACAAGAACATGGTGACGTGGGCAAGCCAGGCCAGCGAGTCATGCACCCGCAAGACCCCGGACCGGTACCGGATCACGTTGTTCCCCAGCATGATCGCCGCGATGTAGACGGCCATGAACCCGCTGCCCTGCAGCAAGGTGGGGACCCCGAAGGCCAGCATCGCCAGGGCCACGGTCAGCACCGGATACAATCCGCCCGCGGGGAGGCGCGCGTGCTTGAGCAGCCACCGTCCGCCGAGGCCGAACGCAAAGCCCAGCCCCACCCCGACCACCATCTGGATCACCGCGCCAAGGATCAGGCTGCCCAGGGACGGCGCCTCGGTGGCAAGGGCCTGGGTCATCGCCAGGGTGAGGATCACCGCCATCGGGTCGTTGAGGCCCGACTCCAACTCCAAGGTGGCGCCCACCCGCTTCTTCAGCGCGATCCCGCTGCCCCGCAGCACCGAGAAGACCGCCGCCGCGTCAGTGGAGGAGACGATGGCCCCCAGCAAGAGCGCGGTGGGCCAGGCGAACCCCAACAGCTTCGCGGCCACCGCGGTCAGTCCGGCGATCAACACCACGCCTACGGTGGCCAGCACCGCGGCGGGGCGGATCCCCTCCCGCACCGAGGAGAGCTGGGTGTTGAGGCCACCGTCGAAGAGGATGAACACCAGCGCCGCGGTGCCTAGCCGGAAGGTCAGCTGGTAGTCCTCAAACGCGATCCCGCCCAGGCCGTCCGAGCCGGCCACCATCCCCACCGCCACGAAGAAGATGGCGATCGGGATCCCCGCCTTGTTGGGGAAGCGGCTGAGCAGCACGCTGATCAGCACCAACGCCCCCGCGGCGGTCAGGAGCAGGGCGGTGGCGTTCGGCTCGGTCACGTCAAATCACTGCCCCGGGGACGGCGGCCTTGTCGACCCTGGCCGCGCCGAACTGTCCGCAGGGGCCCCGGGCCCGCATCACGCCCCGTGCCCTCGCAACAGCGACTCCACCACCTGCTTGGCGATGGGGTGGTAGGTGTCAAAGGCGGCCTCAAAGGTGCTTCGGGCCAGCTCGCGGGTCTCCGCCCGGGAGGCCAGCGCCTGGTACAGCGGCTTGAGGTACTTCATCCGGCCCACCCCGCGCAGCACCTGGCCCACCCGCTCTAGCGCCGGCGCGTAGCCGGACCTGGTGGCCAACACCAGCCAGGCCACCAGCACCTCGTAGTTGGTGCTGGAGGTCAGGTGGTGCTCGGCGTCCAGCTTCTCCAGGAAGGCCGCGGAGGCCGGACGGGGCACCGACTCCAGGAACAGCTGCCACTCGGTGGGACCGAACCTGGCGGCGGCCGCGCCCGGGTCGCCTCCGGCCAGCTTTTCAATCTGCTCCAACCGCGCCGAGCGGGGCCGGGGCGCGTTGTCCGGGACCCCGGCGCCGTTCACCCAGGCCTCGGCGTTCACCGCCTCCAGCGTCCCTGGCGGCAGCTCCCTGCCCGCGAACTCCAGGAACTCCTCGGTGGTCAGCGACTGGAAGCGGTAGCGCCGCAGGTACTTCTGGAGGAAGCCGGAGAAGGCCTCGCGGCCCACCTGCTCCTCCAGGGTGCGCAGGAACAGGTAGCCCTTCTCGTAGGGCACCTGGGAGAACACCTCGTCCGGGTCCACCCCATCCAGGTGGGTGCGCAGCCGGGTGAACTCCGGGGTGCCCGCCAGCTGCGAGAGGGCCTCGTCCAGCGACCGCCGCCCCAGCGCGGCATGCAGCGAGGCGGTCTCCTCGCCGGCCAGGGCCTCCAAGATCCGCCGCTCGGCGAAGACCGTGAAGCCTTCGTTGAGCCAGAAGTGCTCGGCGGAGGTGTTGGTGACCAGGTTCCCAGTCCAGGAGTGCGCCAGCTCGTGGGCCAGCACGTTCACCAAGGACCGGTCCCCGGCCAGCAGGGTGGGGGTGATGAAGGTCAGCCGCGGGTTCTCCATCCCGCCATAGGGGAAGGACGGGGGCATGGTGAGCACATCGAAGCGGTCCCAGTCGTAGGGACCAAACAGCTTCTCGGCGGCGGTGATGAAGTCCTCCACCCCGGCGAACTCGTGCGCCGCCTTGTCCACCACCGACGGCTCCGCCCACACCCGCGAGCGCGGACCCAGGTCCCGGGACACCAGGTCGCCCACAGCGAAGGCCAACAGATACGGCGGGATGGGCTGGTTCATCGCGAACTGCTCCACCGCCTCTGGCCCCTGTTCGGTCCGGGAGAGGAAGGCAGCGGCGAACACCGCCTTGAGCGCTTTGGGAACGGTCAGCTCGGCCCGGAAGGTGATCCGCACCGCCGGGGTGTCCTGGAGCGGGACCAGGCTGCGGGCGTGGATCGCCTGGCACTGGCTGAACAGGAAGGGGTGCTTGCCGCCGGCGGTCTGGGCCGGGGTCAGCCACTGCAGCGCGGAGGCGGAGGCCCCGGTGCGGTAGTGCACGGTGAAGCGGCGGGTCCCCGCCGGCAGCTGGATCCGGATCCGGTTGCCCAGCACCTTGTCCGGCGGCTCCACCGTAAACTGCAGCTGTTCGCCGGACTCGGCGCGGACCTCGCGGAGCTCAAGATCCCGCCCGTCCAGATCGATCGGCCCCTCGCCCTTCGGGTCCAGGATCAGGGTCGCCTGGGCGTCCAGGCGGTGGGTGGTGAAGTCCACCCGGGCCTTCCACTCCAGCTCGCGGACGCGCGGCTGGGTGTCGTCGTAATAGGAGTGTGGATCCGGTCGAGCCATGGTCAGCCTCCCTGTGCGCTGCCGACGGGAATCCCCGCCTTCTCCAGCAGCCGCAATGCGTTGGTGGTGTCGACGACGCCGTCCCGCAGGCGGTAGTCAAAGACCATCTCTCCGTCGACCAGCAGGTCGCGGAAGTGGACGTTGCGGACCTCGCCGCCGCCGCGGGAAGAAAGCTCGGTGAGCGCCAGATCGTGGGTGGTGACCGCGCCGATCGCCCCGCTGTCCAGCAGCAGCTCCAGCACCCGGCGGGAGGCTATCTGCCGCTCTCGGGTGTTGGTGCCCAGCAGGATCTCATCCAGCAGGAACAAGGCGTCGCCGCCTGCCGCCTGGGCCCCGTCCAGCACCGCCTTGAGCCGCAGCACCTCGGCGTAGAAGTAGGAGACGCCGCGCTCCAGTGAGTCCTTGACCCGCATGCTGGTGACCAGCACCAGCCGCGAGAGCCGCAGCGAGTCGGCGCACACCGGGGCCCCGCACAGGGCCAGCACCGAGTTGGCGCCCAGTGCCCTCACCAGGGTGGTCTTCCCGGACATGTTGCTGCCGGTGATCAACAGCGCCGCGCCCCGGCGATCCAGGGAGACGTCGTTGCGGATCGGCGCCTCCAGCAACGGATGTCCCAGCCCACTGGCCACGAACAGCGGTCCTTGGGCGGTGACCTGGGGGAAGGTGAACTCCGGACGGTCATGGGCCAGCCCGGCCAGGCTGGACAGGGCCTCCAGCTGGGCCAGCGCGTCGAACCAGCCGCGGACATGCGGGCCCTCCTGCTTGCGCCAGGTCTCCAGCCGGAACAGGGTGTGGACGTCCCACAGGGTCAGCAGGTTGATCACCGGGTGCAGCTGGTTGCGGCGCAGGTCGGCAAAGCCCAGCAGCCGCTCGAACCGCCCCAGCCGCTTGGAGACCTGGGCCCCCGGCTCCAGCCCGGCGCCCAGCTGCTGCAGATACGGATGCTCGAACCGCTGGGCCTCCACCGCCAGGAACGCCCGCTCGAAGCGGGCGGCGCCGGACTCGCCCACCGAGATCAGATCGTAGAAGTGGGAGAACGGCCGGCGGACCGCGACCAGCACCGCCAGCTGCGCGAACAGCCCCAGCCACCACCAGGCGGTGGGAAGCACCCCGTTGCGCCCCAGCACATAGAGGGTGAGGGTGATCGCCGGCAGCGCCCAGGCCAGCGGCCGGGTCCAGCGGAGGTGATCCAGGTACGGTCCGCCCTCTGCCCAGGCGATGAACCGGCGGGGATCGGCCTTCTGGGTGGACGCCACCCGCGCCTCCACTGCCAGGGTCTCCCGGAACTGCGCCAGGCCGGTCAGCTCGCGCACCGCGCCCTGGCGCTGGCCGATCTCGTCCAGCGGCGGCGGCTGCGAGAGCCAGGAGGCCAGCACCTGCTCCCCGGCGCGGGTGCCGGTCTCGTCCACCAGCTGGAAGATCGACCCCTGGCCGAACACATCCAGGTCGGCGGCGTAGAGGTGTTCGGCGGTCAGGTACTGGGCGCCGGTCTCCTTGAACTGGTGCCAGCGGCCCTCGATCCGGTCCAGCCCGCGGCGGGCCAATTGCGCTCGCAGCTTGGCGCGCTGCTGCCGCTGCAGCACCCGGTCGTGGAGGATGGCCAGGGCGATGTAGAGCACGAAGAGGGCCCCCACCCCGGCGTAGGCGCTTCGGGGCAGCCGCCCCAGCCAGATCGCTACCAGGATCCCCGCCGCGGCCACGAAGGCCAGCGCCCGGCCATTGGCGATCCACCCCCCGCGGGAATCCAAGGTGGCCTCGTCGGCGGTGGCGGAGGCCAGCCGCGTCTGGTGGGCGGCGTGCGCCTGGGCACGGACCTGCGGGACCAGCGCAGGCTTGTCTTCGGAGGCGGAACCCATCGAGGTCAATCAGCTAGCACGGCGGGCGTGGGCGCTGGGAAAACTAAAGAGGCCCCGCGTCGGACAGCGACGCGAGGCCTCGAACCTTCGACCGGCGGATGGGGGGACTACTTCTCGTTGGAGGCGATCTTCTTGAGCGCCTTCTGGTCCCGGATGCAGAGGATGCGGCCCACGTTGCCGAGCACGCCCTCGCGCTTCATCTCGTTGATCAGGGTGGAGACGAAGGAGCGGGAGGCGCCCACCAGGTCCGCCAGATCCTGCTGGGTGATCCCGCGCAGGTCGGTTTCGCCGCCGTGCGGGCAGCGCTCGCCGTGGGCCTCGGCCAGGGTGAGCAGGGTGTCCGCCAGCCGGGCCGGGACCTCCTTGAAGGTCAGCCCCAGCACCCGCTTGCGCAGGCCGCGGACGCGGTCGGCGTAGGAGCGGATCACGTCCAGGGCCAGGGTGGGTCGGGCCTCCAGCTGGGCGCGGAAGTCACGGCCTTCGATGGACCACACCTCGGCCTCGCCGGCGGCGATGGACATCTCCTCCACCGCGGTGCCCTCAGGGCGGAACAGCTCACCGAACAGGTCGCCGGGGCGCAGGATGGAGACCACCGAGCGGCCGCCGTTCTTGCCGATCCGCATCAGCCGGACCCGGCCGTTCTTGAGCAGGTAGACGCGGTCGTTGGTGTCACCCGGGCGGTAGATCACCGAGTTGTGCGGGAAGGACTCGACCTTGAAGTAGCCCTTGAAGTCCAAGACCTCCTGGCCCGGCACCAGCTTGTTGGCGGTGACCATCATCCCCGACGAGGTCGGCTGCAGCGGGGCGACGACGTTGGAACCGATCGGACCGAGGGGGCGATTGAAGTGCATGGTCAGCTTCTCCGGAGGGCAGCTTGAGAGGGAAGAGTGGGCCTACGTCTGAACTTGGCGCAGGACCCTTCTCCAAGCCTCATGCCAACTGGCCAACGCCTCATTCCCGGCGTACCAACTCGAAAGATCGAGGGGTTAGCAGTTCGGCTGCTTTGTGGACGTCCGACATGTTGGGAATGTGAAACGAACTGTTAAGAACGAACGATCAATTTCAACGGTTCGTTCAAATTCCGGGCGCTCTGTGGGCGTGACAACAGTTCCGGAATCCAACACTCCCACCGATCCCTGAACGTCCTGGAGAACACCCAGGCCTCGGGACTCACTCCGGCTGGGAGGCGGAAACCCCGTACTTCTGCAGCTTTCGCTCCAGGGTGGGCCGGCTGATGCCCAAAAGCTGACAAGTCTTGCCCTTGTGGCCGCGGGTCAGCTGCAACGCCCGGAGGATGTGCTGGCGTTCCAGCTCATCCAGGCTGGGGAAGGTCGCCGGATCATCGAACTGGACGGTGTTGGGCGCTCTGGCGGCCGCGGTCTGTTGTCCGGGCTCCAGGGGAGGCAGGGTGTCCCCCACCATCACCTCGCCGGTGGCGTGGACCACCGCGCGCTCCAGCACGTTGCCCAATTCGCGGACGTTGCCCCGCCAGGGCAGCCGGGTGAGGTGCTGCATCACCTCTGGCGGAACCCGGGTGACCTTCTTGTGCAGCTTGTCGTTGATCAGCTGCAGCATGTGCTGCACCAACAGCGGGATGTCCTCCCGGCGTTCGCGCAGGGGTGGGATGTGGAGGGTGATCACCTTGAGCCGCTGGTAGAGATCCTCGCGGAAGCGGCCGGACTCCACCTCGTGGGCAAGGTCGCGGTGGGTGGCGGCGATCACCCGCGCCCGCAGCTTGATCTTCTTCACCCCGCCCACCCGCTCGAACTCGCGCTCCTGGAGCACCCGCAGCAGCTTGGACTGCAGCATCAGCGACATGTCGCCGATCTCGTCCAGGAACACCGTCCCGTCCTCCGCCACCTCGAACTTGCCCGGTTTCTGGGCGCTGGCCCCGGTGAAAGAACCCTTCTCGTGCCCGAACAGCTCGGACTCCAGCAGGGTGTCCACGATCGCCGAGCAGTTGATCCCCACGAAGGGCCTGGGCTCATCGTAGGAGTAATTGTGGATCACCCGGGCGATCAGCTCCTTGCCGGTGCCCGACTCGCCGGAGATCAACACCGTGGCCCGGGTGGCGTTGGCCACCTTGCCGATGTGCTTGACCAGCTGCTGGATGTGGCCGCTGTTGCCGACGATGTCGCCCAGCCGGAACTCGGAGCGCTCCACCGCGATGGTGGCGGTGCGCCGGGACAGCTGGTGCATCTTCAGCGCCCGGTCCACCACCAGATCCAGCGCCGCTGGGTCGGCGAACGGCTTGTGGATGTAGTCGAAGGCCCCCAGCTTGATCGCCCGGATGGTGGTCTCCATGTCGTGGTAGGCGGTGACCATCACGATCGGCGCCTCCCCACACAGGGTCTTGAGCTCCTCGATGATGTCCAGCCCGGACCGATCCGGCAGCATCATGTCCAGGATCACCAGGGCAGGGGTGTTCTCGGCGGCCAGCCGCAACGCCTTGGCGGCGGTGGTGGCGGTGAGGACCTGGAACCGCGCAGCGCCGCCCACCTCGACCTCCTCGAAGTGCATCTTCAAGGATTCGAGCAGCGACAGGTCGTCGTCTGCGATGAGCAGCGTTTCCATGGGCACGGAGGATTGGGTCGGTCAGATCAGGTCGGAAAAAGTAAACGGAACTCGACCCCGCCGCCGCTCCGTTCTTCCACGCTCGCGCGGCCGCCCAGCTGGACCATGGTCCGGGAGAGCGCCGCCAAGGAGAGTCCCGCGCCCCGTGCCAGGCGGGAACCAAAGGGTTCAAAGAGTGTCGCGCGCTCCTCCGGAGGCACCGCGGCGGTGTTGTCCGGCACACACAGCATCGGCACCGGCACGGCGTCCGAGGACTGGGTGGCCACGATCTGCAGCGGCGTTCCGGGGGCCAGCCCCGAGGCGGCGTTCATCAACAGCTGCGCCAGCACCGGCCGCAGCCGGGCCATGTCCACCCGGGCCCGCAAGCCCTCCGGATGCTCGGCCACCTCGACCTTGATCTCCCGTTCGCCCAGCTCCAGCTCCACCAGGGCCGCCGCCTCGGCGACGATGCTGCGCAGCGCCATCGGCTCCAACACCGGCGGAAGATCCCGGCCGTACTCGGAGAGCAGGGACAGCATCCGCTCCATGGTGCGGATCTCCCGGTTGGCGATCCGCATCCGGCGCTGATCCCGCTCGTTGAGCGCGGCGCTCTTGGCCACCGTCTGCACCGCCATCTTCACCGAGGAGAGAGGGTTGCGCAGCTCGTGGGAGAGGGAGGAGGAGAGGCGGGAGATCTGCACCGGCGGGGCGCCCTGGAGGATGGCGTCCAGGTCCAGGATCCCGGCCCGGGCCACCGCGCCCTGGGAGTCCAGCACCACCCGCAACCGCGCAGGGTCGCGCAGGGTGGAGACCAGAAACTCGGTGGAGCCGCCGTTGCGGGCCTTCTTGTCCAGCTCGGCGGAGCGCTTGAGGCTGATGCCCAGCACCTCGTGGAGCGGCTGCCCCACCAGCTCGCCCGCAGGGCGGCCCAGCACTGCGAGACAGGCGCCCTCTGCGGCGGCCACCTGCTGGTCAGGTCTCCAGGCGATCTGAACGACTTGTGTCAGCGTGGGATCCATGCGGGATGGTTTCGACTGTAACGGCTAAGCTGGGGCCTGTCCCATGTCCCGCTCACCGATGATCGCATCGTCAACCCTTGGTCGAATCGATAGGGCCTGGGTCCCAGGCCTGCTGTTTGTCAGCGGCGCAACTTCTCTGGTCTACCAGCTGGTCTGGTCCAAGCATCTGGCCAACCTGCTGGGGAACAGCGGCCAGGCGCACGCCATCGTGTTGGCCACCTTCATGGGGGGGCTGGCCCTGGGCGCCTATGTCTTCGGGAGGACAGCCGACCGGGTGAAGAGCCCGCTGTTCCTTTACGGCGCACTGGAGTTGGGGATCGCGCTGTACGCACTGGCCTTCGATCCGGTGCTGCAGCTGCTGGAGCTGGCCTTCCTGGCGGTGGCGCCCGGCCTGGGAGAGGGCGCCCGGCTGGCAGCCAAGCTGGGGCTGGCCTCGGTGTCGCTGGTGATCCCCACCATGCTGATGGGCGGGACGCTGCCGGCGCTGGTCCGTCACTTCGCCCACACCCTGGGGTCGGTGCGCCGCGAGCTGTCCCGGCTGTACGCGATCAACAGCCTGGGGGCGGCGCTGGGGGTGTTCGTGGCCGGGGTGTTCTTGGTCCCGCGGGCGGGACTCAAGGGTTCGGCGGCGGTGGCCATCCTGCTGAACCTGGCGGTGGCCGGCGCGGCGATGATCGCGGCGAAGCGGAAGCCGCGGGCGGAGGTATCAGGGGAGGACGCCGACGGCGGCCCGGAGGCGATCTATCCGGCGATCGCGGTGCGGGCCGCGCTGTTCGGGGTGGCGGTCTCAGGGTTCACCTCCATGCTCTATGAGGTGCTGTGGATCCGGCTGCTGGCGATCGTGATGGGCGGGTCCACCTACGCGTTCACCCTGATCCTGACCGCCTTCATCCTCGGCATCGGTCTGGGCAGCTTCTGGCTGATGCGGCGCAAGGAGAGCCAGGACGCGCTGTGGCTGTTCGGGCGGCTGCAGATAGCCCTGGTGGTGGCGGTGGCCATCGCCCTGCCGCTCTACGTGCGGCTGCCGCACTTGTTCTACGTGGCCCAGTACGGGCTCAACCGCAGCCCAATGACCTGGCCCTGGTACCAGGGGGTGGTCTTCTTCTTCTGCTGTCTGGTCCTGCTGATCCCCACCTTCTTCATGGGGGCGGCGTTCCCGGCGGCGGCCCGGGTGGCCACCTCCAAGGTGGCGGAGCTGGGGCGTCAGCTGGGCGGGGTCTACCTGTGGAACACCCTGGGCACCATCCTGGGGGCAGCGGCGGGCGGGCTGTGGCTGATGCCGGCGCTGGGGATGGAGGGCAGCTTCGCCCTGGGGCTGCTGTGCAACCTGATCGCCGGCGGGTGGGCGCTGAGCGTCGCGCCCCGGGCGGGAGAGTCCCGGGCGCGCGCGGTGGCGCCGATGGCCCTGGGGCTGATCGCCGTGGTGGCGCTGGCCGGCACCTGGGGCTGGTCCGGCTATGTGGCCAACGGCGCCATGTTCCGCAGCCGGGGCGCGCCCTACGCCAGCTTCGAGCAGCAGCGGAAGGTGGTGGAGGCGGACCAGGTGCTGTTCCACGACGACGACACCTTCGCCACCGTGCTGGTCGCCGCGCACGAGGGCGGGCACCACAAGTTCATGAAGATCAACGGGAAGGTGGACGCGTCCAATGGCGCGGACATCGACACCCAGATTTTGGCCGGCCACTTCGGGGTGCTGTTCCACCCGCGCGAGGTGAAGAACGTCCTGTTGATCGGCGCCGGCGCGGCGGTCACCGCAGGCTCGCTGCTCAGCCACCCGATTGAACGGCTGGACCTGGTGGAGATCTCCCCGGCGGTGATCGAGGGCGCGCGCTTCTTCGGGGAGGACAACCACCACGCGCTGGATGATCCGCGGACCCACGTCCACATCGAGGACGCCAAGACGTTCATGGCGTTGTCGAAGATGAAATACGACCTGGTGGTGTCGGTGCCCTCCAACCCCTGGGTGGCGGGCGTCTCCGGGCTGTTCACCCAGGACTTCTTCCGGCACGTCTCCAAGCACATGACCGACGACGGGATCCTGGTGCAGTGGATCCACACCTACGACAGCAGCGAGCCGCTGGTGAGGCTGGTGCTGCGCACGATGCGGGACACCTTCCCGGACTCCACCACCTGGCTGGGGCCGCACGATCTGGCGATGGTGGCCAGCAAGCAGCCGCTGGCCTTCGACTTCGGGGTGATCGCCCAGCGGATGCAGCGCGAGCAGGCCGCCCAGGATCTGGCCCGCTGCGAGGTGCGCGACCTGTTCACCCTGCTGGCCAAGCAGGTCCACTCTCCGGCGCGGCAGAAGGAGTTCGCCGGGGAGGGACCGCTGAACACCGATGACCGCAACTCGCTGGAGTACGACTCGGCCCGGGCCTTCTTCCTGCGCGCGGACTACGTGCCGGTGAAGGACTCGCGGCGATCGCCGGAGGCGGACCCGGACCTCTTGATCCACCGGTACTTCGCCCAGCGGGCTCCCTCCGCCCGGGAGATGGGGAATCTGTTCCGCCAGCTCTCCAAGTACCACGCGGTCAACGACCCGCTGGTGCGGTCGGTCGCGGAGCGTTGGAGGCAGCTGGACCCCACGGGGGAGGACAGCGCCTTTGCCCTGGGAAGGCTGGCACTGGCGCAGAAGGATCTGAATCTGGCGGAGTCGCTGCTGGCCCCGCTGGCCAGGAACGCGGAGGCGGCGCCTGAGGTGTTGACCGCGTATCTCCAGGTCACCACCGAGCGGGTGTGGGCCGAGCGATCGATCTTTCACTCGGTGGACCTGGCGCTGGCCCGGGAGGTGACGGGGCGGGCGCTGAGGTTCAGGGCGGACCCGAAGGTGGCGTCCGCGCTGGAGGACTACTGCCGGGCGGTCTCGCAGGAAGACTGTCCCGCCGTCGCTCCGGTCGCTCCGGTCGCAGGTTCGTCCGGGCCCTAGAAGGGGTCACATGCACCGGATTCTGACTTTTGCAGCAGTGGTCCTCGCCTCGGTAGTCCGCGCAGGAGAGCCGAGCGCGTTGGAGCGCGTGATCATCCAGGACGCCCGGGCGGTGCTGAGTCGCGAGGTGGAAGGGGGACTGCACTGTCCTGTTCGCCTGCCGGGGTCGTTCGACGAGCTGGCCGACGCGCCGATGCGAAGGCTGCGGCAGTTGAGGGAGTCGGTCCTCAAGGACGTGCCCTACGAGGAGACGCGTTCCTTCCGAGACGCTGCCGCGGGTCGGGGAACCTTCGTCCCTTCGAAGTCCTACGCAGACTGGCTGCAGCAGGCCGCCGGGCCTGCGCGCCAGGTCCGCGCCGCGCTCTGTGCCAGGTCCGGGCGTGCCGCGCCGCAGTTGATGCTCTTTGGAGGGTGGGGGGAGAAGGCCCCCTACCGGGGGAACGCGGGCGGAGAACATCGCCGCTGGCAATGCGACCGCCGAGGGTGCGTTCACCCAGTGGAGGAACTCCGCCGGCCACAACACCAACATGCTCAATGGCGATTACCGGGTGATCGGCATCGGCCGGGGCTACGACGCGGCCAGCACCTACGGCTGGTACTGGACCACCACTTTCGGCGGGCAGGTGGACGCGGTGTTCGAGCAGTAGCGGGGCCTGGGCTAGAAGGGGACCTGGAGGGGACAAGACCGTGGCCAAAGGAAAGAAGCGCAAACATCCGCGTACCCCAGCGAAGGGGCTGAGCGTCCTGCTCCCCGGCGTCGGCGGCGTCATCCCCTGTAGCGCGGAGGACATCTCCCTGGGCGGGGTGTTCATCCGCACCAACGAGCAATACCTGCCGGGAACGAAGCTGGGGATCACCCTGCTGCGCTCCGGGATGAGCAAGGGTCTGAAGGTCCAGTCCACGGTCACCAACCTGCGGACCCCGGGGCCCGATCGACACGGCGGCGTCGGCGTCCGGTTCGAAGCGCTCAGCGACGAGACGCGGACCCGGCTGGCCAAGCTGCTGGCGGACTTCGGCGTCGAGAATCCGGAGGCGGAGGAGGAGGACGCGCACCTCGCCGTGCCGGCCCCAGCGCCGGAAGTGGGTTCCCGGTTCACCCTCGGAAGGCCGTTTCTCTCGTCGGAGGAGCGGATCGATTCCGACCCCGACGCCTACGCGCACTCGGACCTCTCGCGCACACTCGAGCGTCCGGCGGCCGAGGCCAAGGTGCCTCCGCCCCTGTGGTCTCGCGAGGGTCGCAGCTCGGCGCACGACCTGGCGCCGGACCTGATGGACCGCCTTGGGGCGCAGATCCGCGGATTGCTTCTGCAGTTGGGGGCCGCCGACCAGCGCCTGGCAAGCAGGGACTCCGAGCTGGTGGCACTGCGTCAGCGGGTGGCGGAGCTGGAGTCGGCCCTGGGGAAGCGGGATCTGGAGCTGGCTCAGCTCCGCGCCGGGTTGGCGCGCTGATCAACGCCAGCGAGAACCGGAAGGCAGACGTCCACCTTCACCAATTGTCGGCCGTCCTCACTTCCACACCGCAGCTCCAGGTCAGGAGCCATCCGAGCAATGACCCGTTGAGCCCGCCGAGAGTGACGCGGGCGCTCAAACACAACAGAGTGACCGTGCGGTCACTCCACTGCGAAAAAACGGGCCGGGAATCGCAGCGCAGTGACCGCACGGTCACTCCGTTGTGTTGACGGCCGCAGAAACCCAGGGTGGCTCACCTCCCCAAGCGTGACGGCTCGTTGCGTCAGCCAGGATGGCCGGGGCGCTTCTCGCAGGCGTCGAACGTTTCCTCGGCCACGAACTCCAGTCCAGTGAGGGCCACCAGCTTCACCGGGGAACGCCAGGTCGCAGAGGTGTCCAGCTGAAGCTTGGCCACCGCGCAGGAGTCGGTGTCTTCGAACTCCGACGTCTCCGGGGTCAGCCGCATCGCCCGATACCGCAACCGCCGGGCGAAGCCGTTCTCCACGGAGAACACCTGGAGCCCGTCCGGACGGACCTGCCAGGACACAGTCACCTTCGGCCCGGGTGCGCCTTGATCGGGCAGGGGCCGCAGGTCTACCAGCAGGCCATCGCGCCCGGCTCCGGTGATCGCGAACGACTCGCCCGCGGCGACGATCACGTCGCCCTCGTACGCGTACGGCATCCGTTGCCCCACCGCCTCCACCCAGCGGCAAGGCACCTTCGCGCACACCTCGGTGACCTCCTCTGCCTCTCCCGAGGTCGGGGGATCGACCGGGAGCCTCGTGGAGACTGCCGCGGGCTGCCCTACCGGGACGTGGCGCGGTGGCTCTTCCGGCTGCGGAGTCGGAAGGTTCGGGGGCGCCGAGGCGCAACCGCTCAACAGCGCGAAGACCATCAGGGCCGTCCGGAGCATTCAGGGAGCATGGCGCCGGCCGGAGGCAAAAGGCTGGGAAAACCGCGCCGCAAAAGCGCGTTGGCACCCAAGGACAGCGGCTTCCGGGTCGCCTGGGCCACCTCGATCCGCACGGCTCCGGGCTCTAAGGTCGAGTGGGGTGCGGCACCCTCCTCACCAAGCTGACCCGCGTCGATGCTCCGGTCGAGGAGACCCGCTATCCTGTGGCAATGCGATCTCCGGCTCTCGGGGTGTGCCTGACAATCTGCCTCCTCCTTCCCGTGGTGCTTGGCGGCTGTGGCCTACCCACCGCCGTCCGGCCCGCCCCCAAGGGCGTCTGGCAGCCGGAGCTGGGCTTTGGGGGCCCGATCGCCAAGGTCACCTCCACCGTCCACCTTCCGCTGCCGGTGTCCACCCTGGGGGTGCGCACCGGGATCACCGACACCCTGGATGTCTCCGGCCACGTCCACCTCACCTCGCTGGTGTTCGACGTGGCGGGGCTGGACCTGGGCACCACCTGGCTGGCGCTGGAGCAGCACGGCGGCTTCCCGGCGTTGGCGGTGACCGGCCGGGTCTACGGCTTCGCCGAGCTGCAGCAGTTCGCTCCCCGCGCCTACCTGGAGCTGAGTCCGGCGGTCAGCTGGCGGGTCAATGACTGGCTCCTCCCGTACCTCTCCGCGTCCGCGCTGGTCCAGTTCGCCGGCGCCGCGCCGCTGATCGCCGCGGGGGGCGGCGCCGAGTTCAGGCTGGGCGCCTGGGGGCTGCAGGCGGAGGCCAGGTGGTACGGGCCCAACGTGGCCTCCCGCTTCATGGCGGTGGACTGGTACAGCGTGGGAGGGATGGGGGCGTGGGGCGTGGTGATGGGTGTCAGCTACCGCCTGGGAGGTGCACAGTGAAAATCCCCCACACGATCCTGATCCTGACGGTGGCGCTGTCCGGGTGCGGCGCCAAGCTGGACCCGTTCCTGTACACGCGCGATCGCATCGACGCCTATCTGCTACCGGCGCAAGGACCGGACGCCGCGTCCACCGTCTCCCCAGATCGGATCGAGCGGCTGGCGCCGATCCCGGTCGGCCCGGGCCACCAGCTGGGCGCGGTCTACCTGCGCGGCAGCCAGAGCCCTCCCCGCGGGTATGCGCTCTTCTTCCGCGGCAAGGGCGGGCACCTGGATCATCAGCTGGAGCACGCCAAGCGGGTGGCGAACATGGGCTACGACACCCTGGCCTTCGACTACCGGGGGTGGGGCACCTCCACCGACCTGACCCCCAACAAGGAGACGCTGACCGAGGACGCCCTGGCGGCGCGGGCCTATCTGGCGCAACGGATCGGCAGCGACCAGCGGATCCTCTACTACGCCCACTCGCTGGGCACCGCGATCGCCACCGAACTCGCCGCCTCGTTTCCTCCGCGGGCGCTGGTGCTGGAGGCGCCGTTCGCCTCCATCCAGGACTTCGTCCAGGACAGCAGCCAGATGGATCTGTCGTGGGAGTTCATCGCCACCGATGGGTGGAACACGGTGGAGCGGATCAAGGATGTGGATGCGTCGCTGCTGCTCTTCCACGGCCTGGAGGACGACGGGGTCCGCCCGGAGTTCGGGATGAAGATCTTCGAGAATGCGGTCAATCCGGAGGGGAAGAACCGGCTGGAGCTGGTGGTGGGCGGCCTTCACTCGGTGGCGCCTGCCATGGGCGAGGCCCACCGGACCATCACCAATCAGTGGGTGGAGCAGTTCATCCCGTTGCCGTAGACTGCTGATCGGGCCGCTGCCTGCGGCTCCTCGCCAACCAGCCAGGGGGGCAGGGTCGCCGTCCACCCTGTCCGTCGCCCGAAAAGTCGCCTAACATTCGGAAAGGACTGAGGATTCGGCCCATCCACCCATTGACGTATTTAGGGGTGGGAAGAAACCCTCTAGTCTCCTTTTCGTCGCAGGGACGGTCCCGTTCTCCTGCGTCGTCTTCACCACCAAAAACCAGGAGCCGTCCTATGAAGGCCATCGCCAAGAAGAACCTTCGCAAGAACCGCGGTCAAGGTATGACCGAGTACATCATCATCGTCGCCCTGATCGCGATCGCGGCCATCGGCGTGATCACCCTCTTCGGTGACAACGTTCGCCAGCTGTTCGCGAGCTCCGCCGAGGCCCTGGCCGGTAACGACTCCGTTGCCAACAACGGCCAGACGGCGACCGACTCGACGGTCAAGAAGAACCTGTCGAACTTCGGTACCAACAACGCCTACTAGTTTCACCCGCCTCCGGGCGAGTGCAGCTTTCAAGAGCGGCTCTGGGGAAACCCGGGCCGCTCTTGTGTTTTGGTGCGCGGGGTGAAGTTGGCCGCTCTCCGTTCGAGGATGCTGTGGGCGCTGCTCCCTCCGCTGGCCGTGTTCGCGGCACTGAGCGTGCTTTACGTCCTGCAGAACCCGCTGGAGACCGACGAGGGCTTCTACGGGATCGCCGCCCGGAGCGCGTCGGAGGGCCGTTGGGTCTACCGCGACTTCGCCTTCAACCAGACCCACCTCTTCCCCTACCTGCACGGGCTGCTGCTGCGGGCGGTGGGCTTCGGGCTCTTCTCCCATCGCGCGCTGTGTGCGGGCTACGCGGCGTTGGCCCTGCTGTTGATCGCCGCCGCCGCGCTCACTCCCAGACGGGGCTTCTCGTTTGGACTGCTCACCTGGACCCTGGCGCTCAGCCCGTTCCTGGTGGCCCGCCTGGCGCTGGGGCAGTCCTTCTCCCTGGCCGCGCTGTTCCTGCTCTCGGCCGGAGCGATCTCGCTCTTGAGGCTGGACCCGAGCGCCCGTCGGTGGTGGCTGGCGGTGCTGGGGGCGTTGGCCATTGGCTGCAAGCTGACCGTCGCGCCCGCGGTAGCAGTGCTGTGGGGATATGAGGCCTTCGGGTCCCGCTCCCGCCAGGCGCTGCTGGCGCCGCTTTTCGCCAGCGCCGTGGTGTTCCTGCCGGTGATCCTGATCGGGCCGGAGCAGTGGTGGTTCTGGAATGTCGGGTTCCACCTGGGGCTGGAGGGAATCGACTTTCGCGGCGCCGGAGCCTACCGCGATCACCTCCAGATGGCCCCCGGGGTGCTGCTGTTGGGGCTGTTGGTGACTGTGCTGGCGTGGAGGCGCGGCCTCCAGCGCACGCCGGCGTTCTTCGTGGTGCTGGCCGCCCTCGGCGCCTGGGCGCTGCAACTGCCGCTCCCCTCCACCCAGGGCGAGTACGCGATCCTGTTCCTGCCGCTGCTGGCGCTGGGGACCGCCGAGCTTTTGACCCAGCTGGAACCGCCCCTGCGATTTCGGTATCTCCTCTGCGGGGTCCCCCTGCTGGGGCTGCTGACCGGGCTGCCCCCGCGCGATCCACTGCTTCGAACGGAGCTCAATCAGGTGGCGCAGCGACTGCGCGAGGAGGTCCCAGGTTCACAGGCGATCCTCACTCCGCTTCCGGTGGTGGCGCTGCAGAGCGGACACCGGCTGGTCCCGCGGTTGGAGATGGGGCCGTTTTGCCTCACCTCCGAGCTGGACGACCTGCGCGCGGTCCGGCTGGGCGTGCACACCCCCGCCTCGCTGATGGCGGCCGTGGAGGGAGGCCCGGGGGCGATCGTGCTCACCTCGCAGCCCTCCACCTGGGACTTCTACTGGAGCATCCCCAGTCTGGCGCCCGTCCCCGAGGCGGCGCGCGCGGCGCTCTTTGCCCGGATCGCCCGGGTGGGTTTCCAGCCCGTCCTGCGCAATGGCCAGTTCACCCTGCTGCTGCCAGATCCGGCCGGGAAGCCCGCGGCGCCCTTCTGGAAGCCGCCTCGTTAGGCCCCGCGCGCCGGGGAAGGCCCCGCTGGCTTGAGGCGGGCCAGGACCCCCGGCCGGCGTCCCGGGCGGGTGAACAACATCCACGCCAACACCAGCAGGCTCAGCGTCGTCACCCCGGCTCCCAGCAGGAAACTCCGCGGCCGGTAGAGGAACGCCACCCGCTGCGGACCTGGGCGCACCTGGACCGCGCGCAGGGCGTAGTCGGCTCGGAGCAGCGGCGCCGGCGCTCCGTCCACGGTGGCGCGCCAGCCGGGGAAGAAGGTGTCGGAGAGGACCAGGTACCCGGGACCGCAGCTGTGCACCTCCACTTCCACCCGCTGGGCGGTATCGGTGACGATCCGCGCAGAGGAACCCTGGCAGGGCGCGTCCAGCGCGGCGCCCTCCTGCAGGAACACGGTCTCCCGCGCCGGCTGGGCCTCGTCCCACACCCGGGCCAGGGCTGTCTGCTCGTCCACGACCTCGGCGCGGTGGACCACGAACCCCCGCGGCATCGCGGTCGAGGATCGGTACAGCTTCGGGAGGCCCGGGCCGCTCGCCACCTGCTCTAGATCCGGATAGGGCGGGGCGCCGGCGCGCAGGTAGTAGGCCACGCCGGTCAGGTCGAACACGCTCCGCTTTCCGATCAGCTGGAACTCATCCATCCAGCGGGGCTCCGGAGCCCCGTAGCCCTCCAGGGCCCGCAGCCCCTCCTCCTGGTGCCGGTTGGGGACCAGCGCGTCCCGGCTGGTGTCGATGAAGGAGGGCAGCGACGGGTCCCGGGGACCCACCCGGGCATCGGTGATCGCCAGGCTGACCCGCCCCTGAAAGCCGTCGGGGATCGCAGCCGCCAGGACGGAGGGCGCCTCCAGCCGCCGCGGCTTCTCCCAGCCAAAGCCGGTGTTCAGCCCGTGGTGCAGCGCCAACTCCAGGACCAACACTGCCAGCACCGAGGCCCGGACGGTGACCCGGCGGCGCGCGGAGACCCCGGGAGCGAACACCGCCACCGCCAGCGCCACCCCCGCGCCCAGCACCCACAGCAGCCCCAAGGTGGCGCCGGCGCGCGCGCCCAGCAAGCGCAGCAGCGGCGGGCCGATCAGCAGACCCACCAGTCCCAGGCCAATCGCCCCGCCCAGCCACCCGAAGGCCGAGCTGCGTCGCCGCAGCAGGGTGCTGAGCCGATCGGTGCCGAAGGCCGCCAGCAGCGACACCCCGAAGGAGACCCCGACCAGGAACTTCGCCGGGAAGCGGAACGCGCCCAGCGGGCCATGCGTCCACAGCCAGGCGCTGGGCGGCAGGTGCTTGCCCAGGGCCAGCGCGGCGAACACCGAGGTGATCAGCGCCAGGGTCAGCACCCGCCGGGATCGCCGCAGCGAGGAGAGCGCCAGCAGACAGGGGACGGTGCCCACGAACACGGTCACCATCCACCACTGGTCGTCGCCCCAGTAGTCACCCTTGGGAAGGTCCGCCCGGGGCCAGCCCATGGCCAGCAGCTGGGCCCAGGAGGCGGACCAGTCCATCGAGTCCACCGAGCCGGTCCCGCGGGTGGTCAGGCGGAGGAACTCCACCGCCGGCAACAGCAGCACCGCGGCCAGGCCCAGGCACAGCAGCGCCGACGCGCCGATCATCTTCCACGCCTCGGGAGTGGGGCGGCGGGAGAGGACCACCGCGGCCACCAGCAGCAGCTGCCACAGCAGCGTCTCCGGCGATCCGGCGAAGAAGGAGAGGGTGGTGACCCCCGCCAGCAGCACCGCGTCCCGCCGTTGGGGAAGCCGGGACAGCCGCACCGCCGCCCCCACCATCCAGCCGCTCCAAGCCGCGGCGTCCACCACGTTGCGGTGACCGTTGAGGTCGGTCAGCAGCGGAGAGAAGCCGAACGCCACCCCGGCCACCGCCGCCGCCAGCGGTGAACAGCGCAGGGTGCGCGCCGCCCACCAGGCACCACCAGCGGCCAGCAGCACGTGCAGCACCTGCTGGACGGTGAGGCCGCCCGCCGGTCCGAACAGCAGGGTGGTGATCCAGGTGGGCGGGTAGAAGGCCTGGGGGATCAGCGAGGCGGCGAAGGGCTGGCCCAGCCGCAGGTACGGATTCCACAGCGGCAGCTCAGCGCGGGAGAGCGACTCCAGAAGAAAGGCTCGGGCAGGCAGGAACAGCCGGAAGGCGTCCCGTCCCAGCAGCAGGGCGCCGGAGAACAGCGGGCGGTAGATCCACGCGGTCAGCGCCAGCGCGCCGGCAAACAGCAACAGTCCGCGTCGTGGAGGCAGCCGCACCGGCCGCGAGTCAATCCACGAACCGGTACTTGAGCAAGGTCCAGATGCCGATCACCCCGTCCTTCCAGTTGATCTTCTTCCCCTCCGCCACCGTGCGCTGGGCGTAGCCGATGTCCACCTCCACGATCTCCTGCCGGCGCTTGCGCACCTTGGCGGTGACCTCCGGGCAGAACTCGAAGCCGGTGCAGCGCAGCGGCAGCGACTGCAGCAGCTCGGTCTGGAAGGCCTTGTAGCAGGTGGCCTCGTCGGTCAGCTTGCAGCGGTAGAGCAGGTTGGCCAGCTCGGTGAGGACCACCGCCCCCACCAGGAACAGGTCCACCCGCTCGCCCGCCGCCTTGCGACCCGCCTTGCGCGACCCGTAAGAGACCTGGGCCTTTCCCTCCAGGATCGGCGCGATCACCTTGGCGAACTCGGCAGGGTCGTACTCCAGATCCGCGTCCTGGATGATGCTCACCTCGCCGCGCGCCAGCGGGATGGCGGTGCGCAGCGCGAAGCCCTTGCCGCGGTTCTCTGGGTTGAGCACCACCTTGAACACCCGGGGATCGCGCCGCGCCGCCAGCTGCTGCAGCAGCTCCCGGGTGCCATCGGTGCTTCCGTCGTCAACGACGATGATCTCCTTGTCCAGGTCCACCGCCTCCACCCGCTCCAGGCAGCGTTCGATGGTCCGGGCCTCGTTGAACACCGGGATCAGCACCGAGAGCAGCGGCCGCGCCGGGATCCGCACCGGGTTGAGGGGCCGCACGGCGGGAGCTGGGTCGACGGCACTCTGGCGGGCGGGATCCAGGCTCATGGGTGAATCGTCCCCTGCCACGGGGAGGACCGGCAATCGGTCAGCCGGCGGACCCACCCTTGGCGGCAGGGCAGGGAGCCGTCCCCCAAACGTCGCATTGCGCCCCCGGAGAGCACCGGTAAGCTCCCGTGAACCTTCGGGATTGTAGGCCCATGCTCAAGTACCACCGGATCGCGCGCGGCATCCTGCAGGGCAACGCCCTGGAGGCGCCGTATCGGCTGAACCTCGGGCTGACCAACCTCTGCGACAGCAAATGCAAGACCTGCGACATCTGGCAGATCTACCCGCGGGGGGCGCTGGATGTCCGCCAGGAGCTGAAGCTGGAGGAGTGGCAGAAGATCTTCGCCAAGCTCCCCTCCTCGGTGATGTGGCTGAGCTTCTCCGGGGGAGAGCCGCACCTGCGCAAGGACTTCGTCCAGATCATGGAGGCGGCGTTCCAGGTCCCGAACGTGGCCATGGTCAACGTCCCCAACAACGGCATCAAGCGGGACCTGGAGGTGCGCAACTGGAAGCACCTGCTGGCGATCAAGAAGCGGCCCTACCTCTACATCTCGATGAGCCTGGATGGTCACCGCGAGGTCCACGACGAGGTGCGCGGGATCAAGGGCAACTACGACAGCGCGGTGGGCGCGCTGGAGGACATCTCGGCGCTGATCAAGGAGCACGGAAACGCCGCGCTGGGCGTGGGGCTGACCGTCTCCCGCTTCAACTACCAAGACGCGCCAGGCTTCGCCCGCCACTGCCTGGACCAGGGCTGGAAGGTGAAGGTGGAGGCCGCCTACTCCGGCGAACTCTACTACCAGGGCCTCACCGGTCCCCGGCCCAACCTCCAGGCGGAGGGGGTGCGCGACGCGATCCGGGACATCTACGCGCTGCTCTTGGAGCGGCAGTGGAAGTACACCAACCCCAGCGACTACCTGGAGCGGTGGCACACCGAGGGGATCTTGAAGTTCCTGGAGAACCCCAAGCAGCTGGTCCTCCCCTGCAGCGCGGCCAAGTCCAACTACGCGTTCGACTGCTACGGGAACATCAACCCCTGCTTCTTCTATGCGGCGGACTTCGGGAACATCCGCGAGGCGGACTACGACCTGATGCGTCTGCTGGAGGCCAACCGCGCCAAGGTGGAGAAGGCGCGGGAGCGGATCGCCAAGCACGACTGTCCCAAGTGCTGGCTGGTCTGCAACTCCATCGACTCGATGATCGATCAGAAGCTGCGCCACCCGCTCAAGACGTTGGTGTGAGCGGCTTGCGCGCCTCGAAGAGGTGCATCTTCGGGTACAGCTTCACCGGCATCCGCAGCCAGGGGGTGGCCATGAAGACCGGGAACCAGGCCCACTCGTCGAAGCCTGGCGGGGCGATCTGCTCGCCCCGGATCTCCGAGAGTCCCGCCCGCGCGAGGTGTCGTTCGTAGAAGGACCGGGGGTGCATCACCACCAACGGCTGGCCGACGACCTTCAAGAAGCGCCGGGTGGCGGGCAGCGCCGCGCGCTGCAGCGGCATCCACGCCGGATGGGGGCAGTACTCCAGCACGAACATCCGTCCGCCGGGGCGCAGCCAACGGGAGGCGCGGGCCAGCGCCTCCCCGATCCGCCCTTCGCTGGCCCGCCAGCCGCCCTGCGCCACGTGGTGGAGGATCAGCGCGAACACCACCGTGTCGAAGGAGGCGGCTTCGAAGTCGTGGGTGAACAGGTCCCCCACCACCGGGGTGACCCCGCTGCCCGCGCCGTAGGTCTCCAGCATGCGGGGGGAGAGATCCAACACAGTCACCGAACTCATTCGCGGGCCGCGCTGATAGCCCTCCCACAGCCCGCCCACCGACAGCACCCCGCCCTGGGCTTCGGCGTTGAGCCGGCTGGCCACCGCCACGTCCTGCAGCCGGGTCATCGCCTTGAGGTCCCGGTAGCGGGCGCCGGCCTGGTGTTCGTCGAAGAACCGCGCAACGTCGCGCGGCGTCGAGGGATCGCTGGAAGGCATCGAAGGGTTCTATCCCTGCAGCCAGGGAGGGTGGAAGATGCGTGGGTCCATGACGCCCTGGCTGCGCCACCGAGGCTGGCCGTTGCTGGTATTCGCCGCGGGGCTCGCGTTCGTCTACCGGCAGGCGTTGACCGGCGAGGTGTACTTCGGCCGGGACGCGCTGCGCTTCTTCATCCCCGACTCGGCCTTCCTGCTTGAGTCGCTGCGGCGTGGCGAGCTGCCGCTGTGGACCCCGTACGTCCGCCTTGGTCAGCCCTTCCTGGCCACCTTGCAGTCGCAGGTCTTCTATCCGCCGCGGGTGCTGACGGTGCTGCTGTTCGGCCCGGTGGTGGGCTTCACCGTGCAGCAGATCCTCCACGCGGTCCTGGCCTGCTGGGGAACCTACCTGGCCGCGCGCGGGCTGGCGGTGCGCCGGCTGGCCGCCACGGTGGCCGGGGTGGCCTTCGGCCTCTCTCCGCTGCTCACCGACCTGGCCGGACAGCGGAACGTGGTGGATGCCGCGGCCTGGACCGGCTTCATCGTCTACGCGGCGCTGGGCCTCACCGGCCGCAGCAAGGCGCGGCGTGAGCTCGCCCAGGCGGCGAAGGAAGCTGGGCTCACCGAGGACGCCTACCGGGCGCTGAGGGCCGGATCGCTGGGAACCCAGCCCCGTCCTCCCTCCGCGGTGCGCTCCCGGCTCCGTCCGGCGCTGCTGTTGGCCTTCTCGGTGGCGATGTCCATCGCCTGTGGCGCGCCGGAGACCGTGCTCTGGCAGGCGCTGATCGTCCTGGCGCTGCTGGTCCGCTGGCTGCCGCGGTTGCTGATCGCCGGCGGCGCCTTCCTGTGGGGCACCGCGGCGATGGCGGTGGTGCTGGTGCCGGCCTTCGAGTTCGTTCGGAACTCCACCCGCGGCGCCGCGAGCGCGGACACCCTGGACTGGTCCGCCTCCTGGGCGCAGCTGCTGGGGACGGTGGTGCCGTTTGCCGAGCATCCCCGCGGCGCCTACTGGGGTGGCCCCGACCAGTGGTTCGTGCTCACCGTATTCCTGGGCACCACCGTGGCCCTGCTGGCGGCCGGCGCGGGGTGGCAGCGTCGGGCCCGGCCGCTGTGGATCCTGCTGGGGGCCTTTGTGCTCCTCTCCGCGGGACGTCACTTCCCGCCCGCGGGGTGGCTGCTGCAGCTGCCGCCGTTCAGCCTCTTCCGCTATCCGGGCAAGTACCTGGTGGCGGTGGCCTTCGTGGTCTCGCTGCTGACGGCGGTGGGGCTGGACCGCTGGGCCGCCCGGGCCAGGAAAGGCGGCACCTCGGTGCGGATGGCGGCGCTGAGCCTGCTGCTGGGCGCGGGGCTGCTGGCGGCGGGGATGCCGTTGCTCAGGCTGCTGGGTGCCCGGACCGGCGCGCAGGGCGGCTGGCTGTGGTTCTGCGCGGCGTTGACCCTGTCGCTGATCCTCTTCTTCGCCATGCCCGGACGACACCGCCGGGGCGCCTGGGTGGGGCGGGCGCTGGCGCTGGTCGCCCTGGCGGAGTTGGGGCTGTTCCACTTCGTCCAGGTCCGGTCCGGGTGGACCGAGCCGGGGCCGGTGTCGCGTCCGTCCGCGCTGGCTGCCGCGCTGCCTCCTCACTTCGCGGGGAGGATCTCTGTGGGAGGGCTGGGGCACGCCGACCCGATGGCGGGAGCGCAGGGCGGCAAGGCCACCCACCTGATCAGCCGCGATGCGCTGCTGGGCAACCGCTTCATGGAGGAGCGGCTGCACGCGCTGGAAGGCGGCTGGGTCCCGGAGATGAAGCGGGTGGAGGAGTTCCACCTCTCCGGGGAGCGGGCGGTGTTCGATCTCACGGGGGTCAGCTACTACGTGCGCGAGGTCCCGCCGTTCACCGATCTGACCAAGGTCGCCCAGGCCGGTCCGCGCGCGCTCTACCGTTCGACCACCGCCATGCCCCGGGCCTTCGTGGTCCACCACGCCGAGGTGGTCAGCGATGAGGAGGCACTGCGGCGGGTGCGGGATCCCTCCCAGCCGGCGAGGAGGACCGCGTATCTGGCAGAGGGCCCGTCGCTGCCGGATCCGGACTGCCACCGGGGGGGCGCGGCGACCATCGAACAGGAAGGTTCCAACTCGTTGACCGTGGAGACCTCCGCGGAGTGCGAGGGGGTGCTGGTCGTCTCCGACACCTGGTACCCGGGCTGGACGGCGACGGTGGATGGCGCCCCGGCCCCGCTGCTTCGCGCGGACTATGCGCTGCGCGCGGTGCGTATTCCGCCGGGCCGGCACCAGGTCCAGTTCCGCTACCGCCCCGACTCGTTCCGCTGGGGAGCCCTCGTCTCCGGGGTGTCCTGGGCGCTGCTGGCGCTCGCCTTCGGATGGTCCAGGAGGAAGCCTTGAAGATCGCGTTTTTCGACACCCACCGCTACGACCGGCAGTCGTTCGAGACCGCCAACGCCGGCTTCGGGCAACAGATCACGTTCTTGGAGCCGAGGCTCACGCCGGAGACCCGGGTGCTGGCGCAGGGGCACGAGGTGGTCTGCGCCTTCGTCAACGATCAGCTGGACGCCCGGACCCTGGAGGTCCTCCAGGCCGGAGGGGTGCGGCTGGTGGCGCTGCGCTCGGCCGGCTACAACCACGTGGATCTGGAGGCAGCCCAGCGGCTGGGCCTCCCGGTGGTCCGGGTGCCGGAGTACTCGCCCTACGCGGTCGCCGAGCACACGGTGGCGCTGGTGTTGGCGATGAACCGGAAGATCCACCACGCCCATGCCCGGGTGCGCGACTGGAACTTCTCCCTGGAGGGACTGGTCGGGTTCGACCTGCACGGCAAGACCGTAGGCATCGTCGGTACCGGGCGGATCGGCCAGGTGACTGCCCGCATCTTCCACGGCTTCGGCTGCCGGGTGCTGGCGTTCGATCTCCACCCGGACCCCAAGTTCACCGCGGAGCTGGGGGTCCGCTACGTGGAACTGGCGGAGCTGTACCGGGAGTCGGACATCGTCTCCCTGCACCTGCCCCTCACCCCCGCCACCCACCACATGATCGACGCCGGAGCCCTGGCCTCGATGAAGCCGGGGGTGATGCTGGTGAACACCGGACGGGGAGCGCTGATCGACAGCAAGGCGCTGATCCTCGCCCTCAAGCAGAGGCACCTGGGCGCCGCCGGGTTGGATGTGTACGAGGAGGAGGAGGGCATCTTCTTCCAGGACCTCTCCAACCGGGTGCTCCAGGACGACGTGCTGGCGCGCTTGCTGACCTTCCCCAACGTGCTGATCACCTCCCACCAGGCGTTCCTCACCCGCGAGGCGCTGGGGAACATCGCCCAGGTCACCTTGGAGAACGTCCGCGCCTTCGAGCGCGGGGAACCGCTGCGGAACGAGGTCCGCAAGGAGTGGGTGACCGTTCCACCCGCAGCGCCGCCACACGGGCCTGGCTAGGAGCGGGGCCCGCATCCTCGCAGCTGCCCGCGCAGCCGCCGGGTTTCAGGAGCGGGGACGGAACAACGACCGCAGCCGCAGGCCGATCAGCGCGGTGCAGACCTTGGCCACGTAGCGCGGGCCGGCCAGGCCGCTGAGGCTGGAATGGCCGCTGCGGCGGGGCTCCATCGGGGTGGGGACCTCCTGAATCGAGAGCCCGGCCAGCGCGCAGAGGGCGATCGACTCCGGCTCCGGATATTCGTCGGGGAGATTGCCGCGCAGCACGGTGATCGCCCGCTGCGAGTAGACGCGGAAGCCGGAGGTGGGATCGCTGACCGCGGCGCTGCGCCCGTACAGCCTCAGCACCGCGCGGATCACCATCGCTCCGGTGCGGCGCAGCGACTCCGGGCGGGCGCCCCCCTCCGCGCCGGGCAGCAGCCGGGAGCCGATCAGGAGATCCGCGTTGCGCACCTGCGCCTCCTGGACCAGCCGGGCGATCTGCTCCACCGGGTGTTGCCCATCCGCGTCGCACTGGACCACGTAGCGGGCGCCCAACTGCTGGGCCACCTTGAAGCCGGTGAGCAGGCCGCCGGAGACGCCCACGTTGGAGGGGTGGGTGACGAAGCGCGCCGGGGCCAGCCGCTGCAGCACCTCCAGGGTTCCGTCCAGCGATCCGTCGTTCACCACGCAGTACTCGAGCTCCGGATGCCCGGCGGTCAGTGTCTGAATCCGTTCCAGCACCGCCGGCAGCGCGTCCGCCTCGTTCCGGCAGGGGAGGACCACCAGGCTCTGCACCCCGGTGAGCGAAGGAAACTCACGGGCGGCAGCGGAGGAGGTCAGCTCGGTGATCTGCCGGGAGAAGCGCAGGTTCTCCGCCTGCTGCTCCACCATCTGGAAGAACAGGAACATCATCATCACGCTGAGCACGAAGTTGCTGATCACCTCGATGCCCAGGAAGTTGACCAGCGGTCGCCACAGATAGGGATTCACCGCGGAGACGAACAGGAACGCGGCGACCAGCCACCAGATCAATCCCCGGCGCGCGGGCAGCCGGTGCCCGAACTGCGAGAAGAGGACGGCGAAGAACAGCGCCGCCAGGGCGATGAGGTACGGGGACATCCGGCGGGCAGCATCGCCCTGCGGCCCGGCCCACGCCAGAACCTGGAAAGTTCGGCTCGGGGGGAAGGCCCTGCTATTGACCAGGGTGCATGTCCCGTCGGGTGTCCATCGCGGTGCTGCTCCTGCTGGCCGCCACGGCCTTCTGGGCCCGGTGCACCTCCTGGCGGTCGGTCTTTCCTCCTTCGGGGGAGACGGAGCTGGTCCCTACCGACTCGCACTTCTACGTGCGCTTCGCGCTGCTCCAGCTCCACGCGCTGCCGTCGCTGACGACCTTCGACCCGTACATCAACCATCCCCACGGCGCGCAGCTCTACGTTCCCCTGCCGCACGCGCTGGTCGTCGCCGGCTTCATCGCCCTCTTCGGAGAGCCTCGCGCCGAGCTGGCCGCCGCCTGGGTGGGGCCGGTGGTGGGGACCTTGGAGTGGTTGCTGGTCGCGCTGCTGGCGCTGCGGGTGTTGGGGCGCGGACGGGGACTGGTGCTGGCCGCGCTGTGGGCGTTGGCGTCGGCGATCGCCGAGGTAGCGGCGCTGGGCAACGCCGACCACCACGTCCACGAGCCGATGTTCGCCGCGGCGATCCTGCTGGCCACCCTCCAGGTGACGCTGCAGCCGGAGCGCCGGGGCTGGGCGATGGGCGCCGGGCTGCTGCTGGGCCTGGCCCGTTGGCTGACCCCCACCGGGTTCCTGTTCCCGCCGGTGGCCGCGCTGGCCTTGATGGGGGCGGCATTGCTGGCGCGCGAGCGGGCAGGGCTGATCCCCCGGGCCGCCCTGTGGATGGGAGGAACCTCCGCCGGAGTGCTCTTGCTGGGGGCGGCGCTGTTCGGACGTCCGGGGGCCCTGGACTACGAGCAGTTCTCCCTCTTCCATCCCTTGTTGTCGGTCTGCGCCTTCGCTGGGGCCGCCGCGGTGGCCTGGCTCCGTACCCGGAGCTGGAGCCCGGCGGCGATCGGGTTTGCGCTCGCAGGGTTGGCCGCCGCCCCGCTGCTGGCGCAGTTGATCCGCGCCGGCGGACACCTGGGACGATCCGACCCGCTGCTCTCCCTGGTGTACGAGTCAGAGCCGCTGTGGTCGGACCTGGACTGGGCGCTGGAGCTGCTGGGCCCGTTCCTGCTGGCGCTGATTCCCGCCTGCGTTGGCCTGGGGCTGCTCCTGCGGCAACGTCCGCGCCAGGACCGTCCGGCCCTGGAGGCCGCGGTGGTGCTGGCCTTCACTGTCCCGCTGGCCGCGGCCGGGATCCTACAGGCACGGTTCAGCCCGCTGTTGGCCGCCATGGCCGCCGCGGCCTGTGTGGTCGGCCTGCCCCGACTGGTCCCCCGCGCCGGGCCCGCCCGCCTCGCCGTGCTGTCCCTGGGCGCGGTCCTCACCCTGCCGCTGTTGCTGGCGCTGGTCCCCCGGCCGTTTCGACCCGCGCCCCGCGATCTGCTGCTGGCCCGTCCGACCTTGCGCTGGATGAGCACCCACCTTCCGCCCGCCTCGGCGGATCCCTTCTCCGGCGCCCAGAGGCCTACCTACGGGGTGATCACCACCCACCTGCTGGGGCACGTGGTCCCGCTGTGGGCGCAGCGGCCCACCGTGGCCACGCTGCTCTCGCAGGATCCCGCCTTCGTCGCCGCCAACCGGCGCGCGGCCCGGGTGCTGGCGGGGGAGGACGACCAGGCCGCCTACCAGGCAGCGCGGGAGACCGGCGCGGGGTACGTGGTGGCCACGCCCTCTGATCGCATCCTCGGGATCGGCCCCCCCTCGGAACGTTCGCTGCTGCTTCACCTGCTGGACCACGCCGGGATGGAACAGCCACAGCGGGAGGCCTCCGCCCACTTCCGGCTGATCCACGACTCGGAGGAGCAGCGCCTGCGTCCGCAGGGAGGCAGCGCGGCACGGGTCTTCCAGGTGGTGCCCGGAGCCCTGCTGACCGGCCGGACCGCACCCTCCGCACGGGTGATCGCCTCCCTGGTGCTGCACACCGACCGGGGGGAGCGGTTGGAATATGTGCGCCGGGTTGGCGCCGGCTCCGATGGAAGCTTCTCCCTGCGGGTGGCCTACCCGGGCGAATACCAGGTCACTGTGGCGGGCCAGGTGACCCGGGTCCTGGTGGCGGAGTCGCAGGTGCTGGGGGGCGCTTCCCAGCCGGTGATTGCGGACTGAGGCCGTTGCCTACGGACTGAGTCTGCCGCTCCAAGGCGGGCTGCAGCGTTCGCCGCGCCTCGATCAAGCCGATGGTTCCCGGGCATCGATTCGACCAAGATGGTCGCCCCATGGAAGGCCGCCTCGTCCTGAAGGACTGCGCCATTTTCCGAGCCGACGGCCGCGTGCGCTCCGGCATGGCGGTGGTGATCGATCACGAGCGCATCTGCGAGGTGGCGCCCAACAACGCGGTCACCGTGCGCCCCGGGGACTGGGAGATCGCCTGTCAGGGGAGGCTGGTCTCCGCCGGCCTGGTGGACTGCCACTCGCACCTGGTGGGCGGACAGCTGCTGCCCATCTCCGGGGATCTGCTGCTGCGTCCGCCCCACCAGCGGATGGAGCTGATGCGGACCCTGACCGGACTGCTGCGGCCGCCGGAGGTGGAGATCCTCTCCGCCTTCGCCATGGCCAAGGCGATCCGGGCCGGGGTCACCCTGGTGGTCGAACACCTGACCGCGCCGGTGGACGTGCTGGGTTCCCTGGAGATCCAGGCGCGGGTCGCCGAGCGGTTGGGCCTGCGGCTCTCCAACAGCCACGCCAGCTTCAGCGGCGGTGAGATCGACGGCGAGGCCCAGGTGGAGGCCAACGCCGCCTACGTCAGCCAGCGCCGCGCGGTGGGGCTGGTCCGCCCGGCGATGGGCTTCCACGCCTCCTTCACCTCCGACGACTCGCTGCTGCGCCGGCTGGGCAGCTTCCGGGAACGGCTGGGGGCGCCGCTGCAGTACCACCTGGCGGAGTCCGAAGAGGATCTGACCCTGACCTACACCCGCTACCAGAAGCGGATCGTCCAGCGGCTGGAGTCCTTCGGGCTGCTCTGCGCCGGCGCGGTGGCCGCGTATGCGCGCGCCATCGATCGGGGCGAGTCGGAGCGACTCTCGCGGACCCGGGTGCTGGTGGCGCTCTCGCCCCGGACCGATCTGGCCGGCGAGCCGGGCGGGGGCGGCTTTGAGGCGGTGTTCGCCTATCCCAATCTCCTGGGGCTGGGCACCGGTGGGCAGGGCCTGCTGTGGGGCGAGCTGGTCTCGGCCTTCACCGGGGTGGTGCAGATCGCCCGGGCCGGTCGGCTGCTGGATCCGGACGGCTTCATGGGGCAGTTGTTGATGAGCGGCCCGGCGGAGCTGTGCACCATGCTCTACGGTGCGCCCAGTGGGACCGTCGAACCCGGCGCGCTGGCGGACCTGGTGGTGTTCGATCACCTCCCCGCCGAGGAGCGCCCAGGCGGGCTGGCCCCTCATCTGTTGTTGCAGCTGGGCCAGGCGCGGGTGTCGTGGTCGATCATCAATGGCCGGGTGGTGATGCGCGAAGGACAGCTGCTGGGCCACGACTTCCTGGAGCTGGGCCGGGAGGCGGCCCGGGTGCTCTCCTCCCTCTGGCGCCGGGTCCAGTGAGCCCCGCCGACCTGCGCTCCACGCTGACCCGGGCCCGCGCGCTCCGCGGGGCCCTGTGGGACTCGCCGCACACCAACGCCTTTAGGGTGGTGAACGGGGAGGGGGACCGGCTGCCGGACGTCACCGTGGACTGGTTCGACGGGGTGGCGGTGCTCAGCCTGTACCGCGAGCATTCGGGGGACGAGGAGCAGGCGCTGCTGGACGCGCTGGAGACGGTGCTCTCTCCCAGGGCGATCTACCTCAAGCGCCGGCCGCGGGAGGCGAGGGTGGTGGCCAACACCCAGAAGGACCAGCTGGCGCCGGAGGTCGCCGCCCGCGGGCAGCCGGTGCCGCAGCTGGAGGTGCGGGAGGCGGGGCTGCGCTATTGGATCCGCCCCGGCCAGGGGCTGTCGGTGGGCCTGTACCTGGACATGCGCGAGGGGAGGGCCTGGGTGCGCAAGGAGGCCCAGGGGCGCACCGTCCTCAACTGCTTTGCCTATACCTGTGGCTTCGGGGTGGCCGCGCTGGCCGGTGGCGCCCAGCGGGCGGTGAACCTGGACCTCTCGCGCCGGGTGCTGGACTGGGGCGCGGAGAACACCCAGCTCAACGGACATCCGGTGGCCCCCCGGGACTTCCTGGCCGGCGAGGTGTTCGAGTGGCTGCGGCGGCTGCACAAGCGCGGAGAGCGCTTCGACCTGCTGATCCTCGATCCCCCCTCCTTCTCCACCAGCAAGGAGGGCCGCTTCTCCGCCGGGAAGGACTACGCCCGGCTGGTCACCCAGGCCGCGCCGCTGATCGCCCCCGGGGGGATCTTGTTGGCCTGCTGCAACCTGGCGACGCTGAGCGCCACCCGGTTCGCGCTCCAGGTCCGCGAGGGGCTGGTCAGCGCCCAGCGCCGGCCAGCGATTCGGGCGGAGCTGACCGCCTCGGCGGCGGATTTCCCGGAGCCGGAGGCGCTGCCTTCTCCTCTCAAGGTGCTAGCGGTGGACGTGGGGTGAACCCCGCCGCAACATACGAACAATGCGTCGCCCTCGCTCCGGGCGATATGATCGAATGGTTCATGGCTGCGACGAACTCCACCGCCCGGTTTGGCAAGTACGCGTTGGTGGACCGGCTGGCAGTGGGCGGGATGGCGGAGATCTTCCTTGCCCGCGAGGAGAGCGGGTCCGGTCCGGCCAGGACCATCGTCCTCAAGCGGATCCGGCCCCACCTGACCAAGGTGTCCTCGTTCGTGAAGATGTTCCTCAACGAGGCCCGGCTGGCCGCCCAGCTGAACCACCCGAACATCGTGCAGATCCACGACCTGGGGAAGGTGGCGGACAGCTACTACATCGCCATGGAGTACATCTCCGGCCGGGACATGCGCCGGGTGATCCCCCGCGCTGCGGAGATGGGGATCGCCTTCCCGCTGGTCTACGCGCTGAAGATCGCCTCCTCGGTCTGCCAGGGCCTTTCCTACGCGCACCAGAAGACGGACCTGGCCGGCAGTCCGCTGGAGCTGGTCCACCGGGACATCACCCCCGAGAACATCCTGGTGTCCTTCGACGGTGGCGTGAAGATCCTGGACTTCGGCATCGCCAAGGCCAGCAACCAGGTGGAGCAGACCCGCGCAGGGGAGATCAAGGGGAAGCTGAGCTACATGAGCCCGGAGCAGGCCTCCGGACTTCCGCTGGACGCCCGCAGCGACCTGTTCAGCCTGGGGGTGGTGCTCTACGAGTGGCTGACCGGCTACCGCCTGTTCAAGGGCGAGTCGGAGGTGGCGGTCCTCAAGACCATCAGCGAGGGACGGATCCACGCGCCCTCCTACTTCCGCCCGGAGATCCCCGACGAGGTGGAGCGGATCGTGATGCGGGCGCTGGAGAAGGATCGCGACCGGCGCTACCAGACGGCCTGGGAGTTCCAGCAGGATCTGGATCGCTACCTGGCCCAGAGCGAGTTCACCCCCTCCAACCTCCACCTCTCCAACTTCCTGCGTCAGCTGTTCTTCGACGAGCTGGAGGTGGAGAAGGCGCGGCAGGGGGAAGAGAAGAGCGGACCGGAGACCGACGAGCAGGCGCTGGATCTGGCGGAGCTGGCCGAGGAGGTGAAGGCCGCCGAGGCCCGCGCCCGGGAGAACGCCGCTGCGGTGGCGGAGAAGCCGTGGGAGGAGGGGCAGGGCGACGAGCAGTCCGCCGAGCCCGAGCCGCGCGGCACCGAGCAGCTGCTGGCGCTGCCGCTGGCAGCCGGCGAGCTGAAGAAGCTGGGCCAGATCGCAACGTTGCACCAGACCACCCCCGAGGCGCTGGTGCGGGAGATCCTCTCCAGCTGGCTCAAGTACCGCTGATGCCCCGTCTCAAGCTTACCTTGGAGTACGACGGCACCGACTTCGTGGGCTGGCAGTTCCAGCTCAACGGCCGCAGCGTGCAGGAGGTCCTGGAGCGCGCGCTGGAGGAGCTGCTGGGGGCGCGGCACCGGATTCAAGGCGCCAGCCGCACCGACTCCGGGGTCCATGCCCTGGGCCAGGTGGCCAGCTTCGTCACCGAACGCCGACTGCCGCTGTTGGCCTACGAGCGGGGCCTCAACGGCCTGCTGCCCCCGGATCTCTCGGTGGTGCGGGCGGAGGAGGTGCGGGAGGACTTCGATCCGCGCCTCTGGTCGCTGGGGAAGCGCTACCGCTATCGGATCATCAACCGGCCCGGCCGCGCGCCAATGAGCCGGCGGACCCACTGGCAGGTCTTCCCGCCGCTGGACGTGGACGCGATGCGGGTGGCCTCCACCGCCTTGATCGGCAAGCACGACTTCTCCGCCTTCCGCGCCGCGGACTGCCAGGCCGCCCATGCCCTGCGGGAGATCCGGTCGCTGAGGGTCAGCGGCCACGCCGGGGAGGAGCTGGTGGTGGAGGTGAACGGCACCGCCTTTCTCAAGCACATGGTCCGCAACCTGGTGGGGACCCTGGTGCACGTGGGGAAGAGGAAGGCGCCGCCGGAGTGGGTGGGGGAGGTGCTGGAGTCCCGGGATCGGAAGCGCGCCGGACCCACCGCGCCGCCGCAGGGTCTGGAGCTGGTGGAGGTGCTGTACGGGGAGGGACCGCCCGCTCACCTGTCGCCCGAAACGGGGGACGACGAGTAGGCTGCACCGGTGACCCCGCCCGCCGCACCGCCCTCGCTGCTCCAGCAGCTGAACGTCCGCTCCCGCCGGCTGATGCTGATCCTGGGGATGGGGCTGCTGGCCGCCATGTCCGGAGCGATCATCGCCGCGCCCTTCGCGGTCTGGCTGCGTCCCAGGATGGACGGCGCCCCGATGCTGGTGGGAGTGCTGCTCAACGTGCTGGTCGCCCGGTTCTGGCTGGTGGGGGTGCTGCCAGTGCTGGGGTACGGGATGGGCCGCGCGCTGGGGCTGCGGCCGCTGAGCTTCGCCTTTGGTGCGGCGCTGAGCGGAGAGCTGTTCTACCTGTTGCTGGACGTGGCCACCGGCGGGCTGCAGAGCGTAGTGGCGCGGCCGGGGCTGCTCGCGGCGCGGGTAGGGACCCTGGCCCTGGGCATCCTGCTCACCCTGAGGGCCACCCGGGCGGGCGTCCGCGCCGGGGAGCGGTCCCAGCGGTCCGCCCAACAGATCGCCGAGGCCCGGCGTGCCGAATACAACGAGATGATGCGCGAGGCGGAGCGCACCGCCGAACGTCACCAGCAAAACGTGCCCCCGGCCACCTCCGCCGTTTCGCCCGCGGACCCCCTTTCGGTGGAGAAGCCAGCGGGGGAGGCGGAGCCTGGGCCCAACGATGGGTCGTCGAAGAGCTCGGCGGGCTGAAGCTCGGCGCGGTCGGCCCCGAACCGAGGGAGCCGCCGCCAAGTAGCTGATTTATCTAGGCCTGCAGACGATCTGGTAGCCGCACGTCTGTTCAGTGTCAGCCCCCTGCGCTATACCTGAACACATGAGCAAGTCGACCAGCGGAAGGGACCTGTTTCGGTGGGCAGAGTCGCGCCGGCGCGCCTCGTCCCGGCAGCTGGCCAAGGCGGCCCGCTGGGCACCACGGAGGCGGAACGGCTTCGCGGCCGCGCTGGCGGTGGTGGTGGAGGCCGGTCGGACTGGCAACCCGCTCCCGTCGATCCGGACCCCGGCCCAGCCGCTGGCCGCGCGGACCACTGTTCCGGCCCAGCCTGGGGC